>DGEO01000005.1:6458-17522 GCA_002385985.1 Anaerolineaceae bacterium UBA3924 | reverse complement strand
GCAGAAGTTCTACAACCTGCCGGGTGTGTCCATCCCGCACGGCACTTCTTCGCCCGCCGCTCCGCTGGCCATCCCGCTGAACTGGCTGCTGGACCGCATCCCGGGCGTCAAGGACTGGGATCTGGACCCGGACAACATTCAGAAACGCTTCGGCCCCACCTTCGGCGATCCGATGGTGATGGGTCTGATCATCGGTCTGGTGCTGGGCGTGATCGGCTACCTGCCGGCGGCGCTGTCTGGCACCAGCAGCTTCCAGGACTTCGCTGTGGGCACGCTGGGCCTGGGCATTAACCTGGCGGCGGTCATGGTACTGCTGCCCCGCATGGTGTCCATCCTGATGGAAGGCCTGATCCCGATTTCGGAATCGGCCCGCGACTTCATGCAGCGGCGCGCCTCCGGGCGTGAGGTCTACATCGGCCTGGACAGCGCCATCCTGATCGGCCATCCGGCGGTGATCTCCTCCGCCCTGGTGCTGGTGCCGATCGCCATCCTGCTCTCGGTGATCCTGCCCGGCAACCGCATCCTGCTGTTCGCCGACCTGACGGTGATCCCCTTCGTGCTGGCGATCCTCGGCCCCATCTGCCGCGGGAACATCGCCCGCATCATCACCATCGGCACCGTGGTGCTGGCGATTGGCTTCTTCGTGGGAAACACCATCGCCCCGTTCATGACCCAGGTGGCCACCGCTGCCGGGTTTGCCATTCCGGAGAGCGCCGCGGCGGCGACCTACATCGTCTCCATCGCCGACGGTTTCATCTGGCTGCCGCTGGCCTTCCTGCTGCTGACCCAGTCGCTGGGCTGGATCGGCCTGCTGATCATCATCGCTGCGCTGGTGGCGGCCTGGTTCTTCTACCTGCGCAATCCCCGCGCCTGGGAAGCCAGCGCTGGCGGCCCGAGCCGGGAGGAGCTGGAGGTTGAGCGCCCCGCTATGGCGGATTAGCGCTGTGGGTACACCGGATTGAAATTGCGTGGGCCGCAATGAGCGATTGCGGCCCACGCCCCATCGAACGGGCAGGGGTAAAGGAAATCTTCCATGGTGCGTGCTTTTCTGGATCAGATGCTGGGTGAGTTTGGCCGCAGCCTGCTGGTTTTTTATGAAACCAACAGCCTCTGGATCAACCTGCTGGTTGTCCTGTACGGCGCATTGATCGTGCTTTCCTGGTCCAATTTGAAGAATATTCGCCGCGCGCTGATCCTGGCGCTGGCGGAAAAGCTGCGCGAGCGCCCGGAGCTGGCCTCTGTAAAGAAAGCCGCCCTGGAAGTGCCCTGGGAGCAGGTGGTGGGGCAGGTGCGCTACCCCTTCGTCGCCCGCCAGACGGACCTGCTGCCGCAGCGGTTGAGCGTGGAGGCGGTGCAGAACCTGCTTTCGGTGGAGGATCTGACCGAGGAGGCGCTGAAGCTGGTGAATCCCGTACCCGCGCGCGAGGGTAAAGGAAAAGCCAAATAGTCCGGCTTACCGGCCGGGTCCGAACGTGAGCGCGACCGCCCGACGGGCGGCCGTTTGCTTTTAAAGCCCGGGCGGTCATACTTTTTTTCCTTCTCCAGGGGGTGGCTGCTGTTCAAATTGAATCAATTTTCTTGCCATCTCTCCTCTGGTGGTGAAAAAAAGAGAAATTTGATTATTGACTCGCAATTTTCTGCTCGCTATAATGAAAATGATGATCGAAGTTGCTTCATTCTGATCATCTTTCTGCTCACTTAAGTTCCAATTTGTCATACAGGTTGAAATATGCTGGCTGAAGAGCGTCGTGCGTTCCTGCTTCAGGAGCTAAACAATAACGGCTATCTCCAGGTGGCCGAAATCGCCCGGCGGTTGAACAGCTCTCAGGCGACCATCCGGCGCGATCTGTTCGCGCTGGAGAAGGAAGGGCTGCTCATCCGCAAGCGCGGCGGGGCCATTCGCGCCTCGCAGCAGGTCACCCTGGAGCTGCCGTATGATGTCAAGCGGGTTCAGGCGATTGAAGAGAAGGAGGCCATAGCCGAGGCGGCCGAGCGGCTGGTGGAGGAGGGGGACACGCTCCTGCTGGACGCCGGGTCAACCACCTACGCTCTGGCGCTGCGGCTGCTGACTCACCGCCGCATCACCGTGGTGACCCCGGATCTGCAAATTGCGGTGAAACTGGCGGCCAATCCCAATATCACGCTCATCTGTACGGGCGGCATAGCACGCCCGTATGTTTATTCTCTGCAGGGCTGGCAGGCGGCGGCCTTCATCGAAAACCTGCGGGTGGACAAGACCTTTCTCGGCGCGGATGCCATCCACCCGGATGGAACCATTTCCAACGTCAACATAGACGAGGTGGCCATCAAGCAGGCCATGATACGGGCTGCCCGCCAGGTAATTCTCCTCGCGGACGGGAGCAAATACGAGCGAACGGGTTTCTTCAAAGTCTGTGATCTATCCGACGTGTCGCTGGCCATCACCGACACCGGTATTTCCCCTGACATGCTCAACCTGCTTCACTCGCTGGACGTCCGGACAATCACCGTCGAGCCCAAACGGGCCGAGAATGATTGAGAAAGGAGGTGTTCCTAGACGACGAAAAACATCCCCTGGCTCAGTAACGTGACCTTTTTGTTCAATAATCATTCGTCGTGGCTGTTGGGAAAGAAGGAGAAATATCATGGGTTTCGCTGATATCATCAAGACGATTTCTGATTTCCTGATGGGCCTGGGTGTGCCGCTGCTGCTGCCCATCATCATCACCATTCTTGGTCTGGTCTTTGGCCAGAAGTTCAGCCGGGCGCTGCGCGCCGGCCTGACGCTGGGCGCCGGTTTCATCGCCCTGAATCTGGTCATTGGCCTGCTGATCGACAACATGGTGCCGGTGGTCAACAACATGGTGGAAGCCACCGGGGCCAACCTGACCATCATGGATGTGGGCTGGGGCGTCGGCGCGGCCATCGCCTGGGGCACGACCGCCGGCTCGCTGGTCATCCTGGCCTGCCTGGGCACCAACATTATCATGCTGGCCACCCGCCTGACCAAGACCCTGAACGTGGACATCTGGAACTTCTGGAACCAGGCCTTCACCGCCTCGGTGGTGTACCTGATCTCCGGGAACCTGCTGCTGGGCCTGCTGGCGGCAGTGGTCCACACGGTCTACGAGCTGTTCATCGCCGACCTCACCGCCAAGCGCGTGCAGGAGTTCTATAACCTGCCGGGCATCTCCATCCCGCACGGGTGGGCGGTCACCTCAGTGCCGATCATTCTGGCCGTCAACTGGGTTCTGGACCGCATTCCGTATGTGAAGGACATCCACTGGGATGAAGGCTCCATCCGCGAGAAGTGGGGCATTTTCGGCGATCCCCTGATCCTGGGCGTGATCCTGGGTGTGGCCGTGGGCATCTTCGGCGGTCTGTGGCGCGAGCCGGTCCGCCTGCTGACTCTGGGCGTTACCGTCGGCACCGCGATGATCCTGATCCCGAAAGTGATCGGTTTCTTCATGGAAGCCCTGAGCCCCATCGCCGTTTCGGCCCGCGAGTTCATGGCCAAACGCTTCGCCGGACGTGAATTCTACATCGGTCTCGACTCGGCGGTGCTGATCGGCCATCCGGTGACTGTGGCGGCCGCCATCGTTCTGATCCCCATCGTCCTGGGCCTGTCGCTGATCCTGCCGGGCAACCGGGTGCTGCCGTTTGGCGACCTGGCCGCGCTGTTCTACTTTGTGGCCATGGTGCCGTTCCTGTCCAACGGTAACCTGTTCCGCTCGATCGTTTCCGGCGCGGTGATCATGACGGTGGTCATGTATGTGTGCACCTCCTTCGGCTCCGCGCTGACTCAGATGGCCACCAGCATCGGCTACGCCCTGCCCGAGGGCGCGGTGGACATCACCGCTCTGTCGGCGGGCAACTGGGTCACCTGGGTGACCTACCAGGTCGGCCAGATTGGCTCGAACGCGGTGTCGCTGGTCATCATGATCATCCTCATCTTGGCCACGGGCGCGCTGGCTGCCTGGAAGGCGGGACTCTTTGGCGCCGGCAAGCAGCCTGCTGTCTCGGGCGACTAGTCTTCTGATATAAATGGAGCGGGCTGCCGGGCTGCACTGGCAGCCCGCTCACCCGGGGATCACCCGCTGTAACTCAAGGGGGGCGGATATACACCGCATCGATTTCCGGGCGGCTCTGAAAGTTGGGCCGCCCGTCAGGGGAACAAGATTCATCATGAAGGTAGCCGTTTACTACAACAACCGGGATGTGCGCATTGAGGAGCGCCCCATACCCGTACCGGGTGAGGGCGAGATCCTGGTGCAGACCCGGGCTTCGGGGGTGTGCGTGGGGGACACCATGGAGTGGTACCTGACCCCGCGCGCTCCGCTGACGCTGGGCCATGAGGCTTCGGGCGTGGTGGTCCAGACAGGGCCGGGGATGGACCTGGTGCGCCCCGGTGACCGGGTGGTGGTCCACCATCACATCCCCTGTCTGATTTGCGAACACTGCCGCCGGGGGAATTTCACCATGTGCGAGACCTTCCGCCGGACGCACATTCACCCGGGCGGTTTTTCCGAGTACTTTACTGCCTCGCGGGAGCACGTTGAGCGCGACACCCTGATCCTGCCAGACAACGTCTCCTTCGAGGTGGGCACGCTGGTCGAGCCGCTGGCCTGTGTGGTGCATGCCATCCGGCGGGCGAATATCCGGCCGGACGACAGCGTGGCGCTCATCGGCACGGGGGCGATGGGCCTGATGTTCATCCAGGTACTGCGTGCCTGGGGCGTGCGCAAGTTGATCGTTTATGAAGTGCTGGAATGGCGCCAGCAAAAGGCCCGCGAATTCGGCGCCGAGGTGGTGCTGACCCCCTCGCGGGATGTGGAAGAGGAGGTCCGCCGGGTGCAGTCGATCCTGGGTTCGCCCGGGGCGGACCGGGTCATCGTGGCGGCAAAGGACCTGAGCGCGATGAACCTGGGCATCCGGATTGCCAACAAAGGCGGCACGGTGTTGTTCTTCGCCACACCGCACCCTGAGGATTCCATCCCGCTGTACCCCTCGTATGTGTTTTTCAATGAGCTGACCATTACCTCCAGTTACTCTGGAGATCACAATGACACGCGCACCGCGCTGGACCTGCTGGCCTGCGGCGCTGTGAACGGCGAGGCCCTGATCAGCCACCGTTACCCGCTCGAGCAGCTGTCAGACGCCATCCTGCAGACCGCCAGCCGCCAGGGAAGCCTGAAGTGCGTCATCACATTTGAGGAAAATCACTGATCCCGCGTTCGCAGGGAGAATCTTATGGCCTACAGCATTGATCTGTCTGGAAAAGTAGCCATTATTACCGGCGCGGCCCGGGGCATCGGCGCTGCCACTGCCGAGCTGCTGACCAAAGCCGGCGCGCAGGTGGTCATTGACGATCTAGCCCCGGAGGAGACTGTCCAGCCGCTGCTGGACCGGCTGGCGCAGCTGGGTCCGCGGCCGTGGTACCTGACTGAGGACATCTCTAAGGAAGAAAGCGCCCGGCGCATGGTGGACCGTACCCTGGAGAAGTTCGGCCGGGTGGATATTCTGGTCAACAACGCCGGGGTGGTAGCCGGCTGGGAAAAGAGCCTGGAAGTGCACGTGATGGGCGTGTACTACTGCTCGGAAGCCGTCCGCGAGCACATGGCCGCCCGGGGAAGCGGCAGGATTGTCAACCTGACCTCCACCTGCGTGCATTCAGGCGGTACGGGCATTCCACAGTACGTCGCCTCCAAAGGCGGCACCTACGCCCTGACCCGCTACCTGGCGCGCACCTACGCCCCGCTGGGAATTCTGGTTAACGGCGTGATGCCGGCCGTGGTCATGAGCGACATGATCATGACCCGCTATAAATCCGAACAGGAGATGCTGGAGCATTACATCCCGATGATGCCCATCCGGCGCATCGGCTATCCGGAGGACATCGCCGGGGTGATCCTGTTTCTGTGCTCCGAGCTGTCCAGCTTCCTGGTGGGGGAAATCATCGTGGCCGACGGCGGGCGCATGCATGTCGGTATCTAGTCGTGACATTTTCGAGGAGGAAAGGCTCATGAAGAGCATTGTGGAAGAACTGGATTACTTGACCGGCATCCCGGCAGTCTCGGGGATGGAAGACCGCATGGTCGCTGAAATGGTGAAGCGCTTCACTCCGCTGGCCGATGAGGTGGAGGTGGACAACCTGGGCAACGTGACCGCCACCTTCCGCGGGACGGAGGAGAACGCCCCGAAGCTGCTGATTTTTGCCCATGTGGACGAAGTCGGGTTGATGGTAACCAAAGTGGAGCCGAACGGGTTCCTGCGCTTCGACCGCATCGGCGGCATACCGGAAAAGACCCTGCGGGGCACGTTTGTCGACGTACACACGGTGGACGGGAACGGGTCTGTGCTGGGCTTCATCGGCACGCATGCCCATCACCTGACCCCGCCGGATCAGAAGTATGTCGTCCCGACCACGGATAAGCTGTACATCGACGTGGGGATGAGCTCGGCGGAGGAGGTCTACGCCTGCGGCATTCGCACTGGCAGCGTGGTGACCTACCACCACATCTTCCGGCGGGTGGGCGAGCACCGCATCACCAGTAAGACGCTGGATAACCGCATCGGCGTGCTGCTGCTGATCGCCCTGGCCGAGCACCTGCACGAGCACCGGCCCAGCGCCACCATCTATCTGGTGGCTTCGGTGCAGGAGGAGTTCAACATCCGCGGGGTGATGCCGGTCTTCACCCGCCTGGAGCCGGACGCGGCCCTGTGCCTGGACATCACCTCGGCCTGTGACACCCCGGACCTGAACATGCGCTACGAGATCGCGCTCGGCAAGGGGCCGGCGGTGCTGCAGATGAACTTCCACGGGCGCGGGGCGCTGGCCGGGCTGATCCCCAATCCCAAACTGCGCCGTTTCATCGAGCGCACGCTGGAAGACCTGGGCCTGCCCTACCAGCGCCAGGTGATCATCGGCGAGGTCACCGATGATGCCTACACCCTTGTGCTGGGCAAGCGCGGGGTGGCCATGGCGCACATCTCCATCCCCATGCGCTACTCGCATTCACCTATTGAGACCTCAGACCTGCGTGACATTGAAGCGGGCATCCAGCTGGTTAAAGCGATCGCGGACCGCTTCGACGGTTCGCTTGATCTGCGCCGCGGGCTGCCCTAGACTTACATATAGAGAAAGGATTGATAAACAGGACAGATGCCATGAACAAGTACTGGACACAAGACCTATTTGGAACATGCAAGCCGATCATCGCCATGTGTCACCTCATGGCGCTGCCGGGCGACCCGGGGTATGACCCGGCCTGCGGAATGAAACAGGTGGTGAAGGCCGCCCGCGAAGATTTGCTGGCCCTGCAGGATGGGGGCGTGGACGCGGTGATGTTCTCCAATGAGTTCAGCCTGCCGTACCTGACCCGGGTGGAGGCGGTGACCGTGGCCGCCATGGGGCGGGTGATCGGCGAGCTGATGGACGACATCCATGTGCCCTTCGGCGTTAATGTGCTCTGGGACCCCAAAGCGTCGCTGGATCTGGCCGTGGCGGTGGATGCCAGCTTTGTGCGCGAGATCTTCACCGGCGTATATGCCAGCGATTTTGGCCTGTGGAACACCAACGTGGGCGAGACGGTGCGTCACCAGCACCGCATCGGCGCGCAGAATGTGAAGCTGCTCTTCAACATTGTCCCCGAGGCAGCGAAGTACCTGGCCGACCGGGACATTGTGTCCATCGCCAGATCCACGGTGTTCAACAACCACCCGGACGCGCTGTGCGTTTCGGGACTGACCGCCGGCACGCAGACCTCCGCCTCCACGCTGCGGAAGGTTAAGGACGCCGTGCCGGACACGGTTGTGTTCGCCAATACCGGGGTGCGGCTGGAGAATCTGGAAGAACAGCTCTCGATCGCCGATGGTGCGGTGGTGGGTACCACCTTCAAGTACGATGGCCGCTTCGAAAACCACATCGACCGGCACCGGGTGAAGGTGTTCATGGATAAGGTGCGGGACTTCCGCCGGAATCTGGAGTGATCATGGTGCTGTTGTCCCCATCTCTGGTCTCCGCACCGCTGACCTGCCTGAAGGAGACGGTATCCCGGCTGGAAGAGGCCGGCGCGGACATGCTCCACTTCGACCTGGAGGACGGCAGTTTTGTGCCGGTGATGAACCTGGGCACCCGGCTGATTGAAGAGCTTCGCCCGCTCACCCGGCTGCCGTTCGATGTCCATCTGATGATGGTCAACCCGGAGTGGCTGATCCCGGAGCTTGCCCGTATGGGGGTGCAGCGGGTTTCGGTGCACTACGAGGCCTGCGAATATCCCCGGCGCACGCTGGGCCTGATCGCTCAGCACGGGATGCAGCCGGGGCTGGCCTTTAATCCCAAAACTCCACTCCCCGAGATGGGATACCTGCGGCCCTTCCTGTCCTTTGTTCTGGTGCTGACCACCGAGCCAGAGGCAGGCCACTGCGCTTACCTGCCCGAGGTGCTGGAGAAGGTGCGCGCAGGCCGGGCACAGGCCGGGCTGGAGGGGGTGCAGTGGCAGGTGGACGGAGGCATCACGGCCGCCAACGCCGCGGAGGTCATCCGTGCGGGAGCGGATATTCTGGTTTCAGGACGGGGGGTGTTTCACGGCGATATCAGGGAAAACATACGTGCAATCAAGGCGGCAGCCGCCTGAGAGGAGCAAAAGCATGCTTCAGGCTGATGAAGTTGGGCTGGAAGGGCTGGCTCTGGAGGAGAACAACATCCTGCTGAGGTACCGGGCTGCGGACCGGGAAGACATCATCCGCAAGCTGGGAGCGCTGCTGTACGAGCACGGCTACGTCCGGGATACGTTCGTTCAGGCGGTGCTGGACCGGGAAAAGGTGTTCCCCACCGGGCTGCAGGCGCGGGTGGCCGGGTTTGCCATCCCCCATACAGATACCGGGCACGTGATCAAACCAGCTCTGGCCATCGCCACGCTGGCGGAACCGGTCGAGTTTCAGGCCATGGGCACCGAAGCCGACACCATCTCGGTGGAGATCGTGATGATGCTGGCGGTCAACAACCCGAAAGCGGTGGTCACCGTGCTGCGCAGCGTGGTCTCACTGGTGGAAAACGATCAGGCGCTGCGCGGGATCCTGCAGGCCAGCCAACCCGGTGAAGTGAAACGCATTATTGAGGCTCATATTCAGCAAATGGCTGAAAAGTACGCCGCTCAATCAGGCAATCAGGCGCAGTTGTCACACTAATCTTCGAGGTGAGAGGATGTATAAGGTAAAAATACTCGTGGTCTGTGGTTCCGGCGTGGCCACATCGATGCACGCAGCCTTCAAATTGCGCGAATACCTGGACAGGCACCGCATCAACGCGGTGATTGACGGGGCCGGGAACAACGAGCTGGAAGGCCGCGCAGCCAATTACGACATCATCATCTCCAACACCATGGTGACTGCCAACGTCACCGCCCCGGTGTTCAGCGCCATCCCGCTGCTGACGGGCATCGGCGAGGAAGAGCTGGTGGAAAAGGTGATCGCGGAGATCCGCAGGATTCAGGCGGAAAAGAACTAGCCCGCCGGACTTAAAATACTGGAATCAGACAGCCGCCTGACCGGGCGGCCGTCTTCCGTTAAGGACCGGATGGATAGTCAGGCGAAAATGCTACCAGCTGCCGTTCTGGTCGCGCGACCAGGCCCAGTCGATCAGCTGGCGGGCGGGCGGTGTGCACAGGCGGGCCGGGTCGGGCAGGATGCCGGCGCGGCCCAGGTTGAGGCGGTCGGCGTCCCAGCAGCTCATCACCAGCGGATCGGGGTCGGAGAAGACGGGGTCGGCGTGCAGTTCGACTGCGCGCACCAGGCCTTCGAAGTCGGCCTGCGGCAGGGGAATGATCTCTCGCCGCTGCTGGAGATAGGCGGCTGCGCGGCGGCCGTGGTCCGGGTCGCGACCGTCGGAGTGCCGCTGGCAGTCGTGAAAGATGGCGAACAGGGCCAGCGCCTGCGGGTTGACCCGGTTGAAGTGAGCCAGGATCAGCCCGTTTTCCAGCACCCGCCGCCAGTGACGCCGGCCGTGGATGCCATCCAGCGAGAGTCTGCGGGCAAACTCGGCCTCGGCCAGCGCGATCAGATGCTCGTCCGGCAGCGCGCGGTCGACATCTGCGCGGGTGAGGGAGAAGGTGGACCCGTTGAGGGCCTGGTGAAAGACGAATGGGTCGTTCATCGCTCGGGCAGTGATCCTCGTTTCAGTATACCAGACCGAGCGAACAGGCCGGGCCAGGCCAGTCTATCGGGTTGGAGAGCCTTTCTCCTCGGGGATGCCGGGGAACACCGCCCGCATGGACGAGCTGTGGAAGCAGCGCGACCACCAGCGGAAGAGCACCGGTTGGTGGCGGTAAAGCGTGCGGTATTGTCAGCCCAGAAGGGCGCGGCGGCGTTTGCGTGGTCGACGGCCGGGCAGCAGCTGCAGCAGACCTGCGCCGGCCAGCAGGATGGCGGCCGCAGTGATGGCGAACATCACCGGGATGCCCACCGCGTCGGCCAGGATGCCGCTCAGCCAGGGCCCGCCGAACACGCCCAGGGCGTAGACCGACTGGTGCACACCCATGGCGGTGGAGCGCTGCGATTCGTCCACCTGCTGGATGCTCATGCCCATCAGCACCGGGTAGCTGATGCCGATCGACAGCCCGATAAAGAGCTGCGAGGCGAACAGGATCCCCAGTGAAGCGCCCACAGCGGCCATGCCCACCCCGACGGCCATCAGCAGGAAGCAGATCACGATCACGCGGCGCTGGCCCAGCCGGACGGCCAGCGGGGTGGCCATGAAGTTGCCCGCGATCATCATGAGCATGTTGAAGCTCAGACGGGCGCTCTGGTACTGGTCGGTAGCGCCGAACTGCTCGGCCAGCAGCGGGATGAAGCTGAAGGTGGCCGCCCAGTCGCCGTACTGCAGCACCGCGCTCATCAGCGTGGGGATGAGCACGTCAGGGCGCACCACCAGGTGACCGATCTGGTCCGGGCTCATGATTTTGAGCTGAGCGTTTCGCTTCTCCGGGTAGAAGGCCATCAGCAGCGCCGCAATCAGGGCGGTGGCGGAGGCCAGCTGAAAGGCCAGCTGGAAGCCCCCGCTCCACTCGTTGATAAAGCCCGTGCCCG
>DGEO01000005.1:3357-6231 GCA_002385985.1 Anaerolineaceae bacterium UBA3924 | reverse complement strand
GGCTGCTGAAGGCGACCATCAGTGGCACCCAGGCGCAGGCGGAGATGCCGGTGAGCGAGCGGCCGATGAAGAGTTCTGTGGATGTGCTGGCCCCACCCATCATCCAGGCTCCGATGCTCCCCAGCAGCAGCCCGCCGATTACGAAGGGCCGCCGGCGGCCGGTCAGGTCGGAGGCGATGCCAAAGGGGAAGCGCCCCAGCATCTGCCACAGGCCGTTCATGGCCAGAATGGCGCCCACCACCGCCAGGTTGCTTTCGATGCTCTGGACGTACAGCGGAAGCGTGGGCAGGTAGAGGTACAGGCTCATCCACAGCAGCAGGCCGGCGATCACCAGTACCACGATGCGGATTTTTGCGGGCCGGGAGGTCATGGGAGTCTCGGATAGGGGGATGGATTGCCAGCGCTATTGTACTCCCATTGGGCCGGGCGAGGAGGGGGTTGTTTGCGGGTTCCCGGATGTGTAGAATGAAGGTGAAGCTGTTCGCCGGGGTTCAGGGAGGTTTATGATGGGCGATTTCTGGTGGCGGAAAGAGGAGCCGAAGGATAAAAAGGACGATATCCGGAACTACGATATCAATGAGATCATGAAGAGCGGGAAGTTCACGCCGGAAGAACGCAGGGCGGAATACCGCCGGAGGAAAAAGTCGCCGTCCGGGGTGATCGACGGGGAGTATAACGATCTATACCGGGGGAATCTGGAGTACAATGACATCTACCGCGACTGGGACGCGGATGCGTAGGAAGCAAGAATTCTTTGGCTTCTCTGTTGGTGCGCGCTAAATGGTTTGAGCGGTAATAAAGATCGATCCGTCCTGTCAGAGGCGATAAATAGTAGACCGAATCCAGCCTGACGGCTGGCTGATCAGGTGCTCTGGCGAACCGGAACGATAACCGGGTCCTTGAACCGGTGCTTACTTGAAAAAGTCCCCCGGATGTTGCTTCTCGACATACTATCGAGCAGCACATGCTGCCCTCTTTCCCAGACTTATCATGATTAAGCTCACTTCTTTTCCGGTTTCTGAGTGCTAATATTAATTTGTTGCAAATCCTGCACACCCCCTCTGGTATCCTAATCGCATAGCTTACCGGTTCCCTGGCCTAACCCTCACTACCCATTCACGGAGGGCCTATGAACCCATCCCAGACCAAAGCCAGCCGCTTGCTGCAGATCGAAGCGCTGCTGCTGGCGCACCCCGAAGGGATGAAACCCGCTGAAATTGCCCGGCGGCTGGGTGTGCACCGCTCCACCATATGCCGCTATCTGCCTGATCTCCCCTTGCACATCTACTTCGACGAGGCCGACGGCCATCGCTGGAAGATCGACCGCTCCGCCGACCTGGTCAACGTGCGCTTCAACCTGCACGAGGCCACCGCGCTGCACCTGGCCACCCGGCTGCTGGCCCGCACCTCCGACCGGCAGAACAGCCACGCTGCCGCCGCGCTGCGAAAGCTGGCGCTGGCGCTGGAGCGCTTGGCGCCGCACATCTCCCGCCATATGCACCAGTCGGCCGAGGCCATGGAGTCCGGCAGCCAGCGGGCCGACCCGGTCTACCTGCAGGCGCTCGAAGGATTGACCTGTGCCTGGGCTCAGGGCAGAAAGGTGCGCCTGTGGTACTGCAAGGGTGCCGGCGAGCCGGTGAGCGAGTATATCTTCTGCCCTTACTACCTGGAGCCCTCAGCGGTGGGCCGCTCGACCTACGCCTTTGGCTGGTGTGACACGGCCGGAGGGATGCGCACCTTCAAGCTGGAACGCATCCAGCGGGTGGCGCTGCTGGATGAGGAATATCAGGTACCGGCGGAATTCAGCCCGGCCGAGCTGCTGGCGGATGCCTGGGGCATCTGGTTCAGCGAGGGGGAGCCGGTGGAGGTGGTGCTGCGCTTTTCCGCCCGGGTGGCCTCGCGGGTGCGGGAGACCCGCTGGCACCGGGCGGAGCAGACCACCGGGCTGCCGGATGGACGGCTGGAGTGGCGGGCTGAGGTGGCCGAGCCGACCGAAATGCTGCCCTGGATCCGCGGCTGGGGAGCGGACTGCGAGGTGCTCGAGCCGATAGAGCTGAGAGAGAAGGTCGCAGACGAGGCAAGGCGGATGGCGGGGTTGTATATCCATACAGGGGATTAAGTCTAAGGTGGTCTTGTTATGGATCCAGTAAGACGGCTTACTCTTTTATGGGGAAAGACGGATCGGCAAAAACCTGATCCTGAACTTTATCACCCGGTTCTCTATCATATGCTCGACACCGCCCAGGTGGCTGCGTCACTGCTTGGCCCGGGCGGATCTCCGCGGATGGCAGCTGTTATGGCGCGAGTATTCGGTCAGCCCCTGGAGATTGTCTGCCAGTGGCTGCCCTGGGCGGTTGCGATCCATGACATTGGAAAAATATCCGCTGACTTTCAATTCTCGTCTCCCGGTCAGGTGAAGCGAATTACGGATGCAGGGTTCGCTCTATCCACCAGAGCAGGCCTTTATCATGCGCTCATCAGCCAGATTGCACTGCTCGATACAGGCTCGCTTCCTCAGGAGATGCCGCGCCGCATGGGAATGGTCCTTCAGGAAGTTGCCGGAGGGCATCATGGTCGGTTTTCTCCGCCGGGAACGGCTCGCAGTGAAAGCCGCCGTCTGCAGCGCGATGAACCCCCGCAATGGGCAGTAGATCGCAGGGCTGCTCTTTGGTGGTTAAGTGAGCAGCTGCTTCCGCCCGGGTTCTCACAGTGGCCGGATCCACCTAATATCTCCGCGGCCATTCTTGCCCTGGCAGGGTTCACCATTCTGTGCGATTGGCTGGGATCCAATGCCGACTTCTTCCCGCTCGCGCCAAAGACTGAACTGACTGAATATCTGAAAGACCTCCCTGAGCTCGGACAGGCCGCCATAAC
>DGEO01000005.1:0-3117 GCA_002385985.1 Anaerolineaceae bacterium UBA3924 | reverse complement strand
CAAACCTCCTCGCCCTCTGCAGTTGTCTATTGATTCCATCCCGAATAGGGTACTGGCAGAACCCTGCCTGGCGATCATCGAAGCGCCAACCGGCGAAGGAAAGACTGAGGCTGCCTTGGCGTTGGCCCATCGTATCGGCCTGCAGCGCCGAACAGATGAGTTCTATTTCGCCCTGCCTACGACCGCAACCAGCAACGCCATCTATCTGCGTGTTCAGAAACATATCCATGAGAGACTGGATCTTTCTGCCGGTACCAGGCTCATCCATTCCCAGGCCTTCTTGCTGGAGGACAGCCTTGTGACTCAGGAGACCAGTAACGGGCCAGCTGATTCGAGCCAGCCGGCTTCGTTGGAGTGGTTCGCTCCGAGAAAACGGGCTCTACTGGCGCCCTTTGGCGTTGGCACCATTGACCAGGCTGAGCTGGGGGCTTTGAATGTGTCTCACAATGCTCTGCGTCTCTTTGGCCTGGCGGGGAAAACCATCATTCTGGACGAGGTTCATGCCTATGATACCTACGTCAGCTCAATCGTTGAGCGTCTATTGAGCTGGCTGTCAGAGTTAGGCACCTCAGTCATCCTGCTTTCCGCAACCCTACCGGCCCAACGCAGAAAAGCCTTAATCCAGGCGTACGGAATTCAGCCGGAGGATCCGGACCAGCTCACGGGCTATCCCTGCCTCTGGGTGGGCAGTGCAGCCGGGCAGTATGTCGATCATCCCCCCGCCGCTCAACCAGAACGGTTGATGCGGCTAGAGTGCCTGTCTGATTTGGACCCTGACCCGCAGCAGCAGGCGCAGTGGCTCCTCAGCCGGCTGGAACCAAAAGGTTGTGTGTGCTGGATTGTCAACACGGTAGACCGCGCCCAGAAGCTCTTCCAGGCTGTCGACCGGCTGGCTCCTCCTGATGTCCAGCGCCTGTTGATCCACTCTCGCTATTCCGTGCAGCAGCGGGAAGTGCTGGAAACCTGGTTGAACGCTCTGGGACCGTCGGGCAAGCGCCCGGAACGGGCGATAGTGATCGGTACCCAGGTGCTCGAACAATCTCTGGATCTGGATTTCGACTGGATGGTCACGGACCTGGCCCCCATTGACCTGCTTCTGCAGCGCGCTGGCCGTCTGCACCGTCACCACCACCGCACTCCTGAGGACCGGGGTGGTTATCCACAGGCGCTCCTGAGCATTTACTGCCCGATGGATCAAGCCGGCAGCCTGCAGTCAGATAAGCTGGGCTATATCTACCCTGAATACCTGCTTCTGCGCACTGCGGCTATCCTACAGGGACGCAGCCAGTTTGTGCTGCCTGAAGACACCCGCTTCCTGATCGATTATGTGTACACCCATCCAGATCCGGATGATCCTGCTGACTGGCAATCGGCCTGGCAGAAGTTCGATAGAAGCTGCAGCACTGATCGCGGAGAAGCAGAAAACCGCCTGCTGCCTTATCCTGATCCGCGGGATCCCTGTACGCGTCCGATGGCTTCACTCACCTTCGAAGAAGACGAAGACCGCGCCGGCTGGATCGTGGCCCGCACCCGATTGGGGCCGGAAAGCATGACGGTAATCCCCCTGGAAGTACGCGACGGAGAGACCTACTGTATCGGTCTCGATCAGCCCCTACGCCTGGATCAGCCGGCAGACACTGATCTGCAGCTAAGACTGCTTCGCCATACGATCAAGGTCAGCGGGGATCGGCTGGTGCCTGCCCTGCGCGAAGACATCGGCAGGCGGCAGGTAATCTTTGAGCAATCACGACTGTTGAGAAACGTCTGGCCGTTGCTTCTGGTAAATCGAAAGAAAGACCTGCCCGGTATAGACACACTGTTGGAACTGGATGACAGGCTTGGACTTGTCATCCACCGCAAGAAAGGATGAGCGATGCCCGATAATCCCAGTCCTGAACCATCATTCAACCTGTGGTATGAGCCCTGGATCGATCTGGAATGCCTGGATGGAAGCATCGAGCGTGTGGGGATCGGTCCAGCACTGCTTGAAGCGCACCGCTACCGCGCGATTGTCTCTCACTCGCCCCTTGAAGTAGCCGGCATTCAGCGTCTCCTGGTAGCTGTCCTTCAGGACGCTCTGAATCCGCAGCATCTGGATGACCTGGCTAACCTGTGGGAGCAGGATTGCTTTCCGCCAGGCCCAATCGAGACCTTCGAGCGATATTTCGCAACCCGTTTTGATCTTTTCTCCACTGACCAACCCTTCCTGCAAAGCGCTGACCTGCCGCGATCGCCAGTGAAGGGTGATCGTATCAAGCCGGTCACTTACCTGGCTCCTGAGTTCCCCTCAGGCTCCGGCGTGGTGCATTATCGCCATGCTCTGGAGGATGAACAGGTATTCTGTCCGGTATGTTGCGCCCGCGGTCTGGTCATGGTCCCGGCGTTCGCCACCTCGGGGGGAGCTGGAATCAAGCCCTCAATCAACGGGGTGCCGCCCATCTACCTGCTGCCTCAGGGAAGAACACTGTATTACGCACTGCTGGCCTCCATCATTTTGCCATCCTATCAACCGGCCGTGCGTGAGAAGGATGAAGACTGCCCCTGGTGGCGAGGGCCAAATGTAGTGAGCAGGAGTACCGAAGTGACGTCTGTTGGCTACGTGGAGAGCCTGACCTTCCCGGCACGCCGTGTACGCCTGCATCCCGATGTGGGACCAATGATATGCACACGCTGCGGTCACCCGGCTCGACTGGGCGTGCGCACCATGGTGTTCGATATGGGTCTGTCTCGCCCCAAGGATTCCCCATTCTGGCAGGATCCATTCGCCGCCTATCTGGTTCGAGAAAAAGAAGCGCCGTTGCCAGTGCGGCCAACACAGGGAAAAGCCGCCTGGCGCGAGTTTGCCAATTTCTTCCTCAAAGTACCTCCAGGTATGCAGCGAAAAGGCGCGCGTCCCTCTCTGAGACCTCGCGTGGTTGATCAGTTGGAGGAACTGCAGGATTACGGCGTTCCCTTCGACGATGCCCGGATGGATTTCCGCAGCATTGGCATGCGCACCGACATGAAAGCCAAGATATTCGAATGGGTAGACAGCGGATACTCCGTTCCGCTGGCGCTGCTTCATTCCTCCACTGCCGGGCTGGATGTGGACGATGCCCTGGCCTTTGCCGAACAGTG
>DGEO01000025.1:13477-67804 GCA_002385985.1 Anaerolineaceae bacterium UBA3924 | reverse complement strand
ACTGACCGTCGGGGCGTGCGTGATCACCAAGATTTTGGATTAGGTAGAAGAAATGGCAAAACAACGCATTCGTATTCGTTTGAAGGCCTATGATCATCGGGTGCTGGACCAGTCTGCCAAGCGGATTGTGGACACAGCCGAGCGCAGCGGCGCGCAGGTGGTGGGGCCGGTTCCTCTGCCTACCAAGGTAGAGCGCTTTACCGTTCGCCGCTCGACGTTCATCGACAAAGACTCGCACGAGCACTTTGAAATCCGCACCCACAACCGCATGATTGACGTTCTGGATCCCGATGCCAAGACCATCGACATGCTGATGCGGCTCAACCTGCCCGCCGGTGTGGACATCGAGATCAAGATCTAACCCTTATCTGTACCTTAAGCCGTAATACGGTCTCAACGCACCGAGAATAGACAATGTGGTAGCGGTTCGCGCCTGGCGCGCTGGAACCGTTACCACATTGTCATGTGTTGACGCGAAAGGGCCATGAACCTCTGGTCAATCTGAGAAACCTGCGGTATAATGGCCCGGTTTGGGACGCTTAGCGTCTCATATTGAGAGGTAGTGCAAGAGAAGCGCTGGCGGCGTGTAAAACCACGATCCCATGCACGCCACAGGCTTACTGACTACACTACGGCCGGGGATGATGCAGCTTAGCCCATGCTGACAGTCCCGTCAAGACGGTATCTTGAACAAAGGAGAATACGTAAAGATGTTGAAAGGGCTCATTGGGAAGAAAATCGGCATGACCCAGATTTTCGATGAAGACGGTGTTGCAATTCCGGTAACACTCATCGAAGCTGGGCCATGCTACGTTACCCAGGTGCGCACGCCTGAAAAAGATGGTTACCAGGCCGTGCAGCTCGGGTTCGGTGAGACAAAGCCAAAGCGCCTGACCGGCGGCCAGCTGGGCCACCTGAAGCGCGGCTCGTTGAGCCTGCCCCCTCTGCGCTACCTGCGCGAGATCCGGGCGAAGAACATTGACGTCGCCGAAGGCGACAAAGTGACTGTGGAAGTCTTTAGTGTTGGCGAGCGGGTCGATGTAGTGGGCACCAGCAAGGGCAAGGGCTTTGCCGGAGCTGTGAAGCGCCACGGGTTCCGCGGCGGCCCCAAGACGCACGGTCAGTCCGACCGCCTGCGCGCGCCGGGTTCGCGCGGCGCGGGCACCACGCCTGGCCGGGTTTACAAAGGTTCGCGTGGGGCCGGTCACATGGGCAATGACCGGGTTACCGCGCAGAATTTGAAAGTGGTCCTGGTGGATGCTGAGCGCAATCTGCTGGGTGTGCGCGGGGCTATCCCTGGTGCACGCGGTGGTCTTGTAGTGATCAAGGAAGCGCGCAAAGCCTGAGGGCCTGCGGTGACCTGCACTAAGGGAGCGAATAAGAAATGGTAGTTGATGTTCTCAATACCAAGGGTGAGAAAGTACGGACGGTGGAACTGCCGGCCTCGATTTTCGAAGCCCCCATCAATATTGATTTGATGCACCAGGCCTACGTTCGCCAGATGGCCAACGCGCGCCTGGGCACCCACGATACGAAAACTCGCCACGAAGTGTCGGGCGGCGGTCACAAGCCCTGGAGACAGAAGGGCACCGGCCGCGCTCGCCAGGGTTCCACCCGCGCCACGCAGTGGAAGGGTGGCGGCCGCGTTCACACGCCCCATCCTCGCTCTTACGCGAAGGATATGCCCCGCAAGATGCGCCGCGCCGCACTGCGCTCGGCGCTGTCTGCCAAGGCTTCTGAAGCGGCCATCGTGGTTGTCGAAGATATTAAGGTTGAGGAACCCAAGACCCGCAGCATGCTCCAGGTGCTCAACAACCTGGTCGGCGATGCGACTGCGCTGATCCTCATCCCTGAAAAAGCCGCCTATGAGAACACCATCCGTTCGGCCAGCAACCTGCCGGACGCGAAGGTCCTGCTGGCGAATTACCTGAATATCCGTGATCTGTTTACGTTCGATAAGGTGGTCCTCCCGATCGCCTCGCTGGACGTCATTCAGAACCACCTCGGATAGGTAGGAGGAAGAAATGGCAACGATTTATGACATTCTCCGCCGGCCGTTGGTGACTGAAAAGTCGAATTATCAGAATAACCGCCTGCACCAGTACGTCTTCGAGGTGGATCCGCGGGTGAACCGGACTCAGGTCAAGGAAGCCGTGGAAGAGCTGTTCGATGTCACGGTGCTGCGCGTCAACATCATCAACGTCCCCGCCAAGCGGACCCGCCGGGCGCGCAGCCGCCGCATGGCCGTTCGCAAGCCCGGGTACAAGAAGGCCGTGGTCACTCTGGCGCCGGAAGACCGGATTGCTATCTTTGAAGGGGTTGAGTAATGGCAATTAAAGTCTACAAACCCGTCACTCCCGGACTGCGCGGGATGACCGGATACACTTTTGAAGAGATCACCAAGAAGAAGCCGGAACGTTCCCTGCTGATGCGGCGCACCAAGTTCGCCGGCCGGAACAACACCGGGCGGGTGACCGTGCGCCATCGCGGCGGCGGCCATCACCGCATGATCCGCATTGTGGATTTCAAACGGAACAAGCTGGGTATCCCGGCGAAAGTGGCTGCCATCGAGTACGACCCGAACCGCACCGCGCGCCTGGCCCTGCTGCACTACGTGGACGGCGAGAAGCGTTACATCATCGCCCCCCTGGGCCTGAAGGTCGGTGACACCGTGCTTTCGGGCGCCGGAGCTGAGATCCGCCCGGGCAACACCCTGCCCATCGCCAACATCCCCGTCGGTACGATGATCCACAACATCGAGCTGCAGGAAGGCCGCGGCGGCCAGCTGGTCCGCTCCGCGGGCGCCTCTGCTCAGCTGCTGGCCAAAGAGGGCGAATATGCCCAGATCCGCCTGCCTTCCGGTGAGGTTCGCCTGGTGCGCCAGGCCTGCTACGCCACCATCGGCCAGGTCGGCAACCTGGACCACAGCAACATCAAGATTGGCAAAGCCGGTCGCAAGCGCCACATGGGCATTCGACCGACCGTTCGTGGCACTGCCATGACCCCGCGTGACCACCCGCATGGTGGTGGTGAAGGCCGCCAGCCCATCGGTATGCCCGGGCCGAAGTCCCCGTGGGGCAAACCGACCCTGGGTTACAAGACCCGCCGCAACAAGACCACGGACAAGTACATTGTCCGCCGTCGCAATGCCTCGAAGCGGAAATAAGCCACGCAGGCCATCGGGTAGTTATTTGCTGGAAAGAGGTACGAGGATATGTCACGATCGCTGAAAAAAGGACCGTTTATCGATCCTAAACTGCTGCGAAAAATTGAAGAGATGAACACGCGTGGCGATAAGAAAGTTGTGCGCACGTGGAGCCGGGCCAGCACCATCTTCCCTCAGATGGTGGGCCACACCATCGCTGTGCATGACGGCCGCCGGCATGTTCCTATCTACATCACCGAGAACATGGTGGGGCATCGTCTGGGAGAATTCGCTCCGACCCGGCATTTCCGCGGCCATGTGGCTGAGAAATCATCCAAAGGACGGTAGGCCATGGCACAGGATATCCGAGCTTATCTGGATCAGTGTTCCCATTCTCCCCAGAAGGTGCGCCTGGTGATCGATCTGGTGCGCGGCAAGCCGGCTGTTGAGGCCATGAACATGCTGCGCTTCCTGCCCAACGGGGCGGCCCGGCCTGTTCGCAAGCTGATCGCCTCGGCGATTGCCAACGCGGAAGAGAATTTCGGCATCAGCCGCGATGATCTGTACATTCACACCATCACCGCCGATCCGGCGCCGATGCGCAAGTGGCGCCGCTTTGGCGCCCGCGGCCGCTTCAAGCCGATTCTGCGCCGGTCATCGCATGTCACCGTCGTGCTGAGAGAACGCGAGTAGAGCCTTCTGAAGAAGGGCAAAGTTAGAAAGACCAGGAGAAAATATGGGTCGAAAAGTACATCCGATTGGATTTCGTCTGGGAATCAACCAGCCCTGGGAAGGCCGCTGGTACGCCGAAGGCAGCCAGTATGCTGAGCAGCTGCACCAGGATATGGAAATCCGCAAGCTGGTCCGCGAAGAGGCGAGCAAGGCTGGCGTTTCGAAAATCGAAATCGAGCGCTTCCCCGGAAAGGTCAAAGTCATCGTCCACACTGCCAAGCCTGGCATTCTGATTGGCCGCAAGGGCGAGACGGTGAAGTTGATCCGCCAGAAGCTTGAAGCACTCACCGGCCGCAAGATTGACCTCGAGATCAAAGAGATCAAGAACCCAGACGCGGATGCTCTGTTGATTGCTGAAAACATCGCCGGGCAGATCGAGCGCCGGGTTGCTTACCGGCGGGCGATGAAGCGCGCTCTGCAGCAGGCCATGCGCCAGGGAGCGGAGGGCATCAAGATCGAAGTGGCCGGCCGCCTTAGTGGTGCGGAAATGGCCCGCAGCGTGTGGCTGCGCGAAGGCCGCGTGCCCCTGCAGACCCTGCGCGCGAACATCGATTTTGCCCGCGCCGAAGCCCTGACCACCTACGGACGCATCGGCGTCAAGGTGTGGGTCTATAAGGGCAACATTGTGCCGGAAGTGGAAGAAAAGCCTGCGGCGACCACTGAGGGCGTGTACGTCAGTGAATAGGACTTGCGCCAGGTGCAAGTACGGCGTGAGATAAAGAGGTAGCTGCTATGTTGATGCCAAAACGTGTAAAGTGGCGCAAGCAACAGCGTGGTAATACGCGCGGTAAGGCCCTGCGCGGGGCCGAGCTGACCTACGGCGAGTACGGACTGATGTCCCTGGAGCCCGGTTGGGTGACCGCTCGCCAGATCGAGGCCGCCCGCCGCACCATCAGCCGCTCGATGCGCCGCCGTGGTAAAGTGTGGATCCGGATTTTCCCCGACAAGCCCTACACCCAGAAGCCGCCGGAAACCCGCATGGGTAAAGGTAAAGGCAACGTGGAATACTGGGTCGCGGTGGTTCGCCCCGGGCGGATCATGTTCGAGGTGGGTGGTCTGGACGCTGAGACGGCCAAGGAAGCGCTGCATCAGGCTTCTTACAAGTTCTCGGTAAAGACCAAGATTGTTTCTCGTGTGCAGGAATCGACAGGAGAACAAGAATGAAACCCGCCCAGATTCGACAGTTAACCACGGAGGAAATCCGTTCCAGATTGGAAGATGCCCGGCATGAATTGATGAATCTGCGGTTCCAGGTGGTTACCGGCCAGCAGACCGATACCAGCCGGATGAAGAAAACCCGCCGCCTGATCGCCCGGTTCGAAACCATTCTGCGCGAGCGTGAGCTGGCGGAATCGCGAGGTGCCAAATGACTACGAATCGTCGTCGGATAACTGGTGTGGTCACCAGTGACAAGATGACCAAGACTGTTGTGGTTGAGATCGCCCGCACCTACCGCCATCCCCTCTATCACAAAGTGGTGCACGCGCACAAGAAAGTCAAAGCGCATGACGAGCTGGGTGCCAGGATCGGGGATACGGTCGAACTGGTGGAAAGCCGGCCGCTCTCCCGTGACAAGCGCTGGGTGGTGACTTCCATCCTCAAGCGCTACGGTGAGGTGGTTGAGCTGAACGAGACCACGGAAGAGGTCGAACAATGATTCAGCAGGAAACCCGTCTCAAAGTTGCCGATAACACCGGTGCCCGTGAGCTGCTGGTCATTCATGTGACGGGCGGATCTGTGCGCCGCTACGGCTCGGTTGGCGACATTGTGATCGCCACGGTCAAATCCGCCGCGCCGCACGGCTCGGTGAAGAAGAGCGATATCGTCAAAGCTGTGATTGTGCGCACCTCCAAGGAGTGGCGCCGTGAAGATGGATCCTCGATTCGTTTTGATGACAACGCAGCTGTGATCCTGGATAATGACGGCCAGAACCCCAAGGGGACGCGCATTTTCGGACCTGTGGCTCGTGAACTGCGTGAAAAAGGCTTTATGAAAATCGTCTCTCTGGCGCCTGAAGTGATCTAGCGCCAGAGCGAGGAGAGAGCCAGATGAAGTTAAAGATTCGTAAAGGTGATACGGTTCAGGTTATTACTGGACCGAAAGAAGACAAGGGACGCCGCGGCGAGGTCATTCGCGTGCTGCCGAAGGAACGCCGGCTGGTGGTTCAGGGCATTAACCTGCACACCAAGCACCAGCGGGAAGTTCAGGCTCAAGGCCGCCGCCTTCAGCCCGGGCTGGTTCGCTTCGAAATGCCGATTGACATTTCCAACGTGATGCTGGTCTGCCCGAAGTGCAGCCAGCCGACCCGCGTGGGTGTTGTCCGCACTGAACAGGGTGAAGCACAGCGCGTATGCAAAAAGTGCGATGCCCGCATCGATGAGTAGGCCACTGGAGCAGGAAGAATGAACTACTTGAGAGAAAAGTACGTCAACGAAGTGGTTCCTGCCATGATGAAGGAGTTCAATTACTCGAACATCATGCAGGTGCCCAAAGTCGAGAAAGTGGTCGTCAACATCGGTATGGGTGAAGCCCTGGACAACGCCAAGGCGTTGGACGCTGCTGTAGCTGACCTGACGGCAATTACCGGACAGAAGCCTGTGATTACCAAGGCCCGCAAGAGCATCGCCGGGTTCAAGCTGCGCGAAGGCCGCGCGATTGGCACCATGGTCACCCTGCGGGGTGAGCGCATGTGGGCGTTCCTCGACCGTGTGATGAACATCGTGCTGCCCCGTGTGCGCGACTTCCGGGGGATTTCTCCCGACGCCTTTGACGGCCGCGGCAACTACACCCTGGGGCTGCGCGAGCAGATCATCTTCCCTGAGATCGAGTTCGACAAGGTCGACAAGGTCCGGGGTATGGAGATCACCATCGTAACCACAGCGCCTGACGATGACCAGGCCCGAGCCTTACTGCGCCTGCTCGGTATGCCTTTTAGGAAGGAATAGTATGGCCAAGAAAAGCATTGTGTATCGCGAACAGCGGCGGGAATACCCTGTCCAGGTCCGGAATCGCTGCCGGCGCTGCGGTCGCCCGCGTGGTTATATCCGACGATTTGGCCTGTGCCGCATTTGCTTCCGAGAGCTGGCTCTCGAAGGCAAGATTCCCGGCGTCACCAAGTCATCCTGGTAGCTCGACCGGAGGTAGGGAGCATGAGTGTCAATGATCCAATTGCGGATATGCTGACTCGCATACGAAACGGCGTCATCAGCGGTCAGGCGATGGTGGCCATGCCAAGCTCCAAGATCAAGGTGGAAATCGCCCGGATCTTGAAGGAGGAAGGCTTTATCGAGGACTATGAGGTCGTTGAAGGCGAAAAGGCATTCCAGAAAATATTACGGGTGCGTTTGAAGTACGTGGGCGAGCGCCGCGAGCGCCGGCCGGTTCTGACCGGTCTGGAGCGCGTCAGCCGGCCTGGCCGCCGGGTGTACACCAAGAAGCAGGACATTCCCTGGGTACTTTCTGGCATGGGCATCGCCATCCTGTCCACCCCCAAGGGTGTGATGACGGGGAAGCGGGCGCGCCAGCTCAACCTGGGTGGTGAAATCCTGTGCAAGGTCTGGTAGCCCAGGTGATTGAGGAGGTATAAAGTGTCTCGTATAGGAAAACTGCCTGTGGCGATCCCGAGCGGCGTTGAAGTGAGCATCAACGGCAGCGAGGTGAAGGTGAAGGGCCCCAAAGGGGAGCTCGTTCGCACCTTCCACCCCGAACTGTCGATCCAGATGGAAGACGGAAAAGTGGTGGTCACCCGCCCGTCCGACGATCCCGCTCACCGCGCGCTGCACGGAACCACACGCGCATTGATCCATAACATGGTGACCGGTGTTTCCACCGGCTTTACCAAAGTGTTGGAAGTGGACGGCGTGGGCTACCGGGCCGAGATGGAAGGCAAGAACCTGAAGCTGTTCGTCGGGTATTCTCACCCGGTAATTGTTGAACCGGAAGAGGGGATCTCCTTCGACGTGGAAACTCGCACGCGGCAGATTAAGGTGATGGGCTCCAACCTCGAGCAGGTTGGGCAGGTAGCTGCCGACATTCGCAAGATCCGGCCGCCCGAACCGTATAAGGGTAAAGGCATCCGCTATCAGGGCGAAAAGATCCGCCGCAAGGCTGGCAAAGCCGGTAAGAGCAAGAAATAGGTGAAAGCGCATGGCAAAAAAGTCTCGTACTGAAGCAAGGATCCGGCGACATCGCCGCGTACGCAAGTACATTTCTGGCACCGCCGAGCGCCCACGCCTGGCCGTTTTCCGCAGCCTGGCGGAAATCTACGCTCAGGTCATTGATGACACCGCCGGGACGACTCTGGCCGCGGCCAGCACGATCGACCGGGCTCTGCGGGCCAAAATGGACGGCTTGACCAAGACTGAACAGGCCCGTCTGGTGGGACAGGCTGTGGCCGAACGGGCGAAGGAAAAAGGAATTACCACCGTCGTGTTTGACCGGGGTGGGTTCCGGTATATCGGCCGCGTAAAAGCGCTGGCAGATGGCGCCCGCGAAGCTGGCCTGGAGTTCTAGGCGACTGAGGAAATGAGGGCCTGAATATGGAAATGAGCGATTTTCAAGAAAAAACCTACGACGAGCGCGTGATCGAGATCGCCCGCGTGGCGAAGGTGGTCAAAGGCGGCCGCCGCTTCCAGTTCCGGGTCACGGTTGTGGCCGGCGACAATAACGGTAATGTCGGGCTGGGAATCGGCAAGGCCAACGCTGTGCCCGATGCCATGCGCAAGGCGACTGAGCGCGCTCACAGGAACATGAAGCCCGTGGTCCTGCGCGGAACGACCGTTCCGCACCAGGTGATCGGCCGCACCGCCGGTGCGGTGGTCATGCTGAAGCCCGCCTCTCGTGGTACCGGCGTTATCGCCGGCTCCGGCGTGCGCGCGGTCCTGGAGGCTGCCGGTTTCCGCGATATCCTGACCAAATCGATGGGCAGTGCCAACACCCTGAACGTGGTGAAAGCCACTTTCGACGCCCTGGAACAGCTGAAGTCCCCCGAGGAAGAAGCTGCCAAGCGCGGCAAGCCTGTTCAGGAGCTGCTGCCCTTCTGGGAGCGGAGGAAGAATGCCTAAGAAGACCGAGCCCAAGAAGATGCTGCGCATCACGTATGTGAAGAGCGCCATCGGTTATTCGCAGCGCCATAAGGACACGATCAAGGCCCTGGGGCTGCGCCGCCTGAACCAGGTGGTGGAGCACGAAGACAACCCGGCCATTCGCGGGATGCTGCTGAAGGTTAACCACTTAGTTCGCGTAGAGCAGGTAGAACAATGAAACTGAATGATCTCGTTCCCAACGAGAAATCCAAAAAGGAACGCAAGCGCCTGGGTCGCGGTATCGCCTCCGGAAGCGGTAAGACTTCCGGTCGCGGCACCAAGGGCCAGCGCTCGCGGTCGGGCGAGGGCGGCAAGCTGTACCGCCAGGGCGGCAACCTGCCGTTCTTCCGCCGGCTGCCGTTCAAGCGCGGTGAAGGCTTCACCCCGCCCAATCAGGTGGAATACAACGAAATCAACCTCTCGCAGTTGGAGCGCTTCGCCGCCAACAGCGAAGTCACCCCGGAAATCCTCGCCGAGCAGAAGATGCTGCACAAGAATGGAAACCCGGTGGTCATCCTTGGCCGTGGTGAGCTTTCGGTCCCGTTGAAGGTTCGAGCGCATCGTGTGACCAAAGGCGCCCGAGAAAAAATCGAAGCTGCCGGCGGTTCAGTCGAAATCCTTTCGATTGAGTAACTGCTGGCGTAAAGGAGAACCCGCATGAAGCGGTCAGCATGGCGCTACTTATGGAAGTCGGAAGATATCCGAAGAAAACTTTTGATCACTCTGCTCTTGTTGGTGATCTACCGGTTTGCGGCCAACGTGCCTGCGCCGGGAGTCAACCGTGAGGTGATCCGGAGCATTTTCGAGACTGGCGGGGCGGCCAATAACCTGGTCGGCTTGCTTGACCTGCTGTCGGGTGGGACGATTTCAAACTTCTCCATTCTGGCGATGGGGGTGTACCCCTACATCACCGCGCAAATCATCCTGCAGCTCCTGGTGCCGATCATCCCGGCACTGGAGCGCAGGATGAAAGACAACCCGCGCGAGGGCCAGAAGTGGATGGAACGCTGGACCATCATCCTCACCGTTCCCATGGCGCTGCTTTCTGCCATCGGCCAGATCCAGATCTTCCGGAGCATGGTCACGACCGGCAGTCTGCTGACTTACGACCTGTTCGTGGACTGGCTGCCGACGCTGACCACGCTGGTCAGCATGATGGCCGGCACGCTGCTGGGCATCTGGCTGGGCCAGCTGATCTCGGAGTACGGTATCCCCAATCAGGGCTTATCACTGATCATCTTTGCCGGTATCGTTTCCAGCATCCCGGGCAACCTGATTGCGCTGCTCAGCGACCGCCAGAACGGCTGGTGGATGGCGATGCTGATGATCGTGCTGCTGGTTTTGATCATCTTTGCCATCGTCTACGTGCAGCAAGGACGGCGCAATGTGCCGGTCCTCTTCCCGGGACGCCGGATCGGGGCCCGCATGTCCATGCCGGTGCGCAGCAACCTGCCGCTCATGGTCAACATGGCCGGTATGATCCCGCTGATCTTCGCCCAGTCCATCCTGGTGTTCCCTTCGATCGTGGCCAGCTACTTCACCAGGTCCGAAACCGCCTGGGTTGCCAACCTGGCGAATGCAATCTTCAACACGTTCAACGGGACCAGTGTCTGGTATGCCATCCTGTTCTTCTTCATGGTGGTGGTTTTCACCTTCTTCTACACGGACGTGCTCTTCGCCCAGCAGAATTACGGTGAGAACCTAAAGCGCCAGGGCGCCCAGATCCCGGGTGTGCTGCGCGGCGCTCCCACGCAGCGCTACCTGACCAAAGTGCAGCGGCGCATCACCCTGCCCGGGGCGCTGTTCCTGGGCTTCGTGGCCGCGCTGCCGTACTTCTTGAACCTGGTTCTGCCGCCCACCGTCGGGCAGGCGGGGCTGTTCCTGATCTCCGCAGCCGGTTTGCTGATCGTGGTGGGCGTCGTGCGCGACACCTTCACCATCATCGAAACCGAGCTCAAGCTCCACGGTTACGACGAGAGTCTGATCAAGGGATAATCATGGCACGCTACTACGTTCTGCTTGGGCCGCCCGGCGCCGGTAAGGGTACGCAGGCGAGGGTGGTTTCGGAAAAGCTGGGGCTCGCGCATGTTTCTTCGGGCGATCTCTTCCGGGAGAACCTGAAGAACCAGACCGAGCTCGGAAAGCTGGCGCAGAGTTATATGAATCGCGGCGAGCTGGTGCCCGACGACGTGACCATTGCGATGGTCCGCGACCGGCTGCAGCAGCCCGATACAAAAAACGGCGCCCTGCTGGACGGCTTTCCGCGAACGCCCGCCCAGGCAGAAGCGTTGGGTGAAATGCTGTCTCAGTTGGGGGCGGAGGTGAACGGTGTTCCGCTCATCTCCGTTCCCGACGAAGAGCTGGTCAACCGGCTCAGCGGGCGCTGGACGTGCCGCGCCCGGGGGCATGTGTTTCACGAAAAGTTCAACCCGCCTCAGAAGCCGGGTGTGTGTGATTTCGACCAGTCGGAGCTGTACCAGCGCGATGACGACCGCGCGGAGACTGTGCGGACACGCATCTCCGTCTACTGGAATCAGACCGCCCCGCTCATCGATTACTATCGAAAGTGCGGGAAGCTCGTAGAGATTGACGGCAACCAGCCGATCGAATGCGTCACGCGTGACCTGCTGGCTGCACTGCAATCAGAATAAGCAGGCGTAATATGTCCTGGGACAGGCAAATCACCATCAAGACCCCTCAAGAGCTCGAGCTTATGCGGCGCGCCGGCGAAATCAACGCCGAGGCGCTGCAGGCTGCCGCCGACGCGGCGGTGCCGGGGGCGTCTACGATGGACCTGAACGAAGCCGCTGAGTCGGTGCTGAAGAAGTACGGGGTGAAGTCTCCCTTCATCGGCGTTATGGGCGCCTATCCGTACCCGGCCAGCACCAATGTCAGCATCAACGAAGAGCTGGTGCACGGCATCCCCTCCAAACGCCGCAAGCTGGCTGAGGGTGATATCGTTTCCATAGACTGCGGAACGATTTTCGAAGGTTTTGTGGCCGACTCGGCCATCACCGTGCCTGTGGGTGAGGTCTCTGAGCAGGTGAAAAAGCTGCTTGAGGTGACCGAACAGGCGCTCTACGTGGGCATCGAACAGATGGTGGTGGGAAACCGGGTCGGTGACATATCGGCTGCCATCCAGCGTTTTGTCGAAGACAATGGTTTCTGCGTGGTGCGCGAGTACACCGGTCACGGTGTCGGGCGCAGCATGCATGAAGGTCCGGCGGTGCCGAATTACGGCCAGCCAGGCCGCGGTATGCTGCTCCGCCCGGGGATGACGATTGCGCTCGAGCCGATGGTGCTGATCGATTCACCCGAAACCCGGGTGCTTGCGGATCAGTGGACGGTGGTTTCGCGCAACGGGCTGCCGACGGCTCACTTTGAGCACACCGTCGCCGTCACCGAGCAGGGCCCGCGCATTCTGACCCAGCTCAAGGATGGACGAAACCCTAAAAGAAAGGTATAATTGCGTCTTTGGCTGGATTAATCGGAATGCAATAATTCCCGAGGAGTTCTTTATCATGAAAGTTTCACCGTCCATTCGCAAGCGATGTGCGAAGTGCAAGATTGTAAAACGAAGTGGCAGATTGTACGTGATCTGCGAAAACCCCAAGCATAAACAGCGACAAGGGTAGAGGAACGTATGGCGAGAATTGAAGGTGTCGACCTGCCGCGTAACAAGCGGATTGATGTAGCGCTCACTTATATTTATGGTATTGGTCCCACCCGGGCTAAGACCATTCTGGAAGCCACCCAGGTGGATCCCACCGTTCGGGTGAAAGATCTGAGCGAAATGGATGCCAACGCGCTGCGCGATTACATTGCCAGAAACTACAAGGTTGAAGGCGATCTGCGCCGTGAAGTTCAGATGAATATCAAGCGGCTGGTAGAAATTGGCTGCTACCGCGGCCTGCGCCACCGCCGGAATCTGCCGGTACGCGGTCAGCGAACCCGCACCAATGCTCGCACCCGCAAAGGCCCGAAGAAGACTGTGGCCGGTCGCGGCCGCCGCCGTGGAGCTTCGAAGAAATAATCTGTTCTGGATGGCCAGCCAGATGGGGCACCTTCCCTCCCCGCGGCTGACTGGCTGGACCTGCCGAACAGTTTTTTCTGGAGTACAGAGAGGATCTTTTAGAGAGGGACTATGGCTCAAAACGTACGTCAAGCGCGTCGGTCATCGGCAGCGCGCAAGGTTAAGCGAACGCTGTCCTACGGGCAGATTCATATCTTCGCTTCCTTCAACAACACGATTGTTAACGTAACCGACCAGCAGGGTAACACGGTGACGTGGGCCAGCGCTGGATCGGCCGGCTTCAAAGGCTCCCGCAAGAGCACGCCTTTTGCCGCCCGCCTGGCTGCCGAGCAAGCCATCAAGAACGCTCAGGCCATGGGTCTGCAGGAAGCTGATGTGATCATCAAGGGACCTGGCCCCGGCCGCGAGTCCGCCATCCGCGCTGTACAGTCGATGGGCGTGAAGGTACGCTCCATTTCCGACGTCACCCCGGTGCCGCACAACGGCTGCCGGCCTCCGAAGAAACGCCGCGTCTAATATTAGAGAGGGAAGATATGGCAAGATATACAGGTCCGGTATGCAAGATTTGCCGGAGTGAAGGTGAAAAACTCTATTTGAAGGGTGCGAAGTGCTTCACCCCGAAGTGCCCGGTTGAGAAGCGCCCGTACGCGCCCGGCCAGCACGGCCGCACGGCCCGCCGGGGCGGCGCAGACCGTACCTCCGACTACGCTCGCCAGCTGCGCGCCAAGCAGCGCGCCCGCAGCGTGTACGGTGTGCTGGAGCGCCAGTTCCGCCGCTATTATGAAGCCGCAGACCGCAAGACCGGTGTGACCGGCCTGAACCTGCTGCAGACTCTTGAACTGCGCCTGGACAACGTGGTCTACCGCCTGGGCTTCGCCGAAAACCGCGCGCAGGCCCGCCAGCTGGTCAACCACAGCCATTTCACCGTCAACGGCCGCCGCGCAGACATCCCCTCCATGATCCTCCGGCCGGGGGATGTGGTGGCGGTTAAGGAATCGTCTCGTAAAACCACCTTCTTCAAAGAACTGGTTGATCTGGCTGAGAAGCGCCCCAACGCGCTCTGGCTGGATCGTGACCTGGCATCACTGAGCGGGCGGGTTTTGCGCTTACCCGAGCGGGCTGAGATCGACAATAATCTGAACGAGCAGCTCATCGTTGAGTACTACTCGCGCTAAGAGGCATTGCCCGGTGTGCGTGATGTCAGTGCATCGGAAAGGGGTGCAACGTGTGTGCATTAAGTAATATGGTTACACCAAAAGTAGAGCGCGAGGCGGAAGCCCGTAACTACGGCAAATTCGTGATCAGTCCCCTGGAACGGGGATACGGGGTCACCCTGGGAAATGCGCTGCGGCGGGTATTGCTCTCTTCTCTCGAAGGCGCGGCTGTTACTTCCATTCGGATTTCAGACGTGCTGCACGAGTTCAGTGATATCGCGGGTGTGCGCGAGGACGTGATCCAGGTGATGCTGCAGATCAAGCAGCTGCGCCTGCGCCTGCATGATGTCGACCAGTCGCACCTTCATCTGGACGTTCGCGGTGAGGGTGTGGTGACGGCGGCGGATATTCAGGTGCCCGCGGAAGTGGAAATCGAGAACCCGGATCTGTACCTGTTCACCGTCGACGACAACCGCACTCGCCTGGAGATCGACATGACGGTGGAACGCGGCCGCGGTTACTCGCCCGCTTCCGACCGCAGCGGCCGGCTGCCCATCGGGGAGCTGCCTGTCGACGCCATCTTCAGCCCCGTCCGCCGGGTGAACTATTCGGTTGGATCGGCCCGCGTCGGTCAGAGCACGAACTTCGACCGGCTTGTGCTGGAGATCTGGACCGATGGCACGATCACGCCGGAAAAAGCCCTGGGCACGGCCTCCAAGATCATCATTGATCACATGCGCTACATCTCCGGGATCAGCGAAGAAACCCTGATCCTCGGTCCTGAAAAGGAAGTCCCCGGCAGCCGGCTCACCAGCGAGGCCGCCGAAACGCCGATCGAAAACCTGGACCTGTCTGTGCGCGTCTTCAATTCCCTGAAGCGCACCGGCATCACCACCGTGGGTGATGTGCTGGAACTGCTGGAAAAGGGCGACGAGGCGGTCATGTCCATTCGCAACTTCGGCGAGAAGTCGCTCGAAGAGCTGCGGATGAAGATGAAGGAAAAGGGCTTCCTGGAAGAACAACAAGAGACGGAGTAATTTAGGAAATGCGTCATCAGGTAGCAGGTTACAAACTTGGTCGCACCAAAGACCAACGGCGCGCGCTGCGGCGGACGCTGATCCGGCAGTTCTTTACTTATGGCCGGATTAAGACGACCCGCGCCAAGGCCCTGGCCATTCGCGGCGAAGCCGAAAAACTCATTACAGTTGCTCGCAACAGTGCCAAAGGCACCGATATCGATAAGGTGAACGCCCGCCGCCTGGTCGCCGCCCGCCTGGGGGGTGGCCCGGAGGTGGTGAAGAAGCTGTTCGATGACATTGCCCCGCGCTTTGCCAACCGCCCCGGCGGTTACACGCGCATGTTGAAGCTGGGCCCCCGGCTGGGCGACGCCGCCGAGATGGTCCTTCTAGAGTTGGTCGAAGAATAGGTCCTGTCCGGTCTCAACCATCCGGATTGGAATGGCACGTTACCAGATTATTCTTGCCTACGATGGCACGGACTTCCAGGGCTTTCAACGGCTGAAAGGTGGAAGGTCGGTACAGGGAGAGGTGGAAGCCGCCCTGCGCAGGTTGAACTGGGCAGGAAAGGCAATTCTCTCCGCCGGCCGCACCGATGCCGGGGTGCACGCTTCTGGTCAGGTGATTGCGTTCGATCTCGATTGGGCGCATTCCCCTGAAACCCTGCGACAGGCGCTCAACGCCTACCTGCCAGAAGATGTGGCGGCTCAGGCGGTCAAACTCGCTGCGCCGGGCTTTCACCCCCGCTACGATGCGCTGGCACGTACGTATCACTACCGCATCTTCCATCACCCTGTCCGTGATCCGCTGCGCGAGCGGTACGCCTGGCGGGTGGATCACCCGGTGGACGGGCAGCTGTTGAACGCGGCGGCGGCCCTGCTGGTCGGCACGCACGACTTCGCGGCTTTTGGCTCTCCCCCGAAAAAGGGCGGCCGGACGGTGCGCAGCGTGCACGCAGCTGACTGGGTGCGGGGCGAGCAGCCGGACGAATGGACCTTCCGTGTCACCGCCAACGCCTTTCTTTACCATATGGTGCGGCGCATGGTTTACCTGACCGTGAGAGTGGGAATGGGTAAACTGGGGCTGGACCAGCTGGCCAGGGAGATCGACGGCGCGGAGATGACCATCCCCGGGCTGGCGCCTCCCGGAGGGCTTACACTGGTACATGTGCAGTATCCGCCGGATGGGCAAGAACATGATGGGTTCGTTGAAACCTTGACAGCAAGTGGAGAAAACGACAGTGGAGAAGACGTACGTCATTAAAGGCAAACCTGAGTCCAAATGGATTCTGGTGGATGCGAAAGACCAGCCCCTCGGGCGCCTGGCCACGCAGATTGCCGCTTATCTTCTGGGCAAACACAAGCCTGAATACACCCCGGGCGTGGCGATGGGCGATTATGTGGTGGTCATCAACGCCAGCGAAGTCGCCATCAGCCCGCGCCGCATGGCCGAAAAGGTTTACCACACCCACTCCGGTTATCCGGGCGGTCTGCGCTCTGTGGCCATGAAGGACCAGCTGGCACGGTATCCGGATCGGGTGATCCGCCAGGCGGTCTGGGGCATGCTGCCGCACAATAAGATGGGACGCGCCATTATCAAGCGCCTGAAGGTTTACGCTGGCCCCGAGCACCCGCACGAAGGCCAGTCTCCGGAACCATTGGAATAAAGGAGCACGATCTATATGTCGGTTCAATATTACGAAGGCGTAGGACGCCGCAAGGAAAGTACGGCTCGCGTTCGTTTGATGAGCGGTTCCGGGCTGTTCGTTGTCAACCAGAAGGCCGTGGATGCCTACTTCACCCGCGAGGGTGACACCAAGGCTGTTCTGGCCCCCTTCGAAGCCACCGGGCTTGACCCGAAGTCCTTCGACGTCACCGTGGTGGTGAAGGGCGGCGGGGTCACCGGACAGACGGATTCGGTGCAGCTGGGTCTGGCTCGCGCCATGGCCAAGTTGAACCCCGAACTGATCCCGGCGCTGCGCAAGTTCGGCCTGCTCACTCGCGACCCGCGGGTGAAGGAGCGCAAGAAGCCCGGCCTCAAGCGCGCGCGCAAGGCTCCGACCTACACCAAGCGCTAGAGATTACTCGGTATCCATTCATCTTACCGGTGCCATTGGAATGGACATGGGCCTGAGCAGACGGCTGACGCCTGCTCAGGCCTGACCTGTTTTCACGGGGAGAGATTATGCAGACGAAAGCGACTGGCGGAATCACCATCCTGGGGCTTGGCCCCGGCAACCCGGATCAGCTGACCCGCGCGGCCTGGGACTGGCTGAACAGCATCGATGAAATCTACCTGCGTACGGGGCATCACCCGGTCGTGGCCAGCCTGCCGGAGGAACTGGTAGTGCATTCGTTCGACGAGTATTACGAGCAGGGTGAATCGTTCGAGGACGTATACCGGCAGATCGTCGAGCAGGTGCTGGCCCTGGGGACACGCAGCCAGGGGGTAACCTACGCCGTGCCGGGCCATCCCTTCGTGGCCGAGGCGACTTCCCCCGAGATTGTGCGCCGGGCACGCGAGCAGGGTATTCCGGTGAAGGTGATCGAAGGCCTGAGCTTTCTGGAGCCGAGCTTCACGGCGCTGGGCCTGGACCCCTTCCCCCAGCTGACCCTGGCCGATGCGCTGGAAGTGGGCGCCATGCATCACCCCACTTTCCCCGCCGACCAGCCTGCGCTGATTGCTCAGATTTATTCAAAGGAAACCGCTTCGCGCCTGAAGCTGACCCTGATGTCCGTCTACCCGGACGAGCACCCCGTGAAGCTGGTGCATGCCGCGGGAACCAGCCATGAGATGGTGGAAGACCTGCACCTTTACGAGATCGACCGCAGCCCCAATCTGGGCCTTCTGACAGCGCTCTACGTTCCGCCGCTGGCGGAGGGAGCATCATTCGAGGCGTTCCAGGAGATCATCGCGCACCTGCGTGCCCCCGACGGCTGCCCCTGGGACCGCGAGCAGACCCACGCCAGCCTGCGCAGGTACCTGCTGGAAGAGACTTACGAAGCGCTCGAAGCGCTGGACGCGGACGATATGGACGCGCTCCGGGAGGAACTGGGCGATCTGCTGCTGCAGATTGTGTTGCACGCCCAGATTGCCACCGAGGAGGGCGAGTTCACCATGGCTGAGGTGCTGCAGGGCATCCACCACAAGATCGTCTACCGCCACCCGCATGTGTTCTCAGACACCCGGGTGCGGGACGTAGCGAACGTGCTGGCAAACTGGGAGCAGCTCAAGCGCCACGAACGCGAAGAGAAGGGCAAGGCCGAGAAGGGCATGCTCGACAGCGTGCCGCTCTCTCTGCCTGCTCTGACCCAGGCGCAGGAAATCCAGGACCGCGCCGCCCGGGTGGGGTTCGACTGGCCTGACATCCAGCCTGTCTGGGAAAAGGTGCAGGAGGAGTTCAACGAGGTGCAGGCTGCACAGGATGAAGCCAGCCGGGAGAAGGAGCTGGGTGACCTGCTGTTCGCGGTGGTCAATCTGGTGCGCTGGTACAAGGCGGACGCGGAGACGGCGCTGCGGGGGACCAACAACCGCTTCCGCCGGCGCTTCAGCCGGATTGAAGCGGCTGCCCGCCAGCAGGGCCGCGAACTGACCGAGATGACTCTGGCGGAAATGGACGAGATCTGGGAAGCAGCCAAACGCGCTGAAAACGGAGAAGAATAACGAAAAACCGGCGGTCATTAGACCGCCGGTTCTTTTATATGAGCCTGTCTCCCGCTACTTGCGCAGCTCGGAGGCGTCAAACCACAGGCCGGTGATCTGGGGCGGGTCCTGATCGTTGAGGATCAGGCGCATGGTGACCTCCGGGGCCTGTGTGTAGACCATCTTGTACTCCACCTGGATCAGGTTTTCCACGGTCTGAACGGATTTAACCGTGCGAGACTGGTAATCGCCAAGTTTGCCGTCGAACATGGCCACCAGTTCGTTGAAGGCGGTTTCATTCAGACCTTCCAGCATGGCCTGGTCAAAATATTGGGAAAACACGCTGTAATCGTTAGCGTCGATGCCGTTGACGACCGAGTCCGCCAGCGGATCCGCCGCGGCGGCGAATTCATCCCGCTCGGCGCCTTCAATCGTGGTGGGGCCGCTGCCGCATCCGGCCAGCAGCAGGCCGGCCAGCAGCAAACAGGCAAGGGTGAACAAGATCTTCTTCATCGTCTACTCCTCTTAGGATTGTGCCTTCACCCTGATCATAACAGGGATGGACGGCGTCTGGCTAGCCCTCCAGCGGGGCAAATTGGGCAGTGAAATGGCGCATCAGCGCGGGCGCGGAGGTGATTTTATATCCGCACAGCTTGCCGGCCTGGTCTTTCAGCTGCGCCAGCGTGGCGGCGACGTAGTCCAGGTGGGCCTGGGTGTATACCCGGCGGGGGATGGCCAGGCGGACCAGCTCCAGCTCAGGGTAGCGCATTTCCCCGGTCTCAGGGTCGGGGTGGGCGAACATCACCGAACCGATTTCCACGGCGCGTACGCCTCCTTCCAGGTACAGCGCGGCGGAAAGGGCCTGCCCCGGGAACTCGGCGTGGGGGATGTGCGGCAGCATGCGTCCGGCGTCGACGTACACCGCATGCCCGCCGGCCGGCTCAATAGTGGGGATGCCGGCGGCGTGAAGCTGGTTGTAAAGGTACTCGGTCTGGGCCAGGCGGTAGGCCAGGTAGTTCTCGTCCAGGCCTTCCCACAGGCCGGTGGCCATGGCGTCCATGTCGCGGCCGGAGAGACCGCCGTAGGTGACAAATCCTTCCCGTAGGATCAGCTCGTTGCTGATGCGCTCGTACAGGGCGGCGTCGCGGGTGGCCAGAAAGCCGCCGATGTTGACCAGGGCGTCCTTCTTGGCGCTCATCCAGGCGCCGTCGGCCAGGCTGAAGATTTCGCGTGCGATCTCCAGCGGTGTGCGGTTGGCGTAGCCCGGTTCGCGCAGCTTGATTAAGTAGGCGTTCTCGGCATAGCGGCAGGCGTCGATGAAGAACGGGATGCCGTACTCGCGATACACCTCTGACACGGCCCGGATGTTCGCCAGCGAGACCGGCTGCCCGCCGCCGGCGTTGTTGGTAATGGTCAGCGAGCCGAAGGGGATGTTTTCCGGCCCGACCCTGCGGATGAATGCGCGCAGCTTGTCGACATCCATGTTGCCCTTGAAAGGATGCCGGCTGGTTGGGTGGTAGGCCTCGTCGATCACCAGGTTCTCGGGGATGCCGCCCCGGGCGCGGATGTTGCCCTCGGTGGTGTCGAAGTGCATGTTGGAGGGCACATGGCTGCCGGGCTTCACCAGCAGCGTGCAGAGGATGTTTTCCGCCGCGCGGCCCTGATGGGTGGGCACGAAAAACTCAAAACCGAAAATGGCCTGCATGCTTTCAGCCAGCCGGTAATACGAGCGCGCCCCGGCGTAGGACTCGTCTCCGCTCATCATCCGTGACCACTGCTCCTGGCTCATGGAGCCGGTGCCGGAATCGGTCAGCAGATCGATGAACACGTCCTCGGCGCGTAGAGCGAACAGGTTGTAACCGGCCCGGCGCAGAGCTTCCTGCCGCTCTTCGGGCGTAATCAGGCGGATGGGTTCCACCGTCTTAATGCGAAAAGGCTCAACGGGGTAAGCGCACATCAGGTCCTCCAGGGGAAGTTAGGGCAAAAGCGCATCCTTAGTGTAGCAAACTTCATCCGGGATGAATACTGCGCTTCATCACCCGGGCGGCATGGCGATTGACCGTTTTCTTTATGAGGTTTTGTCGATAAAATCAAACCTTATTTTGAAGATATTGAAAAGAAAGACGAAAATAGTTGAATATCCTATTGACAAATATTAAATTCTTGATATGATGAGGGAGATAGGCTTGACAGGTCATTCGATGGAGGAGTGAGCGCGATGTATTCTACAACCCTTGAGTGGGATCCGAAATTCACTTTGCACCTGACCGTCAGGGAAGACCTGGCGCTGTATGGAACTGCGGAAGCGGGCAAACTGACTCTGCAGGCGGACTATGAAGACGAAATCCGCATCGAGCGGGACGGCGACATCCTGCGTGTGATCAGCCTGAGTGACCTGCGGGTCGATGCGCCCGCGCAGGCGCAGGTCCTCGTGGAACAGGTCGGCGGCGACTGCGATATCCACGGCTGGGCGGCCCCGATCCATGTGGAGGTGGTGGGCGGCGACCTGTCGCTGGACACCGGCGCGGATGTTTCCGCCGGCCGGGTGGGGGGCGATGCCTCCGTCCGCGGCGCTGCCGGTGAGGTGAATCTGAGGCAGGTCGGCGGTGATGCAGTGGTGGCCTCTTCCGCCCGAAATATCAAACTGAACGCCGGCGGAGATATCCGCATCGAAGGCCCGGCGGAGAATATCTCCGCGGCTGCCGGGGGCGACGTCTCGGCCCGGCTGTCCGGCGGCCTGGACCAGCGGCTGGACATGAAAGCGGGCGGTGACATTACCGTTCGGGCCGCCGCGCTGTCGGACGCGCAAATTTCCATCGCCAGCGGCAGCATGGACATCCGCCTTGTGCTGGGCGGGCAGCGGGTTGTGGTCGATTCCGGTTTCTACCATGGTGTCATCGGCAGCGGCCGCTGCCAGATCAACCTGAAAGCTGGCGGCGACGTGATACTGGAAGCCCAGTCGGCGGAAGGCGTGCTGGAAGCGAAGCACACCGTGGTCGACGGCGCACGTACCTTTACCACGCCCCGGCAGGATCTCGATGATGCGCTGAGCACTGTTGAATCGGAGCTCGGCCGCGGTGCCCGCCGGGCGCAGGAACGCCTTCGCCGGGCTGAGGAGCGCATCCAGGCGGCCATGCGGCGGCTCGAGACCCGCGGACTGATCGCCGGCGGGGTGTTCCGGCCGCCTGTGCCGGAAGCGCCGGCTGTACCAGAAGTGCCGACCGTGCCGGCGCAGCCTGCTCCGGCTCCTGCGGTGGTGGATGTGGAGGCTGCCGGTGACAGCGTTGCCGGTGATGTCACCGAGGAGGAGCGCATGCTGGTGCTGAAGATGCTCCAGGAGAAGAAGATCACCGCAGAGGAAGCCGACCGGCTGCTGGCCGCGCTGGAGGGCCGGGAGGAGTAACCTCCACGTTCAGACCGGTGACCCGCCCTGATCCCGGGCGGGTTTTCATTTCCGCAGGTGGTAGAATCCTCCCCATGAATGCCCCGCGTCACAGCCATCTCCAAGGACCCTTCCGGGAACTTATGATCGTGCTGTGGGGCGGAGCGATGCCGGGCGCAGGACAGGCTGGGTTAACCGGGCGGGGAAAGCGGGGACTGGCATGAGGTCGCTGAGCCGTTATCCGGGCTTCACCAGCCTGCGCCACCGGGCAGCGATTGCTCTGTTCCTGGTGGCGACGGCCATGTGGTTCATGGCCGGGAGGGAATCGCGCCAGCAGCAGGTCCGGCTGCCGCTGTTTCAGCTGGGCGGGGAGGCGGCGGAGCTGCGCATAGCCGAAATCACCTGGCCGGAGGACCTGCTGGCGGGGGAAGAGTATGCTGTCGGGCTGGCACTGCTGCCGGAGGATGGGGCTGCGTCTGGCAGCCCGGCTGTGCTGATCCCGGATCTCGGCGGCGGGCGTGCGCAGATCGAAGCCCGCCTGGACCTGCCCGGGTTGGAGCTGCAGCCGGAGGGTGTCTCGCTGGGGCTGCTGCAGCCGGGTGTGCCGCTGCGTTTCACCTGGCTGGTCCGTCCGGCGGCAGAAGGGGAGGTGGCCGGCACGCTGTGGGTGCACCTGACCTGGCAGGACGCCGACGGCAGCACCCGCCGCGAGCCGCTGCTGGCCCGGGAAATCCGCCTGCGTGCGGACGCCATTCTGGGCATGACGGCCAATCAGGCCCGCTGGGCCAGCGGCGCAGGGTGGGTGCTGGCGCTGCTGCTGCTCCTCCGGGATTTCGAAAGGGGCATCTGGCGTCTGGCGGAGCGCTGATAAGCCATGAGTGCGGCACAATTACCAGTCTGGTAATAAATGCCTAATAACTGGTATTCGCTTTACAGCCCGATGACATACTGATACAATAATCCTTGGCGCAGGCATTGCCAGATCCCCGGATTAACAGGAGAAGCTATGCTGGAGCAGTGGATGTATATCGGTATTTTCATGGTTGTAGCCATGATGCTGCCTTCGATTGCAATTATCATTGCCGGTCTGCTCTCTCCTCGCAGGCCGAACCCCATTAAAAATTCGACCTACGAGTGCGGCATTGAAACCGTAGGCCCGGGCTGGCCGCAGTTCCGGGTGCAGTATTATATCTTCGGGCTGGTCTTCCTCATCTTTGATGTGGAGACCGTGTTCCTCTTCCCCTGGGCGGTGGCATATAACCGTCTGGGGTTATTTGCTGCGGTTGAGGCCGCCCTGTTTATCGCCATTCTGGCAGGCGGCTTGATTTACGCCTGGAAAAAAGGCGCGCTGCGCTGGTTGTAGCCGCAGAAATAACATTGCAGCGGGGTGATTGATGGATTTTTTGAAAGATCCGGTTACCTTTCTGGCGAACCAGCTGGTGCTCTGGCTGACCGGCCTGGGGCTGCCCGAGGGTGTGGTGCGCTTCCTGAGCTTTTCGATCGGCGCGGCCATTCTGGCGACCTCTTCCCTCCTGTTTGTCATTTTCCTGATCTGGTTTGAGCGCAAGCTGATCGGCCGCGTGCAGGACCGCCTGGGCCCCAACCGGCTGGGGCCGTTCGGGCTGTTCCAGCCCTTTGCCGACATGCTCAAGATTTTCACCAAGGAGTATGTCACCCCCTCCGGGGTGGACCCGGTGCCCTACAATCTGGCCCCGGTGCTTGCGGTCAGCTCAGTAATGGCCATCTGGGCCGTGATCCCCTTTGCCAATACCATCTACGGCGTGGACCTGGACGTTGGCGTGGTCTTCGTCCTGGCCGTTGGCGGGCTGGCTCAGCTGGGCATCATCCTGGCCGGATGGGGATCGAATAACAAGTACGCGCTGCTGGGCGGGTTCCGCGCGCTGGCGCAGCTGCTGTCTTATGAAATCCCCATGGTGATCACCCTGCTGATCCCGGTGATGCTGGCCGGCACGCTCAGCCTGACCGGGATGGTGACCGCGCAGGATGTCCCCTTTGTCGCCGTCGCCCCGCTGGCGGCGCTGATATTCTTCATCGCCAACCTGGCGGAGGTCAGCCGCGCGCCCTTTGACCTGCCGGAAGCGGATTCCGAAATCGTGGCCGGTTTCAACATCGAGTATTCCGGGCTGAAGTTTGGGTTCTTCTACGTGGCGGAGTTCCTGCACGGGTTCACCAGCGCGCTGCTGTTCGCCACCGTCTTCCTGGGCGGCTGGCGCGGCCCGCTGGCCGAGGAAATCCCCATCCTCGGCTTCATTTATTTCGCCATTAAGACCAGTCTGGTCTACCTGACCATCCTGCTGGTGGACGCCACAGTGCCGCGCTTCCGCATCGACCAGCTGCTGAACTTCTCCTGGAAGCTGCTCACGCCGCTGGCCCTGGCTCTGCTGGTGGCCATGGCGCTGGTGGACCGGGCCATGGTTGGCATGGGCGTTGAGAGCATCTGGATCCGGCTGCCGGTGTTCCTGGCGCTGAACGCCGGGCTGTTCGCCGCCGGTGCGTATTTCCTTGACCGCGCCCGCCGGCGAGCGCCGCGACCGGTGGTCAGCGGCGGTCCCAGGCCGGTGGCGCGCCCTGAAAACTTCACCATGCAACCGAAATGAGGACTCACGATCGATGACATCGTTGCAAATCGTCTTCTTAATAATCGCCGCGGTGACTCTGGCCTCCGCGGTGATGGTCGTTACGGCAAGGCGGTTGATGCATGCGGCCCTGTGGTTGATTTTGACCCTGCTGGGCGTGGCCGCGGTGTTCGCCACCCTGCAGGCAAACTTCTTCGCGGTGGTGCAGGTGCTGGTGTACATCGGGGCCATTGCCATCCTGATTATCTTTGCCATTATGATGACGCGCGAGGTGATGAGCGTCACCGGCCCGCGCCTGAACCGCGGCTGGGGCTGGGCCGCCGCCGCGGCGGCTGGAGGCCTGGCGGGGCTGGTTGCCGTGCTGAGCACCTGGCAGGGCTTCCAGACCGTGCTGGAGCCGCTCCCGTCCGGGTCGGTCGGGGTTGGTGCTCTGGGGGAGGCTTTTCTGGACCCCAACCGGTTTGCCGTCCCGTTTGAGGTGGCCTCGGTTCTGCTGGTGGCGGCCATGGTGGGGGCGATCTACATCGCCGTCGACCGCAAAGTGGTGGAGGAGCAATGATCCCGCTATCCTGGTATTTGATGCTGGCGGCGGCGTTGTTTGCCATCGGCCTGTTCGGCGTGCTGGCGCGGCGAAACGCGGTCGCGGTGCTGCTGGGGATTGAGCTGATGCTCAATGCGGTCAACATCAACCTGCTGGCCTTCTGGCACCGCAGCCAGCAGCTGTCGGCGGAACCGCATGTCACCGGGCTGGTGTTCGCCGCCATCGTGTTCGCGGTCGCAGCTGCCGAGACGGCTGTCGCCCTGGCGCTGATCATCTCTGTGTACCGGCGGCGGGACACCGTGGTGGTGGACGAGCTGGACCTGCTGCGCGGTTAGCAACGAGGGGGAACGAGGACGATCCATGATGACAAGCTTATTCATCTGGCTGCTGCCGCTCCCGCCTCTGCTGGCATTCTTCGTCATCCTGCTGTTTACCCGCAGCAGGAACAGGCTCAGCCACGCGCTGGCCATCGGCGGGGCAGGGCTGTCCTTCCTGGGGTCCATGATTGTGTTCTTCCGGGCGATCACCACTCCGGATCTGGCCGCCAGTCCCTTCGGCAGCGCGATCGCCTGGCTGCCGGTGGCCGGTGAGCCGGTCCGCATCGGCGTGATGGTGGACCCGCTCACCGCGGTGATGCTGTTTTTCGTGGCCTGGACCGTGCTGATGATCTTCATCTACAGCGTCGGTTACCACAACTTCGGCCAGCCGGCCGGCAAAGAAGACCAGCCCGGCCTGCCGCCGCGCGGCGCCGAGGTGCGGGTGAAGAATGAAACCAGCCGGGTGCCTTCGATTGAGCCGATGTACGCGCGCTTCTTCGCCTTCGTCAGCCTTTTTGCCGCCGCCATGTACCTGCTGGTGGTCAGCGACAACTTGCTGACCCTGTACATCGGCTGGGAAATCATGGGCCTGTGTTCGTATTTGCTGATCGGGTTCTGGTACGGTAAGACGAGCGCGCGCGACGCGGCGGTGAAAGCCTTCCTGACCACCCGCATCGGGGATATGTTCATGCTCCTGGGCATGGCTGCACTGTTCGCGCAGACGGGCACACTCAGCTTCCAGGCCATCCTCGGCGATCCGGAGGTTCTGGCGAAACTGGCGGGAACCGCGTCGGTCATCCCGGGGCTTTCATGGGCCGGGCTGATTGGCCTGCTGCTGTTTGCCGGCACGGTGGGCAAATCCGCGCAGTTCCCGCTGCATGTCTGGCTACCGGACGCGATGGAAGGCCCCACCCCGGTCTCGGCCATGATCCATGCCGCCACAATGGTGTCGGCGGGCGTGTATCTGGTGGCGCGCTTCTTCCCGCTGCTGGCGGCCGGCTGGGAGCCGGGCCAGCCGGTGACCACGCCCATGCTGGTGATGGCGGTCATCGGATCGTTCACGGCCCTGTTCGCTGCCACCATCGCCGTGGCGCAGAACGACATCAAGCGCGTGCTGGCCTACTCGACCATTTCACAGCTGGGGTATATGGTCGCCGCGCTGGGAGCAGGGGCGTTCGTGGCGGCGGTGTTCCACCTGATTACCCATGCTTTCTTCAAAGCGCTGCTCTTCCTGGGCTCCGGCTCGGTGATCCACGGCATGGAGCACGGCGTGATGCACACCGGCGAGCACATCGACCCGCAGGACATGCAGAACATGGGCGGGCTGTGCGAGCGCATGCCGGTGACCTTCTGGACCTTCCTGATCGGAGGGCTGGCGCTGGCCGGCTTCCCGCTGGTCACGGCCGGTTTCTGGTCGAAGGATGAGATCCTCAGCGGCGCGCTGGCCGGCGGGCACCGGGTAGTGTTCATCGTCCTGGCGCTGGCCGCGCTGCTGACCGCCTTCTACACCGCCCGCCAGATCACCCTGACCTTCCTGGGCAAGCCGCGCACCGAAGCCGCGGCCCATGCGCATGAGTCCGCACCTACCATGACAGTACCGCTGGTGGTGCTGGCCTTCTTCGCCGTCACCGCCGGCTGGGCGGGCATTCCGGAGGCATTCCCCGGGCTGGGCGGGATGGTGCCCAACTGGCTGGGCGGCTTCCTGGGGACGATGCCGAACATTCCGCACGGCGAGGAGGGGCACAGTCTGGTGCCGCTGCTGACCTCGCTGCTGGTTTCACTGGGCGGGCTGTGGCTGGGCTGGCTGGTCTACCGCGGCGTGCAGGCCGGTCAGGCCGATCCGCTGGCGGAGCGGCTGGGCGGCCTGTTCAACGTGCTGCGCAGCAAGTATTACCTGGATGAACTTTACCAGGGGATCTTCGTCCGCCCGGCGCAGTGGCTGTCGGAGACCTTCGCCTACCGCTGGCTGGACCAGGGCGTGATTGACGGTATCCTCCACGGCGTCGCCCGGGGAGCGCTGCTCCTCGGCCTGTTCCTGCGGCGCTTTATCGACATTCCGCTGATCAACCGCAGCGGCGATGTGCTGGCGGAAGGCTCGCGTGATATGGGCGGGCTGATGGCCCGGGCGCAAACCGGCCGCATCCAGATGTATATGGTGATCACGGTGGGGATCGCAGTGATCTTCGGGCTGATCATCGTCTTCCTGGTTCCCGGGCTGCGGCCTTGAGCGGAGGGATGAATGGATTTCATTGCCAATAATCTGCTGACCTTGATCCTGTTTATCCCGACGGCCGCGGCGGTGCTGGTGCTGTTCCTGCCGGCGGACCGGCGCGACCTGATCCGCTGGACGGCGCTGGCGGCCAGCCTGATCCCGCTGATCCTGTCGATCTACGCCTGGGCCGCGTTTGACCGCTCCGCTCCCGGGTTCCAGTTTGAGGTGCAGGCCAGCTGGTATCCGGCCATCCACTCCTCCTACCACCTGGGTGTGGACGGGGTTTCGCTGCCCATGGTGCTGCTGACCGCCCTGCTCACCCCGCTGGCCATCCTGACCTCCTTCAACGTCCAGGAGCGGGTCAAGGCCTACATGGTGTTCTTCCTGCTGCTGGAAACCGGCATGATGGGCGTGTTCCTGGCGCTGGACCTGCTGCTGTTCTTCGTCTTCTGGGAAGTGGGGCTGGTACCGATGTACTTCCTGATCGCCCAGTGGGGCGGGGAGCGCAGGCAGTATGCCGCGCTCAAGTTCATCCTCTACACCATGGCCGGTTCGCTGGGGCTGCTGCTAGCCATCCAGCTGATGGGGGTGGTCACCGGGACATTCGACCTCCCGGCGTTAATGCAGGCCTGGCCGGCGGTGACCGAGCTGGACCTGCCGCTCAATTTGCCGGTGAGTACGGTCAAAAGCATCGCCTTCTGGGCGTTTGTGATCGCGTTTGCCATCAAGGTTCCGGTCTGGCCCTTCCACACCTGGCTCCCCGACGCGCATACTGAAGCGCCGACCGCCGGCTCGATGATCCTGGCCGGGGTGCTGCTCAAGCTGGGGGCCTACGGCTTCCTGCGGCTGGTGCTGCCGCTCTTCCCGGCTGAATCGCACCAGTACGCCGGAGCGCTGGCCTTCCTGGCGGCCGCGGCGATCATCTTTGGCGCGCTGTCAGCCTACGGCCAGACGGATTTCAAGCGGCTGGTGGCGTATTCCTCGGTCAATCACATGGGCTTCGTGGTGCTGGGCGTGTCCGCGGCTGCCTGGGTGCTGGGTGAGCCGGGCGGCGCGAACTCGCACGCGGCCAATATGGCCCTGAACGGCGCGGTGCTGCAGATGTTCAATCACGGCCTGAGCGCGGCGGGGATGTTCTTCCTGGTCGGGGTGCTGTATGACCGGGCGCACACCCGTGACCTGAGCCAGTTCGGCGGGCTGTGGGCCATCCTGCCGGTCTACGGCGCGGTGCTGATCTTCACCGCCATGGCTTCCCTGGGCCTGCCCGGGCTGAACGGGTTCGTGTCCGAGTTCATGGTTGTGCTCGGGTCCTGGCCGGTGTTCACGCTGGCGACCGCGGTCAGCATGATCGGACTGTTCTTCACCGGCGCGTACATTCTCAAGGCGCTGCGCATGGTGCTGCACGGCCCGCTCAATGAGCGTTGGGTCGGAAAGCTTCCGGCCATGGAAATCCGCGAAATGGCGGTCATCGCCCCGCTGATGGCGCTGATGCTGGTGATCGGCATCTGGCCGTCCTGGCTGCTGGATGTGATCAACCGCGCCTTTATGACCTGGTTCTAAGAGGTTAACATGTCGTTTCCGCTTCTCAGCCTCCTGGTGTTGACCCCGCTGGCAGCCGGCCTGGTGATACTGGCGCTGCCCCGCGAGCGCCGCGATCTGATCCGCTGGCTGGCGCTGGGCGCCGGCCTGGTGATGCTGCTGTGCTCGCTGGCGCTGTATGCGGGCTACGATCAACAGGCCGGAGGATACCAGTTCATCGAATACGCCCCCTGGCTCCCGCAGCTGGGCATCGCTTACCACCTGGGCGTCGACGGCCTGGCGGTGGCCATGCTGGTTCTGACCGGGCTGGTGGTGTCCGCCGGTGTGATCGTCTCCTGGAAGGTGGAGGACCGCCCGCGGGAGTTTTTCTCCTTCATGATGTTCCTGGCAGCCAGCGTGGCCGGGGTGTTCGCCTCGCTGGATTTGTTTTTGCTGTTCTTCTTCTTTGAAATCGCGGTTTTCCCCAAGTATTTGATGATCGTCACCTGGGGCTCGCCGGAGACGCGCAATTACGGCGGCATGAAGCTCACCCTGTACCTGTTCATCGGCTCGCTGGTTGCCCTGGTGGGCGTGCTGGCGCTGTATGTACAGGGCGGGACCTTCAACTTCCTGGAGCTGCAGGAAGCCGGCTTCAGCACTGAATTCCAGCGGCTGTGGTTCCCGTTTGTCTTCTTCGGCTTCGCGGTGCTGGGGGCCATCTTCCCCTTCCATTCCTGGGCGCCGGACGGTCACGTCGCCGCACCGACCGCCATCTCCATGCTGCTGGCCGGGGTGGAGATGAAGGTGGGTGTGTTCGCCGCGCTGCGGGCCGGGATCATGCTCATGCCCGAAGGGGCGCAGATCTGGTCTCCGGTCATTCTGGCGCTGGCGACGGTCAACGTGGTCTACGGGGCCTTTATCGCCATGATCCAGACCGATTTCAAGTACGTCATCGGCTTCTCGTCGGTGTCGCACATGGGCCTGGTCCTGATCGGCCTGGCTACGCTGACGCCTGACGGCATCCGCGGGGCCGGGCTGCAGATGTTCTCGCACGGCACGATGACAGCGCTGTTCTTTGCCATCGTCGGGATGGTATACGATCAGGCGCACACCCGCGACATGGGCCAGCTGGGCGGCTTGATGCGAAAGATGCCCTGGGCGGCGGCGGGGTTTGTTGTCGCCGGTCTGGTTTCGATGGGCATGCCGGGGTTTTCCGGCTTTATCGCCGAGTTTCCCATCTTCATGGGGGCCTGGCGGGCAGCGCCCATTGTGGCGGTGATCGCCGTGCTGGGGATCATCATCACCGCGGCGTACATATTCCTGGTGGTCCGGCGGGTGTTCTTCGGTGAGGTACCGCCGGCGCTGGCGGCGGTGGAGGATATTCCCCTGCGTGACAAGATCACCATCGGAGTGTTCTCAGTCATCATGATCGCCATCGGCTGGTTCCCGTCGCTGATCGTTCCGCTGGTGGAAACCAGCGTCCAAACCATTCTGCAGGTCGTGGGAGGTGCATAGTTGGGCAACGGGGATATTTCTCCGCTCACGGCGGTGCTGCCCGAGCTGGGGCTGCTGGCCCTGGCCGCAATCATACTGGTGCTGGATCTCTTCTGGGATAGAAAAGCGCGCGCCAACCTGGGCTGGGTGACGGCCGGCGGCCTGCTGCTGGTGGCCGTGCTGAGCGTTTTCATGGCCCAACCGCCTGAAACCCCGACCTTGATCTGGGGCGGCATGCTGCGCCTGGACGGGGCCAGTTTTGTCTTCCGGATGATCTTTCTGGCCGGCGCGGCGATCACCGCGCTGATGGTCTCAGAAAACCAGCGGCTGAGCGCGCAGGGCGAGTTCTACGCTCTGATGCTGGTCAGCACCCTGGGGATGAGCCTGATGGCCTCGGCAGCCGACCTTGTGATGCTGTACCTGGCCATCGAAACCACTTCCATTCCGCTGTACATTCTTTCCGGCTTCCTCCTGCGCGACCAGAAGTCCGTGGAGGCGGGCCTCAAGTACCTGCTGTACGGGGCGATGACCTCGGCGGTGATGCTGTACGGGTTCAGCCTGCTGTACGGCTTCACCGGAACCACACAGATTTACGACATTGCGGCCGGGTTCTCCGGCCAGAACGGGCTGCCGGCGGTTTACCCGGCGGCTGTCATCGGCGCGATGCTGCTGGTGCTGGTCGGGTTTGGGTTCAAAGTGTCGGCGGCGCCGTTCCACTTCTGGGCGCCGGACGTGTATGAAGGCGCTCCTACCGCAGTGGCCGGGTTCCTCTCGACGGCGTCCAAGGCGGCCGGGTTTGTGGTGCTGATGCGGGTGCTCAGCGCCGCCTTCAGCGACCAGGCGCTGGTCTGGTCGGGTGTGGTTGCGGCGCTGTCCATTGGCAGCATGGTTGTGGGCAACTTCCTGGCGCTGGCGCAGAAGAATATCAAGCGCCTGCTGGCCTATTCCTCCATCGCGCAGGCGGGGTATATGCTGATCGGCGTGGCTGCCGCGGGCGCCGGCGGAGAGAGCCTGCCCTACACCGCCACGACCTACTACCTGCTGGCCTATCTGGCGACCAACCTGGCGGCCTTCGGCGTAGTGGCGGCGGTAAGCCGCCTGACCGGCAGCGAGCAGATCGCCGACTACCGCGGGCTGAACCAGCGCGCGCCAGGCCTGTCGCTGGCGCTGGCGGTGGCAGTGCTCTCGCTGGGCGGCATCCCGCCCTTTGCCGGCTTCTTCGGCAAGGTGGTGGTGTTCGCCTCCGGCATTCAGGCCGGGCTGACCTGGCTGGTCATTATTGGCATCCTGAACGCGGTGGTGGGCCTGTATTACTACCTCACCGTGCTGCGCGTGGTTTACCAGCGTGCGGAGGAGGTCGAAGGTGAGACGCCGCTGGCCATCCCGGCTGCCTGGAAGACCGCGGCGGTGCTGAGCGCGGCCGGAATCGTGGCGATTGGCGTGCTCTTCCTGCCGTGGTATAACCTCTCCATGCAGGCTGCCTCGAGTTTGTTGACCTTCCGTTGATTGACAACTCGACCGCTATGATATAATTTGCTGGTATGAAGTCGCCAGGTTCTTTAGAGAATGATCGGAAACAGCAGGTTTTGAATCTCACCCTGGCGGCGGTTGCAGGTCAGGTCGGTTGCCTTACGCTGGTCATCATCCTGGCGGCAGTTTTTGGGGGGCTATGGTTGGATGCCAGGTTCGACAGCAAACCTCTGTACACGCTGAGTTTTCTGATCGCGAGCATCCCTGTCTCGCTGGGTGTTATGTTCCTGGTGGTCAGGGCGGCTATTCATAGAATGAAAATTACACCTACAGCTCAGAGTAAAGCTGGTATTCAGGAGGATCGCATTGGAAACAACTCGTAGGTGGCGCTTCGGCGTAAATCGCTGGATCGTGCTGGGCATCGTCATCCTGATGGTTATCGGTGTGAACCTGGTCAGCCCGGTGATGCCGCACATCCAGGTGGCGCCTGAGCCGTTGAGCGGCACCGTCACCCTTCCCGTTATCGGCCCGGTATTCCTCTCGAACACAACCACCACCAATATCCTGGTGGTGCTGGTGGTAATCCTGCTGGCCTACCTGGTCAAGCGGGCGATTGAGCGCGGGGAGATGGTCCCGTCAGGCGTGATCGTGCCGGGAATGGAGATGCTGGTCGAGGTTCTGTACAACATGACCGAGACCACCACGGGCGCCAAGTGGGCGCGCCGGATCTTCCCCTGGTTTGCCACCCTGCTGATCTATATTCTGGTGGCCAACCTTGTGCGCCTGACGCCCATTTTCGAGACCTTCGGCCTGCTGCATCACGCCGAAGAAGGCGGCCATGCGGTCGCCACGGTGCTCGGCCTGCCGACGGTGATCAACCAGCCCGGAGAGTGGACGGTGGTGCCCTTCTTCCGCGGTCTGGCAACCGATCTCAACTTCACCGTCGCGCTGGCGCTGCTCTCGGTGATCTTCACCCAGGTATACGGCTTCCAGGCGCTGGGGGGGAAGTATCTGGTCAAGTTCTTCAACTTCACCACCTTCTTCAAGAAGCCGTTCTTCGGCGCGATCGACTTCGCCGTTGGCCTGCTGGAGCTGATCTCTCAGTTCGCGTTGATTTTGTCTTACTCTTTCCGGTTGTTCGGTAACATCTTCGCCGGCACCGTGCTCACCGCGGTGGTGATTTTCCTGGTGCCGGTGTTTGTGCCTTCCGTCGTTATGCTGCTGGAGTTTGCCATCGGTATGATCCAGGCCTTCGTGTTTGGCATGCTGACCATGGTGTTCATGTCCCAGGCCGTCACCGGACACGGTGAAGAAGCCCACGCCTGACGCAGCAATCATTTCACCTAGAGATATCGTTTCAGTAATGCACTATCAGGAGGAATTTCAGACAAATGGAAACCCAGGGTCTCATTGAAGCGGCAAAGTTTATTGGCGCCGGGTTGGCGATGATTGGCGCGCTGGGCGCTGGCGTCGGCGTTGGCCTGAGCGTGCAGGGGGCGGTCTCCGGCATGGCCCGCAACCCGGATGCTTACGGTACCCTGTTGACCAGTATGATGTTGGGCGTGGCCTTCGCGGAAGCGATTGCGATCTACTGCCTGGTGGTAGCCTTCTTAATGCTCTTCGTGCTCTAGTTACCACCGGTCCAGGAAGGAGCTGAACTTGGAAAATCTTGGTTTAAATCTAGGGTTCCTGATCCAATACGCGCTGGCCTTCGCGGTTTTGTTTGTGGTGCTGCGTGCCTGGGTGTACCAGCCCGTCCTCGGGCTGTTGGAGAAGCGCCGAAACACCATTGCTCAGGGGCTGGAAGATGCGCGTGTGGCGGCGGAAGCCCGCGCCAACGCCGAGCGCGAAGCCAACCGCATCATCAGCGAAGCCCAGAGCCGCGCCCAGCAGATTATCCATGATGCCGAGCAGCGGGCGCAGGAAGTGGCCCGTGAGATCCGCGCGGCGGCTGAAGATGAAGCTGTGGAGATCCGCGAGAACGCGCTGGCCGATCTGGATGACGAACGCCGCAAGATCCTGACGGACCTTCGCGGGCAGGTGGTCTCGCTGGCGATGGCCGCCGCGGAAAAGCTGATCGGTGAATCGCTCGACGAACGCCGCCAGCGTTTGATTCTGGATGAGTTCTTCTCCGGCGTGCGGGAAGGCCGGGTCACCGTGCTGAACGGCACCGCCATGCGCGGCCAGACGGCTGAGGTGACCAGCGCGCTGCCGCTCAGCCAGGAAGAGCAGGAGGCCATCCGCGCGCAGCTGCAGCGTGACAGCGACGGCCCGTCCGATATTTCCTTCCGGGTGGACCCGTCCATCATCGGCGGGTTGATCATCCGGGTCGGGGACAACATCGTGGACGCGTCCATCGCCAACCGCCTGCAGGAGCTGCGCGAGTCTCTGGTCTAGAGCTGGTAGAGGGGACTGGTCTCCCCGTTTTTCGTCGGACAACAATGAACTGCCTGAGGCACCCCCTTCTCAGGGAACGGGGGTGCTTTCACAACAGGTAAAAAGTAACCATGATCGATCAATCCAGGTCCTTGAAAGCGCTTTTTTCCCGGATACCGGTAGAAGTGCTCTCGCCGAAAGAAATCCCGGATGTACCCATCACCGGCATTGCCTTTGACTCCCGGGAGGTCACGCCCGGCCGTGTCTTCATCGCCCTGACCGGAACCAGCCGGGACGGGCATAAGTACATCCCGTCCGCCATTGAGCGCGGCGCGGCCGCGGTGATCGGCACGCTCCCGGCTGAGGAGCAGAACTGGCCGGTGCCCTACCTGCAGGTGATTGATTCCCGGCTGGCGCTGGCGCACCTTTCCGCTGCGTTCTATGACTTCCCGGGCCGCAAGATGACGGTGGTGGGCGTCACCGGCACCGACGGCAAGACGACCACCTCTACACTGCTGTACCAGATCCTGCGCAGCGCGGGCCTGGCGGCGGGCATGGTCTCCACCGTCAGCGCCTACATCGGCGATCAGGTGCTGGACACCGGGTTCCACGTCACCACGCCCGAAGCCCCGGACCTGCAGCGCTACCTGGCGAAGATGGTGGAAGCCGGGCTGACCCACGCGGTCGTCGAGGCCACTTCGCACGGCCTGGCGCAGGAGCGCGTCACTGGGGTGGAGTTTGATATTGCCGTGGTCACCAACATCACCCACGAGCATCTGGACTACCACGGCGGCTATGAGGGCTACCGGGCGGCCAAGGCGAAGCTGTTCCAGTCTCTGGAGCACACGGCGGAAAAGGCGCATAAACCGAAACGCCTGGCGGTGCTCAACCGGGATGACGGCTCCTACGAGTACCTGCCGGGGATGACGGGGGTGGATCAAGTCAGCTACGGCCTGACGCCCGGACAGACTGATATGTGGGCCGAGGATGTACGCTTCGAGCCGGACGGAACCTACTTCCGCCTGGTGACCCGTGAGGGCAGCGTCCCGGTGCGCAGCACGCTGGTCGGGAAGTACAACGTGTCCAACTGTCTGGCGGCCGCCGCCGCGGCGGTTTTCGGCCTGGGGTTATCGCTGGAGCAGGCCCGGGCGGGCATTGAGAACCTTCAGGCCGTGCCCGGCCGCATGGAGCGCATCGACCTGGGCCAGCCGTTCACCGCCATCGTCGACTTTGCCCACACGCCCAACGCGCTGAAGAATGCGCTGGAGACTGCGCGCGAGCTGACCCGGGGGAGGGTGATCGCTGTTTTCGGGTCTGCCGGCCTTCGCGACCGCGAGAAGCGCCGCATGATGGCGGATACATCCGCCCGGCTGGCCGACGTGACCGTTCTGACCGCCGAGGACCCGCGCACCGAGTCGCTGGATGACATCCTGGCCGAGATGGCCGGCGCTGCTGAATCCGCCGGCGCCGTGCCCGGACGGACGTATCTGTGTGTGCATGACCGGGGCGAGGCCATTCGCCAGGCCGTGCGCATGGCCAACGCCGGTGACCTGGTAATTGCCTGCGGTAAGGGGCACGAGCAGTCGATGTGCTTCGGGGAAACGGAATACCCCTGGGATGACCGCACCGCCATGCGGGCGGCCCTGGCAGAGCTGATGCACCTGGACGGCCCGGAGATGCCCTATCTTCCCACGCGGGACGGCTAGCGGGCGCTCCGGATTCCAGAAACCAGATAAGAATAGACCTCCGGGTTTTGCCCGGAGGTCTTCGTTTTGAGTCAGGTGCGGGTCTAGTGACGCCCGCCGCCGCGGCGATCACCGCTGCCACCGCGCCGGTCTCCGCCGCGCCCGCCGCGATCACCGCGATCGCCGCCCGGGCGACCGCCTCCTCCGCGGCTGCCGCGCGGCTGGTCGTGCATCTGGGCTTCTTCAGCCGTCCAGCCTTCGAGCACTGCCTGGCGGGACAGGCGGATCTTGCCGTTCTCGTCGATGTTGGTCACCATCACGGTGATTTCATCGCCCATGGCGACCACGTCTTCCACCCGGTTCACCCGCTCGGTGTCCAGCTGGGAGATGTGCACCATGCCGTCGATGTTGGGCAGGATCTCCACGAACGCGCCGAAGTCGGTGATGCGCACCACCTTGCCGGTGTAAATGCGGCCGAGCTGCGGGACCTCGATCAGTTTTTCGATCTGCTCACGGGCCGCGGCCTCGCCAGCGCCTTCGGTGGCGGCAATGAACACCGTACCGTCGTCGGAGATGTCGATGCGGGTGCCGGTCTCTTCCTGGATGGCGCGGATGTTCTTGCCGCCCGGGCCGATGATGGCGCCGATCTTATCCACCGGGACCTTGATGGTGGTGATCCGCGGGGCATGCGGCTTCAGCTCGGGGTTCGGCGCCGGAATGACTTCCAGCATCTTGTCGAGGATGAACAGCCGGGCCTCGCGGGCCTGCGCCAGCGCGCGGGACATGATTTCATTGGTGATGCCGCTGATCTTGATATCCATCTGCAGGGCGGTGATGCCCTTGTCGGTGCCGGCCACCTTGAAGTCCATGTCACCCAGGTGATCTTCCAGCCCCTGGATGTCAGTCAGGATCTGGTACTGGTCGCCTTCCTTGACCAGGCCCATGGCCACACCGGCGACCGGGGCTTTGATCGGCACACCGGTGTCCATCAGCGCCAGGGTGGAGCCGCAGACCGAGCCCATCGAAGATGAACCGTTGGAAGAGAGCACCTCGGAGACCAGGCGGATCACATACGGGAATTCTTCCTCGCTCGGGATTACCGGCACCAGGGCCCGTTCGGCCAGGGCGCCGTGCCCGATCTCACGCCGGGACTGGCCGCGCAGCATGCGCACCTCGCCGGTGGAGTAGGGCGGGAAGTTGTAGTGGTGGATGTACCGCTTGGTTTCCATCGGGGTCAGGTTGTCCAACTCCTGGGCCTCGCGCGGGGTGCCCAGCGTGGCCAGGGTGAGCACCTGAGTCTCACCGCGGGTGAACAGGCCGGAACCGTGCGCACGGGGGCTGATGCCCACCTGGCACCAGATGGGGCGGATCTCATCCGGCCGGCGGCCGTCGGGGCGCGCGCCGCGGGTCAGGATGCGCTCGCGCACCACCCGGCGGTAAGCCTCTTCGAAGGCTTCCTTGAGCGGGGCGATCTGGGTCTCGTCCTCGCCGGCCAGCTCGGCCACGGTCTTATCGCGAAGCTCGTCAATACCGCCGTACAGCTCCGCCTTGGTGTGGGGAGCGTCCAGAATGGCATTGAACTGGTCCTTGAGCTGATCATACAGCCGCTGCGCCACGGACGGGTCGACAGCCTTGACGGCTACTTCGCGCTTTTCCTTGCCCACTTCCTGGCGCATGCGCTCCTGCAGGTCGATGAGCGGCTGCAGCGATTTGTGGCCAAAGGCCAGTGCCTCGACCATGACATCTTCCGGAATCTCGTTCGCTCCGCACTCGACCATCAGGATGGCGTCGCGGGTGCCGGCGATGCGCAGGTCCAGGTCAGAGACCTCGATTTCGGCGAAGGTGGGGTTGATGACGAACTGGCCGTCAATCCGGCCGACGCGCACCGCGCCGATGGGGCCGTTCCAGGGGATATCCGAGATGGTCAGCGCCGCGGAAGCGGCGTTGATGGCCAGGATATCCAGCGGGTTCTCCAGATCTGCGGACAGGGAGAACAGGATGACCTGCACTTCGTTGCGCATGCCTTCCGGGAAGAGCGGGCGGAGTGGGCGGTCGGTCAGGCGGGCCACCAGCACAGCTTCAGCGGACGGGCGGCCTTCGCGGCGGAAGAACGAGCCGGGGATGCGCCCGCCGGCGTACATGCGCTCTTCGTACTCGACGGTGAGCGGGAAAAAGTCGATGCCCTCGCGGGCGTCGCCCATGGTGGCCGCGGCGAAGACGATCGAATCGCCGAGACGAACGGTAACCGAGCCGCCAGCCTGTCCGGCCAGCTTTCCGGTTTCAATCATAATTTCTTTACCACTGACTTGAGCGGTAAAACTCTTAGCTTCGGGTTGCATAAATTTCATCCCTCCTGAGATTCCCCCTCTGGTTAGGGACTGAAAATTGACGAGGAATGGCTTCCTCACCAGGTTTCAATACCTAACCGCGAGGGGTTCGTATCGATTAACCAATTCTAGCGCAAATAAAAAAAGGAGGGTAGATGTTCAAACTCACATCCATCTACCCTCTTTCTTACCGGGTTACTGCTTGCGCAGTTTGAGCCGTTCTGTGAGCACGGCGTAGCGGGGCAGATCCTTCTGCCGCAGATACGCCAGCATGCGGCGGCGGCGGCCCACCAGCTTGAGCAAACCGCGGCGAGAGGACTCGTCGTGCTTGTTCTTGCGCAGGTGCTCCGTCAGCTGCTGGATGCGCCGGGTCATGATGGCGATCTGGACTTCTTCCGAGCCGGTGTCGCCTTCGTGACGGGCGAATTCCTGCATGATCTGCTTCTTTTCTTCCTGAGTTAAACCCATGACGTCTGCTGTCTCCTTCTATAGGTTTTATGAGCAGGTCTCCTTGACTCCAGCCGAAACCAGAGAGAGGACCAGTCACTTCGCCGGATTATACCAGACCTTGCCCGGAACGAACAGGTCAGCGCGGGTGATTGGAGAGGAGCGGCCGCAGGTTCTCCTGTGCCCTGGGGGTGAGCAGGGGCAGGCAGCGGCGGGCCAGGCGCTGGACCACCTGGTTGCGGTTCAGCGTGACCATCTGGCTGAGGAAGAAGCCTGCTTCCACCGGCACCCGGCGGGAGAGGGCCTGCAGGATGGCCAGCAGCTCGTTTTGCACCGGCCCCGGGTTCTCCGCGATCAGCGGGCTGATCAGGGTGAACACCAGGGGGATGTTCTCGAAGTGATGGTCTTCGACCAGCGGCAGCAGCGCGCGCAGGCCGAAGGCCTGGTAGGCGGGCTTGCCCGACAGCCAGTCGCGGATCAGGTCGATGTACTCGCCCGTGTGCTGCTGGCGGACGCGCCGGCTGCCCTGGTCCAGCAGGTACTGCACCAGAACCTTTTCCTCTTCGGGCTGCGACCAGGCACGCAGCCGCTGCAGCACATCCGTCGACCGTTCGGCAGGAAGCAGGCCGAGCAGCGCGCCGGCGGTCTGGCGGACCTCCAGGTAGGGGTCCTGCCAGAGCCGGTCGGCTAGCGCCAGCGCGCTGTCGGGTTTTTCCAGGCACAGGTCTTCGAAGGCGATGCTCAACTGCTGCAGCACCAGCGGCGGGATGTGGTAAGCCTGCGAGAGCGGCACAGACCCCGCCACCTGGCCTGGCCGGTAGGTGCGGTCGGAGTACAGCTCAAACAGGCGGCCCAGCGCGCGCTGGAACTCTTCCGGCTCTTCAAAATACCAGCTCAGCTCTTCCAGCTGCGATCTTAACAGCGACAGTTGAACAGCCGGCACGCCGACCTACTCCTCATACTGTTAGTAAGCCCGGGCAATATAAACCTTCTCGTGGGCTTCACCGCCGCAGTGGATGCAGCGGCCGGTGCCGCCGGGCTGGTTCATCGGGATGCAGCGGGTGGTGGCGCGGGTGTCTTCCTTGATCTTCGCCTCGCACTCCTTGCTGCCGCACCACCAGACATACACCCAGCCGTCCTTCACGGCTTCTTTCAGCCCGTCGTAATCCGCCGGCTCGCTGATGTGGGCGTCGCGGAAGGCGGTGGCTCGCTCCAGCAGGGCGGACTGGATGGTCTTGAGCAGCTCATCCACCTGAGCGGCCAGCCCTTCGATGGGCAGGGCGGTCTTGCCGGCCTTGCCGGGGATGTCGCGGCGGGCGGCGGTGACCACGCCCTTTTCCACGTCCCTGGGGCCAATTTCTATTCGCAGCGGTACGCCGCGCAGCTCCCAGTCGTTGAACTTAAAGCCCGGGGTGACCTCGGTGCGGTCGTCCAGCTTGACGCGGAAGCCCTTGAGTGCCTGGAAGACCTGATCCGCCACAGGCATCACCTTCGCGCGCTCCTCATCCGAGCGGTAGATGGGCACAATCACCACCTGGAGCGGGGCCAGGCGCGGCGGCATGACCAGACCCTGGTCGTCGCCGTGGGTCATGATGATGGCGCCGATGAAGCGGGTGGACAGGCCCCAGGAGGTCGTCCAGCAGTACTGCAGGGTGTTGCTGGTGTCCAGGTACTGGATGTCGAAGGCTTTGGCGAAGTTCTGGCCGAGGAAGTGCGAGGTGCCCGACTGCAGGGCGCGGGTGTCGCCCATCATGGCCTCGATGGTGTAGGACTCGACCGCGCCGGCGAACTTCTCCGTCTCGCTCTTGCGGCCGGGGATGACCGGCACCGCCGCCTCATTGATGGCGAAGTCGGTGTACACATCCAGCATGCGCAGGGTTTCCTCACGGGCCTCGGCCTCGGTGGCATGGGCGGTGTGGCCCTCCTGCCAGTAGAACTCCATGGTGCGCAGGAACAGGCGGGTGCGCATTTCCCAGCGGACCACGTTGGCCCACTGGTTGATCAGCACCGGCAGGTCCCGGTAGGACTTGATCCATTTGGAGTACATGTACCCGATGATGGTTTCGGAGGTCGGGCGGACCACCAGCGGCTCTTCGAGCTTCTCACCGCCGCCGATGGTGACCACGGCCAGTTCGGGCGAGAAGCCTTCCACATGCTCCTTTTCCTTTTCCAGGAAGGACATGGGGATGAACAGCGGGAAGGCTGCGTTGACATGCCCGGTTTCCTTGAAACGGCGGTCAAGCGCGTCCTTGATGTTCTCCCACAGCGTCCAGCCGTACGGACGGACGACCATGGTTCCGCGGACAGGCGAGTAATCGGCCATCTCGGCGCGCAGGATCACCTGGTTGTACCATTCGGAGAAATTTTCGCTTCGGGTGGGGAGTTTTTCTGTGCTCATGAGTGCTTCTTCCAGTAGGGATGATAGGAATTATGCCGCCGGCTGGCGCAGCTGCCCGGCCGCTTCTTCAACATCTTTGGCGAAAGACAGCCACCGCCGCTGGTGGGCGGGGATGTAGCCGTCTTGTGCGGAGAGCAGGGTTTCGAAGGCTTTCCGCCAGCCTTCGCCGACCAGGATCAGCGGGCGGGGCGGGAGCGATTCAATGACCAGCTGGTTCCAGACCATGCAGATTTCGGTCAGCGTACCCGTGCCGCCCGGCAGGGCGATATAGGCGTCGGCACGGTCGATCAGGGCAAACAGGCGCTCGCGCAGGGTGGGGAGGTGCACTTCTTCGAGCACCCAGGGGTTGGCCCCGCCGCCGCGCCAGCGCTCGATCTCCTCGCAGGTGACGCCAATGACATGACCGCCGGCCTCCGCCGCGCCGCGGGAGACGGCTTCCATGGTGCCCATGTAACCGCCGGTCAGCACGGTGTGGCCGCTTTCGGCCAGCAGGCGTCCCAGGCGCAGGGCAGCTTCATAATCAGCCGGGTTGGGTTGCGTTCCACCAAATACTGTGATGTTCATTGGCTTTCCTCTTGCCGGAACCCTTATTGTACTTCACTCTGGCGATCGGCGTGAACCTGGTTCGTGCAGGGTCCTGCTTAATAAAAACCCCTTCCCGGGAGGACCTGGGAAGGGGAGTGAAGGGTCGTCGGAGAAGATTACTCTTCCTTCTGCAGCTCTTTCTGACGGGCGGCGACAATTTCAGCGGTAATGTGCGGGGGCACGATCTCGTAGGAGTCGAACTCCATGGTGAAGATACCGCGGCCGCCGGTCAGCGAGCGCAGCTGGGTGGTGTAGCGCAGCATTTCCGCCAGGGGCACCATGGCCGTGACCACAGAGCGGCCCTTGTCGGTGTCCATGCCTAGCACGCGGGCGCGGCGGGTGTTCAGGTCGCCCAGGACGTCGCCCATGTTGGCTTCCGGAACAGTGATCTGCACCTTCATGATCGGCTCGTAGAGCACCGGGTTGGCGTCCTTGAAGGCCAGCTTGAAGGCTTCGCGTCCGGCGATTTCGAAGGCGATCGGTTTGGAGTCAACCGGGTGCTCCTTACCGTCGGTGATGGCCACATGAACGCCGCGGACCGGGAAGCCGGCCAGCACGCCTTCGCGCATCACACCCTGGATACCCTTCTGGATGGAGGCCGAGTAGCTCTGGGAGATGGCGCCGCCAAAGACTTCCCAGGTATAGTTGAACTCGCCATCCGGGTATGGCTCGAGGCGCAGGTGAACCTCACCGAACTGGCCCGCGCCGCCGGTCTGCTTCTTGTGGCGGTACATGGCGGTGGCCTTCTTGGTGATGGTCTCCTGATAGGGCACCTTCGGCTCGGCAATGGTCAGGCCGACCTGGAATTTTGTCTCGGCGCGGCGGATGGCCACGTCGATGTGCTGGTCGCCCATACCCTGCAGGATGGTCTGCAGCGTGGCCGGCTCGTTGTGCCAGGAGAGGGTCATGTCCTCTTCGGCCAGGCGGGTCAGCGTTGAGGAAATCTTGGTCGAGTCCGCCTGGGTCTTGGGGAAGACGGCCACCTGGTAGAGAGCATTGGGGTAGGTCGGGACGCTGAGGATCAGCGGATGGTTGCGGTCGGTCAGGGTGTCGCCGGTGACGGTTTCGCCCAGCTTGGGCACGACGCCGATATCGCCGGCGTGCAGGGTCTTGACCGGGATGGTCTCTTTGCCGCGCGGCACTGCGATGGTGCCCAGGCGCTCTTCAACTTCACGCTTGCTGTTCCAGACACGAGTGTCGGAGTTGATCGTGCCGGAGAACACGCGGAACATGGTCTGCTTGCCGACAAAGGGATCCGCCGTGGTCTTCCAGACGTAGGCAGCCAGCGGGCCACTGTCGGAAGGAGTGAGCTCCTCTTCCTGCCCGTTCTTGGTCTGGCCCACTTCCACCCGGCCGTCGACGGGAGAAGGCAGCAGGTTGACGATCGCATCGAGCAGGGGGATGATGCCCGTGCCGGAGCTGGCGGCGGAAACGAACACCGGGATGAAAGAGCCGGAGCGGATGACCTTGCACAGGCCGCGCTGGATTTCCTCGGCGGTCAGTTCGCCGCTCTCCAGGTACTTCTCCAGCAGCTCATCTTCGCCTTCGGCTGCGGCTTCCACCAGGGTAAGGCGAGCCTCATCCGCCGCGTCCTTGTATTCCGCGGGGATTTCTTCGGCGGTCTTGCCTTCGCCCTTGTAGGCCTTCATGGTGATCAGATCGATCACGCCCTGGAAGGACTGCTTCTCACCCCAGGGGAGCTGCACAGGCAGCAGGCGGGTGGTGGAGAACTCTTCGACAGAGGACAGAGCTTTGCGGTAGTTCGCGTTCTCGCGATCCATCTTGTTGATGACCACAAAGCGCGGCAGTTTGAACTCGTCAATGTAATTCCAGGCGACCTCCGTGCCCACCTCAACACCGGCGACCGAGTCGACCAGCACGATGGCGCTGTCGGCGACCCGCAGGGCGGAGATAACTTCACCGACAAAGTCCGTGTAACCGGGTGTGTCAAGGAAGTTGACCTTCACATTCTTGTATTCGACCGGAATGACGGACGTATACAGGGATATGGCGCGCCGGATTTCTTCTTCGTCGAAGTCTGACACGGTGGTGCCTTCTTCCACTTTCCCCATGCGCGTGGTGGCGCCGGTGTGGAAGAGGAACGCCTCGGTCATCATGGTTTTGCCTGCTCCGCCATGGGAAACGATCGCTACGTTGCGGATGGACTCGGTGGTATACTCTTTCATTAACGCAACCCTTCTATTGAGTTCTTTACGAGCTTGTGGTTCGATCCAATTCTAAGGCCAGTGTGGTTTTCTGTCAAAGCGGACGAACTAGGATAGAAACCAGCAACAATTATAACAGGTTGCCGGTGTTTTCCAGACCGATATTAAGATAATTATCCCGGGATACTGCGGCTGAAAGCGGTCAGCCGGGCCGGACGAGTGTCTTCAATTACTGGTGCGGCTGCTTCAGCCGCTTTTCCATGCGCCAGGCAGGTTCCACCACGCGCCGCCAGACGCCTTCGTGGTCCGGATAGGACCAGATCCCCGGCTCGTGGGCGGTGATTCTGAACCCCAGCCTCCGGTACAGCGCCTGGGCGCGGGTGTTGTCCTTGGCAACGTTGAGGGTCAGGATTTCGTATCCGCGCGCGATCAAGTCCTGTTCGATCACCTCGAGCATGCGGGTGCCCAGACCGTTCCCCCGGTAGGCCGGCCGGATGCGGAAAGAATACAGATATGCCCGGCGTGACCCATCGGCCAGCTCCAGCCGGTCACTGAGCAGCTGGATAAACAGCTGGCCGATCAGCCGGTCCCCCGGCAGGAAAGCGCCCCAGAGAAGCGCCAGGCCCATTCGGGCGCGTTCGTAAGCGCTGGCGTACAGCCGGCGAAAATGTATAAACTCACCTTCCCATTCCAGCGCGCGCAGGTCGGCCTTCCCCAGCTGGCGGATGGTGACCTGGTCCAGCCAGTTGGGCGGCAGGTCCGGGCGGAGGGTGTCAGTCTGGCTCGGGTCCATCGGAAGCATCAGCCTCCGCCAGCAGCCGCTGGAGCAGCGCTTCTTCCTGGTCCGCGCTGGCGATTTCACCGTCCAGGTAAGCAGCGCGCAGGCGGGCGAGGATCTGTTTATACAGCGGAGAGGGGCGCAGCCCCAGCTCTCGCAGGCGTATCCCGTCGGTGACCGGCCGCACATGCTGCCAGTGTGTCAGGTAGCGTTCCAGGATGGCTCTTTCCGGCTCAGCCTGGCGCAGCAGGCACAGCGCGTACAGCACCGGGTTGGAGACTGTCTCCAGCCGGCGGGTGATCTCGCCGGGTTTCTGATGGGCCAGCCTCCCCAGCTCGTTCCACAGCTGGGAGCCTGAGGCCAGCCCTTCCCTCAGGTGGCGGGGGAAGCGCAGGCGGGCGGCCAGGTCACGGGCGTCTTCGGCTTCCATGGGCAGCAGCCACACCAGGTAGGCCAGAATGCGGCGGATGGGCTGGTTGTCGACCGTGTCCGGCAGCAGCAGGCGCTCATCCAGCGGAGCGGTGCGGACCTGCTCGAGCAGCGGCCGGCGGGAAGCGTCCCAGCGCAGCCCGGGGTGGATGCACTTCAGCAGGCCCAGCTGGTCCAGCCGCTGTAGCATGTCGGGGGCCTTTTCTTCGGTCAGGATCAGATCCAGCTCGTGGCGCAGCCGGTCGCCGGAGACCTGCTTGAGCAGCGGGGCAGCCTCGTCGACCAGCTCCAGGGTGCGGTCTTCGATCCTGAAGCCGAAGCGGATTTCGAAGCGCACAGCGCGCAGCATGCGTGTGGGGTCGTCGATGAAGGAGATCGAGTGCAGCACCCGCACCAGACCTTTTTCAATATCGTTCAGGCCGCCCCAGTAGTCATACAGCTCGCCGTAGTGGCGCCCGTCCAGGCGCAGCGCCAGGGTGTTGATGGTGAAATCGCGGCGGTGCAGGTCGAGCTTGATGCTGCCAGTCTCCACCACCGGCAGGGCGGTCGGCTTCTCGTAAAACTCAGTCCGCGCGCTGATCAGGTCCAGGCTCTCCGGCAGGGCGGCGCGGCTGGCTTCGTCCGCGGGGATGCCCAGCCTGTCCAGCCGGGCGCCGGCCAGCTTCCACTTGGCCGTGCCGAAGCGCCGGTGCGTGACCACGCGGCCTCCATATGCGCGCTCCAGCGAGCGGGCCAGGTGGATGGCGTCGCCCTCCACGACGATGTCAAAATCCAGGCTGGGGCGGTTGAGCAGCAGGTCGCGTACAAACCCGCCTACGATGTACACCGGCAGGCGCTTTTCCGCGGCCACCCCGGCGACCTGCTTGAGCAGCGCCAGGCGGGCAGGCGGCAGGGCAGCTTCCAGCCGGGAGGCGATGTTTTTCTTTCCGTTTCCGCTCATCTCGCCCGTCCCGATGGTTTTCAGCAGGTCAGTGCGGGTGACGATGCCGATCACTTCCTCGGTCTGCTCGTCGATGACCGGCACCTGACCCCATCCGGTGGAGGCCATCAGCCGCTGCAGGTGGTCCAGCGCGTCACCCGGGCGGACGACCACTTCGCCGGCCTCCATCAGGCTGGCAGCGTTCAGGTTCAGGCGGTGGCTCAAGGCCCGGTCGACGGCGCGGCGGGGGAGCAGGCCGACCACCTTGCCGCTCTTGACCACCGGGTAGCCCTCGTACCCGAAGCGGCGCATCAGCTCGGCCGCTTCCTGGACCGAGGTCTCCGGGGTGAGCAGGAGCGGATGGGTGGACATGATCTGCCCCACCGTGACAGGTGGGTGAATCACGTCCGGCAGGATAGACAGCAGCTCATCCTGTACTGCCTGCAGCGGGCTGGCATGCCGGACCAGCTCGTCGCGGTTGATCAGCGCGGCCGCCGCCCTGTCGTGCCCGCCGCCGCCGAAATGCGCGGCAACTCTGGAGACGTCGACGGCGTCGGTGGTCGAGCGGGCCACCAGACGCACGCCTTCCCCGGTGCTGACCAGCAGGAAGAGCGCGTCCGGGTCCAGCAGATCGCGCAGCTTGTGCGCCACGCTGGAGACTTCCTCGGTCATTTCCTCGGCTTCCGCGGCGGCGATGACGATGTGCTGCCCCTGGATCTGGTAGGAATTCGCGGCGGCGCTCAGCGCTTCGTACAGCTGGCGCTGCTCGGGTGAGAGCGGGGGATTGAGGTACTTGCCGGCGATGCGCAGGCTGGCGCCCTGCTCGAGCAGGTAGGCTGCCGCGCGCACGTCCCGCGTGGTGGTGCTGACGTAGGTCAGCGACCCGGTGTCTTCGTAGATGCCCAGCAGCAGCAGCGTGGCCTGCAGGGCAGTCAGGTGACCGTTGTGCTCGCGCAGCAGCTCCACCAGAAAGGTGGTGGTGGCGCCGACTTTTTCGATCACCACCTGCCAGTCCGGGTTCAGGTCCTCGCGCTTCGGGTGGTGGTCGATGACATGGACCTCGGTCGCGTCGGTGAACCCCTTCAGGGTGACCAGCGACTGGGTGTCCACCAGGGTGACGCGCTCGACAGGCCCCGGGGGCAGGTCGCGCGCGTCCACGAACGGCAGGTCCGCACCGTACAGGTTCATAAAGGACCGGGCGTTGCGGTTCATGCGCCGCGGCAGCACCGCCACCGCCTGGCTGTTGAGCAGTCCGGCGGCCAGCAGTGAGGCCAGGGCGTCGAAGTCTGCCTGTTCGTGAGTCAGAATGACGTGCATGTGGATATTGTAACATCCCGGCCCGGTAGGGGATGGGATACAATTAACCATACGGAGGTGTCATGCCTGATCTGACACGTGAAGAGATCCTGCGCTATTCGCGCCAACTGATGATCCCCGGGGTGGGGCTGGAAGGGCAAAAAAAGCTCAAGGCCGCCTCGGTGCTGGTGGTGGGCATGGGCGGGCTTGGCTCGCCTGTGGCGCTGTATCTTGCCGCCGCCGGGGTTAGCCGGCTGGGCCTGGTGGACGACGACTGCGTGGACATGTCCAACCTGCAGCGGCAGGTGATCCATTCCATGGCCTCGGTCGGCCGGAGTAAGGCGCAGTCGGCCGCAGAGCGCATTCGCGGGCTGAACCCGGATGTGCAGGTGGAGGTGTACGAGGAGCGCTTTACCAGCGAAAACGCAGAGCGCATCTCCGCCGGCTATGACATCCTGGTGGATGGGACCGACAATTTCCCCACCCGCTACCTGCTGAACGATCTGGCCGTGCTGACCGGGAAGCCGTATGTCTACGGTTCGGTGTACCGCTTCGAGGGGCAGGTGTCGGTATTTGACGCCCGCACCGGCCCATGCTACCGATGCCTGTTCCCCGAGCCGCCGCCGCCCGGCATCATCCCCACCTGCTCGGAGGGCGGCGTGTTCGGCGTCCTGCCCGGCACCATCGGAACACTCCAGGTCACCGAGGTGATCAAGCTGATCCTGGGGATCGGCGAGGGCCTGGCCGGACGCCTGCTGCTCTATGACGCCCTGGACGCCACCATGCAGACGGTGACGCTGAAGAAGAACCCTCGCTGCAAAGTCTGCGGACCGGAGCCGGAGGTCACCAGGCTGATCGATTACGAAGCATTCTGCGGGCTGACCCCGCAGGCGCCCGACCCGGAGCACGAGATCTCACCCCGCGAGCTGGCTGAACGGCTGCGCAGCGGCAGAATCCAGCTGGTGGACGTTCGCGACCCGGTGGAGCAGCAGATTTCGGCCCTGCCAGGCGCGCTGAATGCGCCCTGGGACCGGGTGGAGCTGGCGCTGGCGGATATGGACCGCGATGCGGACCTGGTGCTGTTCTGCCGAAGCGGAGACCGCTCGGCCCGGGCGGTCAAACGCCTGCTCAGGGCCGGGTTCAAATCGGTGCGCAGCCTGCGGGGCGGGCTGAACGCCTGGGCGGAAGAAGTCGACCCGGAGATGCGCAAGTATTAATGCGGGAAAATTCTAAACAGGGTGGATGTAGTGGAAAATGGTAACGACAACCGGCCGGAGCGCCCGGTGATTCTGGTATCGCTGGCGCATCCGGATGATGAGAGCTTTGGCATGGGCGGTACCCTGGCGCTGTACGCACGGCGCGGGGCGTTGGTCTATCTGGTGTGCGCCACCCGGGGCGAAGCCGGGATCATGGCGGAGGAATATCTGCAGGGCTACTCCTCCGTGGCCGAACGCCGCGAGGCAGAGCTGCGCTGCGCGGCGGAAAAGCTGGGCCTGGCGGGGGTGTTCTTCCTCGACTACCGTGACTCGGGTATGGCTGGCTCGCCGGATAACCAGCATCCCCAGGCGCTGGTGGCTGCTCCGCTGGAGGAGGTGGCCGGGAAGATCGTGGCGCATATCCGCCGGCTGCGCCCGCACGTGGTCATCACTTTTGATCCCATCGGCGGATATAAGCATCCCGACCATATCATGATGCACAAGGCCACCGTCAGAGCCTTCCACCAGGCCGGCGACCCGTCCGCTTACCCTGAACTGGGCCTGGAGCCGTACCAGCCGGCCAAGCTGTACTATCACACCATGCCGGCCACCATGCTGCGGCTGGTGGTGCGGGTGATGCCGTTGCTGGGGCGCGATCCGACCAAATTCGGCCAGAACAAGGACATCAACCTGAAGGAAATCGCGGAGACCCGCTTCCCGACCCACGCGGTGATCGATTACCGCACGGTCTCGGTGGTGCGCGATCAGGCCGCCAGCTGTCACGCCAGCCAGGGGGCCGGAGCGATGACCACCGGCCTGGCCGCGAGGGTGCGCCGCTGGTTTGGCTCCCGGGATACCTTCATGCGAGCCTACCCTCCGCCCCGGCAGGGCGAGGTGGAACGTGACCTGCTGGAAGGGATCGATCTGGGTTGAGGTAGAACGAAGAAAGCGCAGCGGTGAGGCTGCGCTTTTCTTTACATCGAGACCGGCCTAATTCGCCATCTGGACGGCCGGCTCGACAGCCTGGAAGGTCAGCCCCTCCGGGCCGCGATCGACCAGGATGCGAGCGCCGGGCTGGAAGTCGCCTGAAAGCACGCGCAGCGCCAGCGGATCCTGCAGCTCGCGCTGGATGGCCCGCTTGAGCGGCCGGGCGCCGTAGTCCGGGTCGTAGCCGGTCTCAGCCAGGAAGTCCCGTGCGGCAGGGGTCACCTCGATCTGGAAGCCCTTCTCGGCCAGCATTTCGCTCAGACGCCGGACCTGGATCTGCACGATCTCGGCCAGGTCCTGCCTGCTCAGCGGTTGGAAGACCACGATCTCGTCGATGCGGTTGAGGAACTCAGGGCGGAAGTGCACGCTGAGCATGCGCTGCAGCTGGTCGCGCGATACCGTCCGGCCGCCCTGCCAGAACTCGCTCCCCAGGTTGGAGGTCATGATCACCAGCGTATTGCGGAAGTCCACCGTGCGGCCCTGCCCGTCGGTCAGGCGGCCGTCATCCAGCAGCTGCAGCAGGGTGTTGAACACCTCCGGGTGGGCCTTTTCGATCTCATCGAAGAGCACCACGGCATACGGCCGGCGGCGCACGGCCTCGGTCAGCTGGCCGCCTTCCTCGTAGCCGACGTAGCCCGGAGGTGCGCCGATCAGCCGCGAGACGGTGTGCTTTTCCTGGTACTCGCTCATGTCGATGCGCACCATGGCGTGCTCGTCATCAAAGAGGAACTCTGCCAGGGCGCGGGCCAGCTCGGTCTTGCCGACGCCGGTAGGCCCCAGGAAGATGAACGAGCCGAGCGGGCGGTTGGGGTCCTGCAGGCCGGCCCGGGCGCGGCGCACAGCGTTCGAAATGGCCCGAATGGCGCTGTCCTGGCCGACGACGCGCCGGTGCAGGCGCTCTTCCATCTTGAGCAGCTTCTCGGTCTCGCCTTCCATCAGCCGGGAGACCGGGATGCCCGTCCAGCGGGCGACCACTTCTGCGATCTCCTCCGCGTCCACCTCTTCCTTGAGCAGCGCCTCCTGCCCGGCCTGCAGCTCGGCCAGTCGGCGCTCCGCTTCCTGCTGGCGGTGTTGCAGCTCGGTCAGCGTGCCGTAGCGCAGGCGGGCGGCCTTTTCCAGATCGGCCTGGCGCTCAGCCTGCTCGATCTGCGTGCTGGTGTCCTCGATCTGCTGCTTGATTTCGCGCAGGCTGGCGATGGCGGCCTTCTCCGTCTCCCAGCGCGTGTTCAGCTCGCGCTGGCGCTCGCGCAGGTCAGCCAGGTCCTTTTCGATTTTCTGCAGGCGCTCCAGCGATGCCTTATCCTTCTCCTTTTGCAGGGCCTGGCGTTCGATCTCCAGCTGCATGATCTGGCGGTCGACCTGGTCCAGCGCCTGAGGTTTGGAGTCGATTTCCGTCCGCAGGCGGGCGGCGGCCTCGTCGATCAGATCAATGGCCTTATCCGGAAGCTTGCGGTCGGTGATGTAGCGGTTGGACATCACCGCCGCGGCGATGACCGCACCGTCGGTGATGCGCACGCCGTGGTGCACCTCGTAGCGCTGCTTGAGGCCGCGCAGGATGCTGATGGTCTCTTCAACGGTCGGCTCTTCCACCAGCACCGGCTGGAAGCGCCGCTCCAGCGCCGAGTCTTTCTCGATGTACTTGCGGTACTCGTCCAGCGTGGTCGCGCCGATCATGTGCAGCTCGCCGCGGGCCAGCATGGGCTTGAGCATGTTGGAGGCGTCCATGGCCCCCTCCGCCGCGCCCGCGCCGACCACGGTGTGCATCTCGTCGACGAAGAGGATGATGTCGTCGGCGGCCTGGATCTCCTTGAGCACGGCCTTCAGGCGCTCCTCAAACTCGCCGCGGTACTTGGCCCCGGCGACCAGCGCGCCCATGTCCAGCTGGATCAGGCGCTTGTTCTTCAGGCCTTCGGGGACATCGCCTTTGACGATGCGCTGGGCCAGCCCTTCCACAACGGCAGTCTTGCCGACGCCTGGCTCGCCGATCAGTGCCGGGTTGTTTTTGGTGCGCCGGGAGAGGATCTGCACCACCCGGCGGATCTCTTCATCCCGGCCGATCACCGGGTCGAGCTTGCCCTGGCGGGCGGTGGCGGTCAGGTCGCGGCCATATTTTTCCAGGGACTGGTAGGTGTCCTCCGGGTTCTGCGAGGTGACCCGCTGGGTGCCGCGCACCTCGACCAGCGCGCGCAGGATGGCGTCGCGGGTCACGCCGAACTGGCTCAGGCGGCGGCCTTCGATGCTCTCGGTCAGGCCCAGCAGAATATGCTCGGTGGAGACGTAATCATCCTGCATGCCTCTGGCGAAGCGCTCGGCGGCGGTCAGCACGTCAACCGCCGGCCGCGAAAGACCCACGTCGCTGCTGCTGCCGTAGACCCGCGGGCGGTTCTCCAGGTCGCGGCGCACCTCGCTGCGCAGCGCCAGCGGGCTGCCGGCGATTTTGGTCACCAGCGCCGGTACGACCCCCTGGTCCTGCTGCAGCAGGGCGAGCAGCAGGTGGGCAGGCTCAATGGCCTGGTGGTTGAACTCCCGGGCCAGCTGCTGGGACTGCAGGATGGCTTCCTGTGCTTTCTGCGTGTATCGTTCAAGATCCATGTTCTACACCTCGTAATTCCCTCCGCCGGACGCAGGCAGGGAAAGATGACCGGCCTCTGTCCTCCCTGGCGCTGCCGGCTGGCGTGTTTTCTCTGGTTTCATCTTAGGCGGGGTGTGTTGGAATCAGGTCAGTGGAACATAAGAAATAGATCAACCCACCCGGCGAGGGAGCCGGTGGGGGGAGATGATGTGCAGGCACGACAGCGGACTGCCGTGGCGAACTGGCCGGGAGACGGATCAGGACTCCGCTGCCGGGGCAGCGCCGTCCGGCGAGGTTTTTGTTTTCGCAAGCGGACTGCCCGGAGGGCTCTCGGCGGCTGCTGCCAGCGCGGCGGGCAGCGATTCCCAGAAACCGGCCTGCTGCCAGCCCTGCCACTTACCCACGAAGCGGTTGTAGTGCCGCTGCCGTTCCTGCTCGCGGTCCGCCTGGAAGGCGAGCACGCCAGAGGAAATGCGCCGGAAGGGTCCGGTGTGGCCGAAGTACAGGCGGGTGCGCTCGCGCTCCTCCTCCAGGAAGGCGGGCAGCCCGGCCAGCCACACATCGCAGTCGTGGATCGCGCCCAGCGCCTCCTGGGCCTGCTTCGCAGCCTTGAGATGCGGCTCCACGGCGCCGTCCAGCAGCGGCAGAAAGTTTTCCAGCGTGTAGCGCAGACGTTTAGCGGCGATGCGCATGGTATGCAGCTCTTCGGCCCGGTCCGGCTGAGGGACGAACTCCGCATACGAGAGAAAGCCGGTCAGGCGGTGCAGGATGGCCTCCCGGGCGAGGGAGTACAGCTCCGGCGGGTAGGGCGGTTTGGAGGCAGGCACGCGGGAGAGCTTCTTGTTCATCTGCTCGATCACCCCGCTGCGCTCGAAGCGCTCCAGACCGCTGACCACGCAATCCTGCAGATGGTCGCGCCGCTGGCTCAGCCGCAGCAGCAGCCGGCGAACGCCGCGCCGCAGTGCAGGGTCCTCCTGCCGTGCCAGGTTATCCCGCACCACGTCGATCTGCACGTCCGTGTCACGGGCCGGGCCGAGCGCGCGGGTCAGGGAGCGCACCTCTCTCGTCCAGCGGCGCGCATCCTCCGGGGAGATTGCCTCGCCGAACAGGCTCAGCGCGGCCCGCAGCCGGCGGGAAGCGACCCGCAGGCGGTGCAGGTATTCGATGTCCTCGCCCTGACGGGTGCCCTCCATTTCGACAAACACGGCCAGCATGCGCTGGCGCAGCTGCTCGGCTCCATAGGCAGCCAGTTCCGGTGAAATGGGCTTCTGGCGCTTACTCATCCTCGTCCAGCAGCGGTTGGATCTGCCGGCGGATGTCCTGCTGCAGTGCGTTGATGGATCGCGCAGCGTCCAGGGTGACGAAATGATCTTCCTCGGCCATCTGGTCGAACTGCTCAATCAGCCGGGCCTGGTAGATCTGGAAGGAGTCGTATAGATTGCCGGCCAGGTGCAGATCCATGCCGGATTCCCAGTAGTCGAACCCCCGCCCGTGCACCAGGCGGGACACCAGCGTATGCACGTCGGCCTTAAGGTAAAGCACAATGTCGGGTTTGAGCGCGAAGCTGTACATCTCGCGCGCCCAGACCGGATCAGCCCCGCGGACCACGTCGCGGGCGATGGTGGAGTAGAAATACCGGTCCGAGAGCACGTAGAAGCCGGCCTTGAGTGCCGGGATGATGTTGTTTTCCAGCCGGTCGGCGAAGTCCGTGGCGTAGAACAGGCTCATGGTTAGGCGGCCCAGCGTGTGGCCGGACTTGGCGGCGTCCAGACCGGGCTGGGTCAGCGCGGAGCGCCGCAGGCCGGTATCCGAGACGGCGTAGCCCTTGGT
>DGEO01000025.1:662-13252 GCA_002385985.1 Anaerolineaceae bacterium UBA3924 | reverse complement strand
GATCAGCTTCCCGGGCAGGGAGGTGATGTGGTGGTAGGGAAAGCCGCTGCCGTAGAAGAGATTTCCGTCCTTCGCTTTCATGCCGGCTTCTCCTCGCGGGCCGGGTCTGTTTGCTGCTCTGTTTTCGCCCGGCGGGCGAGGGCGCGCGAGAGCTGGGCCGGGGTGGGCAGGCCCTTCCACCCGTGCAGCGCCTTCTTGACGATCAGGCGCACCTGATGTTGCTGGTCCTGCACAGGCAGCGTGCCGTCAATCACGGTAAAGCCGAACTCGGGCACCATCTGTTCGTACTCGTTGATGATGCGCTGCTGGAACAGGCGGAAGCTGGTCACCCGGTTGTCGGACAGCCCCAGGTCCATCCCGGCCTCATAGTATTTCAGGTTGGACCGGCCGGTCCAACCTGAAAGAATGCGCTCGGTGGCCACTGAGACCGGCACCTGGAAGTAGAAGACCAGGTCCGGCAGCGGCGCGAAGGAGTACAGGTTGCGCACCCAGGCCGGTGACACGCCCCGGGCCACGTCCCGGGCGAAGGCGGTGAAGGCGTAGCGGTCGGCGAGCACAATCACGCCTGCTTTCAGCATGGGCAGGATATGGTTTTCCCAGCGGTCGGCGAAGTCGGTGGCCTGCAGCAGGCTGAATGTGGTCGGGGTGAAGACCTTGTCCTTCTTCCCCGATTTGGTTGTGCTCCTGACCAGAGCGGAGGAGTTCCACTCAGAAAAGTGCACCGACTTTCCCTGGTTTTGAAGCCACTTGTACAGCAGGTTGATCTGGGTGGACTTCCCGCTGCCGTCAATGCCTTCCACCACAATCAGTTTCCCGTCGAAATTGTGGGGTTTGAGGACTGGCCTGTTCACATTACCGCCCTGGTTCGTATGCCTGTATCTGTTCAGTATATACCAATCAGCACATCGAAAGGATATGCGAAGGCCCCGGAGCAGGATCGTCCGGGGCCTGTGGATTTCACAGCTCCAGCGCGGAGTTATTCCTCATCCGGAAAGTCTTCGGATTCGTCATCGGTGTAGTCCACTTCCATCATTTCACCGGTGGCGATGAACACGGTGCGCTCGCAAATGTTGGTCACCCGGTCGGCGGCGCGCTCCAGGTTGTGGGCCACCCACATGAGCAGGTTCACCTGGTCGATGGTCTCCGGGTTGGCGATCATGGTTTCGATCAGCTTGTGGTGGACCTGGTTGTACAGCTGGTCCACCTCGTTGTCCTGCTGAGGGATGGTCATCGCCAGGCGGTGATCGCCGTCCACGAAGGCCTGCAGCGATTTCTGCAGCATGGTCATGGACAGGCGCGCCATATCGTCCAGCTCCTGCATGGGGATGGGGATGTCGAACGTGCCCAGGCGCAGGGTCACCTTGGCGATGCCTTTGGCGTAGTCGCCCATGCGCTCCAGTTCGGTGCTGACCTCCAGCATGGCGGCCAGCTGGCGCAGGTCGCGGGCCATGGGCTGCTGGGTGGCGAAGAGGATCAGGATCGCATTCTCAATGGCGAAGCGCTTTTCGTTGATCTGAAGATCGTGCTCGTAGACTTCCCGGGCCAGCCTGGTGTCCCTGGTCCGCAGGGAGTCCATGGCTTTCTGGGTGGCCTGCTCCACCATTTGGCCGAGCAGCAGGATCTCATCTTGCAGATGGCTGACTTGTTGGGTTAATCGATCTCGAGAAGCCATGGAATACCTCCCCGTGGGAATCAACCAAAACGGCCGGTAATGTAATCCTCGGTGCGCCGGTCCCTCGGTCGAGTGAAAATCTCCTCTGTTGGTCCATATTCTACCATCATGCCTGCCCGGTCGTCGTCCATGGTGAAAAAGGCGGTGTAATCCGAGGCTCTGGCCGCCTGCTGCATGTTGTGGGTGACGATAAGGATCGTGTAATGGGGGGCCAGCTCACGCATCAGGTCTTCGATCTTCAGGGTGGCGATGGGATCCAGCGCGGAGGCCGGCTCGTCCATCAGGATCACCTCCGGCTGGATGGCCAGCGCGCGGGCCAGGCACAGGCGCTGCTGCTGCCCGCCGGAGAGGGACAGCGCGTTTTGCTTCAGTATGTCCTTGACCTCGTCCCAGAGGGCGGCGGCCCGCAGGGTGGACTCGACCAGCTCGTCCATGTTTCCCTGGAAACCGTTCGCCCTTGCGCCCCAGGCGATGTTGTCGTAAATCGACTTGGGAAAGGGGTTGGGCCGCTGGAAGACCATGCCGATCCTGCGACGCACCTGCACCGGATCCACCTCGGGAGCGTAAATGTTCTGATCCTGGAACAGGATTTCACCCTCGATCCGGCAGGCGGGGATGAAGTCGTTCATCCGGTTGAATGAGCGCAGTACCGTGCTCTTGCCGCACCCGGACGGTCCGATGATCGCGGTGATCTTGTTCTTGCGTATCTTCAGGTTGATGTTCTTAACCGCTCTGAAACTGCCGTAGTAAATGTTCAGATCACGGGATTCAATGGCGATATCCTGGTTTCCGTTATTCTCGTCCATGTGCTTGCCTTGATAGCGCAGCGGTGCGAGGCGTTTCTGCAGTAGAGGATTGCCGGCAGGCTGGCGCGCAGACCGGGATGGTTAGTCTCATTATATAAGTGAATGGGCAGGGCGTTAAGGTCTGGAACCGGCCAATCGGGCATGCCGGGGCCGGTGAGGTTTCAGGATGTGCATAGGACGCATCCTTTCTGATAGGGTCCCGGTTTGGCTGGTATAATTACCTGTTTGTAGTGGAAATTGTCTGGATAGTTGAAATTCGAGTAAAAGGTAGATCATGATCGAAAAACTAGAGGCGATCGAGGCCCGGTTTAATGAAATCACCCGCGAGATGGCCGAAGTGGGGGACGATTACCAGCGCACCGTCGAGCTGGCCAAGGAGCGCGCGGAGCTGGAGACCATCGTAGCCAAGGCGCAGGAGTACCGCCAGGTGCAGGAGCAGCTGTCGCAGGCCCGTGAGCTGGCTGAGTCCAGCGATGAAGAGCTGCGCGAGCTGGCCCAACTGGACCTGGAAACGCTGACCCCGCGCCTGGAGACCCTGGAAGCCGAGCTGAAGCGGCTGCTGGTGCCCAAAGACCCGCGCGACGAGCGCAACGTAATCGTAGAAATCCGCGCCGGCACCGGCGGTGACGAGGCGGCCCTGTTCGCTGCGGACCTGTTCCGCATGTACTCCCGCTTCGCCGAGCGGCGGCGCTGGCATATCGACGTGATGTCGGCCAACGAGACCGGGATCGGCGGGTATAAAGAGATCATTTTCACGGTCAAAGGCAAGGGCGCCTACTCGCAGCTGAAGTTCGAATCGGGCGTGCACCGCGTACAGCGCGTCCCGGCGACCGAAGCCCAGGGCCGCATCCACACCTCGACGGTGACGGTGGCCGTACTGGCAGAGGTGGAGGACGTGGACATAAAGATCCCCGAGAACGACCTGCGCATCGACGTGTACCGCTCGGCGGGCGCCGGCGGGCAGAACGTGCAGAAGAACGCCACCGCGGTACGCATCACCCACCTGCCCACCGGGCTGGTGGTCGCCTGCCAGGACGAACGCTCGCAGCTGCAGAACAAGGTCCGCGCCATGAGCATTTTGCGCGCCCGGCTGTACGAGATGGAAATGGAAAAGCGCATGTCGGAGCAGGAGGAAGCCCGCCGCTCGCAGGTGGGCACGGGCGAGCGCTCGGAGAAGATCCGCACCTACAACTTCCCCCAGAACCGGGTGACGGATCACCGCATCGGCCTGTCATCCTTCAACCTGCCCGGCGTGCTGGACGGCGATTTGACCGAGTTCATCGAAGAACTGACTCTCCGCTCGGAGACCGAAAGGCTGGCTGTTGGAGAGTTTGACGAAGATTAGTGTTGCAGAATGGCTGCGGCACGCCCGCCAGCGGCTGGACCCTATCAGTGAGTTTGCCAGCATTGAAGCTCAGGCGCTGCTGTGCCATGTGCTGCAGCAGCCGCGCGTCTGGCTGATCACCCACCCGGCGGCGGAGCTCAGCGATGACCAGGCCGCCCGGCTGGATAACCTGCTCGAGCGGCTGGCGAACGGCGAGCCGCTGCCCTACCTGACCGGCAAGCAGGAGTTCTTCGGGCTGACCTTCCAGGTCTCGCCCAGCGTGCTCATTCCCCGCCCGGAAACAGAGCTGCTGGTGGAGCTGGCGCTGGCCTACCTGCAGGATCACCGCGGTCGGCGCTGCGCGGACGTGGGCACAGGGTCGGGCTGCATCGGGGTGACGCTTACCCGCTATGTGCCGAACCTGCGTGTGGTGGCCGCCGATGTATCCATGGAAGCGCTGCTGGTGGCCCGGGAAAATGCCCGCTTCCACCGCGTGGAAAACCGCATTTTCCCCGTACAGACCGATCTGCTGACCGCGCTGGCCGGGCCGTTTGACCTGGTATGCGCCAACCTGCCCTACATCCCGGCTCGAACGCTGGCCGGCCTGCCGGTCACCCGCTACGAGCCGCTCCAGGCGCTGGACGGCGGCCCGGACGGCCTGCGCTGGATCTCCCGCCTGCTGCAGGATGCGGAGCGCTGGCTGGCCCCCGGCGGGATGCTGCTGCTGGAAATCGAGGCCGGTCAGGGCGAGAGCGTCCCGGCGCTGGCGAGCCAGGCACTGCCCGGCGCACAGGTGAAGCTGCATCACGACTACGCCGGTCTGCCCCGGCTGGTGAGCGTTGAACGAGGAGGATGAATGGCATTGAAGACAACCCGCGTCGCGGTGAACGATCCCGACGCTTTGCGGCAGGCGATGTACACGCTGCGCACCGGCGGGCTGGTGGCCTTTCCGACGGATACCGTCTACGGCCTGGCTGCCGACGTGCATTCGGAAGCGGCGATTGAACGCATATTTGAGGTCAAGGACCGGGATATGAGCAAGGCCATCGCTGTGCTGGTCGGTGAGGTCAGCCAGCTGGCATTGGTTGCGGAAAACCTCAGCGAAACTGCGCATATTCTAGCGGCCCGCTTCTGGCCGGGCGCGCTGACTCTGGTGGTGCCCAAACATTCGGGCCTGCCGGATCACCTCTCTCCTTATACGACCGTGGGGGTGCGCATGCCCGATCACGCCTTTGCCCGCGAGCTGCTGCGTGCTGCCGGGCCGCTGGCGACCACATCGGCCAACCGCTCGGGAGGGCCGAACCCGCTGACCGCGGACGACGTGCTCGAGCAGCTGGACGGCCGGCTGGATCTGCTCATCGACGGCGGCCGCTGCCCGGGCGGGGTACCCTCTACCGTGGTGGACTGCACCGGTGCGGAGGCTCGCATCCTGCGGCAGGGTGCGATCACGGCGGCGGAGATCGAACACGCTTTGGGCCGCGCAGACTCATCCAGCGTTTAACTCAATTTCATCGAGCGTTTATGTAAATAAACTATCCTAGAGAAGCATTCTCCTAATACTCCCCCGTTGATCGGCAAATTCTTGCCCGCCAACGGGGGAGTTCTTATTCTCCAGGCGGGTGGTTCCTCCGGTTTCAACCCCTAAACGGGGTACAATGGGGGCATCCACACTATCGACAACCGGAGGATGGGATCATGGAGCCGATCACACTCGCTGACGCGCTGGCGTACCACCAGATGGACGGCCGGCCAGGAAAACTGGAGGTGGTGCCGACCAAGCCGCTGGCGACTCAGCGAGACCTGAGCCTGGCCTATACGCCCGGCGTCGCCTACCCGGTGCTGGAGGTGGAGCGCGACCCCGAGCTGGCCTACGAGTACACCAACAAAGCCAATCTGGTGGCCGTGATCTCCAACGGCACGGCCATCCTGGGCCTGGGGAACCGCGGCCCGCTGGCGTCCAAGCCGGTCATGGAAGGCAAGGGGGTGCTGTTCAAGAAGTTCGCCGGGGTGGATGTGTACGATCTGGAGGTGGACGCGCTGGAACCGGAGCGCTTCATCCAGGTGGTTTCGGCGGTTGCGCCCGGGTTCGGCGGCATTAACCTGGAGGATATCCGCTCGCCGGAGTGCTTCCTGATCGAACGCCGCCTGCAGGAGCGGCTCGATATCCCCGTCTTCCACGACGACCAGCACGGCACGGCCATCATCCTCGGGGCGGCGCTGGTCAACGCGCTCGAGCTGACCAACCGCAAGCCGGACCAGATCAAAGTGGTGTTCTCCGGGGCCGGGGCGGCGGGCATTGCCTGCGCCAACCAGCTGCTCAAGCTGGGCGTGTGCCGCGAGAATATCTGGATGACGGATGTCGCCGGGCTGGTATACCACGGCCGGAAAGAGTACATGTTCCCCGAAAAAGAGTTCTTCGCGCAGGGTGACCGTCCGGCCACTCTGGCCGAGGTGATCAGGGACGCGGATGTGTTTATCGGCGTGTCCGTGGCCGACATTGTGACCGAGGAGATGGTCAAGACCATGGCCCCGCAGCCGATCATATTCGCCATGGCCAACCCCAACCCGGAAATTCGCTACGAGCTGGCCTGCCAGGCGCGGCCGGACGCCATTGTGGCCACCGGGCGGTCCGACTATCCCAACCAGATCAACAATGTGCTCGGTTTTCCCTACATCTTCCGCGGGGCGCTGGACGTGCGGGCAAAAGCGATCAACGATGCGATGAAGATTGCCGCGTCACAGGCGCTGGCCGAGCTGGCCCGGGAGCCGGTTCCTCCCGAGGTGCTCAGGGCCTACAATCTGGACAGGCTGGAGTTCGGCCGGGATTACATCGTTCCCAAGCCACTGGACCCGCGCGTTCTCGCCTGGGAAAGCACGGCCGTCGCCCGGGCGGCAATGGAGAGCGGCGCGGCCCGCCGGACGGTGGATCTCGACGAGTATTTTGCCAGGTTGAGCGGCCTGTAGCCAATTCTGTACAGGATTGCATGCTACAATCATTTCATGGACGCGCAGTATCGCACCCCCAATCTGTCACCCCCGCCGAAGCACGTTAGGGATCGGCTGTGGCAAATCTGGCTGCCGGTTGGGGCGGCCGGTGTGATCATTCTGGCGGTCATGGTGTACGTGGTCATCACCGCCTTCGCGCCGGGGGACGACAGTCTCAGGAAACCGGCCGATATCTCCCTGATCCTGCTCTGCCTGCCGGGGATGATGATCGGGCTGGTGATGCTGGTCCTGACGGCGGGAATGGCTTATTTGACTACCATGGCAATCGGCAAGACCCCCAACCTGATGTTCCGCGTGCGTGACATTCTGTTCAAGATCACCTCAGCGCTGTCGAAGGGGGCAGACCGGGCGACCAGCCCGATTCTGGCCGTGGAAGGCAGGCGCGCCGGATTCCGCAGGCTGCGCCAGATCCTGTTTTCCCGCGCGAGGCAGTAACCGGTTTCATTCAGTCAATCAGGGAGGGAAGCATTGATCTATGAGTAATCGGGATCGCAACAAGGTGTATATTATTGGCGCGGCTGCCGGGCTGGTGGTCGGCCTGCTGGCCGCCTACATCGTGGTGCAGCGCGCGCAGGAGACCGATCAGCTGCCCAGAATCACCGCCGGTGACGGCGTCAAGGTGGGCCTGGGTATCATGGGCGTACTGCGGTTGATCAGTGAGTTCGCTGAAGCCTAAACCATCAATCTTCGTAATTACCTGTCGGGGCGGCGAACATCGCCGCCCGAATTTCTTATACAATCAACGCGGCAGACATGGAAAACCATCCTTACCTCCGATTTCTGATCGCTGGAAAACTGAGCCGGGATTACCTGATCCTTCCCGATGGGCATGTCGCCGCTGATATTCCCGGCGGCAGCCTGCTTTACGCGGCGGCCGGCCTGGGCGTCTGGGATATTCATGCCGGCCTGATCGGCCGGGTGGGGGAGGATTACCCCCTTGAGTGGCTGGAGACCTTCGAAAAGCGGGGTTTTGACACCCGCGGCGTTTACCGCATGGCCGGCAGTCTGGACCTGCGCTACTTTTCCGCCTACACAGCGGAAGGGCAGGCGCTGACGACCGATCCGGTGGCGCACTTTTCCCGCCTGGGGCAGTCCTTTCCCAAGTCACTGCTTGGATATGCCGTGCCGGCTCCGCAGATCGACAGCCGCACGCAGGCATCCCCGATCACCATCCGGATCAACGAGATTCCGGAGGACTACTTCAGCGCGTCGGCGGCGCACCTTTGCCCGCTGGATTTCCTGACTCACACGCTGCTGCCGCCCAGCCTGCGCAGCGGGCAGGTCAATATCATCACTCTGGATCCCTCCGCCGGCTACATGAACCCCACCTTCTGGGATGACATTCCGCTGGTGGTGAGCGGCCTCACCGCCTTCATCTCCTCGGAAGAGAAAGTGCGCAGCCTGTTCCACGGCCGCAGCACCGACCTGTGGGAGATGGCGGAAGCGCTGGCATCCTACGGCTGCGATCATATCGTCATCCAGCGGGGGACGGAGGGCGTTTACCTGTATGACCGGTCCCGAGATCAGCGCCGGGTAATCCCCGCCTACCCGGTTCGGATGAAAGACCCGACCGGAGCCGCTGACGCCTACTGCGGGGGCTTCCTGGTGGGCTACCGCAACACGTACGACGCATTTGAAGCCTGCCTGTTCGCGGGTGTATCGGCGTCGTTTGTCATCGAAGGAACCGGGCCGGCCTACGCGCTGGAAGCCTATCCGCCCCTGGCGCAGGCTCGCTATCATGCATTGAAGGATATGGCCAGAAGGGTATGAAACCCATTCCTCCCGAGATCATTGCTTATATCATCGACCAGGCCTGCGCCATTCAGCAGATCCCCGCGCCGACGTTCGCGGAGCAGGAGCGGGCCAGCTACCTGCAGGAGCAGTTCGCACGGCTGGGGGTGAAGGAGATCAGCCAGGACGCGGCCGGCAATGTTCTGGCCTGTTTGCCTGGCGGTTCCGCCCGCCCGCTGGTTATCAGCGCGCATCTGGACACCGTGCACCCGGCGGACCGCCCGCTCACCCTGCAGCGTACCCCGGAGCGCATCACCGGCCCCGGGATCGGGGACAACTCGCTGGCGGTGGCCGCGCTGCTCGGGCTGGCCCGGCACGTGCTGGAATCGTCAATACCCCTGCCGGGGGACCTGTGGCTGGTCGGCGATGTGGCCGAGGAGGGGCTGGGCAACCTGAAGGGCATGACCGCGCTGGTTAACCGCTTCGAGGAGAAACCCGCGGCGTATCTCATTCTGGAAGGCCTGGGCCTGGGCATGATCTATCACCGCGGGCTGGGGGTGTCTCGCTACCGCATCCGGGTGGACACGGCCGGCGGCCATTCCTGGGGGGATTACGGCATCCCCTCGGCCATCCACGAACTGGCCCACCTGATCACCCGGTTAACCGGCATGACGCTGCCCACCGAACCGCGCACCACGCTGAATGTGGGCATCATCCACGGCGGCATCTCGGTGAACACCATCGCCAGCCACGCCTGGATGGACCTGGACCTGCGCTCGGAGGATTACCGCACGCTGCAGCGGCTGGTGGGGCGGGTGCAGCAGCGGGTGCAGGAAAGCGCCGGGCCGGGGGTGAGCATCACCATGGAGGCCATCGGCGAGCGGCCGGCGGGAGAAATCCCGGGCAGCCACCCGCTGGTGCAGGCGGCCAGGGCCTGCCTGCAGAAGCGAAGAATCCAGGCCATGCTGGAGGTCGGCTCGACAGACGCCAACATTCCGCTCAGCCGCGGCTATCCGGCGGTCTGCGTGGGGCTGACCCGGGGCGGGAACGCGCATACGACCGAGGAGTTCATCCTCACCGAGCCGCTGGCAGCGGGCATGGATCAGGTGCTGTGCCTGATCGAGAGCGCCTGGATGCGAGGCGGCTCAGTCCGCTGATGAGCGGAACGGGCTGGCCGGGCGGCTGTTGAGAATCTTCTCGACCCAGGCCCTGAGCGCCAGGCTGCGGATCTGGCGGCCGGCCAGGCGGGCGCGATCCTGGTCAACGGGATGGCGGCTGTACAGGGCGCGCTGGAATTCACCCAGCAGCAGGGTGGCCGGTTCTTTTGCCGCCGGCAGCACCTCGATGAGCGCGTCCACCTCTTCTCGCGGGGTGGCGGCGACATCCGGTTTGCGGCCAAGCAGCGATAACGCCTGCTCTACCGTCAGGAAGGCCCTTTCGATCGGCGACAGCCTGGTCCGGTAGGCCCAGCGCTTCAGCCAGGCCGGGACAGCCCAGCCGCGGGCGGTCAGCGTGGCCTCCAGCACGGCAGGCAGGGGGGCCGGACTGCGCTCAGGCCGCCGCTTGATCAGATAAAACGCCGCGCCGCCGGCTGCCAGGGCCACACCGACGGCCCCAACAATCCACCAGGGAAAGCCGGCCGGTTCCGGCTCCAGCAGGCTGCCCACCTCGGCCTCTTCGATCTCGTTATCGCGCAGGGCGCGCTCCAGGGTGTTGCCATCGGCCAGGGGGATCGCGCGTGGTCCAGCCAGGTCCTGGGCTTCGGAGCCGGTCAGGCGCAGGATCTCCGGCTGGGAGACGGTGGGTTCGAACTCCACCCAGCCCAGGCCTTCGAAGTAGACCTCCGGCCAGGCGTGACGCTGCAGGCGGCGGACCTCGAACTGCTGGGTGTTTTCGTTGTATTCGCCTTGCGCATAGCCGACGGCCAGGCGGGCCGGCACGCCCACGGCGCGCAGCATGAGCACTTCCGCGGAAGCGTAGTAATTGCAGAAGCCGGTGCGGCTGTCGAAGAGGAAGTAATCGATGGGGTGGCGGCCATCGGGCGTGGGCGGGATGACCGACTGGTAGGTGATGTTCTCCCGCAGGAACTGGGTGATCAGCGCGGCCTTGTCGTAGGGGTTATCGGCCTGCCCGGCGATGTCAACCGCCAGGTCGATCACCCGCTGGGGCAGGTCGTCCGGCAGGTCCAGGTAGCGCTCGCGGATCCACTCGGGGTAGTCCGTGCTGGAGGTGCGCATCAGATAGACGGTCGGGGTGCTGATCCAGGATAGCACTTCGTAGGTCTCGCCGCCGCGGATGGGCGGGTCAGCGTCCAGGGACAGCACGTCAAGCTCCTGCGCTTCGTTGGCCGCTGCCAGCATCTGGGCCGGGCGGGAGATCACCAGCGGCAGGGCGGGACTGTAGAAGCTGCCCAGATTGCGCCAGGCGTGGATGGTGAAGCGAACCCTGCGCCGGCCGGTCCAGTCAGGGTAATCAATCGGGTCGGCGTTGGCGCTCACCGCCAGCTCGTCGGCGGGTTTGTTGGTCCAGCTGTCCTCTTCGCTGACGTAGGTGTCGTAGGAGCGGGCGCGCCAGTAATAGACCACGCCGGGGGGCTGCTCGACAAGCGAGGACTTCACCGTGAAGACCAGCTCATCAGACAGTGGATTGCCGGTACCCAGGCCCAGCTCCTCTCCGAAGGAATCCTGCTCGACCGCCAGCGGGCCTTCCAGCGAGGCGGTGGCGTTTTCAATGCGCTGGCGGATGCTCTGCCACATGTCGGAGAGCTCTTTCTGCTGCACTGAGCCAGGAGAGAAGGCCAGGATGACCGATGGCATGTTCCAGGCGACCAGCACCAGCACCAGCGCGCCCATGAGCGCGCTGCGGCCCAGGTTGAACTCGGTGTCCCCGTCGACGGCGATGCCGCGCTCGGACCAGTGCTCTTTGGAGCGGAGGTAATAGACCTGCGCCAGCAGCAGCAGGACCAGCACGACAAACGCGCCCGAGTACAGGCTGCTGCGCGGAACGCCCGGGCTGTACAGGTCGACAATCATCAGCACCACGCCGGCGGTAATGACCGCCTGCCAGGGCTTGCCGTAGCGGATCAGCTGGTAGCCGGCCACTATGGCGATCAGCCAGTAGAGCAGGGCCATGCTGGTGAGGAAGAGCAGCGGATCGTCGCTGGGCTGGTTGCGGGCAAACAGTGCTAACGCTGCGCCGATGCGGCCGAAGAAGCTGGCCACTCGCTCCGACCAGGCGGTTGCCGGCGCGCCGACGGTCTGGGCGGCCTGCCAGGTGACGAAGAAGAAGGTAAACACAGTACCGATCAGGAAGACCAGCCGGCCGTGGAAGCGCGTGTATCCCAGCGCAGCGCCCAGCACTGCCGCGATCAGGCTGAGGGTGGCCGCCATGTTGAGGTCTGCCGTCCACTCTGTGGCGGACAGGCGAGAGGCGGCGACCAGCAGTGCAGCGATCAGGGTCAGTAAGGCCGGGAAGTCGAACCAGCGTTTTTCGAGCTTCGTCATCATTTGAGTGTACAATAAATTGACCGAATCCACTTATTCTGGAGCATGAGCCTGATGGATACGCTGCTGCAGTTCGAAGCCAGTATCATTATATTCCTGCAGAGCCTGGGGGACTGGCTGTCAGCGCCGATGGAGTTCTTCAGCTTTCTCGGCACCGAACGGGCCTACCTGGTGATCATGCCGTTCCTGTTCTGGTGCGTTGACGCCGGCCTGGGCCTGAAGATCGGGCTGATCATGCTCCTTTCCAACGGGCTAAACGCCTATCTGAAGGTTGCTTTTCGCTCCCCGCGCCCCTACTGGGTGTTTGATCAGGTGAAGGCGCTCAGCGCGGAAACCTCCTTCGGGCTTCCGTCCGGGCACGCGCAGAACGCTGCCAGTATCTGGGGTTTGCTGGCGGGCCTGGTCCGCCGTCGATGGGGGGCGGGATGGGTTGTGCCAGCCTCGGCTTTGTTGATATTCTTGATCGGCTTATCTAGATTATACCTCGGAGTGCATTTCATCAGGGATGTGGTCACCGGCTGGCTGGCCGGTCTGATCCTGCTCTGGCT
>DGEO01000025.1:0-451 GCA_002385985.1 Anaerolineaceae bacterium UBA3924 | reverse complement strand
CTGCTGGGCCTGTCAGCGGTCTCCACGGTGGTGATGCTGGGCATCATGCTGGTGATCTTCAACCTGCAGCCGGGCTGGGTCTTGCCCCCCGAGTGGGTGAGCGCGGCCGCCGCGGCTGCCCCGGAGGACCCCATTGACCCGCTCAGCCGGGAGGGGATGTACACGCTGGCCGGCACATGGTTCGGCATGACGGCCGGTTACGCTGTGTTCTACAGGCGGTACGGCCGGATGGAAACCGGCGGCACGCCGCAGGCGCTCTTCCTGCGCTACCTGATCGGCATGGTGGGACTGCTGGCCATTTACGCCGGACTGGGGGCCATTTTCCCAGCTGAGCCAGCCACGCTGGGGTTCAGCCTGCGCTTCCTGCGCTATACGCTTATCGGTCTGTGGGTGGCGTTATTTGCGCCGCTCATCTTCCGCCAGGCTGGCCTGCTGAGGGTGCTAGGCCAGC
>DGEO01000034.1:112520-167257 GCA_002385985.1 Anaerolineaceae bacterium UBA3924 | reverse complement strand
CCGCATCCAGATGCCCTGCGCCGGGCGCAGGGTGAAGTCGTTCATGGCGGTCACCGGGCAGCCCGGCGCCAGGTCCAGCTCCGCCTGCTGAGCAATCATCGCCAGGGCGATGGTGGCCTCCTGCAGGGCAAAGTTGTTTCCCAGGCACAGGCGCGGCCCCCCGCCAAAGGGGATGAAGGCATACGCCGGACGGCCGGCGCTGCGATCCGGCTCGAAGCGGTCGGGGTCAAAGCCCTCGGGGTTGTCCCAGTATTCGGGCGAGTGATGTGCCACCAGCGGCACCAGCACCATCCCTGAGCCGGCCGGGATGGTGTACCCGTCGATCTCGTCCTGCCCGATCGCCTGGCGGGCCAGCGCCCAGGCCGGCGGGTACAGCCGCAGCGATTCCTGCAGCACGTTGAAGGTGTATGTCAGCTGCTCCAGGTCCGCCAGGTCCGGCGTGCGGCCGCCCAGCACCCGGTCGACCTCGACCTGCAGCCGGCGGCGGGACTCGGGATGGCGGGAGAGCAGCACCAGCGTCCAGTCCATCAGCGCGGCGGTTGTCTCGTGCCCGGCAAGGAAGATGGTCATCAGCTCGTCACGGATCTGGCGGTCGCTCATGGCGGCCTGACCGGCCTCCCGCGCCGCCAACAGCATGCCCAGCAGGTCCGGGTGGTCCTCGCCGCTGCGCCGCCGCTCTTCAATCAGGCGGTAGAGGATCTGCTCCAGCGCCTGGATGCTGCGCCGGTAGCGGATCACGCCCGGAAGGGGCAGCCGCTCGCGCAGGCCGGTCAGCGAGGAGATGCGCCGGTTGGTTTCTCGCATTAACTCGGGCATCACCTGCGAGACGGTGTCCGCCTCATCCGGGGTCAGTCCGGTGCTGAACATCACCCGCGAGATGATTTCCAGCGTCAGCCGGGCCATCTCCCGGGATATGTCCACCACCTCGCCCGGCGGAAAGCGGCGCCAGCGGCCCAGCATCTCCTCCACAACCGCCACCATGACGGGCAGAAAGCTGCCGATGCGCTGGCGGTTGAACATGGGCTGGATCAGGCGGCGCTGCCGGCGCCAGAACTCGCCTTCGCTGGTCAGCAGGCCTTCGCCAAGCAGCGGTTTGGTTTTGTCAAACGTGCGGCCCTTGATGTAGTTACGGTTGTTGTCCTGCAGTACGTACTTGAACTCCCCTGCCCCGAAGAGCAGGTGCACCACCCGGGGACCGAAGGTAAGCCGCACCAGATTGCCGTACTGCCGCTGCAGCGCGGTCATTTCCGCCAGCGGATCGGGGCTGCGGAACACGTCCAGGTTTCCCAGAAGCGGCAGGCCGCGCGGACCGGGAGCCTGTCTCTCAGGCCGGGTAATCGCTCTGGTTCCCATTCCATCCCCCTTTCCAGTATTTCACCCTTAGAACAGGCTGAACCAGTCCGTGTTGCAGATGATGCCGACAGCCAGCACCAGGAAGATCACCATCAGGATGGCGCCGCAGCCCAGACCGGCGCAGCCGCCGCGCCTGTAGCCGACGTTCCCCTGCAGCCAGTCGAAGAGCTTGTCCAGCAGGAACAGCTGCAGCAGCCCCCACAGACACCCCTGTCGATCACGCATCCAATCCCTCCTCGAATCCCTCAGTCCAGTTCGATAAACTCCGCTTCGCCGCTGTCCAGGTCCAGCAGACAGAAGGAGCGCGGCCCGACCCGCAGGCCCCCCAGCGCCCCGGGATTGATCACCCGGGTGGAGCCGGCGCGCTCGTCGCGGCGTCGGTGCGTGTGCCCGTGAAAAACGAACTCAAAAATTCCCGAAGCGGCCAGCTCCTCCACCTTGCCCTTTAAATGCCCGTGCGTCACCGCCACGGACCGGCCGTTCACCTGCCCGGTGAAGACCGGCTGGCTGCTGCTCTCGGGGTTCAGCTGGCGCAGCACGGCGGCGATCTCGCCGGAGGCGTAGTCACCGTTGCCGGTGGCGTGAATCACCCGGAAACCGGCCAGCCGGCGGGCAGTCTCCGGGTCGGTCATGTCACCGCAGTGAACCAGCGTCTCCACGCCGGCTGCGCGTAGATGCGCCAGCGCGCGGTCCAGGTTTTCCAGATTGTTATGACTATCCGAAATTATGCCGATTTTCATTGCCTTCCCACGTCCACAAACTCACCTTCGATTACATCCGGCCGGCTGAACTCGTCCGGCTCGCCGCCGGTCTGCCGCAGCCCGTAGTAGGTGGCCAGCCCGCTTGCCAGGTAGACCAGCAGCTCGTCAAACGGGAGGGGAAACAGCCCGCCGACCCAGGTGTAGGCCACCGCTGCCGCCAGCGGTATCACGATCCACTTTGGAATGCGCGGCTGCTTGCGCAGCCAGAGGAAGAAGGACACCCCCGCTCCCACGGCCATGTTGATTCCGTCGTCCACCGGGAAGGGGATCAGATCGGGCAGCAGGGCGTAGAGCGCGCTCAGCAGCAGCGGGGTCGAGGCGGCCAGCCAGCCGTAGCGCTTCATGGTCCCGAACAGCACGGCGACCAGCGCGATCAGCGCCAGATACAGTCCCCCTGCCGCCAGCACCGCGGTCAGCACCTGGTCTGTTCGGGCATAGACGACCAGCCCCGTCACCAGCGGAGCGACCATCCCCAGCGCGAACAGCAGCACCGCCGCGCCCAGTTTCAGCCTGTCCACCGTTCTCAAAAGGCACTCTTCCTTTCTGCGTACCTGCACTTCATCTACGCGCGGCAGCGAAGAAAGTTGCGGGACGCCCGGCTACCAGACCTCGATGGTGCCCAGCGCCAGGCCCGAGGTCCGGAAGGCCTCGCGCAGCTGCGCCTTCCCCTCTTCGTCCAGCCCGCGCACCACCAGGCGGAGGGTGAACTCGCCGCCGGCCATGGTGTTGTTTACCGAGCGCAGGATGTTGCCCCCCAGCCGCGAAACCAGCCCGGCCAGCTGCACCAGCACGCCCGGCCGGTTGGCCTCCGCGCTGCCCATCAGGAACACGGAGGTCCATTCGCGGGTGATGCCGGCAATGCCCGATTCCTCCAGCGCCTTCACCAGGTCCTCACGGCGCACAGCGCCGTCGCCGTAGGCGGCGTACAGGTCGTCCAGGCTGGCCGCGCCGGCCATCTCCAGCAGGGTGTCGAACTCGTCGTGCAGCAGTACCTGCACGTCCTCCAGCGCGACCAGCCCCATGTCGATCAGCACCTCGCGGATCTCCCGGCGGCCCTTTTCCGCCGCCGCCCGCAGCGCTTCGGTGGCCAGCACCGAGCGCAGGGTGCGCCGGGTGGTCGGGTTGGCGAAGTTCAGCCAGTCCGGGTTGGGGACCAGGCGCTTCTGCCCGGTGATTACCTCCACCACCGAGCCGGGCTGGATCTTGTCCGAGAGCCGCGCCAGCGAGCCGTTGACCTTCACCGCGCTGATCTTGTCCAGCAGCCGCTCCTGCTGAATGGCGGCCACCGCGTCCAGCACGGTGGAGCCTTCCTGGACGAAGCGCGCGCCGCCGGTCGGGGTCAGGATCTGTACCGGCTGGTACAGGCTGAGGTCCTTGTTGTTCTTGATGGCGTACACCACGCCCCAGGTGTTCTCGCCTTCCATCTCGCGGGTGGCAATGGCGAACTCGACCGCGCCCAGCTCGGGCAGGTAGGCGGTCACCTGCAGGGCGCGGTAGCCGTTCTGAGGGCTGGCGATGTAATCGTCGAAGCGGTTGTCGTCCAGATAGGCGCTGAAGAAGCGGTTGACCGCGCCCAGCAGCACGTAGCACTGGGCGACGTTCTCCTCTTCCACGATCAGGCGGAAGCTGACCAGGTCGTTGACCATGGAAAAGTCATGCATGGAGGAGCGCCGCTGCAGCGCCATGCGGCGCAGCTTCTGCCAGGTCTGCCAGTAGCCGTTGATGGTCAGCTCCACCCTACCCGGGATGCCGGTTTCTTCCATCAGCCGGCCCAGCTGGCGCATGATGGAATTGAGGAAGTCAACATTCAGACGCGGGTCGCTGTCGATGCGGGAGCGCACGAAGGCGAAGGTTTCCGGCTCGGCATGCGGGAAGGCGGTGTCCTCCAGCCAGCGCCGCCAGCGGTAGCAGTTGAGGATGCCGGCCAGCTTGCCGTAGGCGCGGATGGCCTCGGTGGCCTTCTTCACCCGCTTTTCGGGCGGCATGTGCTGCAGCGTGAGCAGGTTGTGGCTCTTATCGGCCAGCTTGACCAGATACACGGCCGGGTCACGGAAGCGGGCGATCTTCTGCAGGGTGGCCAGCTCGCGCGAGCGGCCGTCACGGGGGTGGCTGATCTTGGTCACCCCGTCCACAATGTGGGCCACTTCCTCGCCCAGCGGGCCGGGGAAATGCTCGCGGATGCGCTCCAGCGTCTCGCCGCTGTCCTCGACCGAATCGTGCAGCAGGGCGGCAATGGTCCAGGCTTCGTTGCACACCAGCCGGTCGATGAACATGCCGACCCAGGCGCAGTGGGTCTCAAAATACGGATCGCCGTTCAGCCGTTTCTGCCCCCGGTGCAGCTCGCTCCCCCAGCGGTAAGCCTCCGCGATGGCGTCTGTCCGGGCGACGAACTCACCCGGGTGGAACTCATCCGGCAGGCTCGGTCTCAGCTCGACAATCTCTTCAACCTCTACCATATAATCCCTCGCCCCGCAGTTTACAGCCCATGCAGTTAGTGTAGCACATGCACAGAAGGCGTTCTCTCTGTATGAGGGGGTTGAATTCCCTTCCCTTTATGCTATAGTAACAATGAGGGATTGTTAAGTGTGCTCGGAGAGGTAATATGAAACTATCCGACCGCCCAACCTTCTTCGCGCTCTCGGGGGAGTACATCGCGCTGCTGCCCATGCCGACCGGGGAACTGCGGCTGGTGAAACACGGTTTCCGCCCCATCAGCGCCTTTCTCAGGCACGGTTCTGTGGTTCCCTTCGACAACCTTCCCACGCAGTTCCGGGCCAGAGTGCTCGAGGCCTGGCTGCACCGCTCCCCCACCCTGATGCACTAATCTGGTGCGCGAACCCGCTCGCTGCCAGCCCGGACCGATCAGCGGCGCCCGGGCCATCACCACGCCGCGCTGTTCTTATAAATCTCCTACACAAATTCGATCATCTTCTAATTCTGCCCGGGCATACTGGAGGCTGAAGAGAGCAGCCGGACCAAGCGGCTGCGAGCTGAAAAACAGGTTTTGGCGATCAGGAGGGTAGTCATATGTTGAGTCGCAGAGATCCATTCCGCGAGATGCTTTCGCTCCAGCGCACGCTGGACCGGTTGATGGAGTCCACGCTGAACGCCGATTCCACCGATTGGACCGGCGCCACCTGGGGTCTGGCTCTCGACGTGCTGGAAGAGGAAGACGCTTACATCGTGAAGGCCAACATCCCGGGGATCAACCCCGAGGACCTGGAAATCACCTTCAATAACGGTACCCTGACCATCCGCGGTGAGGTGAAGGACGAGAGCGAGACCGAGAAGGGGCACTACCACATCCGCGAGCGGCGCTACGGTTCCTTCGCCCGCTCCATCAACCTGCCGAACTCGATCAAGTCGGACGATATTTCGGCGCAGTACGAGAACGGCACGCTCAAGCTGGTACTGCCCAAGACCGAAGAGGTCAAACCGCGCCGCATCCCGGTGCGCGCCGTCTCCGGACGCAAGACGATCGAGGGGTAGGCCGAGCGGCCGGCCTACCGGCTTTCCCATGACCGGCCCTGAGGGACATGCCTCAGGGCCTTTTTTATGCCTTCACGCAGGCGCACAACCCATGTTGTATAACCTGCCGCTCTGTATAATCCTGAGGTTACACATGAGGTGGTACCCTCTGGCGGCAGCGGTCCGTGAAGTTTGTTTATCGATTCCGTCAAAGCTGGTACAATAGGGGCCAATTCCGCCGGTTGAAAACCCCATACAGGCACATTATCTTTTCTTCCAGGAGGAAAACCATGGACCACTCCGACACCGTCACCGCCGTTCAGGTTTGCCAGGCCCCCACCGCACTTGACGCCGACGACAACGCCGACCGTATGCGCCGCTGCCCCTACGTGGCCAGCTACACCAGCACGGGCAACCTGTGCATCGGCGTCTTTGTGATCCCGCCCGAAAAGCGCAGCTGGCTGGAGAAGCCGGCCAACGAGCCCGCCCTGATGGGCATGGAGCAGATCCACCTGAACTATGTGGAGCGCGGTGACGTCAGCAGCCCCTGGTCGCGGGGCGAAGTTCGCCCGGTGCTGGACACCCCGCCCTGCGGATCCGACTGCCTGAAGTGCCCGGAATACGAGTTTTCCTGCCGGGGCTGCATCGCCACGGTGCTGTATCTGGATAAGTAGGCCCGCCCGGCGCGGGATATGTAACCGCGGTTACTTGCCTTACTGGCGCCACAGGCTCATCAATAATTGATCACCAGTATGGCTATACGAAATTAGGCTGATTCTCTGTAATACCAGAAGGCGTAATCTCCGCAAGGTCGTAAGCTCCGTTCTGCCTGACACGCCGGCCCGTACAACTGGATCAGCCTGGAGCCACCAGGCAGCCGATACCAGCCACAGCCAGTAAAAACTTCCCGGGACTTTTCTTCTAACAGCCCCGGCATCCTCCTGGAACCTGCCCCCCCTCGCCCCTCCGGCCCGTCTCCGCCGCCCGCCGTTATTGCTCTACAGGCGCGGTCTGACACGCCCACTCCGTCCGGGGGCGCACCCTCAGGCAAGGCGGCCGCCGTAAGGCCGCGGAGCCAGCTACTCCTCCCCCTGCCCTTCCTTCTGCCCTTCCCTGCCGCCCGAAGCCCCGTTCAACCGCGCCGGGTCCAGGCGGACAAACGCCTCCACCACCTGCGGATCAAAGGCGATCCCCGCCTGCGAGCGGATGTAGTCCATCGCTTCCTGCGGGTCCATGGCGCCCCGGTACGAGCGGTCCGAGGTCAGCGCGTCCCACACGTCCACCACTGAGAAAATGCGCGCCGGCAGCGGGATTTCCTCCCCCTTCAACCGGTTGGGGTACCCGGTACCGTTCCAGCGCTCGTGGTGAAAGCGCGGAATCTCCAGCGCTTCCTGCAGATACGTGACCGGCGCCAGCATCTCGTAGGCCCAGTCGGGGTGCTTCTCAATCAGCTCCCGCTCGCTTGGTGAGAGCGGGCCTTCCTTCATTAGAATGGCATCCGGCACGTTCATCTTGCCGATATCATGCAGCAGCGACCCGCGGCGCATGTGCGAGAGGGTCTCTTCATCCAGCCCCATGGCCTGCCCCAGGCGGAGCACCAGCTCGGTCACCCGCAGCGAATGATCCTTGACCTCGCGGTTGCGCATTTCCATGGCCCGCGCCCAGCCTTCGATGGTCTCCTCGTAGGCCCGCTCCAGCTCGTCGTGATTGCGCTGCACTTCCCGGAGCAGCTGCTCCCTGTCGCGCAGGTATTCCTTCCACTCTCTTTCGCGCTGGTTCACCTCGCGTGAAAGCAGCAGGTACACCAGCCCCCCGCTGAAGAGCACAAATACGACACCCTTGTAGTTCTGGAACCAGGTCAGCGCCCGCACGTCGGTCACCGAGCTCTGCAAGAAGTAATCCGTAACCAGCACCCAGAGCACGGCCAGGACGATGTAAGTAATGGCTACGCGAAAAACGCGTGAATTGACTGATTTCATATACCTTTTGACGCCCCTGGTCCCACCCGCTTCGCGGACGGGATACAATAACTTACCAAATCTGACTAATCATATTATATATCTTCGAATTTTGACACCCTTTTCACGGCCTGCCGCACCAGATTCATGGGAACCACCAATTAGCAGGTATAATCAGGAGACTGGATTGCGAACTCCCCAGACTTCTAACAACAGGAGGTAGTATGGCCCCTGAGATGACAGGACAGGAACGTGTACTGGCCGCCCTACGCAGACAGGAGCCCGATCGTGTGCCCACATTTGAGTGGGAAGTGGACTCGAACGTTGTCGCCCGCATGACCAACGGCGGTAACCTGCTTGATTTCGTTGATATGTACGATCTGGATGCCGTGGTCACCCGGGCAAATTACCGTAAAGAAGTGATCGGTCCCAACCGCTTCCTCACCGAATGGGGCATCACCCAGCAGAAAGGCCTCGAAGAGCACCCCGCCTCGGTCGATTCCCTGGCCCCGATCAAATCCTGGGCCGACTGGGAAAAGTACCAGATCCCCGACCCCTACGCCGAAGGCCGCTTCGAAACGCTGAAGGAGATGGTGAAGCGCTACAAGGGCCGCAAGGCGATCATTCTCCAGACCCGCGACGTGTTCGCCCACCCGCGCGATCTGCTGGGGTACGAGAATTTCCTGGTGGCCTGCCTGGAACAGCCTGACCTGGTGACCGATATTATTGAGAAGACCCTGGACCACAACATTAAGATCGTGCAGCGCGCCGCCGAGCTAGGCGCGGACCTGGTCTACACCGGCGACGACCTGGCCGACACCCGCCGCCCGCTGGTTTCGCCGCGCCTGTGGAAGAAGATCTTCCAGCCCTACTTCGTGAAGTTCGTTCAGGCCATTCACGACGCCGGCCTGCTTTACTGGAAGCACTCCGACGGCAACCTGATGCCCCTGCTGGACATGCTGGTCGAAGCCGGCATCGACGGGATCGACCCGATCGACCCGCTGGCCGGGATGGACATCGCCGCCATCAAGCGCGATTACGGTGACCGCGTGGCCATCAAGGGCAACGTGGACTGCGCCTACCTGCTGGTCTCCGGCACGCCCGAGCAGGTGGAATCGGCGGTGAAGTACTGCCTGCGCGTGGCCGCGCCCGGCGGCGGGTACGCGCTCTCCTCGAGCAACACCATTCATTCCGGCGTCAAGCCCGAACTGTACCTGGCCATGCGAAATGCGCTGCGCAAATACGGCACCTACCCTCTGGATATGGATGCCCTGGCCGACGGACGCCCGCCCGAGTTCGTCATGCAGCAGCCCTGAGATCAAAAGGCGGCCTCCGGGCCGCCTTTTTTTAATTTTTCCGCGCACACCGCCCGTTGAGAGAGGTGCGCCTCTGCCATGAAAGGCCAGGGAATTGCCAGCCCCTCTGCCCACCTGCCCTGATAGGGGAACATTTGGGGGTGCCCCTTCACCCATAAGGAAAACGATAGTCTTCAACCCATCCCCCCTACCCCCATGGGGGTGCCCCCACCTGCACCCACGCAGTGGGTGTTCCTGTAGGGGCCGGGTTGGTGGCTCCCATCTCCGTCACTGGGAAGGGGGGAGAAGATGACCGTGGAGGAAGGCGAGGGGTATACCCCTCGCCTTCCGGCTGCAAGTTGACTGGCAGCATTTCCAGACAAACCGCATCCAAATCCTTGACAAATATTTCACAACAGCGATATACTACAGGTACCCCCCTCCCCCCGGGGGTGGGGTAACCCGGGAAACGGGGACATCTCCCCGATACAGGGCAGGCTCCCGGGATGGCGGATCACCCCCTTCCGAGGGTATAAGGAGAGCCAGGAGATGCACGACCGAACAGACCACATCAACCGCCTGAAAACCGCCGAGGGACACCTGCGCGGCATCCAGCGCATGCTCGCCGAGGACGCCTACTGCATCGACGTCATCCGCCAGATCCAGGCCGTTCAGGCGGCCCTGTCCAAGGTCTCCGCTTCCATCCTGGACGAGCACCTCAACACCTGCCTGATCACCGCCGTGCGCGGTGACGACCCGGCCGAGCGCGAGCGCGTTCTCAAAGAGATCAGCTCCGTGATCAGTGAGTCCGGGAAACTGTAAACCCAAAACCGTTCATCACTGGAGTGTACTGATGCAAAACCTTACCTTCCGCATCCCCAATATGTCCTGCAGCCACTGCCTGCACACCATCAAGATGGAGCTTACCGAGCTGGAGGGCGTCAAGGACGTCACCGGCAGTCCGGCGGACAAGGTCATCACCGTCAGCTTCGACGCCCCGGCCGACGAGCAGCAGATCCGCGAGCTGCTGGAAGAGATCAACTACGCCGCCGAGTAACCGGGCCGGCAAAGCAGAAAAACCACCGCCGCCGGACGCCCCGGCGGCTTTTTACAGGAACACCGCATGGCAGAACGAACCCAGATCACCTTACCGATCACCGGTATGACCTGCGCCAACTGCGTCGCCACGGTCGAGCGCAATTTAAAGAAGGAAAAGGGCGTGCAGTCGGCCAGCGTCAACCTGGCCTCGGAGCGCGCCACGGTCGAGTTTGACCCGGCCGTCACCGGGCTGGACACGCTGATCGCCCGGGTGCGCCGCGCCGGCTACGACGTGGCCGCCGGTGAAGCCGAACTGGCCATCCGCCGCCTGTCGGACGACCGCGACGCCGCCCGCCTGGAGAAAGCTCTTCTGGCGGTGAACGGCGTGCTGGAGGCCCGCGTCTCCTACGCCTCCGAGCGCGCGCAGGTGCGCTACATCCCCACCATCGTCAGCCAGGCCGAGCTGCGCCAGGCCGTCGCGAAGGCCGGCTTCGAGGCCGTCGAAACCGGCGGCGAGGCTGTGGACGCCGAAGCCCGGGCCCGCCAGGCCGAGATCGACCAGCAGCGCCGCCTGCTGATCACCGGCCTGCTCTTCACCCTGCCGCTGTTCGTGCTCTCCATGGGCCGCGACCTGGGCCTGCTGCCCATGAGCCTGGGGCACTCCCCCATCTTGAACTGGCTGTTCTTCGCCCTGGCCACTCCCGTGCAGTTCTACGTCGGCTGGCAGTACTACGTGGGCGCGTTCAAAGCCCTGCGCAACGGCTCGGCCAACATGGACGTGCTGGTGGCCATGGGCTCATCGGCAGCCTACTTCTATTCCATCCCGGTGGTGCTGGGGTGGATCGACGGCCACGCCTACTTTGAAACCTCGGCCGTGATCATCACCCTGATCAAGCTGGGCAAGTTCCTGGAAGCCCGCGCCAAGGGCCGCACCAGTGAGGCCATCAAGAAGCTGCTGGGCCTGCAGGCCAAAACCGCCCGGGTGGTGCGAAACGGCGAAACGCTGGAAATCCCTGTCGAGGACGTGGTCCCCGGCGATCTGGTACTGGTCCGTCCTGGCGAGAAGATCCCGGTGGACGGCGTGGTGGTGGAAGGCCGCTCGGCCGTGGACGAGTCCATGCTGACCGGCGAATCGCTGCCGGTGGAAAAAGGCCCGGGCGATCCGGTGATCGGCGCTACGCTCAACAAACTGGGCATGCTGCAGTTTGAGGCCACGAAGGTCGGCAAGGACACCGCCCTGGCCCAGATCGTCAAACTGGTGGAGGACGCCCAGCTCTCGCGCGCTCCCATCCAGCGGCTGGCGGACCGCATCTCGGCGGTGTTCGTCCCGGCCGTGATGGCCGTCGCGGCGCTCACCTTCCTGGTCTGGTACTTCCTGATCCCCCTGCCAGCCGGCGCGGAGACGCCGCTCTTCACCCGCGCGCTGATCAACGCCGTGGCCGTGCTGGTGATCGCCTGCCCCTGCGCCATGGGCCTGGCCACCCCCACTGCGGTGATGGTCGGCACCGGCAAAGGCGCGGAAATGGGCGTACTGTTCAAATCTTCCGAGGCGCTGGAGCGGGCCGGACGGCTGACCAGCGTGGTGCTGGACAAGACCGGCACCATTACCCGCGGGCAGCCCTCGGTGACCGACGTGGTCCTCTGCGACTTCCCGGAGGGCGAAAATGAGCTGCTGCGCCTGGCCGCCTCGGTGGAATCCGGCTCCGAGCACCCCCTGGGCGAGGCCATCGTGGCCGCCGCCTCGGAGCGCGAGCTGGCCGTCAGCCGGCCGGCCGCCTTCCAGGCTGAAGTCGGACTGGGCGTGAGCGCCGAGGTTGACGGACGCGCCGTGGCGGTCGGCAACCTGCGCATGGCCCGCGAGCGCGGCCTGGACCTGAACGGGCTGGAGCCGGAAGTCCGGCGCCTGCAGGGCGAAGCCAAGACTGCCATGCTGGTGGCGGTGGACGGCGCTGTGCGCGGCGTGGTGGCCGTGGCCGACCCGGTCAAGGAAGGCAGCAAGGAAGCCATCCGCCGGCTGCACGACATGGGCTTGAAAGTGGTCATGATCACCGGCGACAACCGCCAGACCGCCGAAGCCATCGCCCGCGAGGTGGGCGTGGACGAGGTCCGCGCCGAAGTGCTCCCCGGCGACAAGGCCGCCGAGGTCAAAGCGCTGCAGGCCCGCGGCGAGGTGGTGAGCATGGTCGGCGACGGCATCAACGACGCCCCGGCGCTGGCCCAGGCGGACGTGGGCATTGCCATCGGCACCGGCACGGACGTGGCCATGGCCTCCGCCCCGGTGGTGCTGATCAGCGGCGACCTGCGCGGCGTGGCCCGTGCGGTAGAGCTCTCGCGGCGCACGCTGCGCACCATCCGGCAGAACCTGTTCTGGGCATTTAACTACAATGTGCTGCTCATCCCTGCCGCCGCGGCCGGACTGCTCAACCCGATGCTGGCCGCCGGGGCGATGGCCTTCTCCAGCGTGTTTGTGGTCACGAACTCGCTCCGGTTGAGGAGAGTCAAGGTCGAATAAGCCTTTACGGGCAGCACCTTTTCAGGAGAACTGCAAATAACAGATACCCGGCCGGGGAAGGACAAAGTCCTTCCCCGGCTCGTTTTCCCAGCAACCATTGGGCGGTATCCTGACCATTCGGTGGGTTGAAGACCATCATCATGGCAGATGCCTCGAAGAAGACCAGAAAGGCCATGCACCAGCCCGGGTCCATGATCTGGTCCAGGACCATGATATGGCCTTCGACCATGATATGATCAATACTGCGCAAACTCTCACCCAAGGAGACGTCACACCGCTGTGAACCTTGAACAACAATTCTGGCTGCGGGCTGTCCTTCAAATCGGCGGTTCTTTTCTCCTCGCCTATCTGGTGCACCGCCTCTCCAGACGTCTGGCCCGGCCGCTGACCCGGCTGTTTCTGGATAAGAGCCGCCCCGCCAGCCCGGAGCGGGTGGGCACGCTGAACCAGCTGCTGTCCAGCTTCATCAGCTTCCTGGCCTTCTTCATCGCCGCGCTGGTCTCGCTGACCCTGTTCGTGCGGGTCGACACGCTGGTCTGGGTTGTGGGCCTGTTCAGCGCCGCTTTCGGCCTTTCGGTCCGCCCCATGGTCTCGGACATTATGACCGGCATAGGCTTTCTCTTCGAGGACAGTTTCTCCGTCGGTGAGAAAGTGGAGATTCTGAACATCGAGGGCGTGATCGAGGAGATAAACCTGCGCTCCACCCTGCTGCGCGCGCCCACCGGCGAGCTGTACGTTATTCCTAACGGAGAAATCCGCACCATCCGCAACTTCAGCCGCGGGCGGTTTTCCACCGCCAATATCACCCTGTATCTGGCGGCGGCCGACCTGGGCAAAGCCATCCCCCTGCTGGAAGAGGTGGGCGTCGAGGCGGTCTCGCTGCTGCCCAACTTGCTCGAACCGTGGAAGGTGATCAGCGCCACCGGCACCGTCGGGCATCAGGCCGAGCTGACCCTGCTGGCCAAAGCCCGCTTCGGCTGCGCCGCCGAGCTGCGCCCCCGCCTGCTCTCGCTGGTGCAGGAGCGGCTGGCGGAAAAGGGCATTCAGCTGATGAACTAGCCGCGCGGCCTGCGCCCCAGCAGCACTTCCACCCGGTGAACGGAGCCCTTCGCCTGCAGCGGCACGCGCAGGTCGGGCAACTCCCGGCCGTCCAGCTTCACGCTGATCACTTCCCGCCGGGCGCCCTCCGCCTCCTCCTCCATCCGGTTGGTCACCCGGATCTGGTACAGGGATTCTCCCCAACGGTACTCCATCTCGTACTGCTCCCAGTCCCCCGGTATCACCGGGTCGATCACCAGTTCCTCGCCCTCGCGCCGGAGCCCCAGTATCGCCTCCAGGCCCAGCCGGTAGGTCCAGCCGCTGGAGCCGGTGTACCAGGTCCAGCCGCCGCGGCGGACGTGCGGCTCGGTGGAGTACACGTCCGCGGCGATGACATACGGCTCCACTTTGTACACGTCGGCCAGCTCTTTGGTAGCGCTGTGGTAGACGGGGTTCAGCAGGCGGAACAACTCAAACGCCCGGTCGCCGTCCCTCAGGCGGGTGAAGGCCCACACCGTCCAGGTGGCAGCGTGTGTGTACTGCCCGCCGTTCTCGCGGATACCGGGCACGTAGCCCTTGATGTACCCCGGATCGCGCGGCGTGGTGTTGAAAGGCGGGGTAAACAGCAGCAGCAGCCGGTCCTCCGGGCGCACCAGCCGCTGGCGGACCGCTTCCATCGCCTGGCGGGCGCGCTCCGGCCGGCCCCCGCCGCTCAGCACCGACCAGGACTGGGCGATCGAGTCGATCTGGCACTCCCGGTTTTTCGATGAGCCCAGCGGCACACCGGAGTCGTAGAAAGCGCGCAGGTACCACTCCCCGTCCCAGGCGTGCTCCTCGATGGCCTGGACCAGGCGTTGGGCATCCTCGCGGTAGCGGGGAGCGGCCTCCGCCAGACCGGCCTGCTCGCACAGCCAGGCGAAGCGCCGCAGCGTCTCCACCAGGAACCAGCCCAGCCAGACGCTCTCGCCCCGGCCCTCGATGCCCACGCGGTTCATGCCATCGTTCCAGTCACCGGCGCCCATCAGCGGCAGCCCGTGCGGCCCACGGGTGCTCCCCCGCTCGATGGCCCGCTGGCAGTGCTCGAAGATGGTGTAGGCCTTCGGGGTGTGCTCGTACTGCCCGTAGCGCTCGTCTTCGCCCTCCCTGAGCAGCGGCGCCTGCAGGAAGGGCACCTCCTCCCGAAGCAGGCCGGTGTCCCCGGTCACACGCACGTACTCGGCCACCACGTAAGGCAGCCAGAGCAGGTCGTCGCTGATGCGCGTGCGCACGCCGCGCCCGGAGGGCGGGTGCCACCAGTGCAGCACATCCCCCTCCTCGAACTGGTGGCGGGCGGCGTTGAGGATCTGCTCGCGGGCGATCTCCGGGCGCACCGGCAGCAGCGCCAGCACATCCTGCAGCTGGTCGCGGAAGCCGAAGGCCCCGGAGGACTGGTAAAACGCCGTCCGGCCCCAGATGCGGCAGGAGAGCGTCTGGTAGAGCAGCCAGCGGTTGAGCATAAGGTTCATGGCCGGGTCGGGCGTGCGCACCTGAACCGTCGAGAGCAGCGGCTCCCAGAAGTCGCTCACCCGCTGCCAGGAGCGCTCCACCTCTTCGGCCTGACTGTAGCGGCGCAGCAGCTCCAGGGTGTGCTCTCGGTCGTCCCCCTCCCCCAGCACAAAGTAGACCTCGCGCACCTCGCCGGGGTCCAGGTCCACATGCACCTGCAGGACGGCGCAGGGGTGCTCGCCCGGCGTCACCCGGCTCTCCAACCCGATACGGGAAAGCCCGGCCGGGTTGGACAGCGAGCCATTGCGTCCGATGAACTCCATGCGGTCGGCGGTGTAGCCGTGCACCGCCGTCCCGGCCTGCAGGAAGGCCACCCGTCGGCCGAACTCGGCGTTGTAAGCGTTCATGCCCAGCAGGGCGCGCTGCTCGGGCAGGTATTCCTGAACCAGCGTCCACTCGCTGTCCGAGCGCAGCGTGCCCAGCACCCACTCCACATACTGGGTGGCGGTCACCCGCCGCGGGCGGTTCCAGGTGTTTTCCAGCCGCAGCCGGATGATCTTGACCGGGTCCTGCGGGTCGGCGAACAGGCGCAGCCGCTGGCGCAGGCCGTGGCTGTTGTGCTCGAACTCGGTATAACCCACCCCGTGCCGTACCCGGTACGGCTCGCCGGAGGGAGCCGGCTGAGGCGCCGGTGACCAGATGATGCCGGTTTCCTCGTCTCGCAGGTAGAGCGCTTCACCGGTGGGGTCGCTGACCGGGTCGTTGGACCAGGGCGTCAGCCGGTTCTCCCCGCTGTTCAGCGCCCAGGTGCACGAGCTGCCCGATTCACTGACCAGAAAACCAAAGTGAGGGTAGCCGATCACGTTCACCCAGGGCAGCGGCGTGCGCTTTCCGGGCGGCAGGTCGATCACATACTCGCGCCCGTCGGGGGTGAAGCCGCCGTAGCCGTTGTAGAACTGCAGGTCCTCGAGCGGCTCCAGCGGCGGGGTCTCCTCAAATTCCTCACTGGACGGACGGCTGGGCACAAACGCCGGCAGGTGCGGCACGTGCACGGCGTACCCCTCCAGCTGCCCGGCCAGGTCGCCGCGCTCGTCGTCCAGCACCACCCGGGCCACGCTCAGCAGCAGCGTGCGCTCCTCGGGCAGCATCTGGTCGGAAAACAGCACAAAGATCCCGCCTCGCTGGTTGAGCCAGTTGTCGGAGCCGGTGCGTGCAATCAGGCGGTACAGCAGCCGGTTCAGCTCCATGCCGTAGTCGGTGGGCTGCTGGTTGAGCAGCACCAGGTCCACCTTGAAGCCCCGCTCGCGGTAATAGCGGTGCGCCTGCAGCACCTGCCGCACCAGCTCCAGCCGCTGCGGGTCGGCCATGCGGACCAGGATGATGGGGTAATCCCCGGAGATGCCGAAGCGCCACAGCCCGGACTGCCCCAGTCGGTTGGCGGCAAGCACCTCGGGCAGGCTGCGCATGGACGGCAGCAGGTAGAGTGATGCCGAGAGCAGCTGCAGAATGCGCTGCAGATCGCGCGAGCCGATGTCCTGGCGGCGCAGGTAAGCCTCGGCCTCCAGCCGGGCCTGGTGGAAGGCCCGGTCCACCTGAGACCACTGCCGGTAGCGCGCGGCCAGGCGAATAACCTCCTCGCGGCTGCCGGCGGCGATGGTCAGCCAGGCCAGGCGGGTGTTCTGGTGCGGCTCCAACACCACTTCCTGCCCGAGCGAGAAGATCGGGTCCAGCGTGGCGCCGGTCGCGCCGGGCCGCCCGTCCGGGTTGAGCAGCCGGGCCGGAGCGGCGGGGCTTCCGCCGCGGCCCAGGAAAGCCATGCGGTCGGTTTCGAACAGCCCGGTCTCCTCCATGTTCTCCACCAGCAGCGTGTGCCCCAGGAAGACCGGTTTTTCGCTCTCCGAGCGCGGCCGGCGGCGGAAGAGCAGCAGGTTGTACTCGGGGATGTACTCGCTCTGGATGAACAGTTTGTTGAACGCCGGATGGCGCGCGTCCGCGGCCTGCGGGGCCAGGATCACCTCGCCGTAGGAGTCCAGCCGCAGCCGGCGGCGCCGGTTGGTCGGGTTGCTCAGGTGCACCCGGCGGATTTCCACCGGGTCCTCCGGTGACAGGGTCACCTCCAGCGTCGAGGCGATGCCCCGCACCGTCTTCTTAATCACCTGCATGTGCGAGTGGAAGGTGGACACCACCCGGTCCGCGTGCCGGGGAATGGGCTGGTGGGCCAGCGACCACAGCGACGGCCTGTCCTCACCCGCCTCGGAGGCGTAAATCCAGATCCCGTGCCGGTCGGTGACCGCGTCCGGCTGCCAGCGGGTCAGGTCCACGTCCTGCCAGCGCAGGAAGCCGCTGCCCGACTGCGAGACCAGGCTGGTCATGGCGCCATTGGAGAGCAGGTGCACCTGCGGGATGGGCGTGGAAAGCTGCACACGCCAGGGGACGGTCTCCAGCAGTTCGGGCACCAGCCGCTGCGTACCGGTCACGTTCTCCGATTCGGGGTTCTGCAGCGGGACCGAATGCGGCACCTGCTCCTGCAGCAGCAGCTCCACCGCCCGGATGCGCGGGTCGGAATGCATGCGGCGCACAAAAAGCCCGTCCTTGAGGAAGTCCACCAGCGCCATCAGGATCATGCCCTGGTGATGGGACATGAACGAGCGCACGATGCCGTACTCCTGCCCGACCATCATGCGCGAGCGGGTGAAATCGACCGCTTCGTAAAAGCCGTAGCGGCCCAGCAGCCCCAGGTCGGCCAGCCGGCGGGCGTTGCGGATCACGCTGCGGGGCTGGTAGCGCACCGCCATCAGAGACGCGTACGGCGCGATCACCCGGTCGTCCGACAGGCCGCGCTTGAACCCCAGCCCGGGCACGCCGAAGGCCCGGTACTGGTAGTTCTGGTTGGCGTCGAAGCGGTAGAAGCCGGATTCGGAGATGCCCCAGGGCAGCCCGATTTCGCGGCCGTACTCGATCTGCCGCAGCACCGCCCCCTGCGCGGACTGCTCCAGCAGCGTTTCGGGGTAGGCGCGCAGGAAGAGCGGCGGCATCAGGTACTCGAACATGGTCGCCGACCAGGAAAGCAGCACCCGCAGGTCCCCCACCCGGGTCATCGGGCGGTTGAGGTGCAGCCAGTGCTCCGGCGGGGCGTCGCCCTTGGCGATGGCGATCAGGCTGGCGATGCGCGCTTCCGAGGCCAGCAGGTCGTAGTAATTGCGGTCCATGGTGGCCGCGTCCAGGTTGTAGCCGATGGAGAAGATGCGCTTCTGCGGGTCATAGAGGAAGGTAAAGTCCATCTCCTCCACAAAGCACTCCGCCCGCTGGATGATAGTCTGGTACGCGCCGGTAAGCGCTTCCGCGCTGGCAGCCGCCCGCCGCATGGCCTCTTCGACCTGCCCCAGCCAGTCCTCCACCTCGTCCGTGGCTCCCAGTTCGGGGTGGTCGGCCAGCCAGCCGCGCAGCTCGCGGATCACCTCCTCCGCTTCCTGGACGTGGCGGCCGATTTCCCCCAGCGCGGGCCGGTAGGGCAGCGCGGTGCGCAGGAACTCCAGCCAACCGGCCATCTCCACGCGGCGCAGCGCCTCCGGCGGGTCCTGCAGCAGCGGCAGCCAGGGCACCAGCTCGTGGATGGTGCGGTCGATGCCCTGGTAGATCATCTCCACCAGCTGCGAGGTCTGCGCCAGGTCGGCCAGCACCGCCGGGTTCAGCTCATCCTCGTGCTCGCGGATGTACTCGGCCAGCGCTTTCTTGACTTCCTGCCAGCGGACGCCGCTCAGCTGCCGGTACAGTTCCCACCAGCGCTCCGGATGGGGAATCGCCTCCCGAATCACCTCCTTCACCCGGCGGATCTCGTCCTCTATGGGCTGCAGGTCCTCGCCAGCGGGCAGGCTCTTCAGCGCCTCCAGCAGCAGGCTGAGCGTATCCAGCAGGCCCTCCCAGCGCTGCCCGCGGAACACCTGGCTTTCGATCACCTCACGCAGGCTCTGCGCGGTGACGATCAGGCTGGCGGCCAGGTTGCCGCTGTCCACGGTGGAGATGTAGCGGGGCGTCAGCGGCTGCAGGGTGACGGTGTCGATCCAGTTGAGGAAGTGCCCCCGGTAGCGCTCCAGTTTGTCCATCGTGTCGAAGGTCTGCTTCAGCCGCGCGGAGAGCATGAACTGGTCGATGTACCCCAGCGCGAAGGCCCCCAGCGTGGAGGTCAGCAGCAGGCCGATGTTGGTCGGCGAGGTGCGGTGCGCCACCTGCCCCACCGGCCATTCCTGGAAGTGATCGGGCGGCAGCCAGTGATCCTCGGGCCCGACGAAGCGCTCGAAGAAGGACCAGGTGCGCCGTGCGATCAGGCGCAGCTCTTCCATCTCCTCCGGGGTGAGCGTTTCCTGGCGGCGGGGCGGCGCCTGGTTGAGGATCACGCCAATCTGCGGCGAGGCGATCCACAGCAGCAGCAGCGGCGCCGCGGCCCACAGCGCGCCGGGCCGCAGCAGCCCCACCAGCACCGCCACGGCCAGCACCCACAGGATGGCGACGGTCATCTCCACCCAGGCGACCACCCGGGCGGGCAGGCTGCGCACCAGCCGCACCGTCTGGGCGGCGGTGGTCCATTCCAGCAGGTGGCGGCGGCTGATCAGCAGGCGGTAGAGCGTCACGCCGATGGCATCCAGCGCGTTGAGCGCCTCGAACGGCAGAAAAACCACCGCCAGCATCCAGCGCAGCATATCCAGCCCGACCGTTCTGCCGACACCGGCGGCGCCCTCGCCCTGCGCCAGCTGCACCGCCCCGCCGATCAGGCTGGTCAGCATGGGCACGGCCAGCGACCCGACCGCCAGCAGCGTCCAGGCCCAGAGCGGACCGGGCAGCACGGCCCAGGCCAGCGTCAGGAAGAACATCAGCGCCGGGGCCAGCAGGCTGCGCCGCAGGTTATCAATAATCTTCCAGCGGTCAATCGGCCCCAGCTTGCCCCCCGACCGCCGCCGCGAGAGCAGCCAGGGCAGCAGCTGCCAGTCCCCGCGAATCCAGCGGTGCTGCCGGCGGACGTAGGCGAAGTAATTGTCCGGGTAATCCTCCACCATGGTCACGTCGGTGACCAGGCCGGCACGCCCCAGCAGCCCTTCCAGCAGGTCATGCGAGAGCAGCGTGTTCTCCGGGATCATGCCCCGCACGCTGCGCTCGAAGGCGTCCACGTCGTAGATGCCCTTGCCCACGAAGATGCCCTCGCCGAACCAGTCCTGGTACACGTCCGAGACGGCCAGCGTGTACAGGTCCAGGCCGGTGTCGCCGGCGTAGATGCGCGAGAAGCGGGTGCGGTTGGCGCTGCGCGGGCTGATTTCAATTCGCGGCTGCAGGATGGAATACCCGGCGACGATTTCATCGGTGCCCGGGCGGAAGACCGGCCGGTTCAGCGGGTGGGCCATGGTGCCCACCAGACGCAGCGCCGATTCGGGGGGCAGCTGGGTGTCCGCGTCCAGGCTGATCACGTAGCGGATGGCCCCCAGCGCCTCAATGCCGCCGCTGATGCGCGCAAACGACAGCCCGCTTTCGCCGCGCAGCAGCCGGTTGAGTTCGTGCAGCTTGCCCCGCTTGCGCTCCCAGCCCATCCAGACGCCCTCGGACGGGTTCCAGCGGCGCTGGCGGTGCAGCAGCACAAAAGGCCGCGAGCCGTCCGGGTGCCGGTAGCGCTCGTTGAGCTGCTCAATGCCCTTTTCGGCCGCCTCCAGCAGGGGTTCATCCTCTGGCATGTGCTCGGAGGGCGCGTCGGCGAAATCGCTCAGCAGGGCGAAGAACAGGTTCGGTGAGGCATTGCGCAGGTAGTGCATCTCCAGCTGGCGCAGCAGCGATTCCACCTCCGCCTGGCTGGTCAGCAGTGCCGGAACGGCCACCAGCGCGGCCTCCTCCGCCGGGATGCCCTCCTTCCACTCCAGCTTGGGCAGCCGGGAAGGCGTCCGCAGCCGGGTGAAGAGCCAGTTGGTCAGGCTGGTGCCCACGGTCAGCGCCGGCGCCAGGGCCAGCAGCAGCACCAGCGCCAGCTGCCAGCCCGGGGCCTGGTACGCCATCGCCAGCCGCACGGCAGTGAAGAGAAAAGCCGCCGCAAACAGGCCAATGCTGCCCAGGTACAGCAGGCCGGGATGGCTGAGCGCCCACTCCGCCAGCGATTCCCGGGCTGAGAGCCGGTACCCCAGCCGCCGGCGCAGGGCGGCCGCGCCGTCCGAGATCAGGTAGTAGCCGATGTGCGCCGGCCGCAGGTCCCGGTCGCCTGCCGTCTCAGCCTCCTGCAGCGCCTGCGCCGCCTCGCGGGCCAGATCCAGCGCGGCCTCGACCACCTGATCCTCCCCCACCCCTGCGCGGCGCGAGATCTCTTCCACGCGGTCGCGGTACAGGTCGCGCGAGGAAAAGTCCATGCGCTCGTAGACGCCCGCCGGGTCCTGGCGAAGCATCCGGTCGACCCGGTTAACGTCCTCGAAAAACTCTTTCCAGTCGGTGTCGTCCAGCGCGCGCAGCCCGGTGATGGCGGAGGCCACCACTTCATCCGTGCTGACCTCCATCTCCAGCGGCGGGGTGGGCAGCGGGGTCTGGTCGCGCAGGCGCACCACCTTCTCCAGCGAGCGGGCCAGCGCGTCCAGCAGCACCAGCCGCAGGAAGACCGGCAGCGCCCAGATTTCGCCCATGGTCAGCTGCACCTGGTCCTGCAGCCGGTCGAGCAGGCTGGAGAGCGCGCCGATGTTCACCTGGTACTGGTGAGCGCTCAGGAACTCGCGGGCGATCAGGTAGGCCCGGGTATAGCCCTGGTACGGGGGGCTGGTCAGCTTGGGCAGCTGGCGCAGGAACCCGTCCGGCATGTCCTCTTTGATCAGCCGGGCGGCCTGGCGGATGATGTAGAAGTTGTCCAGAATCCATTCCGAGGCGTAGGTGAGGGTGATCTCCTCCACCGACGCCTGCTGGAAGTAGGTGTGCACGTCCTGCAGCCGCTGGAACACGGCGCGCAGGTCCGCCTGCACCGATCTGGCAGGCTGCCGCGGAGAAGCGGGCAGCAGCTGACCGGCCAGCCCGGCGGCCAGGTCCTCCAGGAAGCGGGCAGGACTGACGGGATCCGCCGCCTCCTCAGCATCGGCAGGGGGTTGTCTGGTTTCTTCGAGGTTGGTCATCAACGCTTCCCGTATTTCTCAGCTACACGCTCAACCGTGGTCGGGCGGGCCAGAGAGGGAGGTATATCCTGGATGATCAACACCGGCTTATTGCCGTACTGGAAGTAGTTGGACGCCACGCTGCCGAAGGGGTATTCCGCCCCGCCGGACGCGCCGTGGGCGCACATCACCACCAGGTCCACCTCTTCCCGGTCCGCCAGCTCATGAATCGAGCGGGTGACGCTGTCCGATTCAAGAACCAGCGTGTCCACCGGCAGCGAGTACCGGCTTTTCAGATCGTTGAGATAGGGAACCAGCGCTTCGCGGGTCAGCTGCACCAGCCGGCTGGCGGCCTCCCGCAGCTCATTTTCCAGCGGCCCCGCCGGGGGCAGCTCCGGACGCTGGACCACGCTGGCCAGCAGCAGGCTGCCGTGAGAGGCCTCCGCCAGGGCGATGCTGGCCGGGAGGGAGCATTCCGCCCGCTTGGAGCCGTCCAGCGGCACCAGAATACGGCGGTACGATACCTCCTCCGCCGGCTGGTAAGCCCGCACCACCAGCACTGGAAGGAACAGTTTTTGAACGACTTTCTGCGTGACGCTGGAGATGTCCCAGCGGCTCAGGCCGCTCCGCCCGTGACTGGTCATCACGACCAGGTTTGTATTCGCGTCCTGAGCATACTGCACGATTCCTTCGGCGCAGCGGCCTTCCAGAACAACATGCTCGGTGGTCACCCTGTCCGATACCAGCTGGCTGGCCAGGGATTGAAGATACAGCTCTCTCTCTGATTTGCTAATCTGCCAGGAGAGAGGATCCACAACGGCATCCTCTCTCCCGGGCTGATTTTCTTCGATCACGCTCAGTAATACGATGTGCGACCTGTAGAGCCGGGCGATGTGCAGAGCGTGTTTCAGGGCTAGTTCCGCCAGCTGGGAACCATCCAGGGGTACCAGTATTCTTTTGAACATTTCCCGCCTCCAAACACAAACTCCCATTGGATTATATATCTAATTGGTCGATTTTATCAATCCAATCACTCACCGGTGACTGTCGCTTTACCGTTCGATTACCATTCCTCGATCATTCCCTCGAGAAACCGCCGGCCCGACCGCCGCGCTCCCGCCAGCCAACCGGGAGCGAATCGCGGCGAAACCCGGCCGGCGCCCGCCCCCCTGCCCGGCTCAGCCCGGTTCGCCGCTTTCTGTTATTCTGTTAATACTGGCGCGGTACGATTATCATGTACCAGTGTTTCTTACCCTTGCCTGTTCGAGGAGGGAAGTATGATGAGACGCAAACACACCCTGATCGCCGGGCTGGTGATTTTCGCCCTGATCACCTCGGCCTGCGGATTCTTTACACCCGGGGTGATTAACCGCATCATCGGGCGCGGGCAGCAGACCACCCCCACGCTGTCGGTGGAGCTCGAAACCGCCGTCCCGGTCGAGCCGGAACCTCAGGTCACCCCCACTCCGACGGCGGACCAGGCCCCGGAGGAAACCCCGGAACCCGCTTCACCCGGCGAAAAGCTCCCGCTGGAGGCCGGGTCGGGCGAGATGGTGCTGGCCCTGCAGCAGGCTTACCAGGAGATTTATGACCGCCTGCTGCCTTCCGTGGTGAACATCTACACCGCCGTGCCCATCACCGGAGGGTTCGGCCTGCCCCCCGACCATCCCGCCATACCGGAGGACGACAACCTGGCCCAGGCGCTGGGCTCGGGCTTTGTCTGGGACAAGGAGGGCCACATCGTCACCAACTACCACGTGGTCGAAGGCGCGCGGCAAATTCAGGTCGCCTTCTCTGACGGCACCATCGTGGACGCGGAGCTGGTCGGTTCAGCCCCCGGCGCGGACCTGGCCGTGGTGCGCGTGGACCTGCCCGCCGAGATGCTCGTCCCGGTGACCATGGGGGACTCCAGCCAGCTGGACGTGGGCCAGCTGGTGGTGGCGATCGGCAACCCCTTCGGCTTTGAAGGCTCCATGTCCACCGGCATCATCTCCGCGCTCGGGCGCGACCTTCCGGTCGGAGAGAGCATCAACGCGCCCCGCTTCGTCATCCCCAACATCATCCAGACCGACGCCCCCATCAACCCGGGGAACTCGGGCGGCGTGCTGGCCAACTTGAACGGCGAGGTGATCGGCGTGAACACCGCCATCCAGTCGCCGGTGCGCGGCAGCGTGGGGCTGGGCTTCGCCGTGCCGGCCAACATCGTCAGGCGCGTGGTGCCGGCGCTGATTGAGACCGGGGAGTTCCAGTTCCCCTACCTGGGCATCTCGGGCACCTCGCTGACCCCCGCCATCCGCGAGGCCATGGGCCTGGACCCGGCGCAGCGCGGTGTGCTGATCGCCGCGGTGACCCCGGGCGGCCCGGCGGAGGAGGCCGGCCTGCGCGGCTCGGAGGCAAGCGAGGATGGTTCCGGCCGGCAGATTCTGACCGGCGGGGACATCATCACCGCCATCGACGGCATCCAGGTCAGCAGCATCAACGAGATCAGCGCCTACCTGGTCGAGCAGACCGAGGTCGGGCAGGAAGTGACCCTGACCATCCTGCGCGAAGGGGAGACGATGGAGGTGCCGGTCACGCTGCAGGCCCGCTCCTCGGGCACGTCGGCTCAGATTTCGCCGCCCGCCTCGACCGAGACGCCCGCTCCGGAAGAGGAACCGGGGGAGCAGCAGCCCGCCTCCGGCGCGTACCTGGGCATCACCGGGATCGACCTGACGCCGGAGCTGGCCGGGGCCATGGACCTGCCTGAAGACGCCACCGGCGCGCTGGTGGTGCAGGTGGCCGCCGGCTCCCCGGCCCGCCGGGCCGGGCTGCGCGCCAGCTTTACACCGGCGCTGGTTGACGGGCAGCTGGTCTTCGTCGGCGGGGATGTGATCATCGCCCTGGACGGCGAGCCAGTCGACGGCATGGACAGCCTGCGGGCCCTGCTGGCCGAACGCACCCCGGGGGAGGAAGTGACCCTAACCGTGCTGCGCGGCGGCGAGGAGGTGGAAGTGCCGGTGACCCTGGGCGCGCGCGATTAGCCGCCGGGTGATGCCGCCAGAATCAAAAAGAGACGGGCGCGCGCCCGTCTCTTTTTATTCACCGGCTAATGGTCACTGACCACCCGGGTCAGCGCCGGGTCGGCCGGCAGCCAGCACTGGCCGGAGACGACGTTTGTGCAGAAGATGCGCCACCAGCCGCCGTCCTGGCTGGCCCCGGTGACCTGGGCGATCTCTCCGGCCCGGATCTGGCCGACGATGTCATACTCCGCGCCAGGCCCCAGGTAGACGGCCATGTCCTTCAGCGCCTCAACCTGCTGCACCTCCGTCTCGACCACGGCGGCCGGGTCCGGCACGGGGGAATCAAAGCGGGCGCCCAGCGGCAGCAGCAGGCCGAGCCAGTACAGCTCTCCGGTCTCTTCATCGCGGCCGATGACCGCGATGCCGTCCCCTTCAGCGTCCGGTCCCAGCCCGGTCAGGTAGAAGGCCCGCACCGGGGACACGACCGGTCCCCACATCGCCAGCGGGTCCTGCCCGCCCAGCACGTCCGCCGCGGAAATGGTGAAATCCGCCCGCGGGGCCGAGCCTTCGGCCAGCGGACCGTCCTGCAGCCGGCGCAGCGCCTCCTCCGGCGGGAGGAAGTCCAGGCTGGTGTTGAGGGCGGAGAGGCCGAAACTGGCCTTCATCAGCCGCTCCAGCACCTCGAATTCCCGGGTTTCAATGGCCGCCGCCAGGCCCTGGTCGAAGGCCTCATCGTCCAGCGAGGCCATGGGCGGCTCCCCGGGCAGGTCGGTCACAGCCGGGGGCGGCTCGACCGCGGCCGTCGGTGTGCCGGTCGGTTCGGGCGCAGCGGGTCCGGCGGGCGTCAGCGGCGAACAGGCCGCCAGCATCAGCGTCAGGCAGGTGAGCAGCAAAGCGAGCGGTTTCATCCGAGCTACTTCCCTTTCGATGAAAGCGAGAATTTTCAGTGGATTATAGACGCACCGGGCGGAAAATAGTTCCCGCCCGGGCGAATTAACCCTGCTCGGTTCGCATGCGGCGCATCTGCTCGACGTACTCCAGGCTCTGGTGCCGGAAGTAGGTGTTGTACAGCCCGGCGTAGTGCCCGCCGGCCGCCATCAGCTGGTCGTGACTGCCTTCCTCGATGATCTTGCCGTGGTCCAGCACGATGATGCGGTCCGCGCTCTTCACCGTGGACAGGCGGTGGGCGATCAGGATGCTGGTCGACTGCGCCAGGATCATGTTCAGCGCCTGCTGGATCTGCCACTCGGTGAACGGGTCGATGCTGGCGGTGGCCTCGTCCAGGATGAAGATGGCCGGCTTCTGCACCAGCACGCGCATCAGCGCCACCAGCTGCCGCTGGCCCATGGAGAGCATGCCGCCGCGCTCGCCGACCTCAGTTTCCAGCCCGTGCGGCAGGGTCTCCAGCCAGACGCCGTCGCCAATTTGATGGGCCAGCCGCTCGATCTCCTCCCGGCTGGTCCCCTGGCAGGAGTAGCGGATGTTGTCCAGCACGGTGCCGGCGAACAGGAAGGGCGTCTGCGAGACGATGCCCAGCTGGCAGCGGTAGGTGGAGAGGTCGAAGGTGCGGATGTCGTGCCCGTCGATCAAAATCTCCCCGCCCTGGAACTCGTAGAAGCGCGCCAGCAGGCGGGCGATGGAAGACTTGCCCGCGCCGGTGTGCCCCACCAGGGCCACGTTCTCGCCCGCGCGGATGTGCAGGTCAAAGTCCTCCAGCACCGGCTCGCCGTCTTTGTAATGGAAGAATACGTGGTTGAAGTCCACCCGGCCTTCCAGCCGCGGCGCCGGCCGCTCCTCAATCTGCACCACCGAAGGCTCTGCGTCGATCAGGGCGAAGACGCGCTCCGCCGCCGAGAGGCCGTTCTGGATCTGCGTCCAGAAGGAGGACAGGTTCATCACCGGGAAGAGGAAGCGGTCCAGGCTCATCAGGAACAGGTACCACGACCCGGCCGTGATGGCGCCCTCGGCCGCGCTCATGCCGCCCACGTACACCAGCAGCGCCGACATCAGCCCGCCGAACGCGTTCAGCGTGGGGAAGACCACCGCCAGCGTCAGCCCGCGGCGCACGTTGACTTTGTAGGAGGTGGTGTTGGCGTCGGTGAACTGCCTGTAGATGGCCGCTTCCTGGCGGAAGTTCTTGGCCACCGCGATCCCGCTGACCGTTTCCTTGATCGTGGCGTTGACCGTGGCCATGGCGCGCATGCCCTCGCGGGTGACCCTGCGGGCCAGCTTGCGGTACCCGATGGCCATGGCAAACACAATCGGGATCATGGCGAACAGCCACAGCGAGAGCTGCCAGTTGATGCGCACCAGCACCACGGCGATGATCAGCGATTCGGTCAGCTGCGCGATCAGGTCGGTGACCAGCGTGACCAGCTGCCCGAACTCGAGCGTGTCGGTGGTGATGCGCGAGGCAATGCGCCCCGAGGAGAACTGGTCGTAGAACGACAGGTCGTGGCGCGCCGCCGAGGAGAAAGCCCGGGTCGAGAGGTCGGCCAGCACGTCGGCGATGGTGCGCACCGTCAGGCGGCGGCGGATCCAGTTGGCGAACCAGGTCAGCAGCCCGGCGGCCAGCACGGCCAGCGCCACCAGCGAGATCCCCAGCATGGTGACCTCGCCGGCGAGCATATCCACCCCGTAGGACACGATCAGCGGGTAGGCCGCGCCCGCGCCCGAGACCAGCAGCACCGCCGCGGTGACGGCCAGCAGCCGCTTCCACTGCGGCTTAAAAAAGGCGGCGATCCGCCGGACCAGCTCGCGGTCGGAGTACTGGCGGTCGTATTTCTCAGCGTTCAGTCCGGAAAAGAAACCCATGGATGTGTTCTAGCCGCTAAAAATGTTGCGGTAAGCCTGTGAGGTGGCCATCAGCTCGTCGTGCGTGCCCACCGCGGCCACCCGCCCCCGGCGCATGACCACAATCAGGTCCGCCCAGCGGATCTGCGACAGGCGGTGGGTGATGATCAACGTGGTGCGCCCGCGGGCGGCCTCGAAGATGGCCTGCTGGATGCGGTCTTCGGTGGCGCTGTCGATGGCGCTGGTGGAGTCGTCCAGAATCAGGATGCTCGGGTTGGTCAGGAAGGCCCGGCTGAGCGCCAGGCGCTGCCGCTGCCCGCCCGAAAGCGTGACGCCTCGCTCGCCGATGATGGTGTCGTAGCCCTCGTTGAAGGAGGTGATGAACTCATGCGCCTGCGCCGACTTCGCGGCCGCTTCCACCTCCTCGCGGGTGGCGGTCTGCCGGCCAAAGGCGATGTTGTCGTGGATGGACTGCGAGAACAGGAAGATGTCCTGCTCGATGATGGAAATCTGCTGGCGCAGCGATTCCAGCTGCCAGTCGCGCACGTCCACCCCGTCCACCAGCACCTGCCCGGAGGTGACGTCGTAGGTGCGGTTGACCAGGCGAGCCAGCGTGGTCTTGCCCGAGCCGGTCTGCCCGACGATGGCCACCGTCTGCCCCGGCTCTACGGTGAAGGTGATATCCTCCACCGCCGGCTGCCCGTCGTCGTAGGCGAAGGTGGCATGGCGGAACTCGATCTTCCCGCGCATGGGTGCCGCGTAGCCCTGCTCGTTCTGGTCCAGGTTGTTCTCCCGGTTCATCAATTCCAGAATGCGCCGCGCCCCGGCCAGCCCGGAAGCGATGCGCGAATAGGCCCACAGCGAGGCGTAGGTGGGGAAGTCCAGCATCATCAGCACGCCGAAGTACCCGACCACCTGCCCGACGTCCAGCTGCCCCTGGCGGAACAGCACCAGCGCATGGAACAGCCCGCCGGCCAGCGCAGCCGAGTAGACCAGCAGCGGCAGGAAGCGGGCTTCAACATCACCCTGCTTGATCGAAGCCAGGCGGTAGCGGTCCACGTTGTGCTTGAAGCGCTCCACCTCGGCCTCCTCCTGCGAGGCGGCCTTGACCGTCTCGATCCCGTCCAGGGCCTCGGCCAGGCGGGTGTTCAGGCGGCCGAAGGCGGCGCGCACCTGGTCGGTGACCGGGGCCAGCGCGCCCATGTACAGCGCCAGCGTGAAGGCATACAGGACCACAAACAGGGCCGGCACCAGGATCAGGCTGGGATGGTAGCGGGGCGCCAGGACGAGCGGCATGATCAGGAAGTTGAGCGAGCCGACCACCACGTTGACGCCCGGGCTGAACAGGTAGTTGACCTCGCGCACGTCGTTGGTGGCCCGGGCCATGGTGTCCCCGACCGGCTGCAGGTTGTGGAAGGTCATGCTCTTGCCCAGCAGGCTGACGTACAGCTCTTCGCGCACGCTGCGCTCCACCGCCTGGGCCATGAACTCGAAACCCCCGTTGCGCATGAACTGGATAAAGCCGCGCAGCAGCTGCGTGCCGGCCATGATGATCGCCAGGCGGGTCAGCTCCTCAAGGTCCGGGGTGGCCCGGTTCATGACCGTATTAACCGCCTGACCGGTGAGCACCGGCACGACGGAAGCCAGCGCCGCGTTGCCGAACGCGCCGATCAGGGCGATGAGCAGCACCGGCCACTGGCGCAGGCCGTGTGACACGACCCAGCGCACCGGCCCGCGGCGGTCGCCTTCGAACGATTGGGGAAGAGTGAACTCTGCGACTGACATAACTGGATTCTAGACCGCTTTCATCACGGCTGCCGGGCGGCAAAGCTCGAGGCGGGCTGTACCCGCCTCGATAAACCCGGCGATGGCGGCAGCTAATTGTACTACGAAGGCAAATTTATCTGTATCGAACTGCCTTCACCCGCGGAAAGGCTGATTCCCCAGGCCGCCAGCACCAGCCCCTCCCCGGCGGCGTCCAGCTGGTAGATCTTCGGGATCCGCCCGCTGCCGCTGTACAGCAGGTCCGCCGCCGCCAGGATGGCTGCCGTGCCAACACCCAGCGCGGCCATCTCCGGGGTGACCCGGCGGCGCAGGGCGGCGCTGAACAGCACTCCTCCCACCAGCGCCAGCACAGCGCCCAGCGTCTTGACCAGCCAGAAATCCTGCTTCGGGCCGGTGACCGCCTCAAACGAGCGCCGGTCGATCACCGGCCACAGCCCGGTCAGCAGGTACAACAGTCCCTGACCGGCCGCCGTGATTCGCGCCATGGCCTACCGGCGCAGGATGGCCCAGGTGCCGATGGCCGTGAGCGCGGCCATGACCACCGGCACCGCCGCGGCGCTCATTACGCCAGACCGGCCAGCCATCTCCGGCATGGGGACGCGGCCGCCGTCGCGGGTCATGCGCACCGGCAGGCTGACCGGCCCGGCGTGCCCGCGCAGCGTGATCGGACCGATGTGCCCGGGCAGCACCACCGGCCCCACCTGGCGGCGGAACTGGACCAGACCCCTCCTGCCGGGCATGCGCATCTGGCTGACCCGGTGGGCCACCTGGCCCGGGGCATGCGTGATCGCCGTGCCGGCCGTCCCGCCGAAGGTCTTCATGTGCCCGGCCAGCTGGCGCGGGGTAAGCTCGTGGCCCACCTGGCGGATCTGCTTTCCGGCCCGGGCCATCATCTCCTGCGTGGTCAGGTGGCTGCGGTCCATGTAGCGCTTGCCCAGGAAGAACCCGCCGGTCAGCACCGCGGCCGCGGCGAGAAGGTTACGGGCCAGCGAATGGGTGCGCATCCAGGTCATCATGCTGTAGGACTTCTCGCCCTGGCCCACCTCGCCGCGGACCTGGTCATACCCGGGCATGTGCTGGTACAGGTTGTGGGGCGAGCCGGGGCTTTCCGGCATCTCCGTGCGCTGCCCGCGGAAGCCCACCATCCGGGCTACCCGGTCGCCGGCCGCAGGCGCGAACTTCTGCAGCATGCCCAGCTGCCGCCCGGCGCCGCCGGCGTACATGTCGCGCACCGGGTGCGTCGCGGCGTAGAGAATGGCTTTCGCCACCACCTCCGGCGAGTAGACCGGCGGCACTCCACGCGGCGTGACCCCGATGCGGGTCAGCGCCTTGTTGAACAGCGGTGTGTTGATGCCCGCCGGCATGATGTTGGTCACCGAGATAGGTACGCCCTCCTCCTGCAGCTCCAGGCGCAGCGAATCGAGGAAGCCGGGGATACCCCGCTTGGAGGCCGCGTAGGCCGCCTGGAACGGCAGCGAGCGCTTGGCCTCAACCGAAGAGACATGGATCAGCGCGCCCCGTCCCTCGCGCTTGAGGTACGGCAGCGCCGCCAGCGCGCCGTAGATCTGCCCCAGCAAGTTCACCTCCAGCAGGCGGCGGAACTCGTCCGGCTTCGTATCCTCGAAGCGCGAGTACAGCGACACGCCGGCCAGGTGCACCCAGGTGTCGATGCGCCCGTAGGTCTGGGCGGCCTGGTCAGCCGCGGCGCGCACCTGATCAAAGTTGGCCACATCCTCGACATAGACGCCGGTGGCTTCACCCCCCATCGCGCGGATTTCGTTCACCGCATTGTCGACAGCCGCCTGGTCGCGCCCGCCGATGACCACCCGTGCGCCCTGGCGGGCCAGCTCGTGCGCGGTCGCCAGCCCGATACCGCTGGTCGCCCCCATCAAAACGACCACCTGTTCGTGAATGGGTTTCAATTTCATATGTCCTCCCAGCGCCGGCACTGAGCGGCCGGCAAGTGTCTACCTGTAACCGGTTCCGATAAAGGCCGTCACGCCCGCCCCACGGCTGGCGCCCGCGGCGAGATGAAGCCAAACACCAGCCCCGGCAGCCCGCTGACCAGATGCAGCAGCACGTCGCTGCCGTGCAGCGGCAGCAGGCCGAACACGGTGTTCAGCCCGGGGATCACGCCCATCAGCGCCAGAACCAGGAAAAAGACCCCGGCAAACTGCGCGTAGCGCCGCGAGGCAGCGTAGCTGCGGTAGGCCAGTACCCCCCATGCGCCGACCGCCAGATGGACGAGCGTGTGCAGGATGTTCACCGGAAAGAGGCCCAGCACATAGCCGTACAGGACATCCAGGGTGAGGGCCGGCGCGTTCCCGGAAGCTTGCTGCAGCGGGCCGGGGATGAGTCCGGCGATCCCCACCAGCAGGTAGAAGATTCCAAAGATCAAGGCAAAATATCGCACAGACATGCGATCCTCCGTCTCTGACGGCAGCGGGCGAAGCCTTTTCGCCCATCTTGATATCCTCAGTATACAAAGCCCGCCCTGCCCGCCATGATGGGGGATATCCGAAAGGGCCGGTAGGAGAATCCCTAAACGCCTCCCCTCCCCTGCCGGGACTGGAGAGAAAAAACAGGGCCTCCGGGATCGTCCGGAGGCCCTGCAGCAAAGGCAATAACAGGAGAAAACCGCGCCTTACTCCGCCCAGCCGAGCGAAATCCGGCCCCGCTCCACTTCCACCTTGATGATCTCCACCGTGATCACGTCCGAAACCTGCAGGTTCACGTCTCGCGGGATCTGGCTGCGGTGCAGCAGGCCGTCCTGCTTGACGCCGATGTCCACAAATGCGCCGAAGTCGACCACATTGCGCACCGTGCCCTTTAGCCGCATGCCCACGGTCAGGTCCTCCATCTTGAGCACGTCCGAGCGCAGGATCGGCGCGGGCGCGTCAGTGCGCGGGTCGCGGCCCGGGCGGGCCAGCTGCTCAATGATGTCCGCCAGGGTCGGCTCGCCGACGCCCAGCTCCGCGGCCAGATCGGCCAGCGAGGTCCTGGCCAGCAGCCGGTCCACCGCGGCCTTGCGCTGCGCGGGCGGGTCGCCGGCCGAGGAACCAGCCTTCTCCAGCAGCTGGAGCGCCGCCGGGTAGGATTCCGGGTGAATGGCGCTGGCGTCCAGCGGGTTGGCCCCGCCGCGGATGCGCAGGAAGCCGGCCGCCTGCTCGAAGGCCTTCGGCCCCAGCCCGGAAACCCGGCGCAGCTCGGTGCGGGTGGTGAAGGGGCCGTTCTCGTCGCGGTAGGCCACGATGCGCTCCGCCAGTTTGTGTCCCACCCCGGAGACGTACTCCAGCAGCGCCGGTGAGGCGGTGTTCAGGTCCACGCCCACCCGGTTGACCACATCCTCCACCACGCCGGCCAGCGTCTTGCCCAGCTGGCCCTGGTCCACGTCATGCTGGTACATACCCACGCCGATGGCCTTCGGCTCGATCTTGACCAGCTCGGCCAGCGGGTCCTGCACCCGGCGGGCGATGGAGACCGCCCCGCGCAGGCTGACGTCCAGGTCCGGCAGCTCCGCACGGGCCAGCGGGCTGGCCGAGTACACGCTGGCGCCGGCCTCGTTGGTGATCAGGTACTTTACCCCGGGCAGGTCGCGCAGCAGCTCGGCGACCAGCTGCTCGGACTCGCGCGAGGCGGTGCCGTTGCCGATGCTGATCAGCGTGACGCCGTGCTTTTCCACCAGGCGGCGCAGGATGGACAGCGCTTCCTGCCAGCGCTTCTGCGGCTCGTGGGGGTAGATGGTCTCGGTGGCCAGCAGCTTGCCAGTCGGGTCCACCACCGCCACCTTGCAGCCGGTGCGGAAACCCGGATCGATGCCCAGCACGGTGTGCCCGGCCAGCGGCGGGGTGTTGAGCAGCGCGCGCAGGTTGCTGGCGAAGACCTGAATGGCGTGCGCCTCGGCCGTCTCGGTCAGCGCCCGGCGCACGTCTCGCTCGATGGCCGGCAGCAGCAGGCGATCGGCCGCGTCTGCCACGGCCAGGTTCATGTGCTCGGCGAAAGGCGACTTGGGGTCCGGGCGGAAGTGCGCCCAGATGGCGTTCTGCCAGTCACGCTCGGGCACGTTCAGGCGCACGCGCAGCACCTTCTCCTGCTCGCCGCGGTTGATGGCCAGCACCTGGTGCGGGCGCAGCCGGTCCACGCGGAAGTCGAACTCGTAATAGGTCTCGTAAACCCGGCGGGGGTCCTCGGCGTCCTCGATCTTGCTGACCTGCAGCGTGCCCCACTGCATGGCCTTCTCGCGAGTCTCCTGGCGCACCCCGGCATGGTCGGAGATGGTCTCGGCGACGATGTCGCGCGCGCCGGCCAGGGCTTCCTCGACGGTGCCCACCTGCTCGTTGAGGAACTCCTCGGCGTGCTGTTCAGCCGTCATGGGGCTGCGCAGCTGCTGCAGGATCATGTCGGCCAGGGGCTGCAGCCCTTTGGAGCGGGCCACGCTGGCGCGGGTGGTGCGCTTCGGCTTGTAGGGAGCGTAGAGGTCTTCCAGCGCGGTCATGGTTTCGGCCGCGTTGATGGCGGCGCGCAGCTCGTCGGTGAGCTTGCCCTGCTCTTCGATGGAGACCAGGATGGCGGCCCGCCGGTCCTCCAGCGCGCGCAGCCGTTCCAGCAGCGCTTCGGCCTGGCGCAGCTGCTCCTCATCCAGGCTGCCGGTCATTTCCTTGCGGTAGCGAGCGATAAAGGGGATGGTGTTGCCGGCGTCCAGCAGCTCCACGACGGCGGCCACCTGCTCGGGCCGGACGTTCAGCTGGGCGGCGATTTTGACGTTGAAATCCATGATGTTACTCACCTGGTTGAAGGATGGGTCAGCGGCTGATTTTATCACACCGCGCCCCCCGCGGCCGCTCCGGTAGACGGGGATTCGCCCGGACTGCCCCGAGAGCGCCCTCAACCCCGCCGAAAATGGACAGATGTGCATCTGCTACAATCGTAATCGTATGAACGGCATCCCGGAAACCCTTCGCCGCCACCTGGAGAGCGTGCTGCGCGGGCAGGGCGACCCCGGCCCGCTGCGCTCCGTGCGTCCGCTGGGCGGCGGGTGCATCAACAACGCCATGCGCGTCGAAACGGATGCGGGCGTCTACCTGCTCAAGTGGAACCCGGACCCGCTGCCGGGCATGTTCGCCGCTGAAGCCCGCGGCCTGCAGCTGCTGGCCGAAACCGGCACGGTGCACGTCCCGGCCGTCTACGCCTTCTCCGAGCCGCAGGACGGGCTGCCTGCCATGATCCTGCTGGAGTGGCTGGAAGGCCCGCCAAACATCCAGTCCATGGCCCGGCTGGGTGAAAAGCTGGCCGAACTGCACCGCTCAGGCCGCTCCCCCAACGCCGCTTACGGCCTGGACAGGGACAACTACCTGGGCAGCACCCCGCAGGTGAACGGCTGGGAAACGGACTGGCCGCGGTTCTTCGCCCGGTGCCGGCTGGTCCCGCAGATGGAGCTGGCCCGCCGCAACGGCCGGCTGACCCCTGCCCGCGCCAGGCTGCTGGAAAGGCTGATCGGCCGGCTGGACGCCCTGCTCGGCGGCGTTGAGCGGCGGCCGGCGCTGATTCACGGCGACCTGTGGGGCGGCAACGTCATCCCCGGCCCCGACGGCCTGGCGCTGATCGACCCGGCCGTGTCCTACTCCGACCGCGAAGCCGAAATCGCCTATACGCATTTGTTCGGCGGCTTCACCCGCGAGTTCTACCAGGCCTACCGGGCCACCTGGCCGCTCGAGCCGGGCTTCGAAGACCGCATCGACCTGTACAACCTGTACCACCTGCTCAACCACCTCAACCTGTTCGGCGAGGGCTACGGCGCGGACGTCGACCGCGTCCTGCGACGCTACGCAGGCTGAACCGCACAGTCAGGGGGAAACGATGGACCAACATCCGCTGCGCTTCTCCACCGTCCCGGTGAACGGAATCCAGCTGCATGTCGCCGAAGCCGGCCCGCCGGACGGCCCGCTGGTGATCCTGCTGCACGGCTTCCCCGAGTTCTGGTACGGCTGGCGGCGGCAGATTCCGGCGCTGGCCGCGGCCGGCTTTCACGTCGTCGCTCCGGACCAGCGCGGATACAACCTCTCCAGCAAGCCCGCCTGGGTAGTCGGCTACCGCACCGAGGCGCTGGTCAGCGACGTCCTGGCACTGGCGGATCACTTCGGCCGGCAGACCTTCCGCCTGGCCGGGCACGACTGGGGCGCGTTCGTGGCCTGGTCCACAGCGCTGACCGCCCCCCGGCGGGTGGAAAAGCTGGCCATCCTCAACGTCCCCCACCCCACTGTGGCCTATCGGGCGCTGCGAACCAGCCCGGAGCAGATGCTGCGCTCCACCTACGCGGCTTTCTTCCAGCTGCCCCGGCTGCCCGAAGCCTTCCTCCGCCGCGGCGGGGCTGCCTGGATGCTGCGCGCCTCCAGCCGGCCGGGCACCTTCACCCGCGCGGACCTGACCTGCTACCGCGAGGCCTGGTCCCGGCCCGGCGCGCTGACCGCCATGCTCAACTGGTACCGCGCCGCGTTACGATACCCCTTCCGCCCGCCCATGGAGCGCGTGCAGCCGCCCACCCTGATCCTGTGGGGGCGGCATGACACCGCACTGCGCTGGCAGTCAGCACTGGAGAGCCTGAAGCTGTGCGAGCAGGGCGAGCTGATCTACTACCCCGCCAGTCACTGGGTGCAGCACGAAATGGCGGAGCAGGTCAGCCGCGAGCTGCTCGGTTTCTTCGCCTGAGCGGCTTATTAGCTGCTGCCGGAGCTGCCGTTGTCAGACGGGACCATGACGTCCAGCGAGAACTTGCCGTGGATGTACGCCTGGAAGTAATCCAGCGGTTTTTCATCCCTGGAGTACACCACCCGCTCCGCGTACATCAGGTTGGTGCTGGCTGAGATGCGCAGCAGGTCGATGATTTCCCGGTTGGGCGGGTTGATCGGCTCAAACTCGATCGTGCCGTGGTGCAGGTCGAAGCCGTAGTCTTTCTGCAGCAGCTCGTACAGCGACTTGTTGTCACCGTACTTGGTTTCAATGCCGGGGCACAGCCGGTAGGGAATGAAATGCTGGTCCACCAGGAACGGCTGGTCCGACACGTGCCGCAGGCGTTTGAGGTAGTACACCTCCTCGCCCGGAGACAGGTTGAGCTTCTTGGCGATCTCCGGGTCCGGTTGAATGATCTTCTGTTCCAACACCTGGGCGGAATGCGGAATGCCCTTGCTGGCCATTTCAGAGGAGAAGCTCATCAAGCTTCCCAGAAAACGAACGCGTGCCGTGCGGCTGTTGACGATGGTGCCCTTGGATTTCTCTCTGCGCAAGTAGCCGTCATGTACCAGCGCCAGGATGGCCTGGCGGGCGGTGGAGCGGCTGATCCCGTACTGGGCGACGATCTCATTCTCCGTCGGGATCGTCTCGCCGGGCTTCCACACACCCTTCTCGATGCCCTCTTTGAGGATCTGTTTCAACTGGTAGTACAGCGGTGTCGGGTTCGATTTATCTAGCGCATCCAAATCGTCCTCCCCTGCGGTTATGTTCGTACATTCTGAGAAGATTCTATCACAGCGATTTTGTGCCAGTATTTTGCGCTAACGGTCCGCCGGAACCCGCCGGCCGCTGGCTTTATCGAAGAGAAGGGTGTGTTCGGCTTTCATCGCGAGAGCCACAGGGGTGTGCGGAGCCGCCCGGTAGGTGGTCGGGCACACCGCCTGCAGGCGCTGGCCGTTCAGCTGCACGGTGGCGACGTTCATATCGCCCAGCGCTTCCACCACGAAGATCTCCGCAGACACGCTGCCCGGCGTGTCGCTGCTCACCAGGCTGATGTGGTACGGGCGAATGCCGATGACCACCTCTTCGGGGAGCTGCCCGGCCTCCGCCTTCGGCGTGAACACCTCCGGCAGGGGAACCCGCATGGCTTTATTCACCAGATAGAAGTACCCGTCCTCGCGCTTTACCTGCGCATCGATGAAGTTCATGGGCAGGTTGCCGATAAACCCGGCCACGAACAGGTCCAAGGGGTTCTCGTAGATGTTGCGCGGCGTGTCCACCTGGTGCAAGATGCCCTCGCTCATCACCGCCACCCGGTCCGAGAGCGCCATGGCGTCTTCCTGATCGTGGGTCACCAGAATCATGGTGTGGCCGAACTCGAGATGCAGCCGCTTGAGGTAGACGCGCATGTGGAAGCGCTGGGAGGTGTCCAGGTGAGAGATCGGCTCGTCCAGCAGGAACACGTTCGGCTTGCGGATCAGCGCCCGCGCCAGGCCCACCGCCTGCGACTGGCCGCTGGACAGCTTGGCCGGCTTGCGGTCAAAGATCTCCGTGATACCGATAATCTCGCCGACCTCCTGCACGCGCCTGTCCACCTCGTCGCCCTTCATCCCGGCCGCCCGCAGCGGAAAGGCCAGGTTCTCATACACGGTCAGCGTGGGGTACAGCGCGTAGGTTTCGAAGGCCATGGCCACGTTGCGCTGGCTGGGCTTCTTCTCAATGATCGACTCGCCGTCGAAGAGAATATCCCCGGAGGTGATCTCCTCCAGCCCGGCGATCATGCGCATGGTGGAGGATTTGCCGCACCCGGATGGGCCCAGGAAGGCCATGAACTCGCCGTCCTGAATTTCCATGGAGATGCCGCGCACCGCGTGCACCTTGCCATAGCGCTTATGTACTTGCTTCAAAGTCACGGATGCCACAGGAGCACTCCTTTACGCGATGCTGGAAAAAACAATATTCCGATCGGGGTGGTAGACCGCCCGCCCGTCGACGAACACATGGAAGAAGCGGGGATCCAGGCCGATCCACACCTGCTGGCCGACCTGCCAGGTCGTCTCCGGCGACGTGGAAATTTGCACCAGGTTGTCCTGGAAGTCCACGGTGACCAGGTTGCGGTGGCCCTGGGCCTCCACCAGATACACCCGGGCCTCGTAGCAGTTGAGCTGGTCGGCCGTGGTGAACAGCGAGACCTGGTTGGAGCGCAGGCCCAGTTTGATTTCGCTGCCGGTGCGCGCTTTTTCGGCCGCCCTGCCGCCGAAGTCCTTCGCCGCGCGCAGCACAATCCCGGCCTCGGGCAGGATGAAAGCCGGCCCGCCCTCTCCTTCGCGGTAGCTCACCTTGATGAAGCTCATCGGCGGGTCGCCGACGAAGCTGGCGACGAAATCATTGGCCGGGCAGTGATACACCTCTTCCGGCGCGGCGTCCTGCATAATCCGGCCCTTGTTCAGCACAATCACCCGGTCAGCCAGAGCCATGGCTTCCTTATAGTCATGGGTCACGTGGATGACGGTGCGGTGCTTCTCCAGGCACATGTTCTTCAGCTCGGCGCGCATCTGGATGCGCAGGCGGGCGTCCAGGTGAGAGATCGGCTCGTCGAGCAGGTAAATTTCGGCATCCCGGATCAGACCGCGTCCCAGCGCAACGCGCTGCCGCTGCCCGCCGGAGAGGTAGCCGGGTTTTCGGTCAGTCATGCCCTCAATGTGCAGCAAGGCCGCCATTTCCTGCACGCGCCTGCGGACTTCGGCGTCCGGCATCCCTCTGGCCCGCAGTGGGAAGGCCAGATTCTCGAACACCGTCAGGTGCGAGTACAGCGCGTAGTTCTCAAACACCATGGAGAAGTTCCGGCGCTCCGGGGGAACGCCGTTCAGCGATTCTCCGCGCAGAAAGATTTCGCCGTAGCTGGGTTCGGTGATCCCGGCGATCAGCCGCAGGGTGGTCGACTTGCCCGCGCCCGCCGGGCCAAACAGCACCAGGAACTCGCCTTCATGGCAGGTAAAGTTAAGGTTGCGAACGGCCAGCGTCGTGCCAAACCGCTTGGTAACTCCCCGTAACTCAATCATCGGCCGGCTCCATCTGCATTTCAGCTAATAATTCTTCGTAAGCCCTGCGCTCAACCTCAAGCCCGGCCTTGTACTCCCGGACCATCTTGCGCATGCCAATGTAGAAATTGGCTGCCCCGACGGTCACGGAAACGATGATACCGGCGCTGACGCAGGGGATAACCGGATCAAGGAACTTCAGCCACAGAAGGCCCACCAGAATGCCCAGCATGAGCGACCACCAGAACCGGTCCCATATGGCAGAGAGAGACATGGAAACCTCCACAAACCAACGCTAACCGCGCACAGCGCCGAAGGTCAAACCGCGAACGATCCACTTCTGCAGCAGCAGGGCAAAAGCGATCATCGGCATCACGCAAACCGTGGCCGCCGCGGAAAGCGGACCCCAGAGGATGCCGCGCTGCGTCCAGAAATCCCCCACCCCCACGGTGATGGTCTTGGCCATGTCTCGGGTCAGGATGGAGGCAAACAGGTATTCGTTCCAGGAGAACAGCAGGCAGAAGATCGCCGTGACAGCGATACCCGGCGCCGCCAGCGGCAGCACCACCTTGAAGAATACCTTTATGCGGGAATACCCGTCCAGCCGGGCGGAATCTTCCAGTTCGACCGGGATGTCCTGGAAGAAGGAGTGCATCAGCCAGATGGCGAAGGGCAGGTTGAAGATGGTGTAGCACACCACCAGCGTGCCGATGCGGTCCATGCCCAGGTGGAAGAACTGGCCGATGGCCGAGTTGCCTGCCGTGCGGAAGATGACGAAGAACGGCAGCACCACGGCGATGGCGGGCATCATGCGGGTGGTCAGGATGAAGAACATCAGGTTGCCGCCGCCCACGTTGTACCGGGCAAACCCGTAGGAGGCCAGCGAACCGGCAACCACCACAATGATGGTGGAAAAGATGGCCGCCAGCAGCGTGTTGCGGATGTACAGGGCGAAGTTGGCCTGTTCGAAGGCGTAGATGTAATGCTCAAGCGTCGGTTTAAAGGTGAACACCGGCGGGTTCATCAGGATCAGGTTCGTCGGCTTGAGCGAAGTCACGATCATCCAGTAAATGGGGAAGAGCATGACGATCAGAACCGCCATGATGATGGTCTGGCGGAGAATATCCATGGCTGTGAATTTCTTTACCTTCATTGCATACCTCCCATGGATGCGCTAATCAGAGCGCGCCCGTTCAGCCTGCTGGCGCATCAACCGGCGAAGGACAATGCCGGAGAACACCACCAGAGCGAAGAGGATGATCAGGGCCATGGCGCTGGCCTGGTCGATGCGGAACTGCTTCAGGCCCAGCCGGTAAAGCAGGTACGTGACCGTTTCAGTTACCGAGCCTGGCCCTCCGCGTGTGGTGGTAGCAATGGGGTCATACAGTCGGGCCGCGTCAATCGAACGAAGGATGAAAATCAGCGTCAGCACCGGCGACAGCAGCGGGAAGGTCAGCCGGCGCAGCACCATCAACCCGGACGCGCCGTCCAGCGCCGCAGCCTCGAAAGGCTCCTTCGGCAAAGACTGCAGCCCGGCGATGGTGATCAGGGTGACAAACGGCGTCCACTGCCAGACGTCAAAGATGATAATACTGGCCAGAGCAATGCTGGAATCACCCAGCCAGTTGAGCGGGGCGAACCCGAGGGCCTGTAAAAAGGCGTTGTACACGCCGAACTCAGAGTCGTACAGGTAGCGCCAGATCATGCCCACCGCCGCGGGTGCGGATGCCAGGGGGAGCAGAATCAGGGCACGAATGACGCCTTTGAACCATTTGGCCTGATTGATCAGGAACGCCAGCGAAATGCCCAGCACCATCTGCAGGCTGACGGAGATCACGGCAAAGTACAGTGTTCTGCCGGTCGCGTCCCAGAAGATTTTGCTGTTCAGCGCATAGCGGAAGTTATCCAGGCCTACAAAATCCCAGGGGACGGCCGGCCCGGCGGTCAGGTCCACATGCCGGAATGCCAGGTTGATGGCATACAGCAGGGGAAAGATACCGAAAAACAGGAGCACGATCATCGCCGGGGTGACCAGCAGGCCGCCGTACAGGCTGTCAGACATGGCCTTCCGGGCTTTGGTCTTCTTCTCAGTGCTCTCTGTTCGTCGAATGGGCAGCGCAGGAAGTTTCATGTGCCTCTCCAGGCCTGGGGACATCCCGGGGTAGGGACGTTCGATCCCTACCCCGGAAGCCTAAGATCGGTTACGGATTAGGGTTTGCGCAGCTGGTGGCTCTTGTCGGTGATGAACGGAGCGTCGCAGCCGTCAGCCGGCTTCGGGAAGCCTTCGTTATAGATCTCGCACGGTCCTTCGCAGAACTCCTCGATGCGCTGGGCAAAGCTGGCCATGGCATCTTCGACCGACATTTCGCCGGAAGCGGCAGCGGACAGCCAGGCGGGCGCCTCTTCATAGATCTTGGCAGCCTGCGGGACGTGGATGTAGTTGGTGTACCAGCACTTGGCGGAGTGCTCGAGCACGTCAACCAGGATCGGGAAGTGACCCACCGCCTCGCGGTTGGCCTGTACGAACTCGTTGTCGGTCAGGATGGACATGCGGGCCGTGGAGCCGCCGCCTTCGGCGAACAGGCGCTGGCCTTCGGGACCGGTGATCCACTTCAGGAACTGCCAGGCCTCTTCCGGATGCTTGGTGGATTTGGCGATGCCCAGGGTGAACGCGCCAGCCCAGGTCTTGCCGCCGCCGGGCAGACCGGCGATGCAGGCCTCAGCGCCCGGCACGTTGGTCTCGGTCTTGACCGCGTTCGGCCACTGGTCCAGGTAGACCGGGCCGGTCATGGCGATCTGGCCCGAGTTCAGCTGGCCGATGACGAAGTCGTAGCCAGCGCTCAGGGAGCCAGGAGGAGCATAGGGCAGCAGCTCGTTGACGTACAGGTTCAGCGCCTCGATGAAGGCGGGATCGTCCACGCCGGGGGTGCCGTCGTCGTTGATCACGTCACCGCCCTTGGTCCAGGCGATGGTCATGATCTCGTCGAAGATATTGTTGAAGCGGCCGGCCATCAGGCCAATCCCGTAGAACTCCTGGGTCAGGGTCTCACCCTTCAGGGTGTCGCCCGGGCTGCGGCGGAAGAACTCGGCGATGTCCGCCATCTGCTCGTAGGTGGTGGGGATGTCCAGGTCGTAGCCGTATTTTTCCTTGAAGGCAGCCTTTTCGCCCTCATCCTCGAACAGGTCGCAGCGGTAGTAGAAACCGGGGGTGAAGGTGTAGTACGGCAGGCCGTAGATCTCACCCTTCCACATGCCGGAGACGTTCAGCAGGGCCTGCGAAAAGTCCTCAACCTGGAACTCGGCGTTGTCGCGCTCGATGTAGTCGGAGAGCGGGTAGATGTACTCGTTGTTGGCCCATTCGCTCTTCCAGGACACGTTCCAGGTGATGATATCGTACGCGCCGGTGCCGCCGACGATGTCCAGCACCTCTTTTTCGTACATGGTCTGCAGGTCCATCTCAACGATCTGGACATCGATGCCGGTCTCCTCGGTGAACTTGGCGGCAACGTTCTTCGCCCAGTCGGTGTAGAAGCCGGCCAGCGTGGACCAGGTGATGGTCACCTTTTCGCCGGAAGGCGCGGGCTCCTGCCCTTCGCCGCCCGAGGGAGCCTGTGTCGCCGGCGCGCCAGACGCGGGTGAACAGGCGCTCAGGACGAGCGACAGCAGCATCAGCACAACAATCAGACGACCGAAGACGGTCTTCATTTCATCCTCCTTTAGACATTGGAAAACATACGCACGTGCCACAGTGAAAATGGCGATTCCTGCAGGTCCAGATGCTTACTTTTCACCTCCGTTACGCCCGGTCTAGCGATAGTCACAAACCACTTTGCCAAAGGGGAGGAACAGGTCGCCCTGCCCGTAATACCCGCCCAGAATCCGCTTAGGCTCGAGCAGGTAGGTGGGGTCGATTTCGGAGCACTCGCACACCACCGAGCCGCGCCCGCCGAAAAACTTGCCGGACTGCGCGGTGAACTTGCCTTCCGTCAGCACCAGCTCACGGAGCGGCTCCTTGCCGTCGCCTTCCGCGTGCGGGATGTACTTCAGCGAGAATACGCCGTCCCGGCTCCAGGGGATCTCGCTCATCTCGGCTTCGTACTCCGGCACCACAATGGCTTTGAAAATCTGGTGATCCAGGCGGGTCACCTTGCCGATGACCGCCTCCTGTTCGAACTTCAGGCCGATGTCGGCCATCTTCTTCTGGTAGCCCCAGATTTCGCGGCCGGCCGTGAGCGGGAGCGGGTTGTTGACGTACAGGAAGGGCTCGTAATCCCCTTCGTAACCTTCGTATTTGACCTGCACGTAAATGGCGAACTCTTTGAAGGAACCCTGGGTGGTGCCCAGCTCAAACTCGGAAACCCAGGTGATCACGATGTTGGAGCGCGCCTCCAGCGGATAAGGGATCACGCGGCGCACGTTCTCGATGTCGGTCTCGTAGACCACCAGCTGAACGCGCATGTCCTTCCAGACCAGAGGCGGTTTCCCGTAGAGAGGCGAAACGATCGGATTGGTGAAACCCCATTCTTTAACGTCCATGGCACACTCCTTTTATCCAATCAGGCATTGATTTGGTGAATTTCGTCTCCAAGGCTGGACAGCATCTTGCCCGCCCGGCGGAAGACCGGCAGCAGCTTCTCGTAGGCTGCCGTGTTAGCCGGGTCCGGATGGATCACGTCCAGCACCTGGTGAATTTCATCCACGTAATCCAGAGAATCCCACAGGCCGCAGCCGACTGCTGCGCACGCCGCCGCGCCCAGGGCAGCCGCCTGCTGGTCGATGTTGGTGCGCACGATGGTGGTGTTGTACACATCGGCGTAGATCTGCTGCCAGAAGAGGCTGCGGCTGCCGCCCCCCACCACCAGCATCTCATCGCTGATGGTCTCCATACCGCGCAGCACGTCCAGCGCCAGGCGCAGCTCCATAGCGATGCCTTCCATCGCCGCGCGGATCAAGTCGGCGCGGGTGTGTCCCAGGTCCATGTTCAGGTAGGCCCCGCGGATGTGAATGCTGTCGCTCATCGAGGTGCCGCCGGCCATGTTGGGGTTGAACAGCAGCCCGTTGGCCCCCACCGGAGACTTCGCGGCTTCTTCAGTCATCAGGTCGTAGGCATCCCGCCCCTCGACCGCCGCCCGCTGCTTCAAATCGGCGCAGATCTGGTCGCGCACCCAGCGGAAGCTGGTGCCTGCGGCGAAGGTGCTCACCGCCGAGGTGAAGTGCCCCGGGATTACATGGGTGAACACGTAAGGGCGAACCTTCGGGTCGATGAGCGGCTTTTCCGATGAAACGGCGATCCAGCTGGAGGAGCCCTGCGCGTTATAGACTCGGCCCTGGCGTGTGTTGCGCGCGCCCAGCGCCATGCAGGAGTTGTCCACCCCGCCCGAAACCACCTTCACCTGCGTGGTCAGCCCCAGCTCTCCGGCGGCTGACGGGGTGAGCGTGCCAATCACTTCCGTCGAGGGGACGATGGCCGGGAAGATGCCGGCAGGCAGCCCGCTGGCTTCCAGCAGCCGCTCGCTGTACTTCCAGCCCAGCAGGTCGTACACCCCGCTGCCGGAGGCATATGAGTAATCTGTGCAGATTTCACCGGTCAGCCGGTAGTTGATATAGTCCTTGGTGCCGATGATGGTCCGGACGCGCTCGAACATCTCCGGTTCGTTGTCCTGGTACCACATGATCTTGAACACCGAGTACAGCGGCGGCGGGAAGCCGTTGCCGGTGATGGTGTACCATTCCTCTTCCGGCACCCGCTCGAAGAAGCGGCGGGTCTGCTCAAGGGCGCGGGAATCGGACCAGATGGGGGTCACTTCCCGCAGCAGGTTCCCGTCTTTGTCCAGCGGAACCACGCCCAGGCTGTGCCCCGAAATGCCGCAGCAGGCCACTTCGTCCGGCCGGATGCCGGTCTGCTGCAGCAGCCTGCGCGTGCTGGTCACCACGGCGGCCCACCAGTCCTCCGGCCGCTGCTCGTGCCAGCCGGCCTTCGGGTAAAGGGTGGGGTACGGCTCAAAACATTCGGCGAGGCAGTTCCCCTTCAGATCGTAGAGGGAAGACTTGTTCCCGCCTGTTCCAAGGTCGTAGGCAATGATATAGCGGCTCACTGCGCACCTTCCTTCAGGACTGCGTGCTGGAGGGCTGCTGCATGCCGTTGAGCAGCCGCATGATTTTCTCCACGTTCACCAGGTTGATTCCGAAGCGGTCCGCGCCCCGGCGGCGCATTTCCAGCAGGGTGTCCAGATCGCGGATGCCGCCGGAGGCTTTGATCTTGATCGCATCCCCGACATGGCTCTTGATCAGGGAGATGTTTTCCAGCGTCGCCCCGGTGGGCGTCCAGCCGGTGCCGGTTTTAACAAAGGCTGCGCCTGCTTTGATTGCCAGGTCGCAGCCTTTGCGGATTAAGTACTCATCCAGATAGTGGCATTCGAGGATCACCTTGACCGGATGGCCCTGAGCCGCGGCGACCACCTCGGCGATGTCACGGTAGACATCGTCAAAGCGCCCGGAGAGGTGGGCGGCGATGTCGATAACCATGTCGATCTCATCCACCCCCATCTTCACCAGCTCGATGGTTTCTTCCGACTTGATGGAAACCGTCTGCCCGCCGGAGGGGAAGCCGACGTTCCCCCCCACTTTGGGGGTCGTGGCTCCCGCCAGCAGGTCGAGCGCACGCCGGGTCTGGGAGGGTAAGATGGTGACCAGATAACACCCGTACTTCTTGGCACAGTCAATGGCGGCAGCGATCTTGTCATCGGTGCTGTCGGCCCGAACCGCGCTGATATCGATCATCTGGGCAATATCGTAGGGGGTGAGAGAATCCATATAGGCCGGTTCCTGATGTAAAAAAGTACAGCTACAGGCAGTTACTGCCTGGGCCTGGGGAGTGATATTTAATTGTCAGTTTAATGGGATGTACGGATATGTACCAATGTACCTACATATAAAGAGTTGACAAACAAATGTCAATAACTATCTTTGTTGCACTTTTGTCACATTACAAACTGGCAACAATTCCCCCTGCGAGCATCTGGAACCTGAATAATGCGGGGGCAGCCGGCACCGGCCTGCCCCCGCGCCCGGCGCTCACACCCCGTAAAACGCCGGCGGGTAGACCGCCCGGCCGCGGACGCCTTCCAGCGCGCCGGATACCAGCTCCAGCGCCATCCAGTGCGGGCCGGCATCTCCAAACGGGCACGCCACGCCAGCCGCCTTACCGGCCGAAAAGCCAAAGCGCGGGTAATAGTCCGCGTGGCCGAGCACCAGCACGGCGGCATGCCCCTGCCTGCGGGCCTCCTCCAGCGCGCGGCGGACCAGCGCCGAGCCAACCCCCTGTCTCTGATATCCCGGCAGGACCGCCAGCGGCGCCAGTGAGAGCGCGTCCACGCTGCCCTCCCCGGTTTCGATGTGAATCCGCGAGAGGAGAATGTGCCCGATCATCTGCCCGCCGTACTCAGCGACCAGAGACAGGCCGGGGATGAAGCCGTCCGAGCCGCGCACCGCCTCGACCAGCCCGGCCTCCGCCTCGCCGCCGAACGCCAGCCGGTGGACATGCGCGATCGCCGTCCGGTCAGCATCAGTCTCCGGGCGGATCAAGAACGTGTCTTCGTTCATAAGGCTCCTTTGTATCGAGGGTTACCGGCCCACGGTGATCAGCCAGGCGATGGCCCCGAGCAGCAGGCCGGTGCCGATGCCCACCGGCAGCGTCCTGCGGAACACCAGCCCCTCTTCATTCTTCAGCCCGATGGTGCTGCAGCCGACCGTGATCTTCGCCGGGGCGATCATGCTGCCGATCGAGCCGCCGGCCGTCTGCGCGCCGACCAGCACGCCTTTGTCCACGCCCAGCGCCAGAGCCACGTTCTTCTGCATCGGCCCGAATAGCACGTTGGAGTTGTTGTTCGAGCCGGTGGCGAACGCGCCCAGGATGCCGATCAGCGGGGAGACCAGCGGAAAGGCGGTGCCCGTCAGCCCGGCCAGCCCCTGCGCGAGCAGCATGGTCATGCCGGTGTGCTCCATCAGCGTGGACAGCCCCACCATGGCGATCACGCCGACGCTGCTCGGCCCCGCGGCCCGGAAGGTGGTCACGGCAGCCCGCGACCAGATGCTGGATTGTCCAAGCCCCCGCCGGCGGAAGGCTTCGTAAGAAATGGCCGCGCTGACCATGATCAGCGTCGCCGGGTGCAGGAAGGGGCGGAAAATGAACCCCGGCCCCGCCGCGGTGACCGTGCCCAGGTTCGAGACCACCTCGGGGAACTGCACGGTCAGGATGAACTGCTGCAGCCTCGCGTACAGCGGCGGTATCTGCGTGGTGATCACCATCAAGGCGATGAGCAGCCCGTAGGCCAGCAGCGCGCCCTTCAGCGCGGGCGGCACACAGTGCAGTTCGCCGTCGGGGCAGTCCTCGCGCCGCCGGCGGAAGAGCAGGATGCCTCCGCCGATCCCGGCGATGGAGGCCAGCAGGCTGGCCAGCGCCCACAGCCCGGCGAGAGCGGCCCCCGCCTGCGCCAGCGCCATGATCACACCCAGCACCAGCACCCGCTTCCAGTACTTACCCTGGCCCAGGATCACCGCCGCGGCCAGCCCGCACAGCACGCAGGCCACGCCGAGCAGGAAGGCCGCCGCCGGGACCAGCAGGTCCGTGTCCACGCCCGTCACCGCCACCAGCGTCTGCAGCAGCGAGCCCATGCCGCCGAAGGTGACCGCCCAGGCGTGCCCGACGGCGCAGGCAGCCACGGCGCTCACCGCCGGAACACCCAGTCCCGCCAGCATGGGGGCCACGATGGCGATCGGCAGGCCGTAGCCGGAAACCGATTCCATCAGGCCGGACAGCGCCCAGGCCATAACGATGTGCAGCCATCCCGGTTCAGGGATGGCCGCCAGCAGCGCGTCGGCCACGGCTTTAACGCCGCCAACCTCCGCGACCAGGTTGTACAGGTACAGCGCCGACCACAGAATCAGCAGCGCGTTCAGCGAGAGCAGCAGGCCTTTGCCCTGCGACACCCACCAGATATCCCAGTTCATGCCGAACGCCAGGCGGGCCACCAGCAGCCCGACCAGCCACCCGGCCGGTCCGGCCTTGACGCTCCCCCAGCGCCGGGCTGTCATCAGAAAAACAACGCTAAGAATGGGAAGCAGGGCAAGAATGTAGAGCACAGCGTTTTCCTGGCTGTCGAAATCTGTACGGGTAAAGGCCGGCGGCTAGCGGGGAACTTCCACCATCAGCCCGGCCCGGCGGAACATGGGGATCAGCAGGCCTTCCTGCGACACGTCCAGCACCTCGTCGGCCAGGGCGAGCACGTCGGCGGAGCTGTTGTGCGGGGCGAAGGCCACGTCAGCCATTTCAAGCATTTCCACATCGTTTCCCCCGTTGCCCGCCGCGAACACCGGGCTGTCCTGCAGGTCCAGCGCATCCATCAGCGCGCGCAGGCCGGTCCCCTTGTTCACCCCGGCGGGCAGGAACTCGTAGATGGTCGGCTGGCTGTAGGAGGCGGATGTGCTCAGGCCCTCGGCCAGGCGAGCGATCTCGGCCAGATCTTCGGGATGGTCCGAAAAGGCCATGACTTTGGTCAGCGGAGGGAATGTATCGTCAGGGCTGACGGGGGTAAGGGTGAAGTTGAAATCACGCGAGGCCTGGAACCCGTACTCGGTCGGGTTGAAATACATGTGCAGGTCCACGGTGGTGAGGATGGTGGTCACCCGCTTGAACGGGCGCGTGATCTTGATCAGCTCGGCCTGCACCTCCGGGTCCATAGTGCTCACCGAGACCAGCACTTCGTTCTCAAGGTATACCGTCCCGCCGTTCTGGCAGACGCCCGGGAAGGGCAGCAGCGAATAGCCGGTGAGCATGTCGCGCTCGTGGAACATGGGGAGCACCGAGTTCATCGGCCGCCCGGTGTTAGGCACCAGCACCACGTCCCGGGGAGGCTGGCTCAGGATGGCTTTGTCGTTGGGGTGGATCCGTCCGTGTTCGTCAATCAGCGTACCGTCCAGATCAAAACAGATAATGGGAATGCTCATGCGGGCCATTATACCCTAAGCAGGGTTAGGAACCCCGAATAGGGAACTTTTCCCTGAAGGGGTACCCTGTCTGAATCCCGCAGTGGTGTTCTCTAGCGCGTAGCAGGTGGTGTCGCCCACCCATCCCCACCTTCACCCACAAGTGGATGTTCCCGTAGCGATGTATCTTCGAGACTTGTGTCCCTGGCCGGGATAGGGACATCTGCCCCATCCCCCACCTGCCCCCATTGACAAAACCCCTGGGGATAAATGGGGATCGGTGGGGGACGCTCCCGGCCCACCTCTCCTCTCGACCGGCGGAGCCGGTTTCATGATATAACAACAGCATGCCCACCCGCGAGCGCCGCCGCCTGCTGACATCCCTGCTGCTGCTGGCCATCGTCCTGCTGCTGGCCGCCTGCCAGCCGCCCGCGGAGCCGACCCCCACGCCCCGTCCGCCGACCCGCACACCCACACCCACGGCGACGCGCACCGTCACCCCCACCCTGCGGCCAACCGCCACAGTCACGCCCACCTTCCCGCCGGAGCTGGCCATGCCCACCCGCATGCCAACGGCCATCGGCCCCTGGATGGCCATGCTGCCGCTCGACTGGGCCGCGCCGGGCGTGATCGGCGGGCTGTATGTGGAAGATGACGAAACCGTCTGGCTGACCGTGCCGCGCGGGGCGGCCCGGCTGTACGTGCCGGGTGAGGCCTTCACCCAGACCAAGTTCGACGCCCCGGTCACTTACCTGGGGCTGGACGCTGACATGCGCCTGTGGTTCATCCGCTACGGCGGGGACGTGGTTTCGGCATGGGACGGAATGGAGACCGTCGACTACGACTTCGGCGACGGCTGGATCCTGCCCGCCAGCCCGGTCCCCGGGCCGATGGAGGAGAGCTTTCTGACCAGCCCCGCCGGGCTGCTGTGGATCTCCACCGCCGAAGACGTGCGCCACTTCGACGGCCGGCGCTGGCAGGTGCACACCGCCACCGAGCTGGGCCTTCCGCTGGCCTGGCAGGCCGGGGTGGACTGCTCCTTCGTGGTCGGGCTGGCCGGGGAAACTCCCTGGGCCGGCACCTGCCACTGGCGGGACGGTGTGCCGGCCGGCGGCGGCGGGCTGAAGCGGCTGGTGAACGGCCGCTGGGAAGACGCCGGCCTGCCCCTGAAGGATGCCTGCATCACCGCCATCGCCGGGATGGAGACCGGTGCCGGCCGGCAGGTTGTCTGGGTCGGGGCGGACGGACAGCTGTGGCGATATGATTCTGATGAGCAGCCATCCGAATGGTCACTGGTGGATGACCTTCCCCTGCTGGAGGAAGGCCAGCGGCCTGGCTTCGTTATCGAGATCGCGCTGGCCCCGGACGGCGCGGCCTGGCCGCTGTTCTCGCTGTGCGATCAGGTCGACTGCCGGGCAGCCAGCCAGCGCTTCCGCGTCACCGGCGGCTCCTCACAGCTGGTCTACCGCCAGGGCCGCCTGGGCCTGCACAGGCTGGTCTTTGGACCAGGCGGCACCGGCTGGATCGCCTCGGAGGAGGGCCTGTTCCGCCTGACTCCCCGCGAGACGGGTGAGATCACCCGCGAGCAGCTCTCGGACCTGGAGACGAATCACCTGGCCGCCGGGCCTCAGGGCGACCTGTGGATGATCACTGATTTCCGCGTCAACCCGCTGCTGTGGCTTTTGAAAAAATAAAAAAAATTCGCCGAAAATTTCATTTCCCTCGAGAGAATTTCGTGAGGGCTGAGAAAAAAATCGTCGAATTTTCTGCAATTTTACCTATACGCAGTCGCTGTGATTCTTTAAGGTTTGACCAGGCCCTCCGGCGGCTGCTCTGCTGACTGCCGCAGGCCGGTCACTTCCACCCGCTGCACCGGGGCTGCAACCTTGATCCCGTGCCTGTCGAACAGGCGCAGCACCGCCAGGTTGACAGCCTGCTGCACGTCCATGTAGCGTTTGTAGTCGGCGGTGTCCAGGTAATAGACCACCTCGAAATGCAGCCCGAAATCACCGATGGTTTTAAAGTGCGCCCGCTCGAAGGTCACCTGCTCCTGCCCTTCGACGATCTCCCGCACCCAGCCGGGGATCTGCTCCAGCACCTCCGCCGGGGTGGAAAAAGCCACGTTCAGGGTGAACACCGCCCGGCGCCGGGCCATGCGCTTGAAGTTGCGGATGCGGCTGCTCAGCAGGTCCGAGTTGGAGATGATCAGCTGCTCGCCGGAAACCGAGCGCAGGCGGGTGGACTTCAGCCCCACGTGCTCCACCGTGCCGGAGTACTGGTCCACCTCGATGAAATCACCGATCACAAAGGGCTGGTCCAGGGCGATGGACAGCGAGGCGAACAGGTCCCCCAGGATGTTCTGCACCGCCAGGCCGACGGCGATCCCGGTAATGCCCAGGCTGGCGATCATGGTGTTGACCGACACGCCCAGGTTTTCCAGCACCAGCAGCAGCACCGCAGCCCAGACCACGAACTTGAGCACCTGGCGCAGCGCGCCCATGGTGGCCGCACCGGTCGGGTCGCCTCTGTTCCCTGCCTGAACCCGCCGGGCGACGAAATAGTCGATGGCCACGGTCAGCCAGAAGCCAACCTGCAGTACCAGCAGGACCAGCGCGGTTTTTTCCAGCCAGGAGCTTTCATCCCGGGCCAGGCCAAGGAAGAGGGATCCGGCGGCCAGCGACAGGACGAGAATGGACAGGGTTTTGGTCTGCTCCACCAGGCTGTAGAGCAGGTCGGTGACGTCCAGCTGCTCACGGGCGGCCAGATGCTTCAGCCGCCGGAGTATCAGGCTGCGGAAGAAATGAAGGGCCGTGAAGGTCCCCGCCGCGACCGCGAGCGCGGTGCTCCACTGGCGAATCGTGTGCTCCCAGATGATCGTGTCCCAGAAGGTCAAGAGAAGGCTCCACAGAAGGGGATTTGCCGGAGGGTTAAAACGCCGGCGGTGGGGCTGTTCACCCCACCGCCATTTTACCTTTAAGTTTAACGGAGCGTTTTTTACCTCTAATCGTGTTCTCCGCACCGTCCCAATAGTCTATCTGCGCGTATCTGCGTTATTTGCGCGGCCTGTGCCGGTCTTTGACCTCCAGCCGGCGCGCGTCCGGCCGGCGATTCTTCTCATCCTGTATTCTGAACAGGATCCAGAAGAGCGCACCGACAGCAGAAACGCTGATCAACACCAACTCCATCCCGGGGCTCCTTCCTCTTCCTTATCTGGCGCTCACACGGTCATTGTTTCAACCGGTAAATGTCCAAACCTTTATTCGAAACGAAGGCCGGAGAAGTTCCAACCTTCTTTTAGCAGTATAGTGGACTGCTCGATCCAGCGTAATGGGGAAGTACCGTTGAGGGCGTTGGGGGAAATCCCTGTAAGTGGGGTGAGTATATCCCCGGAGGAATTACCACGGCATTATTCAGGGTTATGACCCATCCCCTATCTGCCCATGGGCAGAGCCTATCGGGGTGCCCCCATTACTTAGTAGGCCGGGTTGTTTTCCACCCATCCCCCACCTGCCCCCATGGGGGTGCGCTCCCCTTCCCATAGAGGCTAACTTACCAGTCCCCCGCTCCGCCTTTGGGAAGGGGGGTAGGGGGATGGGGGGGAGGCACTCCCCTGACTCCAGGGGGCGCCTCCCTCAAGGCAGGTAAGGGATGGGTCAATGACCCTCCCCGGCTTGACTGAAAAATGCGGATATGCTAAGGTTCTGACACACAGGAGGACGCATGACCCAACCACTCGACCCGCGCACCAAAATCGGCAGCCTGGCGCTGACCGTCTCGGACCTGGACCGCTCGCTGGCCTTTTACGAGCAGACCCTCGGCTTTCAGCGCCTGGACATGGACAGAGAAAGGCAGATCGCCAGTCTGGGCGTGGACGGCACGCCGCTGGTGCACCTGGCCGCGCGGAGCGGGGCCAGGGCCGTCCGCCGGGCGCCGGGGCTGTACCACTTCGCCATCCGCCTGCCGGACCGCCACAGCCTGGCCTGGGTGATCTACCGCCTGGCCAACCTGGAGGCCGGCATCCAGGGCGTGGCCGACCACGGCGTGAGCGAGGCCATCTACCTGGCCGACCCGGACTTGAACGGGATCGAGATCTACCGCGACCGCCCCCGCGAGGAATGGCCGCTGACCGAAGAGGGCGAACTGGACATGGTCACCGACCCGCTGGACCTGGAAAGCCTGCTGGGCGAGCTGGGCGGCCGCAAACCGGGCGGCGATCAGCTGCCGGCCGGCACGGATATCGGGCACATCCACCTCAAGGTCTCGGACGTGCAGGAGGCCGCGCGGTTTTATCAGGAAATCATCGGGCTGGAGCTGATGCAGACCTACGGCGACCAGGCCGCCTTTTTATCCGCCGGCGGGTACCACCACCACGTGGGCATCAACGAGTGGACCAGCAAGGGCGCTCCGCCCCCGCCGGACGGATCGGCCGGGCTGCGCTGGTTCGAGCTGCGCCTGGCTTCACCGGAAGATCAGGAGGCCGTGCTGGCCCGCGCCCGCGCCGCCGGGCTGGAGCCGCAGGAGCTGCCCGGCGGCTGGCTGGTCCGCGATCCGTCGCAGAACGGCGTGCTGCTGCGCGCCGGATAAGCGGGAAATATCCCCCTCCCTCACCCGGAATCAAAAAAGGCGGGCCTTCATCAGGCCTGCCTGTGCGTTGGTCTGAGATGATTACGGCTGGAAGATTTCCACGGTATCGAACTCGACAATCACCGGGTACTGGTCAAACGACGACACGGAAATGCCCACCTGACCTTCACGCAGCGAGGCGTCTTCGATCTGCTTGATCTCGCGGCCATTGATCCACAGGGTCAGCTTCTTACCCTTGCAGGTGGCCGTGTACACGTTGACAGCCTTGCCCATGTTGATCGAATTCGAGCCGCCGGAGGCCAGCAGGACGTACTCCCCGCGGCGCTGGTCGAAGCGCAGGATGTTGTACAGCCCGTCGGAGCCGATGTTGAACTCGTACCAGCCCTCATCATCGCTGTAGCGGCACAGCAGGCTGACGTTGTTGGAGTTCACCCCGCGGTTCTCGGCGACCGCCTCGATGCCCACGTCCGTATAAATGTATTCGTCGTACAGAACGTAGGCATAGATTTCCTCGCCGTCCAGGTCAAAAACCAGGCGGTCACTGTCGGCCTCGAGGACCATGTCGTCCTCATCACCGCTCATCAGGAAGTAGACCCAGCCGTCCCCGTCCTCAAACTCTTCGATGAAGAACGGCTCAGGCTCATCCACCACCGGCTCGTCGACCTCGATCTCCTCCGGGGATTCGGTGGGCACCGCCATAGTCGGCAGCGGGGCCTCGGCCGGCTCCTCTGTCGGCTCGGGGGTCGGTTCTAGCGTGGGGGTGGGTTCGATGGTTCTCGTAGGCTGCACGGGCGGCGGTTCAGGGGTTGGTTCGGGC
>DGEO01000034.1:93357-112317 GCA_002385985.1 Anaerolineaceae bacterium UBA3924 | reverse complement strand
TCGAACCGATGGAGAACGAACAGGCCATTGTGACCAGCGCCACGACCAGGACAACAATGAGGGATTTGCGAACCATGCGGTTCCTCCAGGATGTAATGTGGCTTGGATGCCCGCCGTCGTGCGCGAGCAGTGATGAAGAGGAATCGGTCCCGACTGGAAAGGGACACAATATCCCCTACTGTACAGAACCTGGCCGGAGAAGTCAATAGGTTTTTTCCAAATTGTCTAAATAAAAAGAACGAGTTAGCGCCACTCCCCGGCCAGCAGGGAATACATGCGCTGGTCAATGCGGCGGCCGTCAAAGAAAATGCGCTGGCGCAGGTGACCTTCCTGCCGGAAGCCGAGCCGCTCCAGCAGGCGGATCGAGCTGCTGTTTTCCTCCAGCGGCAGCGCTTCGACGCGGTGCAGCCCCATGCGGCCGAACCCGTAATCCAGCATCGCCCGGACGGCCTCGCTCATCAGCCCCTGCCCCTGAAAGTCCCGGCCCAGCTCGTAGCCCAGCTCCGCGCAGGCCGAGCCGGCGTCAATGTTCCAGAACCCGCCCGTGCCGATCAGCGGGCCGCCGTCGATCATCGCCAGCCCCCAGAACAGCGCCTCCCGCCGCTGAAAGGACTGCCCCAGCCGCTCAATCCAGCTGCGGGTGATCTCCGCTGACGGGTGCGGCGGCTGGGCGTAGGCGCGGGTGATCGCCCTGTCGCCCTTGACGGCAAACAGCGCCGGGGCGTCCGCGGGCACGACCTGGCGCAATATCAGGCGTTCGGTGGTCAGCACGGGGAAGGGGGTGAAGGCTTCCTCAATGAGCATACCGGATCATTCTACCAGAGACCGGGCACCAGGCGGTACGGCACCTGATGCTGGTAATCCCGGTAGCCGCTCAGGCTGGCCGTAAGTACCTTTTCCTCGTCCAGCAGGCGCAGAACCAGCGCCAGGACCGGCAGAACCGCCAGCGGGAGCGCCGCCCAGGACCCCAGAGCGACGGGCGCGGCCAGCACCAGCAGCGATCCTCCGGCATACATCGGGTGGCGCACCACCGCGTACGGCCCGGTGGTGATCACCTGCTGCTCCCCGGCCACCTGGACGGTGATGCTGGCGAAGCGATTCTCGCGGAGCGCCAGGAAGATGATGCAGAATATCCTGTTCCGGCCCGGCCCTCAGCAATCCGGCGCCATCTGACCTCAGGCCTTCTTCTTATTCTGGAGGTTCTCTGCCAGCCGGTACTCGATGATGCGCCGCATCAGATCGTACGGCATGGGCTTTTTGTACGGGAACTGCACCGATCCCTTGGCGTTGCGGTATTCGGCCAGCTCCTTCTCAAAGGCCTCAATCCCGGACGGGGTGGGGTAGAACCCGATGTGATTCCTGTGCGCGGCGAAATACACCAGCGGGCCGTGGTAGTAATAGCCCGGCATGCCGTAGCTGATGCGCTCCTCCGCCTCAGGCGCGATCTCATTGACCATCTTCCGCAGCGTGTTCAGAATCTGCTGCACCTCGGGCGGGAACTGCGCGATATACTCGGCGACCGTGGCCGCTCCTTTGCCCATCTTTTCCATCGATCTCCCCTTCCTTTCATGCGTACCAGCCATCACACTCATTATAGGGATTCCAGCCCATCGCGGGCCTGCCAGACCACACCCGCCCGGAGCAAACCATGATATAGTAACCCGAGTGCAGATCGAACACCCGCAGGCCCCGCCTGCCTGCTGCATAATCCCCTGATTAGCGGTGACATAGTGAAAAACCCAACCCCCACGGCGCAAAAAGCAAGCCCGGCGGCCATCGGGGCAGCCCTGATGTGTGTGTACTTCTTCTGGGGCTCGACCTACGTGGCCATCCGCTTCGCCATCGAAACCATGCCGCCCTTCTGGATGGCCGGCATCCGCTTCCTGATCGCCGGGAGCGCGCTGTACCTGTTCAGGCGCTGGCGCGGAGACCGCGCCCCGGCTGGCCGGGAATGGGCCTCGGCGGCGCTGCTCGGCGCCATGCTGCTGGTGTGCGGCAACGGCGCCGTGGTGTGGGCCGAGCAGTACGTCCCCTCCGGGATTACCTCACTGCTGATCGCCACCACCCCGCTGTGGCTGACGATCATCTCCAGCCTGCTCACGCGTAAACTGCCGGGCTTTGGCTCGCTGGCGGCCGTGCTGCTGGGCTTCGGGGGCATCCTGCTGCTGATCAACCCCTGGCAGCAGGACGGATCGATTCACCTGCCCGGCGCGCTGGCTATCAACACCTCTGCCATGCTGTGGGCGGTCGCCCCGCTGATCGCCCGCCGTCTCCCGCGCTCCTCCTCCCCCCTGCTGGAGACCAGCATGGAAATGCTGGCCGGCGGCGCGGGCCTGACCATCCTGGCCACGCTGAACGGTGACTGGGCGCGGGTAGACCTGGCGGCCATATCACTGCGCTCGCTGGGCGGGATGGCCTACCTGATCATCTTCGGCTCGCTGGTTGGCTTCAGCGCCTATTCCTTCCTGCTGACCGCCGCCCCGCCGCCCGTGGTGGCCACTTACGCCTACGTCAACCCGATGGTGGCCATCGCCGTCGGCGCGCTGCTGGCCGGCGAGGTGATCACCCCGCGGGTGCTGGCCGCGGCGATCGTGATCGTCTCCTCGGTGGTGCTGATCAACCTGGGCGAGCATAAAAAGACGCAGGTCGTCCCCGACCCGGCGGAAATAGAACAGGCCGGCCGGGCTGAATAAGGCCCGAGGCCGGCCTGAGTGGTATTACATCAATCGGCGGTTACAGCGCGGCCCGGTCCAGATACTTCAGCCCGGTGCCGGTGTTGAGCAGCACCACGCGCTCGTCGGGGCGCAGCCAGCCAGAGGCGGCCAGCTGCTCCAGCGCGGCCAGGTTGGCGGCCCCTTCCGGCGCGGCGAAGATGCCCTCTTCGCGGGCCAGCCGGCGCTGGGCGGCCAGAATCTGCTCGTCGGAGACGGCCAGCGCGGTTCCGCCGGATTCACGCAGGCAGCGCATGATCAGTTTATCTCCGAACGATTTCGGCACCCGCAGGCCCGAGGCCAGCGTCTCGGCCCCCTCCCACAGCTCGCAGGCGTCCCTGCCCTGCTCGAAGGCGCGCACCACCGGGGCGCAGCCGGCGGCCTGCACGGCCACCATGCGCGGCGGGCGGCCGAGCACCCAGCCCAGCTCGCTCAGCTCGCGCACGGCCTTCCAGATGGCCACCAGGCCCATCCCGCCGCCGGTCGGGTAGATGATCACCTCCGGCCAGGACCAGCCGAAGGCCTCGGCCAGCTCGTAGCCCATGATCTTCTTGCCCTCCATGCGGTAGGGCTCCTTGAAGGTGGACATGTCGAACCACTCGCCGGTGGCGGCAAGCTCGCCGGCCTGCTTCCCGGCCAGGTTGATCAGCCCGTCGACCAGCACCACCTCGGCCCCGGCCATGCGGGTTTCGATCTGGTTGGCTTCCGGCGTGTCGGCGGGCATGTAGACCCGCGCCTGCAGCCCGGCCCGGCTGGCGTAGAAGGCCAGCGCCCCGCCCGCGTTGCCCGCGGTGGGGATGACCAGACGCTTCACGCCCAGCTCGGCGGCCCGGGCAACCGCCACCGCCAGCCCGCGGGCCTTGAACGAGCCTGTCGGGTTGAGCGATTCGTCTTTGAGATACAGGTGGCGCAGACCCAGCGCTGAACCAGTACGCGGCAGCGGCAGCAGCGGCGTGTCCCCCTCCCCCAGCGAGAGGGTGTGCCCGGGCGCGGATGCCGGCAGCAGCTCGTGCCAGCGCCAGAGCCCCTTCGGGCGGGCGGCGATGGCCTCTCGCCTGACCTCGGCTCCGGCCCGGCCCAGGTCATACACGGCTTCCAGCGGCGAAGCGCAGTCCGGGCAGTAGGTTTGCACGCGGCCGGCGTCAAAAACCCGGCCACAAATCGGACAGCTCAGCCCGGCCAGATAGGAATAGTTGGTTGTCATAGTTTCAACCTGATGGAGAATTCTGGATGGCGTCAGATAAAGGCGGCGATGAGGAACCCGGCGGCGATGGCCCAGAAGGTGATCAGCGCGATGACCGCGGTGTTGTGGGCGGCATCCGAGCGCGGGTTGGCAAAGAAGGGGAAGAAATCGCGGCGCAGGCCAATGAACGGGCTGAAGCCCCAGATCAGGAACACCAGCGCGGTGGCCAGATCGTTGAGCTGTTCCGGGGGCTGGCCGTCGTAGGTGCTCTGCGTGTAGGCGGTCCAGATCACCCCGACGATCAGGCCGATCACCGCGGGGATCATCACCGCCCGGGTGTCGGCCTTTTCCTGGTCCGTGAGCGGCCGTCCGGTGTATTGAAACTTCTTGGGTGGCTTTAAGGAAGGCATACGGGTCTCTTTTCCAATATGAAGATGCGGGACATGATGGGATGTTCAGCGGTCAACAGCGGCGGATTCAGGCCCCCAAAGACGGGGGCACTAGTGGCGCTTCGCGGGCCGCCAACCGCCACATATGGCAGTTCTTTCGTTGGCAATGATCGACTATGCGAAGTTTGAAAATATTTATCGGTAGAAATATTACCCTGTATTTTTTCTTCCGACCGCGCCGGGGTTCTTTCTTCCTTCATCACGCGGCCGGACCGCCCACCTCGCGCAGGTAGCGCTCCCGGTTGGCAGCGCGCGCCTTCTTCCCGCTGGACGTCTTGGCGATCCAGCCCTGCCCAACCAGGTGCACCAGGCGCAGCGCCACTGCCGACCCGCGGGTCACCACCCGGCGGATTTCGTCGGCCAGGGCCTGCAGCTCTTCGGGCGTGCGGCGGTCGTACTCCTCCACCTCGGCGACCACCACCACTTCCTCGGTGCCCGATTCGGTGTCCTCGATCCCGAAGGCCACCGCCCGTCCGGCGTGCACGCCCGGCACGCTCTGGGCCAGCTCCTCAATGTCCTGCGGGTAGATGTTCTTTCCGCCGACGATGATCAGGTCCTTCTTGCGCCCGGTGATGTAGACCTCGCCGCCTGCCATGTAGCCGTAATCGCCGGTCAGGTACCAGCCGCCGCGGAAGGCCTCGGCGGTGGCGTCCGGGCGGTGATAGTAGCCGCTCAGCAGGCAGTCGGAGAGAATGGCAATCTCTCCCACCTCGCGCTCGGGCAGGTCCTCCCCCTGCGGGCCGACCACGCGCACACGGGTGTTGGCGATGGGCCGCCCGGCGGAGAGCATGCGGATCACCGTGTCGCCTTCCTCGCAGGGCACCGCCCGCCGCTCGGTCTGCAGCAGGTCCAGCCGGACCGGGTCGACCGTCACCGGGCCGTCGATGCCACCCTGGGTGACGGCGAAGACGTTCTCGGCCATGGCGTAACAGGTGGCCAGCGCCGATTCACGCAGCCCGTATTCACGGAAGCGCTCCAGAAAAGCCCGGTGCGACTCGTAGCGCATCGGCTCGGAGCAGTTGATCACCGCCCGCCAGGAGGACAGGTCCACGCCCTGCAGATCCCGGTCGCGCACCTTCTGCGCCAGGAAGTTGTAGGCGAAGTTGGGCAGCCAGGAGAGCGTACCCCGGTAGGTCGAGACGGCCTGCAGCAGCCGGGCCGGCGCGCGCACCCAGTCGAAGGGGGACATGAGCACCAGCTTCACCCCGCTGAGCAGCGGCATCAGGAACCCGGCAATCAGGCCCATGTCGTGGTACAGCGGCAGCCAGGAGACGATCACGTCCTGCGGGCTGAGGCGGATGGCGGCGGAATAGGCCCGCAGCTGATTCGCGACCGCCCGGTGCGACAGGGCAACGCCCTTCTGCAGGCCGGTGGTGCCGGAGGAATGCTGCAGCAGCACGATGTCGTCCGGCTGGCGCTGCAGGCCGGGCAGGCGCTCAAAGTCCGGCGCGGAGGGCGGCTCGACCTCGCCGGGCAGCAGCACCATACGCACGGAGGATTCCGGCGAGAGGGCCGCGCGCACTTCCGGCTCGAACTCCGGGTAGGTGATCACCGCCGCCGGCTGCGTGACTGCCACCAGCGAGGCAAGGTCGGCCCTGTAGCGCTCGGGCAGCAGCTTTTCAGTCAGGAAGGGCATGATGGAGGGCACCGCGCCGTACAGCACCGCCCCGAAGTAGGAGTAAACCAGATCCAGGCTGTGGCGCAGGATGAGGATGACCACCTCACCGGGCTGCAGCCCGCGCCGCTCCAGCGCCTTCGCCCAGGCGTGCGCCCCCTGCAGCAGATCGGCGTAGGTCAGCGGCAGGTCGGGCTGACCGGCCTGCTGGAAAACCAGGGCCACCCGGTCGGGGTTCTCCCGGTAGTGGCGGTAAAGGCGCTGCGCGAAGGTATCCATGCGCTCAGGCCTGCCGGGACTCGATCAGCTGGTCCAGCTCGCGCAGGGTGTCGAAGGTTTCGGCGGTCAGTTCGGCGTCGTCCAGATGCACCCCGAAGGTGTCCTCCACGAACAGCGCCAGGTCCACCAGCGAGAAGGAATCGATCAGGCCGGAGGAGATCACCGGCTCGTCGGCGCCGATCTTGCGGTTGGGCTGCTTGAGGATCTTGGCGGCGATGTGACTGGACAGAGTTTCAATGCGTTCTGCGTTCATGCAGGCACTCCTTAAGGCGATAAAGTGGATGCCGGGAGCTGGACCCAGGCCAGCGACTGGACCCAGAGGAACCCCTCCCCGGCCGGAGGCAGGCTCTCGTCATAAGCGGCGGCGGTGTTGGAGCGCAGGTCCAGCTGCTCCAGGTGCAGCCGGTAGGCGCTGTCCTGGATGAGCGTGGACGCCCGCACCAGCTGCACCCCGTCCGGCGCGTAGAGCACGCGGCCGTTCAGGCCGTCCAGCTCCAGCACCTGGCGCAGGGAGAAGGTGTTGGCGTCCAGGATATAGGTGCGGAAGCCGAACTGCCGGCCGGAGTAATCCGAGCGCTCGGCCATCAGCAGGGCCAGCAGGCGGCTGTCGGCCGACCAGGCCCCGTCGACCAGCGCGCCGGGCGGCAGGGGCAGCTGCCGGTCGGCGCCGTTGATCAGGTCCAGCAGGCCCAGGGTCTCGGTCCCGTCCTCGTTCTCGACCAGATAGGCCATGCGGGCGCCGTCCGGCGAGAGGGCCGGGCGCAGATAGGCTCCCAGTTCGGCTGCCTCGCCGCCGTCCAGCGGGGAGGACCACACCGGCGGAATTTCGCATCCGGCGCACTCGGCCAGCCAGTAAACCCGCTCACCGGCTGAAGGGCCGAGCAGCGCAGCGGGCTGCTGTCCCCCGGTATCCAGCGAGACGCGCTCGGAGCCGTCCGCAGGAAGCCAGTCCAGCCGGGTCTCGCCTTCGGAATCGCGCGCCAGCAGGAAGATGGAACCGTCCAGGCCCCAGGCGGCAGTCTGGCCGGCGGAGGGCGGGACGGCGCGGTTATCCAGCAGGATTTCCAGCGGCTGGCCGGCCTGGTCGAGCGACTGCAGGTACAGCCGGGTTCCTTCGCTGGCCAGCCAGAAGTGCCCCTCCGGCGAGACAGCCTGCAGGGCGCGCGTGCCGCCGGGCAGTTCGGTCAGCGCGCCGCTCTGCGGGTCCAGCAGGCGCAGACCCAGCGGCTGCGTGCCGGTCTCGCCGCGCTCCGCCAGCGAGAGGATCAGCGCCGGTTTGCCCGGATCCGCCCCCTCCTCCGGCGCCGACAGCAGTTCGGCGGGGAGGAAGAGCACGGAAACTGGCTCCTCCGTCTCGCTCGCTGCAGGGGTAATCTGCGGGGTTTCGGCCGTTTCAGGCACGGGCACGTCCTGCTGGTTCAGCATGCGCCAGACGGCGTCCAGCGTCTCCAGCGCGGTGTGGCTGCGCACCGTCCAGGCCTCGTAGGAAATGTGGAAACCGTCCGGGCGGGTGGGGTCCAGACCGGCGTAGGGCATATCCTGCACGGCCAGCCAGAAGTTCCACAGCGGCAAATCGTACTCGTAGGCCAGCTCGGCGGTAATGCGGTTGATGGAATGATCGCCCTCGACGTTGTCGGCCTTGGTGGAAAGGATGGGCACCACCCCGTTCTCCAGGTAGAACTCGATGATGGTGCGCATGTACTGCTCGTAGCGCTCGGGCGTGCGCCCGTCCCACCAGACCTCCAGGCTGATCAGCGCGATGGAGGGGCGGTGTACACGGTACTCGCACTCCAGCGGGGATTCGCCCGGCTCGCAGACCTGCGGGTCAGCCCACATGGGCGAGAGCACCGCGGCGGCGTTGTACCCGCCCTTGACGGCCTGCCCGTCGCGGTTGAAGGAGCCGGCGAAGTTTTCAATGGTCTCAGCCAGGTACTGCTCGTCCTCGGGCAGCCGGTAGCGCATGGGGTCATCGTACAGGCCCATCAGCACTTCCTTGATGGCCTGGCAGTCGCCGACCTTGGAGAAGGCGTGCGGGCTGTTGCCCCGGGCGATGCCCTCGCGGTAGAGAGCCTGCAGCGCCGGGCTGATGCGCTCGGGAACGACCGGCCAGTCCCGCCAGTCGGCCGGGTCCAGGCGCTGGTCCGGCGTGGGGGTGGGCTGCGGCGGAAGGGTTTCGCCTGGGAGCGGCGTGATCTGAGGTTCGGCGGAGGGGGTGACGGCGGTCTCGCCCTGGAAGGCTGCAGCGGCTGTCTTCGCCGGGGTCAGAGAGGCGGCCGGGGCTTCACCCTCCGCGGGCGGCGCGGCGCAGGCGCTCAGTACCAGTAAAACCATCAAAATGAGCAGTGCATAACGCGAGGGTCGCGTCATCGATCAACCTCCTCGACCGCCGCGGGGCAGTACGTCAGCGGCAGGGCCAGCGCCGTCCGGAGCCAGTCTGAAGTTACCCGATAATCACGCCGCCGGCGCGCTGATGAATCACATGCCAAGGCCTAATCCTCAAACCAGCAGGCTTCCTGCTCCACGACCGGGGCGATCTCAGCGGCCAGCTGCTGCTCTCCGGCCGGGGTCAGGTGAATGGCGCTGTTGGTGAACTCGCTCTGCGGAACCAGCCGCCAGAGATCCAGATAGTTCCAGCCGAGCTGTTCGCTCAAAGCCGAGAGGATCTGGCGGTACTGGTCGTAAGCCCAGCGCGGATAAAAGAAATTATACCGGACATCCCGGTTTTCCCCGTTGGAGATGAGCATGGGCTCGTTGACCAGCAGGACCGGCACGTCACCGGCGGCACGCATGCCCGCCCCGAGCACGTCCAGCGCCAGCGCATCCACGGGCAGCTCGTCCGGCTCCAGTCCCTGCCAGGCGGGGTCCGGGTCCAGATCACGGGCGGCGGGCTGGTAGGTCTCCGGGTAGAACTGGTCCACGCCGGTTGCGGCCCACATCACGCCGTACAGCTGCAGGCGCGTCCAGTCGGCCAGGGCGCGGCGCTGCCCGACGATGGTCCTATCCAGCCAGGTGCCCTCGAAGCGCGGCGCCAGCGAGAGGTTGTAGCGCTCCGCCAGATCGGATACGATGCCGGGATTGTTGGCCACGATGGGCGATTCCAGCTGCTTGGCGCGGGCAAAGGACTCCAGCGTCACCATCCAGATGATCAGGTCGGGCTGGTATTCCATCGCCCGGTCGATGATCATCAGATCCTTGGTCAGCGAGAGCGTGGGGTAGCCCAGGTTGTAGACTTTCACCGGCAGCCCGCAGCGGTTGTCCGCCAGCGCGGCGGTCAGGTAGGCGGAGAGGGTCTGCTCGGGCCGCAGCAGCGTCCCCCAGACGGACGAATCCCCCACCACCAGCACGCGGAACTCGCCGGCGGGTTTGAGGGCCGCAATTTCATGCGAGGCGAACATGGCGTCCACGTCGTACAGGCTCAGGTTGTAGGACTGGGCCGGGTTTTCGCCGAAGGGGAAGCGCGCCCGCCCGGGGAACAGGCGGTTGTAGGCCGAGACTTTCCCCAGCCGCGGCGGAAAGGCGGCAAAAAGCAGGTTGAAGATCAGGAAGAGCAGCAGGCCCTTCCAGACCACGTTCCACAGCAGGCGGCCGGGGCGTTCAGGCGCGCTCATGGCGTCAGCGGCTCCAGGTCCTGCAGGGCCAGGCGCAGGGCATCCAGCGCGCGCAGGGCGGTAAAGCTGCGCCGGTCCCAGGCGTCGACGGTCAGGTACAGGTCGTCGCGCTCGGCGTCCAGCCCGCCGTTGGGCAGGTCCTGGACGGCCAGCCAGACGTTCATCAGGGGGATGTCGTACTCGTAGGCCACGCGGGCGGTCATCAGGTTGATGGAGTGGTCGCCCTCGACGTTGTCAGCTTTGGTGGAGAGCACCGGCACCGCCCCGGCGGCGATGACCTCTTCAACGATCTGGCGCAGATATTTGCCGTAGGCCTCGGCGGAGGCGTCGGCGCGCCAGTTGGTGCCCAGGTTGATGAAGACGATGGAAGGCCGGGTGCGGCGCAGCTCGCACGCGACCGGCGATTCGCCGCTCTCGCACATGGTCTGGTCGGCCCAGGTGGGCGACAGCGCCGATGGAGCGCTCAGCCCGTCCCGCACCGCCGCGGACACATGGTCGAAGGAGCCGGCGAAGTAGTCGATGGTCTCCTGCAGGTAGGCGTACTCATCGCCCAGCCAGTAGCGGTCGGTGGCGTAGATGCCCAGGAACACTTCCGGCACAGACTGGCAGTCGCCCACCACAGTGTAAGCCCGGGGGTTGTTGCCCATGGCCAGGCCCTGGCGGTAAATATCACGGGTGTGGTGGCTGATCTCAGGCACCACCGGCCAGGAGGACCACTGCTCGGGCAGCGGGCGGGTGTCCAGCGTGGGCGAAGGCGTGATGGTCGGGGTTTCGGTGGGTGCTTCGGTGGGGGTAATGGTGAAGGTAGGGGTGATGGTCGGCGTATGGGACGGCGCGGCGGTCACCGGGTCGTAGACGGCTGCCTGCATCCCGCCGCCGCTCCACTCCGGGGGCGAACAGGCGCTCAGCAGCGCCAGCAGAAGCAGGGTGATTACCAGCAGATTGGTTGCGGTGCGATTCATGGAAAACATTCCAGTTGTAAGCGGTTATTATACCCGTCCCCCGCTACGCGCCCGCCAGCCCGAAGAGGCGCAGCAGCACGCGCAGTGAGAGGGATGCATCCGGCAGTGCAAACCACACCCATCCCAGGGCGACATAATTGAAGGTCAGCAGCCAGGAAAGCCCGGTCAGCAGCGAGCGCTGGCGGGGCGTGGCGCCGGTCAGGCGTGGGCGGATGAAGTCCGTCCAGCGGTTCTGCACGAACAGCCCCAGGCCGTGCCACAGGCCCCAGGCGACAAAGGACCAGGTGATGCCGTGCCACAGGCCGATCAGCACCATGGTGGCCACCTGGGTGATCAGAATCACCGCCGGGACAGGCAGCGAACGCGGCCCGGAACGCAGCCAGCGGGTGAAGGGGTTGAAGAAGTAAGCCCGGAACCAGTTGGTCAGAGTCATATGCCAGGAGTTCCAGAACGTCGCCAGCGAGGTGCGCAGGTAGGGGCGGTTGAAATTTTCCGGCAGCTGGATACCCAGGAAGGTCCCCAGGCCGATGGCGATGTCGGTGTATCCGGCGAAGTCGAAGTAGATCTGGAAGGTGTAGGCGTAGACTAGCACCCACAGCCAGGCCGGGGCGCTGACCTGGGCTGCGTTCTGGCCGTTGAGGGCGATCAGCGCCAGGGAATCGGCCAGGACGAACTTCTTGAACAGCCCCACCGCCAGCCGGCGGCCGCCCGCCCACAGGTCGTCGGGGATCGGGCGCTCCGGGGCGCACAGGTCGCGGGTAAAGCGCTCCAGGCGGTCGATCGGCCCGGCGGTGAAGGACGGGAAGAAGATGGCGTAGGTCAGGTACTCGCGCAGGTTGACCACCGGCAATCGTCCGGTCTGCCGGTCGCGCAGGGTATGAAGCAGGCGGAAGGCGACGTAGGAAAAGCCCAGCCAGCGCAGGTCGGTGAAGGAGGCCAGCGCTGCCGACTGCCCGGCGGTGGTGCGCAGGAAAGCGGAGGCGGCCGTCCCCAGCGGCTGCAGCTTGAGCACCACGAAGAGCGTGATCAGCGCCAGGATGCCCGCTCCGCAGGCCGCGCGGGATACGGGGAGGAACCGCGCCAGCACCCCGGCCAGCAGGGCGGCCAGGCCCAACCCCGCCAGAGCGGTCAGCAAAGGCGGCGGCGATGGCAGCGCCAGGAAATCCGGCAGGGAGACCTCCCGGGCGGCCAGCACCAGAAGAGTCACCCCTGCCAGCGCAAGACCGGCAATTAGATTCTCCCGCCCGCCGCGCTGCTCGCGGGGTGTTGTGATCACCCACGATAACACCGCCAGCGCCAGCGTCCAGACTGGCATCCAGAAAGCCAGATAGCGGACCGGCACGGCCGGCTGCAGCCAGAAGATGGCCGCCGCGCTGAGCAGGAAAATGGCCCAGCGCTGGGCCTGCGGCCTGAGAAACAGGCGCACCAGCAGGGCGATCAGGGCCAGGGCGAGAATCTGGGGAAGCAGCATTTAGAAACCCTGATAGATCCAGAGCGGGGCGCTGTCAGCGGTGAGAATCACCAGGGCAATCAGAATCAGGCAGAACAGCAGGGCCAGCAGATTCTCCGCGGAAAACAGGGCGCGCAGCCCGCGCAGCAAGGCCGGCCGGTCTACCGGTAACCGCATACCCGCCACTCACCGTCCTCACGTTCGAGCTGGTAAATCCGGCCGGATAGAGGGAAATCCTGGTCTTCTTCGTTGTAGGTGGCAATCAGGGTGCCCTCGCAGCTCACCTGGGCGGTATCCCCTTCCCGGCTGACCTCAGAACAGGACAGCCCTTCCAGCCGGGTCTCAACGGCCTGGAAGGCGTCCAGCTCGAGCAGCGCCATCTCCTCCCACTCGGCGCAGGAGGCCGTGGAGATGGCCGCCTCATCCTTGTTGGCCAGGGCCTGGATATAGTCTTCAATCACAGCACCGGTGTCATCCCCCGCCCCGCCACCGCAGGCGGCCAGCGCCAGTGAAAGCAGCACAAACAGACATAAGATCAGGCTGATTCTGCGCATCGTTCATTTACCTTTCTGTGTGGCCGCGCCGGCGGCGCGGGTATCGGTCGAAGATTATAGTATGAAAGGCGGGAATCGAGAATAGGCACACCCTATAATTAATCTATACGCATTAACTCAGGCCGCCGGGGCCGGCCGCTCCACCGCCCGGTGGCGGTTCAACCGCCGCTCCAGCAGCTGCAGCCCGTGGTTGAAAACCAGCGCCAGCAGCCCCACCGACAGTCCTCCCAGCCAGATTTTGTCCGCCCGGTTCTGGGCGATGCCGTCAAACAGCAGCGTGCCCAGTCCCCCTGCCCCGAATTTGGCTCCGATGGTGGCAATGGCCACGGTGGTCACTGCCGCCAGGCGCACCCCCGCCAGAATCACCGGCAGCGCCAGCGGCAGCTGCACCCGGAAGGCCATCTGACCCGGCCCCATGCCCATTCCCCGCGCCGCTTCCATCACTGCCGGGTCGATGGATTCCAGCCCGGCCAGCGTGTTGCGCACCAGGATAATCTGGTTGTAGATCACCAGCGCGACCGTCACGGTGGTCCCGCCCAGACCAAACAGCGGGATAAGCATGATCATCAGCGCGATGCTGGGGACGGTGTACAGCACGCCGAACAGCCCCAGCACAGGCAGCTGCAGCCAGCGGAAGCGGTGCAGCAGCCACCCGACCGGCAGGGCAATCGCCAACGCCGCGGCCAGCGAGAGCAGGGTCAGCTCCAGATGACGGCCGGCCAGCGAGAAGAAAATTTCGGGATACTCAAGCAGGAATCTCATTGCAGAGGCTGGCAGGTCCTTGAGCGCAGGTCTTCGAAATCCAGCACACCGGCCGGGCGGCCTTCCCGGGTGATCTCCAGCGCCTGCACCCCCGGCTGCAGCAGCAGCGAAAGCGCCGTACGCAGGTCGGCGGAGGACTCCAGCGCAGGCAGGACGCCGGGCCTGAAGTCCGGCGGCAGCGGGCGCATCACCGCCTCCACCCGGATAAGGCCGAGCTGACGCACGCGGTCGTCGGCGTTGAGCAGCTCGCGCACAAAATCGTCCGCCGGGCGGCTCAGCAGCGCGCAGGGCTCGTCGTACTGCACCAGCTCGCCGCGGCGCAGCACCGCGATGCGGTCGGCCAGGCGCAGGGCCTCGTCCACATCGTGGGTGACGAACAGGACCGTCTTGCGCAGGCGCTGCTGCAGCTCGATCAGCTGGTCCTGCAGGCTGGCGCGGGTGATGGCGTCAATGGCGCCGAATGGCTCGTCCATCAGCAGCACGCCGGGGTCGGCAGCCAGGGCGCGGGCCAGGCCGACGCGCTGCTGCTGCCCGCCCGACAGCTGCGAGGGGTAGCGGGAGGCGAACTCCGGCGGCAGGTGCACCAGTTCAAGCAGCTCCGCCACCCGGGCGGCAATCTGCTCCCGCTTCCAGCCGTTGAGCTGCGGCACCACGCCGATGTTCTCCCCCACCGTCATGTGCGGGAACAGCCCCACCTGTTGGATCACGTAGCCGATCTGCCGGCGCAGCGCGGTCACTTCCAGCGAGCGGATGTCGGTCTCGTCCATGCAGATGCGGCCGGAGGTCGGCTCAACCAGCCGGTTGACCATCTTGAGCAGCGTGGTCTTGCCGCAGCCGGACGGCCCCAGCAGCACGACCAGCGAGCCGGCGGGCACCTCGAAGCTCACCCGGTGAACGGCCGCCCGCTCGCCGTCAAAGCTTTTACTGACCCGGTCAAAGAGAATCTGTTTCAAGGCGAATTACTCGATCAACCCCTGCTGCTGCAGCCACTCACGGGCCACTTCCTCCGGTTCGCGCTGGTTTCCGCTGACTTCGTAGTTGAGACTCTGCATGACTTCATTGGTAATGCGCGCCGAAAGGTCGTTGAGCACGTCTTCAATCCCGGGATTGGCCTCCAGCACCTCGCTGCGGATCACCGGGGCCACCTGGTAGGGAGGGAACATGTTTCGGTCGTCCTCCAGCACCACCAGGTCAAAGGCGGCGATCTCCCCGTCCGTGCCGAAGGCCACGGCCACGTCGGCCTCGCCGCTGGTCAGCGCCTGATAGCGCAGGCCGGGGTCCACGGCAATGTAGTCGCGCAGCTCAAAGTCGCCGTAGACCGCCTTGATGCCGGGCAGCCCGTCCTCGCGCTCCACAAACTCCGGCGGTCCAACCATCACCAGTTCGCCGGCGCGGGCGACCATGTCGGAGATGGTGCGGATCCCCAGATCCTCGGCCCGGGCGCGGGTCATGGCCAGCGCCTGGGTGTTGTTCATCGGCGCGGGCTGCAGCCAGACCAGGTCAAACTGCTCCCGGTACATCTCGTTGACGGTCTGGTACACGGCAGCCGGATCGCTCATCACCTCCTGCTTGAGCACGGTCAGCAGGCCGGTGCCGGTGTACTCGGGGTACAGGTCCACCTGTCCGTTGAGCAGCGCTTCGTGGACCACCGGCGTGCCGCCCAGGTTCAGCCGCCGTTCGACGGTGAATCCGGCGTTCTCCAGCACCAGCGCGTACATGTGCCCGAGAATGAACTGCTCGGTAAAGTCCTTGGAGGCCACGCGAATGGTGGCATTTCCCCCGGCGCTGCCCCCCGGCTGCCCGGCGCAGGCGGACAGCAGCATCAGAATCAGAATCACACCACCAGTCAATACCCGTCCAATAGCCTGTTTCATTGTCCCTCCTGCAAGCTTGAGATCATTAAGCGGGGATCCGGGCCATTTTCTGAAAACCGGCCAGAATACCTTCAGCCATCAAGGCCAGCAGCGCCACGGGAACAGCGCCGACCATCAGGATGGCGTAGTCGAAGAGCGCAAACCCGCGAGTGATGAACACCCCCAGCCCGCCGCTGCCGACAAACGCCGCCAGGGTGGCGCTGGCGATCACCTCCACCGCGGCCGTGCGGACCCCGGTAAGGATGACCGGAAACGCCAGGGGAAACTCGACCTTCACCAAGATCTGGAGGCGGGTCATGCCTGTCGAGCGGGCAGCTTCGATGACTGCCGGGTCCAGGCTGCGGAAGGCGGCGTCGGTGTTCAGCAGCACCGGCGGCATGGCCAACAGGATCAGCGCCACCGCCGCCGAGCGGGTGCTAAGCCCCAGCACCGGAACCACGATGAACAGCACCGCCAGGCTGGGGATCACGCGCAGGGCGTTCACCAGGTTGATGGCCGCCGCCGAGACCGCCCGCGAGCGCGCCGTCCAGATGCCCAGCGGGAGGCAGGTCACCACGGCCACCAGCAGCGCCGAGCCGGAGAGCAGCACATGCTCACGAAGCGCCTCCAGCACTTCGGCCTGGTGCCCGGCGGCGTACAGCCAGGAGGCGATCATGGATGGAACCAGTTAAATGCAAGGATACGCATGTCCAGTGATCCTTTCTCCCCCGGCTGTACAGCTGAATGTAAGTATTATAGCCCGGCGCGAAATTCAGCCCCGCTCGCGAGACCGGCCAATCAGCCCGCTGAGGAAGAATGCCAGCAGCGCCGAAGCGGCCATCACCTGGAACATCACCCGCCCGCCCGACATGTCGTACAGCCAGCCCCCCAGCAGCGAGCCGAGCAGGTTCGCCAGGTAGAGCACAGCTGCTCGAAGATTGTGCGCCGTGGCGGTCATCTGACCGGCGGCCAGCTCGTCCGTGTAAGCCACGCTGGAGATCCAGTACAGGCCGAAGGTCAGACCGTGCATCAGCCCGAACCCGACCACCCATCCGGCCGAGGGAGCCAGACTGTACAGGAGCAGCCGCACGGCGTAAAGCAGAAACGCCAGCCGGAGCAGCCGGCGCGAACCGAAGCGCTGGATTAGCCAGCCGCCGGCCAGCATGATGGGCGTTTCGGAGATCGCGGTCAGGGCAAAGGCCAGGCCAATCAGGCGCTCGCCGCCGCCCAGGTCCTGGATGTAGATGGCCAGAAAGGCCTGCAAGCCGTTTAGTGCGATGCCCAGGAAGAACAGGCTGAGGGCGAACGCCAGCCAGCGCCACTCGCGGACGAACAGGCCCAGGTCCAGGCGAATACCGGCGGGCATGGCAGCCTGCCGCGGCGGGAGGAAGCGCAGGCTGGCCAGCACCAGCAGCATCACCAGCCCGTACCCGCCGAACAGCGCCGGGGAGCCGTAGCGCTCGATCAGCCCGCCCAGCGTCAGTGCGGTCAGAATGTAGCCCAGAGTGCCGAAGATGCGCTGCCGGCCGTAGAGGTGGCGGCGCCCGCCGAGCAGGTTCAGTGTCAGCGTGTCCAGCAGCGGTACCAGCGGCCCCTGGAAGAAGGCAAACACACCGATCAGGATGAGGATCCAGGTCAGGGTCCGCGCCGGGAAGAGGGCCATCACCGCGGCCAGCGACCCGGCCGCCGCCAGCAGGAGCAGCCGGCGCAGCTGCCCGGAGCGGTCGGCCAGTACACCCCACAGCGGGCTGCCGAGCATGCCCATCAGGGGGATCAGGGTGTTGACCAGGCCGATCTCCAGCCCGCTCAGGCCGATGTTGTAGAAGTGGACGTTGAGGAAGACGGCGTAGATACCGACCGAGGCGAAATAAAAGAAGTACACAGCGCGCATCTGACGCAGCGCCGGTTCTTCGGGTGTGAGCGGGTTGGACGGCGGATCGCCCCTGTGCTGCAGGCTCATTGTGAGATCATACCATTAGAATGAAATTGGCTTCTCAGGTCTGGGTTCTCGAGTGAGAAGGCGGAAATAGCCCCAAAGCCGGGTGAGCTCCCCTCTTTCCAGTGCGGAAACCCCTCAAAAACCTCCCAATCATACCACCTCGAGGGAAAATGACGCCAACTTTGCTGCTCAGGGTTGTACACTGCGCTATTTACATGGATCTCTGTACAAATCTGCCAGAATGCATTTTATGCATCCTGGCCTGAAGGCGAAATCTGCTGGCTGGCCAGAAGGCACATAATTCCTGCTGGCCAGATGACATATTTTGCACTCAGGCCAGCTTGCATATTTTGCATAAAGGCGGGCCAGCGGGCAATTTTCGCACTTCTAGAGGGTGCATAATTTGCCCCCCTACTGCGTGCAGAATCTGCCCCTGATTCCTATTAACGACTCTTTTTACGACTCCCCAACTACTTTTGTGAGTCGTATTTCTTGAGTTCTCTTTCTGGATTCATCATCCTGATTTACTGTCGGATGACTTTTGCGCCTCACGCCGGCGCCTGGGGATCCAGCTGGCCGGCAGCACCAGGTTCCAGTCATAGCGGGGACTTTGCGAGGGCTGCTTGAAGCGCGCAAGGTCCAGCTCCCCTTTTTCGACGTCGCGCAAGAAGCGAGCCAGGGCAATGGCAACCAGCTGGCTGGCGGGAACGCGCTGCTCCTCGGCCAGCTCGCGGACGGCCTCCTTGATCCTGGGCGGCAGGTCGTAGGTCACCCGGTTGGGTTTGCGCTTTTGGATCTTTTCGCGTTCGCGAATCTGTTTTCGTTTAAGGCGATCACTGGCATCCATGCCTGGCTCCACGGGGGTAGAGAATGCGCGGCCGACATTCATTATAGCAGGGGCACCCCTGAAAATGATCATTTATTTCCTCAGGGGCGACCCTGAGAAGAATCCAGGGGCGACCCTTGACCCCCGAGAAGGGCGTTTTCTACCCGAAAATCGAATATCCATATCCTGTAAGTCCTCCAGGGGCTGCTCTCGAGGAAATCGGCTGAAAAACGGTAGTGGAAGACTGCTTCAACCGCCAAAATCCGGAAAAGCAGCATGTGAACAGGCAGATTTCACCTTATTTGAAGTACGATCCTGCATAACCAATTATCCGCTCCCCCATCATCCCTTTTTTCGAAACCATCCTACGTACAAGTGTAACCGCGGTTACACATCACCGATGGTCTTACTCCCCAGCGTCCAACCAATGAGCCTTCCGGTAACCTTCGAGACTCCACGTAAGGATCCTAAAGCCAGCATAAAAAAAGCGGCCCGTATGGGCCGCCAGGTGTAACCGTGGTTACACTTACTTCCTTTTCAGTCTTGCCTGCACCAGCTCGGCCAGTTCGTCCAGCACGCGCAGGATCTCCTCGGCGGTGCCGTTGACCACCAGTGTGTCAGCGGTTTCCTCCAGCACCTGCAGCCGGGTCTCGGGGTCCAGATCGTAGAGCACCCGGGCGAAGCGCTGAAGCGAGCGCACCGACTGCCGGCTCGGATCCCGCGGGGCAAGCGGTTGTTTGCCGGCGGCCAGCCCGGGCTGCCGGGTGGC
>DGEO01000034.1:74345-93141 GCA_002385985.1 Anaerolineaceae bacterium UBA3924 | reverse complement strand
GGCAGCCGGTAGCGGTCGGCCATTTCCAGCAGATGGCTGGGCAGCTGCAGGATATTGAGCAGCTGCACCATGCGCGGGCGGGTCAGCTGCATGACCGGAATCACCTTCTCCCACAGCCCCACCGGCATGCGCTGCGAGCGAGCCTGGCGGAAATAATCATATTCGTCTTCCTGATCGTCAGAAGGGGAAATGCCCAGCTCGGATAGAATCAGCGAGGCGACTTCGCAGGCCTGCTCCACCGCCGAAGGCGGCTCGGCGTGGCGGTTTTCCAGCACCTGTCGCTGGCGTGTAGGCTCCGGCACCACCTCCACGCGTAACCACGGTTCCTCTTTGCTGTCTCTGAGGACCTTCTGCAGGCAGGCAGCCCAGAAGCGCCGCTCGCCGGTCTCGATCAGGAAGCGGAACTGCCCGTCCGGCATGGTTTTCCAGGAGCCGGTGATGGGCTTGATTTGCCCGTGCTCGTCGAAGGAAGAGCCCATCATCAGCAGGCGGTCGACCTCGGCCCGCACCGCGGGGTCCTGGTCGGCCAGCGCCAGCCACTCCGCCGCGGCCTCGTAGCAGTCGATCGTGCCGGAAAAAAACGCCTGGCGCAGGTTCATGGGCAGCAGGCGGCGCGGCTGGAAGCGGTCCGGCAGCATCTGGCTGGGGACCAGGCGCTCGATGCGTTCTACACGCTCAGCAGCCTGCCTGGGGGCAGCGGCTGGCTCGCGGATTTCCTGCTGTGCGGGTGTGGGCTGGGCGGGTGAAGCGGGGGTTGCGGGGGCTGCCAGGTCTTCGAAAGCGCTGAACCGCTTGCGTGGGGGCATGTTGGATTCTCCGGAGAACTAGACAGGACGGGGCACGGATTGAGTGGTTTCGAGCACAAAATCGACCAGCGCGGCGTATTCCTGAGTCGGTCGCGAGCTGGAATAAATCCGGTCCGGCCGGCGGTTGCGCGGCGGCCGGTAGGTAAACACGTCCATGTGGCTGGAGTGCGCGTAGGCGAGATCGGCGGACTTGTGAATCGGGTCCAGAAGTTTACCGGGGTAACGCTGGCGCAGCTCCTGCAGGATCTCCTGCACTTCGATGCGCTGCTCTTCACACAGTGTGGGCAGGTAGCCCAGGATCTGCAGGTTGGGTCGGAAGTGCATGCGCACCTGATCGATGGTTCGCTGCAGCTCGATCAGCCCGGAGACACCCAGGTAGCTGGTTTCCACCGGGATGATCACATAATCCGCCGCTACCAGCGAATTGATCAGCAGGTCACCGGTGTTGGGCGGGGTGTCGATCACAATGTAGGCGAACTCTTCCTGCACCGGCCGCAGGGCGCGCTCCAGCCGGGTTTCGTTGGCCATCAGGCCGGGGAGCGCGCGGGCCGCTTCTACCATGTCCGCCCGCTGCGAGGGAATCACAAACAGGTTGGGGTGATGGGTGGAGCGCTGCAGCATCGGCTGCACGGACGGGGGAGGGGATTCGACCAGCAGCGCCGAAAGCGACCGGCCGTGGTCGGCGGTTGGATTGCCGAAGGCGGCCGCCATCAGCGCGTGGCCCTGCGGGTCCATGTCGACCAGCAGCACCCGGCCTGCCGGGCCGGGCCGCTCAGCCAGGCGCAGCGCCAGACCGGCGGCCAGGTTGACGGCGGTGGTCGTTTTCCCTACACCGCCTTTTTCGTTGGCAATACTGATGTTAACGGCCATGCGATCCTTCCGAGGTGTAATTTTGACTTAATAAATAGAACATATATTCTATTCCAGCCGGGTTAAGGAGCAGCCTGGTGGTCGAACCCTGCCGCCCGTCTTTTCAGGGTGGGAAGGAAGGAAAAGGTTCCTTCCTTCCTTCCTTCCCACATTAACTCGAGAGAAGTGAGGTTTTTTCTACTTCCTTAACCTGTAACTTGTTACAGGTTGTCGGGGGGCCGGGGTTTGATATATATTGTACTTGGAACTGACCAACTTGCCAAATCGACGTCAAAAGCCCAAAGATGCCCCGAAATCCGGATAATTGCGCTAACTCGCAGCAATTTGAATAGAATTTGGCTTAACTTGTTGCAATTTCTTTGAAGTTAAGCAATAATATTGCCAACAAGACAGGAGAGCGCCTATGTTGAGTACATTGAACGACGAAGAATGGCGGTTGGCCCGCCTGGAACGGCTGGGACTGAAGGAAGACCCCTTCAAGCTTTCCGCAGACCCTCGCTACCTTTACCTGGGCCCTGAACATCTCGCCGTCTACCGGCAGGCCCAGGGAGTGATCTCCCGGCGCCGCGGCCTGGCCCTGATCACGGGGGAAATGGGCATGGGCAAGAGCTCGCTAGCCCGGCGCCTGTACGATGTCTACGCTTCCGAGCCAAGCGTGGACATTTGTTATATCCACACCGCTGCTTTCAAATCAGCCATGGATGCTGCCCGGCAGATCTCCGTGGCCCTGGGCATCCCGACCCAGCGCAGCCTGCAGCGGCAGATGGAATCGCTCGAGCGTATGATGGCGGATACCTTCACGCGCCGCCGCAACGTCATCATCCTCCTGGATGACGCCCAGTTAATGGTTCCGGAGGCTTTGGAGGTACTGCACCGGCTGTACAACTTCGATTACGACGCCAAGGTGGCTCAGGTGCTGGCTTTTGGCCAGCGCGAAATGGCGGCCGTGTTTGAGACCAACAAGGCGGTCAATGCCCGGGTGTTTGTCCGCCTGGCACTGCCCCCGCTGACGCTCTCCAGTGCTCTTCAGATGGTGCTCTTCCGCCTGCAGGTGGCCGGTCGCAGCGAACCCTTCATCGACGACGATGCCTTCGAGCTGCTCTATGAGCATTCGCAGGGCGTCCCGCGAGAGATCATTCGCCTATGCGCCCTGGCCACCGATTACCTGTTGGAAACAGATGGCAGCACCATCAATTTGGATGTCGTGAGAGAGGTAACGAAATCATGAGACCCAGGTCCAGCAGCCAGAACCCGTGGGTGCAGCTTTACGAAGCCCGCCGCGTCTACAACGAACCCGAGTCACGCCCGCCTGGCCGGCCGCCAGCTTTGATCCCCCGCCGGAAAGTTGGACTGACTCTCTCTCAGGGAGAAATCAGCGAGCTGTCGCAGTGGCAGCAGCGCTTCTCTACGCTGCTCAACCGCAAGGTCTCCACCGGTGAGACGGTTGGCATCCTGACCCGCATCTGCTCGGCCCGCCTCGCCAACCTGGAAACCCGCCCCGATTTCGTCTCGCTGCACGATCTGGTGGAGCAGATGATTGGCGGCATGGAGGAAAGTTCTTCCGAAAAATAGCCGATTTACAGGAAGAAATAATGGTTTTTTCTAACCCCTAAAAAGAAGAAAAAATTCTTCCACCCCGCGTTGCCCCTCTGGTGACCGGTCCTGAATCAGGAAGAGCGACCGCGATCATGGAACCGATGCTGCAAACCCAAACCCCGAGAATACAGGTTACAGACCCCGTTGAGGCCTGGGATCGGGTTTCCGGCATTCTGCAGGGGGAAATCTCCCGTTCCATGTACGAAACCTGGGTCCAGCATCTGCAGCCGGTCAGCTACCAGAACTCGGTCTTCACCCTCGCGGTCCCCAACGCCTACGCCCGGGACTGGGTGGAAAGCCGCCTGAAGAGCAAAATCACCCGGCTGCTGGAGGGCACGCTGAACGCCGACCTGGAGGTCGAGCTGGTGGTGGGGGATGGGAAGAATCGCCTGCCAGCAGCGCAGCCAGCCGCCGAAGCGCCATCCGAAGAGACCCCGCCGGAAACCAAACCCGGCAAAGCTGCTCCCGGCGGCAGCAGCCGCAAGCTCATGCTACAGCGGGCCTACGGCAGCAAGCGGGCCAGCATCATCCAGCCCGAGCGCGGCCAGTTCCTGACCCATTACTTCTTCTCCCGCTGGACGCCGCTGATCGGCCACTCCGCCCTGGCCGTCATTCTGGCGGCCCGCGGCATGTGCTACTGGAACCCGCTCACCGGCGAGCTGCGCAACACGCTGGAGACCGAGATGAGCGAGCTGGCCGAGCGGGCGTCGGTCAGCGTGCGCACCGTGAAGGAAGTGCTCAACAGCGAGCTGGTCAAGCGCTACTTCCTGCGCTACCGCGTCCGCCGGGTGATGACGCCCAACGGCGTGCGCACCGCGGGCATCCTGCTTCAGGTGCGCATGGATGACCCGCTGACGCCCGAAGACCAGCAGGCCTACTCCCTGCCCGAAGAGGAGCGCTGGTACTCCGCCGAATTTGAACCGCTGGATGACGACTAGCCCTCCGCAGGAGGACCTGTCCTCCAAAGGAGGATTAGTCCGCCGGCGTGGCCTCTTCGGATTCCTGCCGTTGAGCCGGCAGCATCCTGGGCAGGCTGGTCAGCGCCAGGGTGGTCAGCACGAAGAACAGTACGGCGCTCAGCGGGAAGGCGGCGCGCACGCTGATCCCCATCGCGATGGCTGAACCGACCATGGGCGCCACGGCGCGGGCCGCGGACATGATCGAGCTGTCCAGGCCGTAGACAGCGCCCTCCCAGCCGTGCGGCGTGTAGTTGGCCAGCAGCGCGCTGATCGCAGGCGTCAGCCCGCCCATGGCCAGGCCCAGGACCAGCTGCAGCACCAGCAGCTGCCAGGCCGCCTGCACGGCTCCCTGCGGCAGGTAGACCATCGCCGCCAGCAGCCCGCAGGCCACGACGATCTTGCGGTGCCCGATACGGTCGCCCAGTTTGCCCAGGCCGACCGCGCTGATGGTCATCATCGCTGATGAAGCGCCGGTGACAAGGCCGGTGAAGGTGTTCACCCGGGCGCCGTCAGGCATCAGGCTGAGGATGAAGACGGGCAGCAGCGGAACGACCGTCATCCGCCCCAGCTGGGTGAGGAAGCGCAGGCTGTAGGCCACCGGCACACCCGGCAGGCTGAAGATCTCGCGCCACTGCTTGCCGAAGGAAACCCGCTTGCTGGCCGGCACCGGTTCAAACTTCTCGTGCACCCCGACCAGTACCAGCAGGCCGGCCAGGAACATCATTGCCGAGGTGACGTAGAAAGCCGCCCGGTAGCCGTACATGTCCGCGACCGCGCCGCCGACCATCGGCCCCAGCGCCACGCCGGCCCCGGCGCCTACCTGCAGCAGGCCCATGGCGTATCCGGTCTGCTCCCGCGGGGCTTGCGAGGCCACCAGCGCGTAGCTGGCCGAGTGCACGCCGGTGATCAGGCCCTGGATGGCGCGCATCAGCACCAGCTGTTCGGCGTCGCGCACGAAGGCCATGATCAGCAGCAGCACCGAGCCGCCGAAAATGGCCCGTTCGACCATCATTTTTCGCCCGACCCGGTCGGCAAGCTGGCCCCAGAAGGGGGAGGCCAGCATCATGGTGACGGACTGGGCCGAAAACACCAGCCCGGAGAGCAGTTCGACGCTCAGGCCGGTCGAAGAACCCAGATCCCTCACGTACAGCGGCAAAAAGGGAAACACGCTGGAGAATCCCACCGAAACCATGCTCTGGGCGAAGAACATGATCAGCAGTGTGGTGTGCCAGCTGCCCCGGGTGTGCTGAAAGAATCGCTTCACGAACGAGCCTTTGATTGAAGTCAATCTCATTATAATCCCCACCTGCCTGCGCTCGCGGAAGAAGCAGGGTTTTCCCTACTTGAGAAAATCGTTAAGCGGGCATACAATCAAAACGTCAGCGGGCGAGCCCGATTGTGCCGTTCGCCTGGACAGGGGGAAATGGATATTGATGTACAATCAAATCACGCGGACATCGATCCATACATCTATGAGGAGGGACACCAATGCGTCGATGGCTGATTGTTTTCACCAGTTTGTTGATGGTCTTTGTTCTGGCGGCCTGCGGAGGCGGAGGCGGGAACGGGGGAGGTTCGGGTCAGGCTGACCAGTTGGCCCGCGGCCAGGAAGTCTACACCGCCGAATGCGCCGAGTGCCATGATCAGGGTGTTGGTCCGGATGTGACCAGCGCCAGCGCGCCGTTCCTGACCGATTTCGCCAACGCGCAGGAACTGTTCAGTTTCACGCATGACAACATGCCCATGGACGCTCCCGGCAGCCTGACGGATGACCAGTACTATGATGTGGTCGCTCACATGCTGCAGTCGGCCGGCGTGCTGCCCGCAGACACGGTGGTCGGCCCGGATACTGCGGCCGGCATCACCTTCGGACAGTAACACGATCAAAAGACAGCGCGCAGCAGGCTGGCGAGAACCGGTCTGCTGCCTGCTGTTTTAAGGACAGATTTCCGCCCCGGGACCGGTCAGTTCAGCCAGGCCAGCCGTTCGGCCATCACCTGGGGGACGCTCCGCGTGCTGCCCAGCACGGCCACCTCGCGGCGGTACAGCCGCTCCAGCTGCTGGCGCAGCTCCTCGCTGTTCGACATCTCCAGCAGGGCCTGTTTCTCCAGATTGGGCACCTGCAGGATCGAGGCCGCCAGGTAGAGCAGCAGCATGGGGTCTTCCGGCAGATCCGAAAGGGAAAGGTCCACCGCCGGGTTGGGGCTGAGTCGGTTGATCAGCGACAGATAGCGGTCCACCCAGCGGGCCAGCGTTTTCACGCCCCGGGCCAGCTGCGGCCCGTAGGTGAACTGGTTCTGGAGCCGGGTGACCTTGCCGGTCAGGTAGGGCAGGCTTCTTTTCACTTCGTGGACGGCGAAGCGCTCGTCGCCGATGGCCAGCAAGTTGAGCGAGCCGTCCGCCTGGCCGTCGATTTCCACAATATTGGCCGTGCAGCCCACCGAGTAGGGGACGGCCAGTGGGCCGTGTGCCTCGGCGCCCTGGCGGATGAGCAGCACGCCGAAGGGCTGGTTGTGCAGCAGGCAGGCGCGGACCATTTCCAGGTAGCGCTGTTCGAAGATATGCAGCTGCAGGGGCATGCCCGGGAAGAGCACGGTGTGAAGGGGAAAAAGAGGGATCTCTCGCATTGCCTACGATTGTAGAACAATCGCGGAAAATCGAGAAGTGCGGGGCGGAGGAACGGGCGGGAGTTTAATGCGCATAGCCGAGAATGGGCCTTATACTTGCATGACACGTTGCGGATCCCGCGGCGAACGTGCACAGGCTCAACGGACCAGAAAGACTGGTGCGGATGACCAGTCATAACGGTTGGCGAAAAACTGGTGAACCTTTGTCTCACAGAAATAAAGACGAACCCGTTCGCTGTGGGGCAGGGGATCCGCACCAGGCACAACAACAAGGCAGGGATGGATGATCTTGGTAGCCCGGCGGAATGCTTGCCCGGCGCATCCGGGGTAACTCCGCTGAGAAAGGGCGGCCCGGCAACAAGTTCGGGTACAGTCACCGCCATGAATCAGTGGGTGGGGGATCTGGTTTCCAGGGCCAGCGGAGGAAGGATGGAAACTGAGCTCCATGACGGCGTGAACCTTTTATATCCGAAGCACAGATGGTGTGAATGGATTGCCCGGTTTCGCGACAGAGAAGGGAACCGGGCAGCCAGGATTAATGCGTATAGCCGAGATTATTCCTGATTCCTGAAGGGCGGGTGCCTGGGGCAGCCGCCAGGCCGCTCATTACGGCGCGCGGACCTCCGCGCTGACGGTGATTTCCCTGTGCCCGGCGAAAACCAGGGTCAGCGTCACGCTCTCCCCGGCGATCAGATCCTGATGCAGGCCGATGAGCATGATGTGATACCCGCCAGGGGCCAGCTCCACGCGCTCTCCGGCAGGCAGCGGCAGGCCGTCCACCAGGTGGCGCATGCGCATCACCTCGCCTTCCATGAACGACTCGTGAATCTCCACGCTGGCCGCCGCATCCGAGCGCACCTCCACCAGCCGGTCGTCAGCCGGGGAGTCGTTGTGCAGCGTCAGAAACGCAGCGCTGTTGGCCGTCTGCCCGTGCGCTGCGCTCGCCGTCGACGCGCTGGCCGCCCGGACCCAGGCATCCTCTACCCGGATCCCGTCCGGTTCACCCGGCGCGCAGCCGGCCAGAAGCAGGCCGGCCAGAACAACGAAAACACTCAGCCGTCGGATCATCTCATCACCCTCCCATCCTGAGGGTAGCACAGCCGGGGTGCGGGAGTCCATCCCACAGGCCGACACGGGTGGGTGATTTTCTCCTCACCCGCGCCGGGAAATCAATAGATTACTATTTCTAAGAAAGATATAAAGAACAAAATTTTACCTAAATGGTATATTGGGAATGATCAGGTTCCGGGGAGACCTGAAAAAAACCTGATCCACCAACCGAGGCCGTTAGCGTTCAACTCACCAGCTTGCCCACTGGCGTTCGCGAACTGCAGTCTTTCGAACGGAACCGCGGCTCAGAGACCTGTTATGAAGTTCAACCGCACATACCCATAAGCGGGACATCGTAGCAAACCGGGTGGCTGGCTGCCTCCGTTTCTTTTTTTGTGGACCGGAAAGATTGCCGCAAACATGGCCAGAAGCTTAACAAATTTGATTCGCCGGAACTCCCTGTAAGGGGCAACCGCGAATTGATGCCAGCAGGGGGAGCTGCGGCCAGTGTCGGGAGGGCGGAGCGCGCCTGCACCATGACTCCGCCCGTGAACAACCAGACTGGAATGTTCAGCCAGGCAGCGCGCAGACGGCACACGAGCCAGCGCCCGCTGCCCGGTATGCCTGAATAGGAGATCCATGGCAAATCAAGCTGACACGCTTCCGGATGTGGCCGCCCGGTCTGAGCAGCGCCATATCCGGCTGGTTCCCAGCAAGGGCTGGATCCACATCAACTTCCGCGAACTGGTGGAGTTCCGCGAGCTGCTGTACTTCCTCACCTGGCGGGACGTCAAGGTGCGCTACAAGCAGACCGCGCTGGGGGCAACCTGGGCCGTCCTGCAGCCCTTCCTGCAGATGGTGGTTTTCTCCATCTTCTTCGGGCGCCTGGCCGGCCTGGACTCGGAGGGCTTTCCCTATCCGATCTTCAACTACGCCGCGCTGCTGCCCTGGAACTACTTCTCCTACGCCGTCTCCACCGGCTCGAACAGCCTGGTCGCCAACGCCAACATGATCACCAAGGTGTACTTCCCGCGGCTGATCGTACCGCTTTCGGGTGTGTTCTCCGGCCTGGTGGACTTCGCCGTCTCCTTTATCGTGCTGATCGGCATGATGATCTTCTACGGCATCACGCCCACCGCGGCGGTCTTTTTCCTGCCGCTCTTCATCCTGCTGGCCATGGTCACCGCCACGGGCGTCAGCCTGTGGTTCTCGGCCATGAACGTGGCCTACCGCGACGTGCGCTACGTGCTGCCCTTCATTGTCAACCTGTGGATGTACGCCACCCCGGTGATCTACTCCTCCTCCGAGCTGCCGCAGCCCTGGCGCACGCTGTACGGCATCAACCCCATGGCCGGGGTGGTGGAAGGCTTCCGCTGGGCGCTGCTGGGCACTGACCCGACCGGCCCGATGATCTGGGTTTCGGTCGCGGTCGCGCTGCTGCTGCTGGTAAGCGGGCTGTACTACTTCCACCGGACTGAAAAAACCTTTGCGGACGTAATCTAGCCGTCCGATGGAGAGCAGGACCTTTTATGAGTGATCTGGCGATCAAAGCTGAGCACCTTAGCAAGAAATACCGCATCCACCTGGGGACCAAGCCGCGCTACCGCACCCTGCGCGACACCATCTCGAGGACGCTCTCCCTGCCAGCGCGGGCGCTGCGGACGCGTTCCAACGGAACCGCCGGGGAGGATGAGATTCGCACCGATGAGATCTGGGCGCTTCGCGACGTGAACTTCGAAATTCAGCGCGGCGAGATCGTGGGCATCATCGGGCACAACGGCGCCGGGAAATCCACCCTGCTCAAGATCCTCACCCGCATCACCGAGCCGACCCGCGGGTCGGTTGACCTGTGGGGGCGGGTCGGGTCGCTGCTGGAGGTGGGCACCGGCTTTCACAAGGAACTGACCGGCGCTGAAAACGTGTATCTCAACGGGGCGATTCTCGGCATGGGCAAGACCGAGATCGACCGCAAGTTCGACGAGATCGTATCCTTCGCCGAGGTGGAGAAGTTCATCTACACCCCGGTCAAGTACTACTCCTCGGGCATGACCGTGCGCCTGGCCTTTGCCGTGGCCGCCCATCTGGAGCCGGAAATCCTGCTGGTGGACGAGGTGCTGGCGGTGGGCGACGCCAACTTCCAGCGCAAGTGCCTGGCCAAGATGGAAGATGTCGGGCGGCAAGGCCGCACCGTGCTGTTCGTCTCGCATCACATGCCCTCCATCGTGCGCCTGTGCGAGCGGACCATCCTGCTCAAGCAGGGCGAGATCATCGCCGACGGGCCGACCACCCAGGTGGTGGGGGATTACCTCTCCTCCGCGCTGGGCACTGCCGCCTCGGTCACGTATGACAACCCCGCGCTGGCCCCCGGCAATGAGGTGGTGCGCCTGCGGGCGGTTCGGGCCAGGACGGAAACCGGGGAGTCCAGCTACGCGATGGACATTCGCGAACCGATCGGCGTGGAGATGGAGTACGAGGTGCTGCAGGACGGGCACGTGCTGTACCCCTACTTCACCGTCGCCAACGACGAATCGCTGATTCTGTTCACCTCCGTCTCCAGCGACCCGGAATGGCGCTCCAGGCCGCGGCCGGCCGGCCGCTACGTCAGCACCGGCTGGATTCCGGGTAACCTGCTCAACGAAGGCACCATGATGGTCAGCGTCGGCGTGCGCACCGAGCAGCCATACCGGAATCATTTCTACGAGAAGGAGGCCATCGCTTTCCAGGTCGTCGAGCCGTCCACCGGCGATACCGCCCGGGTGGACAACGTCCGCCGCTACAAAGGCGTGATCCGGCCGCTGCTGGAGTGGGAGACAGAGGTGATCCCTGCCGGCCAGCCGCATCACCACGGAGGATAAGGCGATGGAGAACCACCAGCCCCGGCTGACCATCGGTCTGCCGGTTTACAACGGAGAGGAGTATCTGCCCGCCGCGCTCGATTCGCTGCTGGGCCAGACCTACACCGATTTCGAGCTGATCATCTCGGACAACGCCTCCACCGACGCCACCCCGCGCATCTGCGAGGCCTACGCCCGCCGCGACAGCCGGGTGCGCCATGTGCGCCAGCCGGTCAACATCGGGGCGGCCGAGAATTTCAACGCCGTGTTCCGTCTGGCGCAATCACCCTACTTCAAATGGGCGGCGCACGACGACGTGCTGGCCCCGGATTTCCTGGAAAAGACCGTGGCCGTGCTGGACGGTGATCCCGGGATCATCCTGGCCTACAGCCGGGTGGCGCAGATTGACGCCGGCGGGCAGACGGTGGGCACCTACGACTACCCCATGCGCCTGAACGCTCCCTCCCCGCTGACCCGCTTCCGCGACCTGGTGCTGGTCAACCATTTCTGCGTGGCGGTGTTCGGGGTGATCCGCCGCGAGGCGCTGGCCCGCACGCCGTTAATCGGCAAGTTTGTCGGCTCGGACCGCACCCTGCTGGCCGAACTGGGCCTGCTGGGCCGGCTGTACGAGGTCCCCGAGTACCTGTTCTTCCGGCGAGACCATCCCGACACGTCGGGGCGCAAGTTCAACATGTACCGCCGGCTGGCCTGGTACGACCCGAAGAAGACCGGCAAGCTGTATTTTCCCTACTGGCGCATGGGCGCCGAGTACCTGCGCGCTGCCTTCCGCGCCCCGCTGCCGCCCGGGGACCGGCTGCGCGCCGCCGGGATTGTGCTCCGCTGGTACGGCCTCAAGCGGCGGCAGCTGACCGAGGACGTCAAAGCGGCGCTGGTCTACAGGTTTCCCTTCCTGAGCAGCGCCGCGCGTTCAACCGCCGGGGTTCCCAGAAACGGTTAGGAGGTGAAGCATGAAAGTGGCGATTTTGGCAGGCGGTTTTGGATCGCGCCTGGCGGAGGAAACCGAGATCAAGCCCAAGCCGATGGTCGAGATCGGCGGCCGCCCGATCCTCTGGCACATCATGAAAATCTACTCCCACCAGGGCTTTAAGGATTTCGTCATCGCCCTGGGGTACAAGGGTGAGGTGATCAAGCGCTACATGGTGGACTACGTCAACCTGGCGCGCAACATCACCGTCGACATGCGCGTTGGGCAGGTGCAGGTGCACGACGGTGAGACCGAAGACTGGTGTGTGGAGCTGGTGGACACCGGCGCCAAAACCCAGACCGGCGGCCGCATCAAGCGCCTGGCTCCCTATATTGGCAGTGAGACCTTCATGCTTACCTGGGGCGACGGCGTGGCCGACATCGACCTGCACAAACTGCTGGCCTTCCACCGCTCGCACGGCAAGCTGGCCACGCTGACCGCTGTGCGCCCGCCGGCCCGCTACGGGCACATGCAGTTTGACGGCGACCAGATTGTCGAGTTTGTCGAGAAACCCCAGATCGGCGAGGGCTGGATCAACGGGGCCTTCTTTGTGCTCGAGCCGCAGGTCTTTGATTACATCGACGGCGACGACACCGTCTGGGAGCGGGAACCGCTGGAGCGGCTGGCCCGCGACGGCCAGCTGATGGCCTACAAACACACCAGCTTCTGGCAGTGCATGGATACACTGCGCGAGAAGTACTATCTTGAAAACCTGTGGGCGAGCGGGAACGCCCCCTGGAAGATCTGGGAGGATTGACATGCGCGTACTGGTCACCGGACACAACGGGTACATCGGCACCGTGCTCACCCCCATGCTGGCCGCGGCCGGGCATGATGTGGTCGGCCTGGACAGCAATTTATTCGGGGCGTGCCAGTTCGGCCCCTGGAGCGAACCGGTCCCTTCCCTGCGCAAGGATATACGCGACGTGACCCGCGAGGACGTGGAGGGCTTCGACGCCGTCCTGCACCTGGCCGGGCTTTCGAACGACCCGCTGGGTAACCTGGACCCGGAGCTGACCTACGAAATCAACCACCGGGCGTCGGTGCGCCTGGCGAAACTGTGCAAAGAGGCCGGCGTTGAGCGCTTCATCTTCTCCTCCTCCTGCTCCAACTACGGGGCGGCCGGGGACGACTTCTTGACCGAGGAATCGGCCTTCAACCCGGTGACGCCCTACGGCAAATCCAAGGTGATGGTCGAGCAGGACGTGGCTCCGCTGGCGGATGACAACTTCTCGCCGGTCTTCCTGCGCAACGCCACCGCCTACGGCGTTTCCCCCTTCCTGCGCTTCGACCTGGTGCTGAACAACCTGACCGCCTGGGCGCTGGCCACCGGCCGGGTGTACCTGAAGAGCGACGGAACCCCCTGGCGGCCGATCGTGCACATTGAGGACATCGCCCGCGCCTTCCTGGCAGTGCTCGAGGCCCCGCGGGAAAAGGTGCACAACCAGGCCTTCAACGTCGGACGCACCGAGGACAATTACCGCATGAGCGAGCTGGCCGAGATTGTGGTCGAGACCGTGCCCGGCTCTCGGGTGGAGTATGCCCCGGACGCCGGCCCCGACAAGCGCAACTACCGGGTGGACTGCTCCAAGATCCAGCGGGTGCTTCCGGAATTCAAGCCGCAGTGGGACGCGCGCAGGGGCGCCCGCCAGCTTTACGAGGCCTACCTGCAGCACGGCGTCAGCGTCGAGGACTTCGAAGGCCCGCGCTACAAGCGCATCGACCACATCAAGCACCTGATGGCCGCCGGCAGGCTGGGCGCCGATCTGCGCTGGAAGGAACAGGTCCCCCAGGCCTGACCGGCTGGCGCTCCCCCGGCCGCAGGCACGGCCTGCGGATAGGACGGCGCAGCGCCGTCCGCATGGAAGGAGGACACCTCTCGATGGAACATCCGTCTACTCAGCTCGACACGGCAGCGGCCGGCGGCAGCTCTTTTTACCGCATTGAGTCCAGCTGCCGCTCCTGCGGCTCACCCCGCCTGCAGGAGATCCTGCACTTCGGGAAGACACCGCTGGCCGACCGGCTGGTGGCACCAGACCAGGCGGACCAGCCCGATCTGCTCGCGCCGCTCACGCTGGTGTTCTGCCCGGACTGCAGCCTGGTGCAGATCGACGCCACCGTCGACCCGGAGGTGCTCTTCGGGCAAGATTACCCCTACTTCTCCTCGGTGATCAAGACGCTGCTGGAGCATTCCCGGCAGAACGCGCTGGAGCTGATCGAAATGCGCCGCCTTGGCCCCGAGAGCCTGGTGATCGAGCCGGCCAGCAACGACGGCTACCTGCTGCGCAACTTCGCCGAGAAGGGCATCCCTGTGCTGGGCATCGACCCGGCCGCCGGCCCGGCGAAGGCCGCGCAGGAGGCCGGCATCCCGACGCTGAACACCTTTTTCTCGCTGGCGCTGGCCGAACAGCTGCGCGGCGAAGGCAGACAGGCCGACGTGCTGCTGGCCAACAACGTGCTGGCGCACGTGGCGGACCTGAACGGCTTCGTCGCCGGGATCGCGGTGCTGCTCAAGGACGACGGCATGGCGGTGATCGAGGTGCCCTATCTGGTGGACCTGATCGAGAAGTCCGAGTTTGACACCATCTACCACCAGCACCTGTGCTACTTCTCCGTCACCGCGCTGGATAAGCTCTTCCGGCGGCACGGGCTGTATTTGAACAACGTCCGCCGCCTGTCAATTCACGGCGGCTCGCTGCGCCTGTACGTGGAGAAGCGCGAGGATGTGCAGGAGACGGTCCGCAGCCTGCTGGCGGAGGAAGCCGAAAAGGGCGTGACCCGCTTCGACTACTACACCCGCTTCGCCGGGCAGATTCAGGCGCTGCGCAAGGAGCTGATGGCCCTGCTGGACGACCTGAAGGCGCAGGGCAAGACCATTGTCGGCTATGGCGCGGCTGCCAAGGCGACCACGCTGCTGGCCTTCTTCCGCATCGGCCGCCAGCACCTGGACTACATCGCCGACCTGAACCGGTTCAAGCACGGCCGGTTCATGGGCGGCAACCGCATCCCGATCGTTCCCGCCGAGCGCCTGCTGGCCGACCAGCCGGATTACGTGCTGCTGCTGGCCTGGAACTTTGCCGAAGAGATCCTCCGGCAGCAGGATGAGTACCGCAGGCGAGGGGGAAAGTTCATCATTCCCATTCCGGAAGTGCGCATTGCTTAGACGTGCTGTCTCGCGGCTGCTGGTTCTGGCTCGCTCCGGGCGCAGGCTGCTGAACCGCCCGCCCCGCAAGCCGTGGATTCCCGGCCTGCCCGAAGGTCTGACCTTCGAGGGCCTGGATCGCCTGGCTCAGGAGCGGCACGGCAGGCGCCTGATCTCCACCGCTTACCGCCACCTCTCCGGCTGGAAGCAGCTGGGGGCCTACCAGGTGGAGCTGCGGCTGGGCGGAGACGAATGCTGGACGCTGGTGTACAAGGACTCGTACTACGGGCCGAGCCAGATTCCGGCGCTGAAAGGCTTCCCGGCCCGGGTCGGCCCGCCGGAGTACAGCGTGTTCAAGCAGGCCAGCGGCGGCCTGTGCCGCTTCCTCCCCGAGGTCTATTCCGCCGAGGAGCTGGAGCCGGGGTCGCACTACCGCTACCTGATGGAAGACCTGAGCGAGGACTACGCTCTGAAGATCGGCGAGCCGGGGATGCAGGTGATGGTCCAGCGCCTGCCCGAATTTCACGCCGCGCTGGCCGAATGGGGGCAGGGGCAGCCGCTGCCGGAGTTCATCCGCTACGACTCCGCGTTTTACGCTGATTTCGGCGACTATATCACCGGCGCCTTCGAGCGCTACCTGCGGGTGCATGAAAGCGACGCGGTGCGCCGCTTTCTGGCCACCTGGCCGAAAATTGAGCGGATGCACCGCGATCCGGGATTTGACCTGCTGGACGGCCTCCAGCCCATCCACGGCGATCTGAACCTGCGCAATGTGCTCTTCCACATCCGCCAGACGGATCAGGTCAAGCTGCTGGACTGGGAATGGGCTGGCTGGGGTCAGCCGCACGCCGACCTGGCCTCCATCACCAAGCACCTGTCCGAGGCCGCCTGCGATCAGGCCCTGGACGCCTACGCCCGCCTGCAGCCCCGGCTGAGCCGGGAAGAACACTGGCGCCGCTACCAGTGGTATCGCCTGGAGAGGGGACTGCTGGACGCCGCCTTCATGGCGGTCCAGATTGTCGAGTCACCTCCTCAAACCGGCATGAACGTGGCCCATTTTCTCGAAAGCTCCCTCCGACAGGTTCAAAACAGCTTCATCACGTTGAGCCAGATCACCTGAGGAGACACTAATCCTTACACCGAGGGTGGATTTGACCAATGAAACACTTTACCGTTAGCACATCACATCTGCGGCTCCTGCTACTGATTGGTGTCCTGTTCGTATTTCCGTTCACACATGTGCTTCTGGGCCTGGCGGCCCCGTCCGCTCAGGTCGTGGAGGATCCTGAAATTGAGATCTGGTACGGCCTGCACCAGTCGTTCGGCGAGCCGGGCTGGCCGCAGGACCGCATCAACATCCTGGGGAACGTCAGCCATCCGGGCGGGGAGGATGTGCTCCTCCAGATGCGCCTGAACGGGGGCGCATGGCTCGACGTGCGCGTTGGCGGTGAGAACCCGACCATCGCCAGCGACCGCCTGGAATCAAAGGGGGACTTTAACATCGAGCTGTTCGACCGAAGCTACCACCCGCAGATCGGATACACGCCCAGGCCAGGCGAGATCCTGCGGAATGGGATGAACATCCTCGAGCTGCGCGCCGGGGTGGACGGACAGACCTGGCCCGCGAGCGAGACGGTCACCATCGACTACCGCGAAATGGGCGGCGCGGGCTGGCCCCTGCGCTACGACATCCACTGGGCTGATGCGGGGCAGATCAACAACGTGGCCCGGGTGGTGGACGGGGACTGGCGCATCACCTCGGGCGGAAACGTGCGCACCACCGTCCCTGGCTATGACCGCCTGATCGCCCTGGGAGACATGCAGTGGGACGACTACGAGGTCGAGACCTCCTTCATCGTCCACGAGCTGGTGGAGCCGGACCAGGGCGGGGTCGGCCTGATCCTGGGCTGGCAGGGGCACTTCAACTCCGGCGATGAACTGCCGCTGTCCGGCTGGCACCGCATGGGGGTGTACGGCTATTACAGCTTCCGCTACGACGGCTCCTTGATGCTGCGCACCGGGCAGAACGTGCCGCCCATCGGCCCGCTGCGCCAGCTGCGCGAAGTGGATCTGGGCGAGCGCTACCATCTCAAGCTGCGCGTCGAGACCGATCCGAACAATCCTGCCAACAGCTACTACGCCATCAAGATGTGGCCGGCCGGGGAGGCCGAGCCGGAGGGCTGGGATCTCGGCCCGGTGCTGGAGACGAATGACCAGCGGACACGCGGATCGGTGCTGCTGGTGGCGCATGAGCTGGACGTCAGCTTCGGGGATGTGCGGGTGCGCCCGCTGAACGGGCCGGACTGCTTTACGCTGACCGCCACCGCCGGCCCGGGAGGTCATGTCACCGTCAACCCGGCGGCGAACGGCGAGGGCTGCTACCCGGCGGGAACGCAGGTCACGGTGACGGCAGTGCCCGATCCCGGCTACCAGTTCGCCGGGTGGAGCGGGGATGACGGGGTCAGCAGCATCACCGGCCTGGTGCTGAACCTGACCATGAACGCAAACCGGTCCGTTCAGGCCAGCTTTACACCCGTCCAGCAGGACTGCCATACCCTGATTGTGCTGCAGCCGAAAGGCGGGCATATACAGGTGGACCCGGCGCTGGCCTGCTACCCATCCGGCACGCTGGTGCGCTTCCAGGCGAATCCCGATCCGGGGTACCTGTTCTCCCACTGGGTCGAAGACCTGGCCGGGGCGAGCGGGCCGAGCGCCGAACTGCAGGTGGTCATGCCTGCCACGGTCGGGGCGGTTTTCCTGCCTGTTCAGGCACAAATGTACCTGCCCATGCTTTCAAAATAGGTGTTCCAGACCAGATGAAGGAGGTGATCAACCAGGCCATACCATCATTCCTGTAAACCTTGTGCGCCCACCGCAGCAGTTCACGGCAGCCTGAGCGGATGAAGGATTTTCGTTGGACATTTCAGGGAGGAAATTGCGATGTTGTCCATGAAGAAGCTTTACAACCTTCTGACACTAATACTGGTCTTTGCCTTGTTGGCTGTGGCTGTCCCCATTGCCCCGGTCAGCGCACAGAGCTCGACCATCGTCCCGTTTGATTTCAGCACAAACCTGCCCAGCAACTGGATCATCGAGGGTGAGCTGGGATCCGGCGTGACCGTCACGTCCGGCGTCACGGTTGGAACGGACAAGGCTCTGCGGTTCACCATCCCGTCCGGGACTCGCCGCGGTTTTTCCGCATCCAATATCAGCGCCCCCCGGGCGCTGCAGCCGTATGAAAGCGATACCTTCGATGTGACGGTCAAGTTCCTCAATACCCCGGGTACGGAATACGCCGGGATTCTGGGGATCGCGGTGAAAGGCTGGTATAACACCACCGGCGGGCTCACCTATCCGGGGTACCTCCGCTTCACCGTGGATACGTCGGACACGCCCAACGACAACACCCCCTATGAGCCTTTTGCCTCTTTGTACTATTTCCTGGATCCGGACTGGGCGGGGATCGGCATGACCGACACCACCCAGGATTACCCGCAGCTGGGCGACGGGCCTTTCTGGCTGCGCGTCCGCAGTGAGCCGGGAACCGCACCGGACGGCACCGGTGATCCGGTTCGCTACTACCGGTTCTGGTTCGCGGTCGAGGACCCGACCCAGAATTCTAGCAACTGGATCCAGATCGGGATGAAATCGGGTTCGGATTACATCCGCAACTTCGATGTCACCCACATCGGTATTGTGGCTGGAAACACGGGCGACCTGCCGGCGCTGACCGCCTACGCCGACTACATCATCCAGACCGGCTCGCCCATCCCCAATGAGGACAGCGGCTCGGCGCTGCCGGCCACGATCACAGCGTCCGTCTCGAACCCCGCCGGCGGCTCGGTGTCGATCAGCCCCGATGGGCCATACACCGCCGGGCAGACGGTGACCGCCACCGCCAATGTGCTCACCGGTTACCGCCTGGTC
>DGEO01000034.1:52941-74080 GCA_002385985.1 Anaerolineaceae bacterium UBA3924 | reverse complement strand
TGAAGAGGCGACACTGACCGCCAGTGTGTCTATCCCGGCGGGCGGGAGCATTTCGTTGAGTCCGCCCGGCCCCAATTACATGGCGGGCCAGCAGGTCACTGCCACCCTGACGCTGAACGAGGGCTATGTGCTCACCGGCTGGACCTTCAACGGCCAGCCCCGTCAGGCGGGCAGCCAGATTCAGGTGACCCTGGAGGAAGGGGCGAACACCCTGGTGGCCAACGTGGCCCCGGCACAGTCCGGTGTGGTGACCCTGGTGGCCAGCGTGAATCCTTCCACCGGCGGCACCATCACCGTGGACCCGGCCGGACCTTACACGGCCGGTCAGGAAGTGACGGCCACCCTGTCGCTCAACCCGGGGTTTGAACTGGTCAGCTGGACCTTCAACGGTGAGGAGCTGCCAGGCGGCGGCGACAATGTGATCGTGATCCTGGCCGATGGAGCCAACATCCTGACGGCCAACGTGCGCCCGGTGGATCTGGACCTGCCCTTCAGCGTCTACCTGCCGGGCATCTCCACCTAGCCTTTACCGGCAGTCTTATCGTTCGGGGGCGGCCGGGCTCCGGCTGCCCCCTGATCCAAATTCTGTGCGGATGGCCAGTACGCGGCGCCGCTCACCTGAAAAGAGGATGAATGACCTCACTGACTCACTGCCCCGCCTGCGGCTCGGCTGACCTGCGGGTCTTCTACGAAATTGAGGGCGTCCCGGTGCACTCGGTTCTGCTGCTGCCCACCCGGGAGGCCGCGATCGGCTACCCGCGGGGTGATATCCGTCTGGGGTTCTGCGAAGCCTGCGGGTTCATCACCAACACGGCCTTTGACCCCTCTAAGCACGAGTACTCCGAGCGCTACGAGGAGACCCAGGGCTTTTCCGCCACCTTCACCAGCTTTCACCGGCGGCTGGCGCAGTACCTGATCGACCGCTACGATCTGCACGGCAGGGAGATCATCGAGATCGGCTGCGGCAAAGGCGAGTTCCTGACCCTGCTGTGCGAGCTGGGTCCCAACCGCGGCACCGGCTTTGACCCGGCTTACGTGCCCGGCCGCGCCCGCAGCGAGCAGCCGGTCGATGTGACCTTCATTCAGGACTTTTACTCCGAAAAGTACGCCCATCACCAGGCGGATTTCTACGTCTGCAAGATGACCCTGGAGCACATCCAGGATGTGTATGCGTTCGTCAGCACGGTGCGCCGCTCGGTGGGGGAGCGCCGCGACGCGACCATCTTCTTCCAGATTCCCGAGGTGCGGCGCATCCTGCGCGACCAGGCCTTCTGGGACATTTATTACGAGCACTGCTCCTATTTCAGTCAGGGGTCGCTGGCGCGCCTGTTCCGCCGGGCCGGGTTTGACGTGATCAACCTGTGGACCGATTACGACGACCAGTACCTGATGATCGAGGCGCGGCCGGGCGGCGAGCAGGTCACCCCTCCGCTTCCGCAGGAGGATGACCTGGACGCGCTGCGGGCAGAAGTAAATCTCTTCGCCGGACGGCTGCCGGTCCGGCTGGACGGCTGGCGCCGGCGGCTGGAGCGATACCGCCGTGAAGGGCGGCGCGTGGTGCTGTGGGGCGGCGGCTCGAAGGGTGTGGCCTTCCTGACCACGCTGGGCGCCGGTGAGGACCTGGTACAGTACGCGGTGGATATCAACCCGTACAAGGAGGGCACCTACATGGCCGGGACCGGCCAGCGCATCGTCCGGCCCGAGTTCCTGCGCGAGTTCCGCCCCGACGTGGTGGTGGTGATGAACTCGATCTACTGCCAGGAAATTCGCGGCGACCTGGAGAAAATGGGGCTGGACCCGCTGCTGCTGGCCATCGAGACGGAAGATGAGGAGGAATCCAGCCTGCCATGAATGCATCCCCATCGCTGACCTGCCCGGTTTGCTGCTCCGCCGACCTGCGCCCGTTCTTTTCGCTGGCCGGCGTGCCGGTGTACGCCAATGTGCTGCTGCCCACCCGCGAGGAGGCGTTCAGCGTGCCCCGGGGCGACCTGGAGCTGGCCTTCTGCAGCTCCTGCGGGCATGTGTTTAACACCGCCTTTGACCCGGCCCGTCTGCACTACACCCCGGATTATGAGAACTCGCTGCACTTTTCGCCCCGCTTCCAGACCTACGCCGCGGAGCTGGCCAGCGACCTGGTTCGCCGCTACGGCCTGTACGGCAAGGACCTGGTAGAGATCGGCTGCGGGCGGGGGGACTTCCTGGCCATGCTGTGCGAGCTGGGCGACAACCGCGGCTGGGGTTTCGACCCCGGGTACAACGGCGAGCAGGATGCCAACCCGCGCCTGACCGTCATCCGCGATTATTTCTCCGAGAAGCACGCCGGCGGGCCGGCCGACTTCATCCTCTCCCGCCAGGTGCTGGAGCACATCCACCGCCCGCGCGATTTCGTGCATATGGTGCGGCGGGCTTCCGCCAGGCGGGAAGGCCCCGTGGTCTTCTTCGAAGTGCCCAATGTGGTCTTCACCCTGCACGAGCTGTCCATCTGGGATTTGATCTACGAACACTACTCCTTCTTCAGCCCCACCTCGCTGGAGCGGCTGTTCCTCGAGAGCGGGTTCGAGGTGCTGGACGTGCGGCCGCAGTTCGGCGGGCAGTACCTGTCGATCGAAGCTCGCCCGGGGCCGAAGCAGCGGGCTTCCCGGCCGGCCGGCGAGGCGGAGCGGGTGGCCGAATTGAGCGCGGACGTGGACGAATTCGTCCGGCGCTACGAAGAAAAGACCGGGCACTGGGAAGCTTTGCTGCGCGACCTGCGCGCCTCCGGCCGCCGGGCGGTGGTGTGGAGCGCCGGGTCCAAGGGCGTGATGTTCCTCAACATGGTGGAGACGCGGGACGCGATCCAGTATGTGGTGGACATCAACCCGCGCAAGCACGGCATGCACATCGCCGGGGCCGGCCAGCGCATCGTGCCGCCGGACTTTCTGCGCGAGTACCGCCCCGAAGTGGTGGTGGTGATGAACCCCATCTACCAGGAGGAAATTCGCTCCATGACCCGCCAGCTGGGGCTGGAAGTGAGCTTCCTCCAGGCGTGAACGGGCTTGCGAGCCCCTGTCCCCGCCGCCGGGCTGACCGGGCAGGCGGGTTATGGCTGAAAGCAGGAACCCCATGATGACCAGCGCGCGCGACCTGCACATCCTCATTGCACACTTCCTGCCCCACGTGGTCAGCGGAGCGGAGCGCTCCATTGCCGACCTGGTCGAGGAGCTGGACGCGCGCATTGCCGTCACCATGCTGGTTCCCGGCGAGGGCCGCCTGGCGGATTTCTACCGCGGCCGCGGGCTGGACGTTTGGGTTCGCGAGGTGACCACCCCTCGCCGCCTGTTCCCCGGTCTGCACGAGTGGCAGTCGCGCCTGTTCGCCCGCCAGCTGCAGGCGGCCGGCTTCAATATGGTCATCGCCAACACCTTCGCCGCCGCCGGCCGGGTGCGCACCGCCGCCCGCCTTGCCGGACTGCCGCTGGGAATCTACGTCCGCGAGGTGATCAGCGATAAGCCGCTGCACCGGGAAATCCTGGCGCAGGCGGATCTGCTGATGGTCATCTCCAGAGATTTGCAGCAGTACATCGGCCGGCTGGCCGACCCGTCCAAAATCCGGCTGACCTACAACTACATCAACCCGCGCCCGATTCTCGAGCGCGTCGAGCTGCACCAGCGCTCCGGGCGTCGCAGCCTGCCCTACCCCCGCCGCACGCCGGTCGTCGGTCTGGTGGGGCGCATCACCCCCTGGAAGCAGCAGGACGTGTTCATCCGCGCCATTCCGCTGATCCTGGAGGAGTTCCCGGAGTGCCGTTTTGTCATCGCCGGCCGGGCGGATGAGAACGACCGGCCCTATGAGGAGGGCCTGCACCGCCTGGCCCATCAGCTGGGACTGGAGGACTACCTGACCTTCATGGGCGAGCGCCAGGACGCCATCGAGCTGACCTCCGAGCTGACCGTCTCCGCGCTGACCTCCACCCGCGAGCCGCTGGGCCGGGTGATTCTGGAGGCGCACCTGGTGGGTACGCCGGTGGTGGTGCCGTCCGCAGGCGGGCCGGCCGAGATCGTCGAGGACGGGGTTACGGGTCTGCATTTTGACGCCAGCGCCCCGGACGCGGTCGAGCAGTTTGCCAGTCAGGTGATGCGCCTGCTGGGGGACGAGACGCTGCGCGCCTGCCTGATCGAGCGGGCCAGGGAGCGGGTGCTGGAAACCTTCGCCGGCCGGAAGCACATCACCATCCAGCAGGACTGCTTCCTGGAGCTGGCAGCGAAGAAAGGAGGCCGGGCATGAGCGCAAGAGCAGCGCCCCGCGTGGCCATCGTCTACCGGCTTGACCGCATGGGGGGCGTGCAGTCGGTCGCGCACACGCTGATTCGCGGGCTGAACCGGCGCGGCATCATTCCGGATATCCTCTGGGACCTGCCGCCCGATTCGCGCCTGATGGCGGAGCGCGGCCTGCAGGCCAGGTACCAGCCGGTGAAGTTCGCCGTCCCCTCCAAGCGCATCGATCGCCTGCCCAACACCCTGCGCTACCTGGCCTGGGTCCCCAACCTGGTGCGCAGCCGCGAGCTGCCGGAGCGCTACGATTTCTATTACATTTTCTACAACGGTTTCCTGGTCGAGCCGGGTGAGGCGCACGTGCGCTATCTCTCCGGTCCGCCGCTGCTGCCGCAGCTGCAGGAGGAGACCCGCGCGCCGTTCCGCGCTCTGCGCTGGCTGTACCGCCGGGCGCTGCGCCGCCGCTGGCCGGTCTATGAGTACCACCGGGAGGATCACTATGTGATCAACTCGCACTTCACCGCCGGCCTGTTCGAGCAGGCCCATGGGGTGCGCCTGCCGGTGGTCCACCCGCCGATCGACGTCTCGGACCGCTCCTACGACCCGGCCGACCTGCCCGCGCGGGACACGCTGACCTTCTTCTCCCGCATCGTGGACTACAAGCGCCCCGAGATCGTTCTGCAGCTGGCCGCCCGGCACCCCGAACTTCGCTGCGTGATCATGGGCGGGGTGGCACCCGTCCGCCGGCCGTATTTTGAGCAGCTGCAGGCGCTGGCGCGCTCCCTGGGCCGGCCGGACGCGGTCTTCCTGGACAACCCGTCCAACCAGCGCGTGCGTGAAGAACTGGCCCGGACGCGGTTCTACGTCTTCCCCGGGATCAACGAGCACTTCGGCATGACCACCGTGGAGGCGATCGCCTCGGGCGCCGTGCCCTTTGTGCACGATTCCGGCGGGCAGCGCGAAATTGTCCACCTGCCCGAGCTGCGCTTCCGAGACGAGGACCTGCCCGGGAAGTTTGACGGCCTGGCGGCCTATCCGGAGGGCGAGCTGGCCCGCCTGAGGTCCGGGCTGGCGGGGCATATCCGCCAGTTTTCCGCCGAGAGCTTTACCGCGAAGATGCTGGCCCTGCTGGACGAGTCCGCGGAACGGGAGCGGGCGCAGGACGCCCGCCAGGCTGAGCAGCCGCCTGCATGACAGCCGAGAAGACCGGCAGCGCCCGCTCGATCATGTCCTCGGTGGCGGTCAGCGAGACGCGGAAGTAGCCGGGCGTATCGAACATGGAGCCGGGCAGGCAGTACACGCCCCGCTCCGAGAGCATCTCGGTGAAGCGCACATCGTCCTCCAGCGGCGAACGCACCAGCAGGTAGAACGTGGCCTCCGGCGTGTGCAGCTGGTAGCCCTGCTCCCGCAGCGCGGAGACCATCCAGTCTCGCTTGCGCTGCAGGCGGGGGATGTCGATGGACAGCTCTTCCAGATCGCCCAGGGCGTGCTGCAGCAGGGCGTTGGGGAAGGCGTAGCCGTTGATGTACTGCGCGGCGTTCACCATCAGGCGCATCACCTCCCGGTCGGGGAAGTCGGGCGGCAGCGCCAGGTAGCCGATGCGCTGTCCGGGGGTCAGCAGGGTCTTGCCGTAGGTGTACAGCATGAAGGTCGGCCCGTAGACTTCCACCGGGGAGTGGAAGGACCGGCCGTCGAAGAGGATGCGGCGGTAGGACTCGTCCGAGATGATGAAGATGGTTTGCCCGATTTCGGCGCTCCTGCGCCGCAGCAGGTCCGCCAGGGCATGCAGGGTTTCGCGGGGGTAGATGCGCCCGGTCGGGTTGTTGGGCGAGTTGACGATCACCGCCCGGGTGCGGGGCGTCAGCGCGCGCTCGATCGCCTCCAGGTCCAGGTCATGGGTCTCAGGATGGCAGCGCGCCCGCACCGGCGTTCCGCCCCGGTGCATGATCATGGTCTCGTAGAAAAACCAGGGCGGTGAGATGTAGATCACCTCATCGCCCGAGTCCACCGCCGCCGCCAGGGCCAGCGGCAGCGCGCCGAACACGCCCGGCGTGAGGAAAATATCCTCCGGCTCAAAAGCCAGACCGAGCCGGTCCCGCAGGGAGTCTGCCACCACCTGACGCGGGCCTGGCTCGTTGTTTTTGTAGGCAAACCAGTCCTTGTTCTGCGGCGCCAGCCACTTCTGCAGCGCGGCGGTGAAACCTTCCAGGGGCATTTCCTGCGGGTTGCCGAACATGAAATCACAGGCCTCCGGGTCTTCGCGGTGCTCGGACCAGGCGGAGCGCGAGATGTAGTCGTCGACCGGGCCGATCAGCTGCGCGATGCGCATCATGCGCTCGGAAAAGTTGCCTCGAGCCATCCTAACCTCCTGCGGGAATCATCCGCTCGCGGACGCCGGCGAACAGGTCGGTCTCGATTTCCCGCCCGCCGTTGACCAGGCTGTAGACACGGTAAAAATACTGGGTGCCGAACAGGGCCTGCCGCCGGTCCTCGGGCAGGGCCAGCATCTCGCTGAAGCCCGGCAGCTGCGACTGGTGGCAGCGGATGGCATCCCAGATGACCTGCCAGTAGGTGGTGGTGTCGACGATGGTTGTGATCATCCAGTCCTTCCAGCCTTCGGCGTGCCGCTCGACGCCGTCGATGGTCATCTTCAGCTCGCCGAATACCTGCTGGTACATGGCCAGCACCTCTTCGGTCTCGATGGAGTAGTACAGCTTGCTCACCTGGTGGGGCGGGTGAGCGCCGCCCTCGCCGGCGGCCTTGACTGCCGCCGCCAGGGCAAACTGTGAAATGGCAATGTGGTCCGGATGGCCGTACACGCCGGCCGGGTCGAAGGTGACCACCACCTGCGGGCGCACCTGCCGGTAGATGGCGGCGATTTTCTCAATCACCTCGCCGGGCGGGGCCTGGTCCAGCTCGCCGTCCATGTAGCCGAGCAGGAAGATCTGGCGCAGGCCAAGCTGGTTGGCGGCGCAGTTCAGCTCCTGCTCGCGCAGCGCGCCCAGCTTCTCGGGCCCGGGGTAGTCGCTCCACTGGCCGAACCAGCCGGCCTCGCCCCGCGTGGCGGTGATCAGGTAGGTTTCCACCCCTTCGGCGGCGTATTTCGCCAGCAGGCCCCCGGTGCCCAGGGACTCGTCGTCCGGGTGGGCCAGCACGCACATCAGGCGCATGGGCTCGTTCATACCGTCCCTCCGGATTCCCGGGCGCGCACGTCGCGGAAGGCCGCCAGCTGGGCCGAGTGCTCGCGCTTGTGCCCGTAAAAACTGTAGACCAGAAAATCCTCCAGATCGTACTCCGGCCCGTACCAGGGCAGCAGCCCGGTCTGGCGCCGCTGATCTTCCGGGATGCGCGCCAGCAGATCCCGGCTGCGCTCGAAGGCTTCCCGATACTCGGCCAGCACCTGATCCCAGCTGAGCGGCCGGCGCTGCTCCACTGTCGAGAGGTTGAAGCCCTCGTGGTCGCGGATGTAGAAATCCAGCACCGGGGTGGGGCGGGGTTCGAGCAGCGAACCGAGCAGGTCCGCGAGCATGTCCTCGAACGAGGTCAGGTGGGCGATGATGTCTTTGGGGGACCACTGTCCGGCGGCGCCCGGGAGTTCGCGGTCCTCCGCCGGGGTTTTGGCGATCTCGCGCAGCGAGGTCTGCATGCCGTAAAACAACACGTCTTCAAGATGCATACGGGCAACTCCTCCTATGGCCTGGCGGCCGGGGTATAGGTGGACTGACCTCCCTTGTCTTCCCCCGTGGAGCGGCGCGGAGGAGAAACTATGTGTATATTATAGATCTTTAATGTATGGTTATATCAAACATGGACACAGCGGGAAAAGATCCTCAACAGACGGGGATTTGGTCCAATTTGAGCGCAGGCGTCCGCGGTGGACCCACCTCACTGGCATCTCTTCCGGTGGCACAGGCGGGGAGACCCCGGTTCACCGCTGTTACTCCGACTACAGTCTCATACCACCTGCCTGGAGGCAGGATTCGAAATTGAACAAAATCCGTACAATTAAGATCATGAAATTGTGCGCCATTTCTTTCAAAGAGTGCTGGCAGGATGAGCAGGGGCGCTGGTGGGCGCAGGGCGGCTTTCCGGGCCAGATGACCGCCATCGGCCGCCTGTTCGACCGCATGACCCTGGTGATCGTGCGCGGCGAACCGCAGGAGGGCGGTTCCCCGCTGCCTGACTTCGCCGAAGTCGTGCCCCTGCGGCCGATCCCCGGCTCGGACACCCGCCGCAAGGTGGCCCTGCTGCGCGCCTTCCCGTATTACTGGGGCCGCATCTGGCGGGAGGTGCGTGCTGCGGATGTGGTGCACACCCCGGTCCCGGGCGACCTGTCCCTGCTGGGGGCGCTGGCGGCGCTGCTGCAGCGCAAACGGCTGATCATGCGCTACGGCGGCTCCTGGGAGGAGAACAGCCAGCAGACCACCATGAACCGGGTGACCAAGTGGATCATGCGCCGCTTTGCCGGGGGCCGCAATGTGATGATTGCCACCGGCATGCAGACCGAATTGCCCGCTCCGCGCATGCACTGGCTCTTTGCCACAGCGCTGGCCAGGGCCGAGATCGACCAGTTTCAGCCGGATTACGAGCGCGGGCTGTCGCGCCCGCCGTGCCTGGTCACGCTGGGCCGCCTGTCACCGGAGAAGGGGGTGGAGGTGCTGGTGCGTGCGGTCGGCTTGCTGAAGGAGGAAGGCTTCGAGCCGATGCCCGTGCTGACCATCCTGGGGGACGGGCCGGAACGGGGCCGGCTGGAAGCGCTGGTGGACGAGCTGGGCCTGCGCGGGCAGGTCCGCTTTACCGGCATGCTGGGGCGCGAGGAGCTGCACCGTGAGCTGGCCGGCGCCGACCTGGCCGTGCACCCCTCTCTGACCGAGTCCCTCTCGAAAGCCTGGCTGGACGCCATGGCGCACGGCCTGCCGCTGATCGCCACCCGGGTGGGGGTGGCCGGAGAATTCTTCGGTCCGCCCGGCCAGGTGGGCTGGCTGGTCCCGGCCGGTGACCCGGAGGCGCTGGCGGACGCCATGCGCCAGGTGCTGACCGGGGAGGTGGACTGGCCGGGGATGCGCCGCCGCTGCCGGGAGAAGGTGGAGGGCATGACCCTGGAGGCCTGGGCCGGACGGATCGGCCGTTTCTGCGCCGAGCAGTGGGGTATGCGGCTGGAGAAAGGAAAATTAGTGGTATGAGCGTAATTGCTGCCAGACAACGTGCTGCGGCACGGGCGGAGCGAATCGCCCGCCGCCTGACGCCGGAGGAGTTCTCCTCCGCCATGCTGGGCCGGATTCTGGCCCTGCTGACCCTTGTCGCCTGGGCGGGGGGCCTGGTGATCGGCTTTGAGACCGCGCTGACCGTGCTGACCTGCATCGGCATCGTGGTGATGCTGGCCGGTCTGAAGTGGCCGGGCGTGGGGCTGCTCGGGCTGGGCATGCTCACCACGCTGGACACGCTCATCCGCGGCTTCCTGGCCTCGGATTCCTTCCTGCCGTTCAACACCTTCAACTACCTGCTGCTGATCGCCATGGTCTGGTTCCTGCCGGTGCTGGTGCGCATCAACGACGTGCACTCCCGCCTGATGCAGGCGCTGCTGCTGGTGCTGGGGCTGGAGCTGTTCTTCAGCGACGCCAAGATGTCCGGCATCATGCACATCCTCAACGCCTTCATCATTTTCGCCATGATCGCCTACTACGCCCGGGCCGAGCACATCGATCACGCCGTGTACTGGATGGGGATTGTCTCCGGGTTGATCGCCGCGGTGGGGGGCGCGGTGTACTACCTGCAGATCGACACGCTGGCGTATTTGAACCCGAACGCCTGGGCCAAGTTCCCCGTGACGGGCATCATCATGGCCTGCCTGGCCTTCCCGGTGGCGGGCAAGTTCCGCTTCGGCCGCCTGGCGCTGATGCTGCTGGCGGTGGTCTGTTTCGCCTGGACGTTCCTCTCCGGCAGCCGGGGCAACATGCTCATCGGCGGCTTCGGGCTGCTCTTCCTGCTGGTCTGGGAGCGGCGCTTCTCCTGGAAGATCTTTATGAGCGCGCTGATGGTGGGCGGCATGGTGGTGCTTTCGGCCTTCTTTGTCGAGCAGCAGACCTACGCCATCAGCCGGCTGACCAAGATCTTTGACCCGCGCTACAACCTGAACCAGGTCACCTCCGGACGGGCCAACATCGCCGAGCTGGGGCTGCAGCTGTTCCTGCGCAACCCGCTGGGCGTGGGCACAGGCAACTTCATGAGCGAGATCTCCACCGTGTCGGAGTTTTCCGACAGCGCAGTGGCGGCCCATTCCGGCTGGATCAAAGTGCTGGCCGAGAACGGGGTGCCCGGAATCCTGCTTCTGGGGGCCTTTGTCGCCTCCTTTGCGGTGGTGGGGCTGCTGCGCAGGAACCGCGAGGCCTTCCTGATCGGTATGCTGACCAGCTCGATCCTGGCGGTAGCTTTTATTTCCACCGAGTTTCAGGGGAAGAATCTGTGGTTCCTGGCGGGAGCGGCGGCGGTGATGCTCCACCGGGAGCATTACCGGGAGATCGTGGCGAAGGCCGGCGCGCTGCTGGTGCGGCGGCGGCCGCGGGCGGTGCGCGATTGGAGGGGGCAGCGTGAGCCGGGCGATTGACCCACTGCGCATAGCCGTAATCGCCGGGACGCTGGGCCGGGCCGGGGCCGAAAAACAGCTGGTCTACCTGGTCCGGTCGCTGCGCGGGCTGCCGGTCGAGCTGCGCGTCTTCAGCCTGACCCGCGATGAGCATTATGAGGCCGCGCTGGAAGAGCTGGGCTGCCCGCCGGAGTGGTTTGGCCAGCGGGGGAACCCGGCGCTGCGCCTGACGGCGCTGGTCCGCCTGCTGCGCGGCTGGCAGCCGGACGTGATTCACTCGGCGCATTTTTACACCAACCTGTACGCCGGGCTGGCCGGGAAGGCGCTGGGCGCCCTCTCGGTGGGGGCCAGCCGGGGCGATCCGCGCATGGAGCTGGCTGCCAACGGCCGCTGGGGACCGGCGCTGGCCCGGGTGACCGACGGCCTGCTGTGCAACTCGCACCATTCCGCGGCTTCATGGGCGGCGATGGGCCTGCGGGCGGAACGCCTGCAGGTGCTTCCCAATGTGATCGACCTGCAGGAGTTTGACGCACAGGCCGCCCGGCCGGTGGAGGCGAACCTGCCCGGTCAGGTGCGCGCGGCGCTGGTGGGGCGGCTGATCCCGGTCAAGCGGGTGGACCGCTTCCTCCGGGCGCTGGCCGCGGCCCGCCGTCAGGCGCCGGAACTGGCCGGCGTGGTGATCGGTGACGGGCTGGAGCGGGCTGCGCTGGAGGCTGAAGCCGCTTCGCTGGGCCTGACGCCAGACGGGGTGCGTTTTCTCGGGGCGCGGCCGGAGGTGCCCGCGCTGCTGCGGCAGTGCCATATCCTGGCGCTGACTTCGGAGCAGGAGGGCTTCCCCAACGCGCTGATGGAGGGCATGGCCGCCGGGCTGCCGGTGGTCAGCACCCCGGCCGGGGATGCGGAGCGCATCCTGCAGCACGGCATCAGCGGCTTTCTGATCGGCATGGACGATGAGGATGCGCTGGCTGCGCGCCTGGTCGAGCTGGCCCGCTCCGCGGCGCTGAGAGAGCAGATGGGCCGCGCCGGCCGCCTGCGGGTGGAGCAGTGCTTCCAGCTGGAGGGCCTGGGGGCGGCGGCGCTGAGCGCGTACAGGCGATTCGCCGAAATGCGAGGCCGCGCCCGGCTGGCGGCGGCGCTGGAGGTGGCCGGTGGGGGCGGCTGAGCGGCGCCCGCGCCTGGCGATGGTCGGCCCGCTGCTGGGCAGCCGGCCCGGCTGGGTGCCCAACCCGGCGGAGGTCGCCGGCCGCCTGTTCGAGCGGGAAGGCTACACGGTGCGCTACACCTCCGCTTACCCGCAGCGGCTGCTGCGCCTGGCCGATATGCTCCGCGCCATCCTGGCCTGGCGGCGCGAGGTGGACCTCTACCTGCTGGCGGTGTACAGCGGGCCGGCCTTCTGGATGGCCGACCTGCCCTCGCGCCTGATCCGCGCGCTGGGCAAAAAGCAGGTGCTCATCCTGCACGGCGGGAACCTGCCCGAATTCTCCCGGCGGTACCCGGACCGCGTCCGCCGGGTCCTGGACCGGGCGGACGCCATCGTCTCACCGTCCGGCTTCCTGGCGCACCATTTTCAGGGCTGGGGCTGCCCGGTGGAGGTGATCCCCAACGTGCTGCGGGTGGAGGATTACCCCTTTTGCTGCCGGAGGCAGGTCCAGCCGAACCTGATCTGGATGCGCACCTTCGAGGATATTTACAACCCCGGGCTGGCCGTGCGCGCGCTGGCGGAGCTGTGCCGCTCCTACCCGCAGGCCCGTCTGACCATGGCCGGGCAGGACCGCGGCGAGCTGGCGGCGACAAAGGCGCTGGCGGAACGCCTGGGGGTGGGCGAGTGTGTGCGCTTTGCCGGCTTTCTCGACGCCCGCGGCAAGCAGGAGCAGTTCGCCGCCCACGACATCTACCTGAACACCAACCGGGTGGACAACATGCCGGTCAGCGTGCTGGAGGCCGCCGCCTTCGGGCTGCCGGTGGTCGCGACACGGGTGGGGGGCATCCCCTTCCTGCTCGAGGACGGACAGACAGGACTGCTAGTGCCGGATGACGACGCCGGGGCGATGACGGAAGCCGTGCGCCGCCTGGTGGAGGAGCCGGAACTGGCGGAGCGGCTGTCGACCGGCGGCCGGCGGCTGGCTGAATCCTGCGCCTGGCCCGAGGTGCGCCGCCGCTGGGAGCAGCTGTTTAGCCGGCTGGGCTGGCCTGCAGCGAGCGGATGAACTCCTCAAGCAGGCGGTTGAACACGGCGGGGTTGTCCAGGTTGGCGCAGTGACCCGCGTCCGGGATGATCTTTAGCGGGAAGCCGGTCCGTTCCGTCCAGGCGTGGTTGTACTTTTTCACCAACCCGGTGGTGTCGTGCTCGCCGAGCAGGAGCAGCACCGGGCAGTCGAAGCGAACCTCCTCCTTGCGCTCGAGGAAATCGCGGTAGGCGGCGTCCATGCTGCGCTGGATCTCCTTCTTGCTCAGCTTTGAGACGGCCGCTTTCAGATTCTGATAGGCGGCATCGGTGCGTGACGCGTTCCGGGCGATGCTGTGCACCAGGTAGCGGTACGGGTACCACCCGGCCATGGCGCCCGCTTTCGTAAGGAGCCAGCGCTCCCAGCCGCGGTAGTACACGTGCCCGAAGGGGGTGGTGCCCAGCAGGGCCATGCCCATAACCCGCTCCGGGAAGCGGATGGCGAACTCCTGGCAGACGAAGCCACCCATCGAGTGGCCCACCAGCACGGCGCGGTCGATTTGCTCGGCGTCCAGGATGGCGGCCAGGTCATCCGCCGCGGCGGCGTAGGAGAAGTCGGAATAGGGGCGGGATTCGCCGTGCAGGGGCAGATCCCAGGTGATCACGGTGTGCTGCGTGCAGAAGTGGTCGACCTGCGGGTCGAAGGCGGTGTGGTCGTGGGTCAGGCCGTGGGTGAAGACGAGGGGCGGCAGGCCGGCGGCCTGACCTCCGGTCCAGTAGTACACCCGGCCCCGCGGTGTCTGGATGAAGCGTTTTTCCATCTTGCTCCTCATGAAGGGGACTGCGCCATCCGCGCCCGGCTTTGATGACCGGCCGGGTTCAACCGGCGCAGTATATTTATACAGGAGATTGGGCGGGTGTGCCACCTGGGAATTGAAGAATCCCTGCTCTCCTCCTTAACGAAGGGGATGGGTGGAAGACTCTCCCTCTTTCCATTAGAGAATGGGGTAATTCTTGTGGCAGATGGAGTGATCTCCTCTACACGGGAGCGACTGGCTTCCCTACCAATCGGAATCGAAGAACCCCTAGCCTGGCCAGGGGTTCTTTGACATTCCACAGGAGTCTAGTTCGCCGGCAGTACCACGAACACGTTGAACTCGTTCGGGGTGTGCACGTTCGAAAAGTGCTTGATCTCGCCGTAGATGGGGGCGACGGCAGTCAGGTTCATCGGCAGGCTGACCGAGCCGCCATCATACGTCCCGCTGGCGACCGGGGCGCCGAAGAAGTTCTGCGCGTCCACGATCTTGTAGCGGTCACCCGGCTTGAGGATGCTGGACAGGTCCACGCTGACCGAGCTGCGCTTCTCCCAGTTGTAGACCACGATGTTTCCGCGGCCGGCCTCGTACTTGTTCGGCTTGACGAAGATCACGTTGCTGGTCGGGCGCGAGGAAGAGTACGTGGAGTTCTTGTCGAACCCGGTGGCGCTCTTCCAGGTGTCGAAGGTCTTGGCCGAGTCGTTCACCTTGAACAGGCTGCCGGAACCGGCGTAGTACTTGTTGTTGTCCCAGGTGATGGAGCCTTTGGAAGATGGCGTGTAGTAGGTCACCAGGTTGTTGGAAGAAACCAGCGTGTTGCCGGTCACGGTCAGGTTGGAGGCCCGCTTGACGTACAGCGCGCCCAGGTTGCTGGAGCCGTTGACCACGTAGTTGTTCTTGATCACGGCGTCGTGCTGGTCAACTGAGGCGTAGCCCACGGTCAGCGAGCGCTCGCTGTCGCCGGCAGGGCGGTAAGTCATGTTGCCGATCATCTCCAGACCGTTCAGCGGGAAGTCGCGGCCGGAGGCGAAGATGTTGCGGTCGTTGTTGGCGAAGAGCACGTTGTTGTAGAACTTGAAGCCGTTCACATACGCGCCTTCGGAGTAGGCCTTCATGCCGGTCGTCCAGTTGCGGAAGGTGATGTTGTCCGAGATGATGCGGGTTCCGGTGCGGTTCTGGGCGTAGATGGCCGAGCCGCGGGTCCAGTTGGAGTTGCCTTCCTTGGTGGTGGCGTCGTACAGGCCGACGCCCCAGATGATGGTGCCGTACACCTCGCCGCCGTCACCGATTTCTTCCCAGAAGCCGATGCCGGGGTGGCCGGTGTTGTCGATCACCATGTTGATCACCTTGGTGCCCGGGCCGAAGATGTTCAGGCCCGGGGGGCGGTCGGAAGGCGAGACGTGACGAGCCGAAGCGGTGTTGGTCACCTGGAAGCCCCAGTACCAGGTATGCTGGCCGTTGACGGTGATGGAGCCATCGACCACGGCCCACTCGCCCGGGTAGGAGCGCACGATGATGGGCTTGTCCTTCGTTCCGGCCAGATCGGCGGTGAACTTGGTCGAGCCGCCCTTGCCGTACTTGCCGCCGCGCAGGTAGAGGATGTCTCCCGGGCGGATGGTGGAGGACTTGCGCAGGGCGGTGCCCAGGTCCCAGGGCTTACCGATGGAGCCGTCGCCGCTGGAAGATCCGTTGGGGGCGGCGAACCACTGCTTGCCCGAGGTGGCCGGCAGCGTCGCGGTCGGCGCGGGCGTGGGGTTCTGCGTCGGCGCGGAGGTCGGCGTCTTGGTGGGGGTCTTGGTCGGAGCGGTGGTGGGGGCCGGGGTGGCCGTCACGCCGCCGCCGGAACCGCCGAACTCACCCGTCAGCCGCAGGCCGAAGATCATGTCCGAGGACGAAGCGGTGCACTGGTGCACCTCGACCGCGATCAGGTTCTTGCCGTCACGCAGCAGCTTCGGATCGATGCTGGCTTCGATGGTGCCGCCGTCGCAGGAGTAGCCGTCGGTGTAGGGCAGGCGGTCGCCTTTGGTCAGGTTGGAGGTGCGGTAGGCTTCCCTGCCGTTCACGTAGATGATGGCGCCGTCATCCACCTCCAGGCGGATCTTCGCCGCCGACAGGCTGGCGGTGCCGCTGAGATTCAGCTCGTGGCGGAAGTAGTAGACCGGGTACTTGTTGCGGCTGTCCAGCCCGTAGCTGACCAGCGTGGTCTGTTTGTCACCGTAACCCAGCAGGGCCGGGCCGGATTTCCATCCGGACACCGCCGCGGCGGGATCGATCCAGCTGGAGCCGGGGTTGGACCCGTTGTCCAGGTACTGCCACACGGCGGCGTCCTGCACCAGAACCTGGGTTCCGGTCGGGCCGGGCTGGCTCGTCGGAGCGGTGGTGGGCGCCTGGGTCGGGGCCTGCGTGGGAGCCTGAGTCGGCCCGGTGGTCGGCGCCTGGGTCGGCTGAGTGGGGGCCGGGGTGGCGGTCACACCGCCGCCGGAGCCGCTGAATTCACCCGTCAGGCGCAGGCTGAACAGAACGTCGGAAGAGGAGGCGGTGCACTGGTGCACCTCAACGGCCACCAGGTTGGCGCCGTCGCGCAGCAGCTTCGGGTCGATCGCCACTTCCTTGATGCCTTCGAAGCAGGTGTAGCCGTCGGTGTAAGGCAGGCGATCGCCCTTCTTGAGATTGTCGGTGCGGTAGGCTTCCTTGCCGTTGATGTACACAATCGCGCCGTCGTCGACCCGCAGGCGGATCTTCGCCGAGGTCAGGCTGCCGGCGCCGGTCAGCGTGATGCCCTTGCGGAAGTAGTAAATCGGGTATTTCGCCTTGGCGTTCGAGCCGTAGCTGATCCTGGTGGCTTCATCGCCGTCGCCGTAGCCCAGCGTGGCCGGGCCGGACTTCCAGTCCGACATGGCCTGGGCGGGGTCCAGCCAGGCGCTGGAGGGCTTGGTGCCGTTGTCCAGGTACTGCCAGACGTCTTTATCGGCGATCAGCACCACGCTGCCCACCGGAGCGGGCTGGCCAGTCGGGGCGGTTGTCGGCGCCTGGGTGGGCTCGCCGGTCGGGGCCTGAGTCGGGACTTCGGTCGGGACCTCGGTCACAACCTCAGTCGGGGCCTGCGTGGGCGCCGCGGTCGGCGCGGTGGTCGGAGCCTGGGTGGGGGCCTGGGTCGGTTCGGGCGCGACCTGGCCTTCCAGCTTCAGCCAGAACAGCAGGTCCGAGCTGGACGGGGTGCACTGGTGTACTTCGACCGCGATCAGGTTCTTGCCGTCACGCAGCAGTTTCGGGTCCAGTTTCACCTTGAAGTTGCCGCCCGTGCAGGCATTGCCGTCGGTGTAGGGCAGCTTGCTGCCCTTCTTCAGGTTGTCGGTGCGGTAAGCTTCCTTGCCGTTGACATAGACGATGGCCCCGTCGTCCACTTCCAGAACCATCGAGAGCGCCGTCACGCGCGAGGCGGACTGCACGTCGAACTCATGGCGGAAATAGGTGATCGGGTGCTTCTTATTCTTGTTCTTTCCGAAGCTGACGGTCGTCTTGACGTCTTTGTCGTCGTAGCCCAGCGGGGCGGGACCGCTCTTCCAGCCGGAAACCGATTTGTCGGGATCACGCCAGGCGGTGCCCGGGTTGGATCCGTTGTCGAGATACTGCCAGACGGCGTCTTCTTTGATGAAATTGGCAGTGGTCGTCTGGGCCAGCCCGGCGGGCTGTTCGCTCGCGTAGGCGGGGCTGGCGGGTAGAACGATACTGGTGATGATCATGATGCCCAGAAGGAGCGAAAGCACCATCCGGGATTTACGATGAAGGGGCATAGTGTCTCCTCATTGTTAACGGGAGTAGATTGACCCGGCGCGCAAGAAAAGGCCCTGCACCGGATGGCCCAGGGTCAGAGAGCGTCTGCCAGGTGGTTCATCGTTCGCTGTATGTTGGCTGTCAAGGTTTCGAATGAACGTGGGGAGGTCCCGTTCTTGACCGCAGTATAAAGGGATTTTGCCCTCGAGTCCTTTTCAATTCTGTAAGAAGTTGATTCACATTCTTAACAATTAAGCCAGCCACTCGAGGCGGAGAACCCTTGTTGTCAAATATGATCGAAAGCGTGTATAAAAAAGAGGGGTCGTTGTGATAAAGGGGTTTCGTATGGACCAGAGCCTTAAGCGGATAATTCTTCTCCTGGTGGCGGCGCTGCTGATCGCCGGCTGCCAGCCGCTGCCCGGGCAGACCGAGACCTACGTGCCCATCTCCACCCGCATGGCCGCGCAGACCGCGCAGGCTCCCACCCCCAATACGCCCGCCGCGGCCAACTCCGGGCCAGCCGGCCAGGCGGAGACGTCCGCCCCGGCGGAGACGCAGGCCCCATTCACCCCGGCGGCCCCGGAACCCACCCCGATTCCCTTCGTCACGGGCAGGGAGTGGTTCGCCGCACCGGACGGCAGCCCGGACGGTGACGGTTCCATCGAGCTGCCCTGGGACCTGGAAACCGCCCTGCACCAGGATGACCTGATCCAACCCGGCGACATCCTCTGGCTGCGCGGCGGCACCTACACCATGCCGGAAGGGGAGTGGTATATCACCGCCCGGCTGCGCGGCACACGCGAGCAGCCGGTCATCGTGCGCCAGTACCCGGGCGAGCGCGCCACCATCGACGGCAGCCTGGTTTCCCGCGCCGATTACACCTGGTACTGGGGCTTTGAGATCACCAACTCCTCCGGCGAGCGCCGGGCAGCGCACGACGGCCGCGGGCTGGGGCTGAACCTGCAGGCCCCCGGCAACAAGGCCATCAACCTGATCGTGCACAACACCGGTCACCCCGGCATCGGCTTCTGGGACGAGGTCGGCGACGGCGGCGAGATCTACGGGGCCATCATCTGGGGCAACGGCCGCTACGATTCCAGCAACGACGGCTGGATCCGCGGCTCGGGGATCTACGCGCAGAACCAGCAAGGCGAGCGGCTGATCAGCGACGTGATTTCCTTCCGCAATTTCTCCACCGGCATGAAGGCCTATACCGAGGAGAGCTACGTCAATGGGTTCACCTTCGAAGGGAACGTGATTTTTGACAACCGCGACCGCAACCTGTTCATTTCCGGGCGCGATCACCCGCTGGACCGTGTGGTCATCACCGGCAACTTCATCTACCGCGCCGCCGGCGACCCGGAGCCGAACGTGCAGGTCGGCTACCCGGAGGTGGACCAGGGTGAGGTGGTCATTCGGGACAACTACATCGTCGCCGGGAGCTACGAGCGGGGCGCGCTGTACCTCAAGCGGGTAACCGGGCTGGAGGTGGAAAACAACACCATCATCACCCGCGGCGGTAGACCGTTCGTCACCTACCAGCCGCCGCGCGGACAGGCCAGCGTGAACTGGGGCGCCAACCGCTACTTCGGCGGGGTATCATCAGTGGCCCGCCTGCTGGGAGGGCAGAATCTGGCCGGGCTGGGCGTGCAGATCAACGCCGCGACGGACGTATTTTCCAGCCAGATGCCGGAGGAGAACGCCGTGTTCGTGCGGCCCAACAAATACGAACCGGGCCGCGGGCATGTGATCGTGTTCAACTGGCAGCGGCTGGACGAGGTCGAGGTGGACCTGTCGGGCATCCTCAAGCCCGGCGATAAATTCGTGGTGGTTGACGCGCAGAATTACTTCGGCGAACCGGTGGCGGAGGGCGTCTACGACGGCAGCCCGGTCCGCCTGCCGCTGAACCTGACCGCGGTCTCGGATATCCCGGGCGAGCTGACCCATATGAAAAACCAGCACACTGACAAAGAGTTCAACGTGTTCGTCGTCCTTCCGGAGAGGCCGTGATGAGCACCCTGCTGTCGCTGTACCACCGCCTGCCGTACCCCCTGCGGGTCGCCGCGGCCAGCGCGCGCGGATACCAGCTGCGCTGCTGGCGATACGGGCCGGACCTGGAGGAGCAGGTGCAGGCCGCGCTGGAGCGCGAGACCTGGCCTGAGGAGCGCTGGCGGGCCTGGCAGGAGGATCGGCTGGCCCGCATCCTGCGCCGGGCAGCTGAAGACGTGCCTTATTACCGGGAGATGTGGGCGCGCCGCCGCCGGGCCGGGGACCGGGCCCCGGTCGAGGAGCTGGCGAACTGGCCCCTGCTGACCAAGGAAGCGCTGCGCCAGAACCCGCGCGCCTTCCTGGCCGAGGGCGCCGACCCCCGCAGGATGCTGGAGGAGCACACCAGCGGGTCCTCCGGCAAGCCGCTCACCCTTTGGACCTCGCGGGAGACCAGCCGGGCCTGGTACGCGCTTTTCGAGGCCCGGGTGCGCCGCTGGAACGGGGTCAGCCTGAAGGATCCCTGGGGGATTTTCGGCGGGCAGCTGGTCGCGCCGGTCGGGCAGGCCCGGCCGCCGTACTGGGTGTGGAACCGCGGGCTGAAGCAGCTGTATTTATCTTCCTACCACATCTCTCCCGCCGCCGTGGCGGACTACCTGCGGGCGCTGCGCGAGCACGGCATCGTGTACCTGCTGGGATACGCCTCCTCCATGTCCTCGCTGGCCGGGCTGGCGCTGGAGGCCGGTCTGGAAGCGGCCCCGCTCAAGGTGGCCGTCAGCAACGCCGAGCCGCTGTACGAGAGCCAGCGGCAGGTCATTGAGCGGGCCTTTTCCACCCGCGCTGTGGACACTTACGGCATGTCCGAGCAGGTGGCGGCGGCCAGCGAATGCGAGCACGGCCGGCTGCATCTGTGGCCCGAGGCCGGCTGGATCGAGGTGCTGGCGGACGATGAAGACCGCCCGGCGCTGCCCGGCGAGGTCGGGCGGCTGGTGTGCACTGGCCTGCTCAACGCAGATATGCCGCTGATTCGCTACGAAGTCGGGGACCGGGGACGCCTGCCGGCCGGGCCGGAGGAGGGGGTCTGCGCCTGCGGCCGCACCCTGCCGCGGATCGCCAGCATCGAGGGCCGCCTGGACGACGTGCTGATCACCCCCGACGGACGGCGCATCGGCCGGCTGGACCCGATCTTCAAGGCCGACCTGCCCATCCGCGAGGCGCAGATCATCCAGGAGCGCGTGGATCTGGTGCGCATGCTGGTGGTGCCAGCCGAGGGCTACAGCCCCGGGGCCGGGCGGGAGCTGGAGGAGCGCCTGCGCCAGCGCGTGGGCGAGGGGATGGCCATCCGGATTGAAGAAGTGGAATCCATCCCGCGCGGGGCAAACGGCAAATTCCGGGCAGTGGTCTCGCGGCTGAGCCAGAAGCAGGTTTGATGCGGCTCACATGCCCTATTGGGCGGAGAAAATGGCGGTGCCCTTCCGGCCCCCCAGGTGTGTTCGGCCCGTGTGGAGGAAGCTGCCCTTCCTAACCATGGGGTGGGATAGCTGGTGTGGAGGAAGGCGAGGGATAT
>DGEO01000034.1:44829-52746 GCA_002385985.1 Anaerolineaceae bacterium UBA3924 | reverse complement strand
GATATATCCCTCGCCTTCCTCCACGGAACCACTTCTCCCCCCTTCCCGGTCAGGGACAACAGGCGCGGAGACACGACCCTACGGGAAGGGGGCCGGGGGGATGAGCGGAGGATATCACCTCCCTTTCTGGATAGGGAAACCCCTGGAGCCTGTCCGCTGGCGCACTGGTGTACAGATAACGAGGCTTTGTCGGTCAGCCGGGCGTACGGACGGCCCTCGCATTTTCCAGAGAAAGTTCCATTTCCCCGTTGGGAAAAATTCTAAAAAGTTTCCAATAACTTTATGAAAATTATCTGTATTATCCGGGGGGCCTATTTTCTATAATATAGATAATCATAAGCACCTTGGGTAGAGACGAAGGCGCAAGCCTTCGTTGTCCTTTAGTTCTTTACCAGTTGCGATGCGTCAGGACCGGGGGTGGAATGTCAACAGAGGTCGTCATACGCAGGTTAGAGATCTCAGATCTTAAGGCGGTTGCCGAGGTCCACTCGCGGGCGTTTCCTGACAGCGCGCTTACTCGACTCGGACTGGAGGCCGTCCGCCGCTACTACGAATGGCAGCTCACCGGTCCGCACCAGGTCACGCCGCTGGGGGCCTTTACCGGCGAGCGGCTGGTGGGTTTCTGCTTCGGCGGCCGGTTCCAGGGCGCGCTCAACGGCTTTCTGCGAAAAAACCGCAGCTACCTGCTGGGGCAGGTGCTGAGAAAGCCCTGGCTTCTTGCTAACCCGCTGTTCCGCGACCGCGCGATCGCCGGGTTGAAGAATCTGTTTCGCCGCAAGCGGGTGAGAGAGGTGGCAGTGCCCGTCACCGGCAAGGTCTATCCCTTCGGCATCCTTTCCATCGCAGTGGACCCGCAGGGGCAGGGGAAGGGGGTTGGCAGGGCGCTGATGGCGGTCTCGGAGGAGGCCGCCCGGCAGCAGGGCTTTCGCGAGATGATTCTCACCGTGCACCCGGATAACGAGCCGGCGGTGCGCTTCTACCAGTCGCTCAACTGGCACCCGGTCCAGGAAAACGGTTTCTGGAAGGGGGAGATGCGCAAGGAGCTGTTATAGGTTGATACCCGAGCTGCCCTTTGTCACTGTGATCATGCCCATCCGCAACGAAGAGAAGTACATTGCCGGTTCGCTGGAGGCCGTCCTGAACCAGGATTACCCGGCCGGCCGCATGGAAGTGCTGGTTGCGGACGGCATGTCCACGGACCGCACCCGCGAGATCGTACAGCGGATGGCGCAGGGCGATCCCCGCGTTCGCCTGCTGGACAACCCCGGGCGGATCGTGCCCACCGGGCTGAACCTGGCTCTGCGGCAGGCTCGCGGCGAGATCATGGTGCGGGTGGACGGGCACTGCATCATCGCCCCGGACTACGTCAGCCACTGCGTGCGCCTGCTGCAGGAAGGGCGGGCGGACGGCGTGGGCGGCCCGATGGAGACCGTCGGCGAGGACCCGCTCTCGCAGACCATCGCCCTGGCGATGAGCTCGGCCTTCGGGGTGGGCGGCTCAGCCTTCCGCACGGTCAAGGACCGCGAGCTGGAGGTGGAGACGGTTCCCTTCCCGGCTTACCGGATGGAGACCATCCGGCGCATCGGCCTGTTCGACGAAGAGCAGGTGCGCAACCAGGACGACGAGTACAACTACCGGCTGCTCAAGCACGGCGGGCGCATCCTGCTCTCGCCGGCCATCCGCTCGCGCTACTACAGCCGCTCCTCGCTGAAGAAGCTGTGGCGGCAGTACTTCCAGTACGGCTTCTGGAAGGTGCGTGTGCTGCAGAAGCATCCCCGGCAGCTGCGCCTGCGCCAGTTCGTGCCCCCGGTGTTTGTGGCCGGGCTGGCCGGGTCGGCGCTGCTGGCCCTGCTGGTCCCCGCGGGGCGGGTGCTGTTCGGGCTGGCGGCCGGGTCGTACCTGCTGGCCAACCTGGGCGCGAGCCTGCTGACCGCGGCGCGCTCGGGCTGGCGGCACCTGCCGGCGCTGCCGCTGGTTTTCGCCATCCTGCACATTGGCTACGGGGCCGGCTTCCTGGTGGGGCTGGTCCGGTTCGCCGGCCGCTGGCAGCAGCCTTCAGCCGTCGAGCGGCTGGAGAGCGTGGGATGATCTTTACCGGTTGAGATGTCGACAGGAGGGTTTCATGACGGAACTGGAAGGCGTACAACAGAAAGCGATATCAGCTGAAGCCCGAAAGAGGCAAAACCGACTGCCCGGACCGCTTCTGTGGCTGGATAATTTCACGCGCCGCCTGTTCGATATCCTGGCATCCGGGCTGGCCATTCTCCTGCTCAGCCCGGTGTTCATCCTTATCGCCTTGCTCATCAAGCGCGATTCACCCGGTCCGGTGCTGTACCGCGGAAACCGCATGGGCCGCAACGGTAAGGTGTTCAAGATCCTGAAGTTCCGCACCATGTACGAGAACGATCGCTCGTACAAAGGCCCCTCGGTCACCGCGCAGGACGATCCGCGCATCACGCCCACCGGCCGCTGGCTGCGCGATACCAAGCTGAACGAGCTGCCGCAGCTGTGGAACGTGCTCAAGGGCGAGATGAGCCTGGTCGGCCCGCGGCCCGAGGACCCGGCCATCTGCGCCAACTGGCCCGAGCCGGTCGCCCGGGAGATCCTCTCGGTGCGCCCGGGACTGACCAGCCCGGCCTCGGTGCTCTACCGGCACGAGGAGACCCTGCTGCAGTCGGCCAGCGTGATGGACAAGTACCTGATGGAGATCCTGCCGACCAAGCTGCGGCTGGATTACCTGTACGTGCGCAACCGCACCATCCTGACCGATCTGGACGTGATCTTCTGGACCTTCGTGGTGCTGCTGCCGCGGCTGAACAACGTGACCGTGCCCGAGTACCTGCTGTACTGGGGGCCGCTCTCGCGCTTCACCGCACGCTACCTGATCTGGTTCGTGCTGGACTTCATGGTCTCCTTCATCGCAGTGGCCCTCTCTGGCGTGCTCTGGCGGCTCTCCGCGCCGCTGGATCTGGGCTGGGACGTGGCCGTGGTGGTGGCGCTGGGCATCGCCGCGCTGTTCAGCCTGGTCAACTCGATGATGGGCCTCAACCACGTGGAGTGGTCCAAGGCCAGCGTGGGCGGGGTGATGGACCTGGCCATCTCCTCCGGGCTGGTGACGCTGGCTCTGTTCGTGGTCAACCTGATGATCCCCTCCGGCTCGCTGCTGCCGCCGGCCATGCTGGTGGTTTCGGGCATGCTGGCCTTCTTCGGCTTCGTGTTCCTGCGCTACCGCAGCCGGGTGCTCACCGGAATCGCCTTGCGCTGGATTCGCCTGCGCACCGGCAAGATGAACGTGCTGGGCGAGCGGGTGCTGATCATCGGCGCCGGGGAGGTCGGGCAGTTCGCCACCTGGCTGCTGCGCAACGGGGACCTGTCGAAGGCCTTCTCCATCGTCGGCTTTGTGGACGATGACCCCCGGCGCATGGGCATGAACGTGGATGGGGTCAAGGTGCTGGGCACCACCGATGAGATCCCCGAGATCGTCGAGCGGTACGACGTGGGCCTGATCATGTTCGCCATTGTCAACATCTCGCCGGACGAGCAGGAGCGTATCCTGCGCCTGTGCAGCATGGACAACACCCGCCTGATCCTGGTGCCGGACCTGCTGGACAGCCTGCGGGCGCACTTCCCGACCCGCGACATGGACCGCTACGACCTGTTCAGCCGGGTGCTGCGCAACACCACGCTGGATAAGCTGACCGGCGTGTACAACCGCAACCACTTCTTCAAGCTGGCCGAGCAGGAACTGCCGCGCTCGCGCCGCTACGGGCACCCGCTCTCGCTGATCGTGTTCAGCGTGGAGAGCAAGCAGGCCGGAGGGCTGCTGAACGTGGCCTCGGTCTCCGCGCAGGTGCTGAAGGAAGTTGCCGATCGGGTGATGCGCAACATCCGCGAAATTGACATGGTCGGCCGCCTGGGAGAGTTCACCTTCGCGGTGCTGCTGCCGGAAACCGAGCTGCCCTTCGCCGAGATGGTGGCCGGTCGGCTGCAGCAGCAGCTGGCCGGAACGCCCTTCTGGACCGACCGCGGCCCGATCTCGCTGACCGTGCACTACGGCGTGGTGGCAAACAGCGAAGACATCATTGACGCGCAGAACCTGGTGGACGAGGCCAGGCAGCGCATGAACGCTTCCGCGGCCGCCGAGGCCAACCTGGAGCGGGATTAATCATCAGCCATACCAACACAACCTGAGGTAAGGAGCGGGCTTCATGAACGATTCATGGCAGGGCAAACGGGTTCTGGTCACCGGAGCCGGCGGTTTTATTGGCAGTCATCTGACGGAGACGCTGGTGCGAATGGGGGCGCGGGTGCGCGCTTTTGTGCGCTACAACTCGCGCGGAGCGGCCGGTTTTCTGGACCAGTCCCCGGCGGAGGTGCTCGAGGAGCTGGAAATCATCGGCGGCGACTTGCGCGACCCGGACGCGGTGCGCCAGGCGGTCGCCGGCGTGGAGGTGGTTTTCCACCTGGGCGCGCTGATCGCCATTCCCTATTCCTACCTGCACCCCCGCGAAGTGGTCGAGACCAACGTGATGGGCACGCTCAACGTGCTGATGGCCTGCCGCGATCACAGCGTCGCCCGCCTGGTGCACACGTCGACCAGCGAGGTGTACGGCACCGCGCTGCGCGTACCGATCGACGAGGAGCACCCGCTGCAGGGGCAGTCGCCCTATTCGGCGTCCAAGATCGGGGCCGACAAGCTGGCCGAGAGCTTCTACCGCTCCTTCGACCTGCCGGTGGTCACCATTCGCCCGTTCAACACCTACGGCCCGCGGCAGTCGGCCAGGGCGGTCATCCCCACCATCATCACCCAGGCGCTGACCCTGGACACGCTCAACCTCGGCTCGCTGGAGACGAAGCGCGACTTCACCTACGTGTCGGACACGGTGAACGGCTTCCTGCGCGGGGCCGAGGCGCCGGGGGTGGAAGGCGAGACCTTCAACCTGGGCACCCGGCGCGAGGTGAGCATCGGCGAGCTGGTGGAAATCATCGTCCGCCAGATCGGCCGGCCGGTGCGCGTGGACACCGACCCCGAGCGCCTGCGCCCGGAGAAATCCGAGGTGATGCGGCTGCTCTCGGACAACTCGCGCGCGCGGGAAGTTCTCGGCTGGCAGCCCGAAGTCTCGCTGGAGGAGGGCCTCAGCCGGACCATCACCTGGATCAGCGAGCATCTATCTGAGTACCGGGTAGGAGTTTACGAAGTATAGGAGGTAGAGATGAAAGCCGTCATTCTCGCGGGAGGAAAGGGCACCCGTCTCGCGCCTTATACCAAGATTCTGCCCAAACCGCTCATGCCCATCGGCGATATGCCGGTGCTGGAAGTGTTGATCCGCCAGATCAAACGCGAGGGCGTGGACGAGGTCATCCTGACGGTGGGCCACCTGGCCGAGCTGCTGCAGGCTTTCTTCAACAACGGTAAATCCCTCGGGGTGGAGATCACCTACAGCATCGAAGACGAGCCGCTGGGGACGGCCGGCCCGCTCTCGCTGGTGCGGGACCGCCTGACGGAGACCTTCCTGGTGATGAACGGCGACGTGCTCACCACGCTGAAGGTCGGCGACCTGGTGCGCTTCCACAAAGAGCAGGGCGGGATCGCCACCATTGCCATGCACCGCCGGCATGTGAAGGTGGACCTGGGCGTTATCCAGCTCAACGGCGGGCAGATCGTGCAGGATTACATTGAAAAGCCCACGTACGACTTTTCGGTCTCGATGGGCATTTACGTGTTCGAGCCGCGCGTGCTGGATTACATCCCCCACGGCGAGTACCTGGACTTTCCGAACCTGGTGCACCGGCTGCTGGATGCCGGCGAGAAGGTGGTCGGGTACCAGTTTGAAGGTTACTGGCAGGACCTGGGCCGCCCCGACGATTATGAGCAGGCGGCGCAGGACTTTGAGAAGATGCGGTCCGAATTTCTACCGGAGGATTAATCATGGTCGACTGGCTGGTCCCTCTCGCGGATTTGAATTTTGACGGCAGCGAAAAAGAGGCGGTGAACGCCGTGCTCGACAGCGGCTGGCTGGCCATGGGCGCCGGCGTGCAGGCCTTTGAAGAGGAATTCGCCCGCCTGGTGGGGGTAAAGCATGCCGTCGCGGTGACCAACGGGACCGTTTCGCTGCACCTGGCGGCGCTGGCGCTGGGCCTCGGGCCGGGGGATGAGGTGATCGTGCCCTCGCTGACCTTTGTGGCCACCGCCGCGGCCATCCTGTACGTGGGGGCCACGCCGGTCTTTGCCGACATCAACGGCGAACAGGATCTGACCATTTCGCTCGACTCGATCGAGGAGCGCATCACCGATCGCACGAAGGCGATCTTTGTCATGCACTACGGCGGCTATCCCTGCGATATGCCGGCGGTGATGGATCTGGCGGCCAAATACGGCCTGGGGGTGGTTGAGGACGCCGCTCACGCCCCGGGGGCGTCGATTGACGGCCGCGGCATGGGCGGCTGGGGTCACATCGGCAGCTTCAGCTTTTTCCCCAACAAGAACCTGACCACCGCCGAGGGCGGCATGGTGACCACCAACGACGACGAGCTGGCCGAAAAGCTGCGCCGGCTGCGCTCGCACGGCATGACCACCCTGACCTGGGACCGCCACCGCGGGCACGCCTACAGTTACGATGTCGTTGATTTAGGGTACAATTATCGGATGGACGAGGTGCGGGCGGCCATTGGCCGAGCCCAGCTCCGCAAACTGCCGGAAGCCAACCAGCGCCGGCGCGAGCTGACCGCCCTGTACCGGGAGCTGCTCGCCGAACTGGCCCCGGACGTCACCGTTCCGTTCCAGCATCATCAGGGGGTAAGCGCCGCCCATATACTGCCCATCCTGCTGCCGCCGGGCAGCGACCGGATCGCATTTATGGAGCGCATGAAGGCAGAAAGGATTCAAACCAGCATACACTACCCTCCAATACACACCTTTACGCACTATCGCGAGAATGACCAGGTGGTCAAGGTGGGGTTGGACAACACGGAAAACGTCGCCGCTCGCGAAGTGACACTGCCGCTGTACGCCGGCATGGGGGAGGAGAAGGTTGAACTGGTCGTCAGGACCGTTCAACAGGCACTACAAGTCGTCAGGGCCGGTTAACCACCGGCGCAGCCCGCAGGATCGACGCGGGCTGTCATTGGAGGTAATGCTTTTATGGAACCAAGACAATATCTGGTTTTGCTCCGGCGTTGGGCCTGGCTGCTCATCCTCGGGGTTGTGATCGGGGTGGCCGGCGGGTTCATCTTCAGCCGGTTTCAGACGCCCATCTACCGGGCCACAACCCGCATCCTGATCTCCCAGCAGGACAGCGCTTACGCCGAACTGCTCGGCTCCAGCCAGCAGATCGCGGCCACCTACACCGAGCTGCTGCTGACCCGGCCGGTGCTGGATGCCACCTCGGAGCGCCTGGGCGTTCCGGTGCGCTCCAGCAATATCCAGGTGCAGCAGGTGCGTGACGCGCAAATTGTGGCCATCTCGGTCGAGGACACCGACCCGAACCGGGCGGCCGATATTGCCAACACGCTGGTGCAGGTCTTCCTGGAACAGAACGCCGCCATGCAGCAGAGCCGCTACGCCGAATCGGAGCAGAGCCTGCAGAACCAGATTCAAAGTGTGTCGGACCAGATCTCCATGCTGGAGAACGAGCTCAGCAACCTCTCGGAGCAGGGGTTTGAATCTCAGCAGGAGGCGGTGACCACCATCATCGCCAACCTGCAGAACGAGATCAACCAGCTGAATGCGGAGATCGTCGCGCTGCAGTTCGACTATCCTCTGGTGGAATCGCGTGACCCCTTCACCGGGCGCATCGTCCAGCTGACGGCCACGCCGTCGGTCGAGCAGCGTCAGGAGCTGGTCGCCAAACAGACCCGCCTGGAAGAGCTGCAGTCCATCCTGGCCATGTACCGGCAGATTTCGGTGAACCTGTCGCT
>DGEO01000034.1:40008-44644 GCA_002385985.1 Anaerolineaceae bacterium UBA3924 | reverse complement strand
TGCTGAGCAATTACGAGAGCATCCGCCTGGCGCGGTTCTCCAGCGCGCCCAACGTGGTGCCCGTGGAGGAGGCCCGCCCGCCGTTCGCGCCTATTCGTCCGCGGCCGGTGATGAACATGGCCTTCGGGGCCATCCTGGGTCTGCTGCTTTCAGGCGGGATCGTGGTGTTGATTGAGACCATGAACAACACCCTGCGCACGCCGGAAGACGTCACCGAGCTGCTGGGCGCGCCGGTGCTGGGCTACATCTCGGAGATGACCAGCCGCAAGAAGGAGGAGGCCCAGGCGCCGTATGTGCTTTTACACCCGCGCTCGCCGGTGACCGAGGCCTTCCGCTCGCTGCGCACCAATCTGCAGTTCACCGAGCTGGACAAGCCGCTCAAGACGCTGCTGATCAGCAGCCAGGGCTCTGCCGAGGGCAAGACCACCATCGCTGTCAACCTGGCCATCGTCATCGCCCAGACCGGCAAGCGGGTGATCCTGCTGGACGCCGACCTGCGCCGCCCGCGGGTGCACGCCGAGCTGAAGCTGCCCAACCGGGTAGGGCTGAGCAACATCCTGCGCGAGCGCATTCCGCCCGAGCGGGTCTACCAGCGCTACCGGGTGGACAACCTGTACGTGATCACCAGCGGGGGGCTGCCGCCCAATCCGGCGGAGGTGCTCTCCTCGGCGCGCATGGCCGAAACCCTGCGGGACCTGGCCAGCACGGCGGATATCGTCATTGTAGACGGGCCGCCGCTGGTGTTCGGCGATTCGCTGGCGCTGGCGGCCACCACTGACGGCCTGTTGATGGTCGTCCGGCCGGACCACACCGACGCCCAGGCGGCGGTCACCACGGTGGAGCAGCTGCAGCGGGTGGGCGCGCGCCTGGTGGGCATCGTGATGAACTGGGTCAAGGTGGACGCGGTCAACAGCTACTACGGCCACTACAGGACCTACGCCCGCTACACGGTCAACGGTTCGGACCCGGTCATCGCCGACCTGGAGGAGACCCAGCCGACCGCCACGCCGCGGAAGTAGTACCCGAACGAACCAAAACAGGGGGATTCCGGGTTTTGGACGGTTACTTCGTCCATAACTTTATATAATAGATGCATAATTACAGATAGCACCGCGTCTTTTCTTTAACATAAGGAAGGAGCTCTCATGGCCGCACCTGCCTGTCCATTCCTGGGCCTCAAAGATGATCCTGAGACCAAGCTGGAATTCCCGGCGGGCGCCAATTTCTGCCACCACGCCAAACCCGTTGGCCCGGTGCAGTTGGATTACCAGCGCTCTGTCTGCCTGACGGACAGCCATGCCCAGTGCCCGGTATACCTCCGGCGCACGCTGGGGCCGCTGCCTGGCCATATTCTGGCTCCGCAGGAAGGAATTCCGCCCGTGATCAAGGGAATGGGGGCGCTGGCAGGATTCCTGGTGCTGTTTGCCGTGCTGCTGGCCTTCGGCGGACTGGACAGCGTCCTGGCCGGCCTGGGCTGGCGCCCTTCCGGACCGGATGTGCAGCCGGTGGTGGTGCCGGTCATCCCCAGCGACACGCCCTTCCAGCCGGTTCCGCCGGTGCCGATGACCGGCAGCACTGAGGAGGACCCGGCAGAGGCGGTGGACACGCCGGTGGTGATCCTGCCGGCCACAGACACCATCGAGCCGACCGCGGTGGTCTGCATCCCGCCGGCCGGCTGGGTGGTCTATGACGTCAAGCCCACGGATTCGCTCCTGCGGCTCAGCCTGATTTACGGGCTGGAGGTGGCGGACCTGCAGGCGGCCAACTGCATGGGCGAGGAAACCATCATCCGGCCGGGCGACCAGATCTACGTGCCCCAGCTGCCCACCGCCACGCCCACGATGACGCCTTCGCCCACGGTGCGCGTCATCTACTTCACCGCGGCGCCCACCGAACCCCCGGCAGAACCGCCGCCCCCATCCGTTCCTCCGACCTCGGCCCCGCCGCCGCCGACCCAGGCGCCTCCGCCCACTCAGGCGCCGCCAACACAGCCTCCGCCGACTCAGCCTCCTCCCACGCAGGCGCCGACCCGGGCGCCCACCGAGGCTCCGTAAACCACAACAGGTTCATTCCAGTACAGGAGAGGGGAAATGACGCCATTATCTCTGGGAGCGCGCGCGCTGCTGGCCTTCTTTTTGATTGTCACCCCGGGCTGGCAGGGGGAGCCGGAAAGCGCACCGGCCGCGGCAGTGGAGCCGCAGCAGGCCGGCACGGACTTGATCCTGGTCAGCCTGGATGAAGACCCGATGGTGACGGATGAATCGGGCGATACAGCCGTGTTCAGCGTGGTGCTGGCACAGGCGCCGGCCGAGGGGACCAGCGTGATCCTGCCGCTGTCCGTCTCGGATCCCACCGAGGGCCAGCTGTCCGCCAGCCAGCTCGAGTTTACCCCGGAAAACTGGGATGTGGAGCAGGATGTCACTGTCACCGGCGTGGATGACGGCCTGGTGGACGGCGATCAGGATTACGAGGTGGTCTTCGGTGCTGCGGTCAGCGATGACCCGGTCTTTGCGGGCCAGGATGCCGGGAGCATCCCGGTTACCAACCTGGACGACGATGAGCCGTCCATCGAGGTGAGCAAGACCAGCCTGTCCACCTCCGAGGGCGGGGGGAATGACTCGTTCACCGTCTGGCTGGGCGCCGAGCCGGTCTCATCGGTCACCCTGCAGGTGACCAGCTCCGACACCGGCGAGGCCAGTGTCTCTCCGTCTCAGCTGACTTTCACCACCGAGAACTGGGACAAGCCGCAGCAGGTGACTGTCACCGGCGTGGATGACCTCGTCGTGGACGGGAATCAGGCCTACACGGTCACCGTCGCGCCGCTTTCCGGAAATGCGCTGTACCAGGCGGCCGCGCCGAAGGTGCTCAACGGAACCAACGCGGACGACGACGAGGCCGGGATCACGCTTTCGACCTTCGAGCTGACCCTCAACGAGGGGGAGACCTCCGGCTTCTCGGTGGGGCTGACCTCCGTACCGTTCGCTGAAGTCACGGTTCAGATCAGCGGCGTAAGCCAGGACGATGCAGAGATCTCTGCGTCGGTGATCCAGTTCATCCCTCCGGGGATCAGCGGCCAGTTTGTCACCCTGACCGCCGTGGAAGAGGACATGGTGGACGGCACGCGCTCGTTCACACTCGAAATCACCACCTCCAGCGCGGACCCGGACTATGACGGCCTGACCGGCGAGGTGGAGGTGACCGTGCTGGACAACGATGAGGCCAGCCTGGAGGTGAGCCCTGCCGGACCGATCTCTCTGGAGGAAGGCCAGGAGGAAGATTTAGAGGTGCGCCTGGGGGCCATGCCGGCTGGAAGCGTTACGGTGAGCGTTACCAGCTCCAATCCCGATCAGGCCACCGTCATGCCGGATACACTGACCTTCAACGGATCCAACTGGAATGTCTTCCAGACGGTCACGGTCAGCGCGGTGGCGGACGAATATGACGACGACGACGCCAGCTTTGAGGTGATCTTCGAAGTGATTGACGAGCCGCCCGGGGTGGGCTTCCCCGCGCCTCCGGTGAGCGTGTCCGGCACCGCCGAGGATATCGATGAGTCCACCATATCGATTGATCCGACCATCCTCACCACCAGCGAGGATGGCACCAGCGCCACGTTCACGGTCAGGCTGGGCAGCCGGCCCTTCCCATCCTTGCCGGTGACCATTGTTTTCGACCTGCAGGATGAGGCAGCGGACGAAATTACCCTGGTCCCAATGCAGGTGACCTTTACCAACGCGGACTGGGGGCCAAAGACCGTGACCGTCACCGGCCTGCCGGACGGGGTGATCGATGGAGACCAGCAGATCACCATCGAGTCCTTACTGGACACCGACGATGTGAAGTACCTGCAGTTCGGGCCCCCTCAAAATGTGATCGTCACCAACCTGGACATTGAAGCCGTGCCGGTCGGCCGGGCGTACACCTATGAGTTTGTCGCCAATTACTTTTTCATCCCGTCGACGCACGGTGTGCTGAGCGCGGATAACCGCGCTCATGTGACGAAGCTCAATGTTGTCACGCCGCCGAAGTACGGCGAGGTGACCCTGAACGACGACGGCAGCTTCACCTACATGTACGACAGCCAGAAGAACACCACCGGAGCCCTGTCCGACCAGTTCACCTATGAGATTGAGTACCGGGTGGAGGGCGGAACGGCAAAAACCCGGCCGGCCACCGTCACCATTCGCTTCCCGGAAAGCGATAAACCCCTGCTGCACTCCTGGGTCCAGCCGGTCACCCAGGCGGACAGTCTGGTGCGGGTGGAAGCTGCGCAGCAGCTGGTGCTGGAGGTGGCGCTGCAGCCGGGCCTGCCGGGCGATGTCTGGGTGCAGTTCTACCGCTGGGACCACCAGGTACTGAAGTATGTGGTACTGCAGAGCGTGACCGGCGCGCCGTACCGCTATGTGCTGGACCTGACCACGCTGCCCGACGGGCCGAACCAGATCTACGCCATCGTCTATGATCCCAGCGGGCAAATCGGCAAGCGATCGCGCATTCTCCTGCTCAAACAGGGCTACGTGAATTACGTGCCTTACGTGATGAAATGAGATCATAAGGTGAGCCATCCGCCGCCTGACCGGACCAGCCCCGCCGCAAGGCGGGGTTTTTCTTTACCCATCCCCCACCTGTCCCCATG
>DGEO01000034.1:38176-39806 GCA_002385985.1 Anaerolineaceae bacterium UBA3924 | reverse complement strand
CATGGGGACAGGTGGGGGATGGGTGGGCAGGAACCTTTCTCTGTGCGAGAATGAATCATCCAAATGGGGACAGGGGAATGGGTCTCCCGCAGATGGGGGTGCGATCCACAGGCTCCGCCCGTGGGGTGGGGATATTCCCCATGCAAACCCGGGTGCTGAACCGATAGAATGTTTTAACCGCTGAACCCCGGCCGGACGGCCGGGGTAAGGGCCTTAGTGGTTCGATCATTACTGGAGATTTAGCGGATGAATGATGGCGGCTGCCCTTTCCCGGGTCTACAGGGGGACCCGAACACCCGGTTAGCGTTCGCTTCGGATGGTAACCACTGCCACCACGCTGATCCGGTCGAGCCGGTCGCGCTGGAGCATCAAAATCAGACCTGCCTGAGCGGCGATCATGTGCGCTGTCCGGTGTACCTGCGGGCAGGGCTGGCCTCGCTGCCGCCGGAGCTGGTCCTCCGCCCGGAACGGCACGCTCCGCGGATGCCCGGGCGTGCCCGGCTGGCCGCCGGCGCGGTGACGGCGATGATGACGACAGGGATCGGGATGGCGACGACCGGGGCAGAGGCCGGGGCGGGGGCTGAGCTCCTTCCGCCGCCCGGCCCCGGCTGCGCAGATAGAGAGTGAGCCATGGCTGTCAGGAGCTGCCCTTACCTCGGGCTTCCGGATGACCCGGAAACCCGGCACCAGTTTCCCTCCGGTGACAACACCTGCTACCGGGCGCACCCGCCGGAGCCGGTGTCTTTCGAGCACCAGAAGAAGGCCTGCCTGACGGAAGCCCACGCCGTCTGCCCGGTCTACCTGCGGGCCTTCCGGGAGCCGCTGCCGCCGGAAATTTCCGCCCGGCCCCGCCGCCGCAGCCTGGGACGCCTGACGCGGCCTCTGCTGGCTGCCGCCGCCGTGCTGCTGGTGGTGCTGGGTCTGGCCACCGGCCAGTTCGAGCGCGCGCTGGCCGCCTTTGGCCTCTCCCGGCCGGAGGCCATTCCCAACACCGGCGGCGTTGAAACCACGCCCACGCCCTTCCAGCCTGTTGCCGGCGCGCAGGGCGGTGCCAGCGCGATCCCCGGGCTGCTGCCGGACGGCGCCACCCCGGACGGCGCCGGCTCTGCCTGCCCGCTGCCCGAAGGCTGGGAGACCTACGTGGCCAGCCCGACGGATTCGCTCCTGCAGCTGAGCCGGCTGCTCAATGTGCCGCTGGCGCTGCTGCAGCAGGCCAACTGCCTGCCCGGCGGCATCGCCCTGGACCCCGGGCAGGTGATCTACATTCCTTCCCGCCCGACACCCACGCCGACTCCCACGCCGTCGGCGACGCCCACCCGTGTGGTGGTGATCTCCGGGCCGGTGAACGATCCGAACCCCACCGCGCGGCCCGCGCAGCCGGATCCCACGGATACGCCCGCGCCGAGCGACACGCCTGTTCCGCCAACCCTGACTCCTCCGCCGACGGATACGCCGGTCCCGCCGACGCTGACTCCGGCGCCGACGGATACCTCCGTCCCGCCGACGAACACGCCCGAGCCGACCCCGGACCCGGAGCCGACCGATTCGCCAAAGCCGACCAAAGAACCCAGACCAACCAGGGAACCCAAACCCACCAAAGAGCCGAAGCCCACGAAAGAGCCGGAGCCCA
>DGEO01000034.1:30577-38018 GCA_002385985.1 Anaerolineaceae bacterium UBA3924 | reverse complement strand
GCCCACGAAAGAGCCGGAGCCCACCCGGGAGCCGGACCCGACCCCCGAGCCTGAGCCAACGGAGGACACCGGCCCGCCGGCCAATCCGGGCCCGCCCGGCGGTCCTGATCCCACGGATGAGCCCAAGCCGACAAAGGAGCCCAGACCCACAAAAGAACCCAAACCGACCAGAGAACCCAGACCCACGAAAAAACCCTGACCGAAACCCCGGACCTGACTGTAATTGAGCCCTGCGGCAGATGGAAGAAATTTCTCCTGTAGAATCAGGGAAATCGCAGCGAGCTTTATCTTTCACCGGTAGCCTTCTTATCCGTAGCAAAGGACCTTTCCATGGCCACTTACACGTGCCCGTATCTTGGTTTAAAGGACGATCCCGACACTCCGCTGCAGTTCCCCGCCGAAGACAACCACTGCCATCATGCCCGCCCGGTCGCTCCGGTGCGGCTTTCCTACCAGCAGACCACCTGCCTGACCGAGAATTACCGGGCCTGCCCGGTCTACGTGCGGGCCGGGCTGTCGCCCCTGCCCGGCCAGATCGCCGCGCCCCGCGCGCGTTCCCCCCGGCCCTTCGGATGGGTGACCGGCCGGCGTCTGGCCGTGGGGGCCGGCGCGCTGGCGGCGCTGCTGGTGCTGGCCCTGCTGGTCAGCGGCGCTGCCGGTACGGTGCTTTCCTGGTTCGGCCTGCCGGACAACCTGCCGGTCACCGGCGGGGGCGGGGGAGTGGTCAACACCCCCTTCCAGCCGGCGGACCGCCTCTCGCCCACGCCGCTGCCGCTGGAAATGCTGCTGGCCCTGACCTCCTCGCCCGACCCCACCCTGTCCGCCTGCCCCATGCCCGACGGGTGGACGCTGTACCAGGTCAACCCCACCGACTCGCTGATGCTGCTCAGCATGGCCTACAACGTGCCGGTCGAGATGCTGCAGCAGGTCAACTGCATGGGCGACCGCCGTCTGCTGACCCCCGGCGACCTGATCTACGTGCCCGCCGTGGCCACCCCGACCTCGCCGGTGATGGCCGGCGGGCCGCCGCAGGTGCCGATCACTCCGGTGACGCTCGTCCCGCAGAGCCCGTTCCGGCCGGCTGCCACGGCCAGCCCGTCAACTACGGCCAGCCAGCCGCCCGATGACACCAACACGGCCCGTCCATCGGTTACCGGGACGCTTACCCTCACCATCACGCCCAACGACACGCTCCCGGCCGCCACGGTGTTCCCCGGCCAGACGCTGACCGCCTCGCTGACCGTTTCGGTCACCGCGGGTACGGGCACCCCGCCGGTGACGCTGACCCCATCGCTCAGCCCGCCGCCCGGCCGGACCCCGACCGCCAGCCGCACCCCGACTCCATCGCGCACGCCCAGCCCCACGCTGACACCCACCCCATCGCAGACGCCGCCGGTTTCGCCCACCGGCCCGACCCCGACGTGGACCGTGACGCCCTCGCCCACGCTTCCGGAGCCGACTTCGACCTGGACGGTGACGCCGTCGCCTACGCTCACACAGGCGCCATCCTCAACGTTTACGCCCTCGGCTACATCCACGCCCGAGCCGTCCTTTACCCCTTCGGCGACTTCGACCCCGGAGCCCACATTTACGGAGGCAAACACGGCCGCTCCGTCACCCACCGAGACCCTGATGGCGGCGACCACGCTGCCGCCCGCCACCACGGAGCCGCCCGAGCCGGATGATCCCACACCGCCAGTGGAAACCGAGCCTCCTGAACCCACCCTCACCGACACTCCCATGCCTGTTGAGACTGAAACGCCTGAGCCGACCGTTACTGAACCGCCTGAATCAACCGAAACCAGCCTTCCCGACCCGACCGAGACCGATCCCGCTGAAACAGCACCTCCCCCTGACCTGACCGCCACCGAACCCGCCTGAAGCGCACCGCCCCTGAACAGCAGTTCTGCCGTCACCGGCCGACCAGGCGACAAAAAAAGCCTCCGCAGGATGGCGCGGAGGCGGCCTTAGCGCGGATTGGATAATCCGGGCTTACTGGCTTTTCACGGCCAGCAGCGCCTTGACCTGGGCCTGGCGGGCCAGGTCGGTGGCGTTGGCCAGGATGCGCAGCGCTTCTTCAGGGTTGTGGAAGCCCATGCTGTTCTCGGCGGCGATGAAATCCCAGCGCAGCTGCGCCGCCCGGTGAAGCCGGCGGGCCTCCTCGATCAGGTCCGCGTCGGCGGCGGGGTTGGCGGCCGCGGCGGCGATGCTGTCGATGGCCTCCACGATGGCGTCCTCACAGCTCATCATCGTGGCGTGCACCGCATCCTGGATCTCCGCCACCCGGTAAGTGACGTAATCCACGTCGGTGTGGCAGGTGCCGCAGGAGCGGGCCGGCTCCAGCAGCGGCGAGTGCACATCGTGGGTGGAGAACTTGACCGCGCCGTCTCGGGTATAGGGCATGTGGCAGTCGGCGCAGGAAACCCCGGCCAGGTAATGCGTGCTGCTGGCGGTGAAGAACTCGTATTCGGGGTGCTGCATCTTGATCATCGGGGCCTGGCTGTCCGGATGCGTCCAGTCTGTGAACTGCAGGGTCTCGTAATAGGCCTCGATGTCTTCGATGCGGGTGCCGTTCTTCCAGGGGAAGGTCAGGTATTTGCCTTCGCCGGCGAAGTAATACTCCACGTGGCAGTTGGCGCAGACCACGGTGCGCATCTCCTGCCGGGTGAAGGTCGTCCAGTCCTTGCCCTGGGCCTCCAGCGCTTCTTCCAGCGCGGGGTTGGTGACGATCAGGCGCATAGTGCCGGCCTCATGGCAGTTGGCGCAGCCGATCGGCTCGTCGATGTTCGCCGTCATTTCGCTGAACAGCATTGCGTCGTACGCGGCCATACCCATCTCCTCCCACAGCGCCGGGTTGTCGGCGGACTTGCAGGAGTAGCAGGTAGCCGGGGACTTCTCGTTGATGCGCTGGATCTCGCGCACGTCGGTCAGCGCATTGCGGTGCCCGCGGTCCTCGTTGTATTCAATGCTGAAGGCGTACCCGGCGAACAGCCGCAGCAGGTGAGGATCGGCTTCCAGCTTCGAGTATGGCTCTGAGCCGCCGTACTGCGTGCGGGTGTTGTTGGCCTCGGTGCGCAGCAGGGTGGTGTACTGGTTGGGGAAGTTCTGCCCCCAGATGCTGCTGTCCGGCTCGTGAGCGCTGACTTCCACCATGGGCGGAATGCCGCGCACCTGGGGCGGCTGGTTCTTCAGAAACACCAGGAGGACGATGACTGCGGCGGCGAGAATCACAATGATGGCGCTGAGCAGCCAGGGAAGCCAGGGTTTTTGGGCAAGCGACTTGAACACGGTTCAGTTCTCCTCAACAGGATGGGCGGGCGGCAGGTCACGGACCCGGTACAGGCCGGTGTCCTGGTAGGGCAGGATGACAATCCCCCGTTCGCCGTGAGCGATGGAGCGGTGGCATTCGGCGCAGAAGCGGTCGCCGGTGCGGGCCGGGTCCATCGACCCGTCGGCGATGGCTGAGACGGTCTCTTCGTGGCAGCGCACGCAGTTGGCCTGCACGATCTGCTTCGTGTCGTCTTTGGCCCGCAGCGGCTCGGGGATGTGGCCCAGGGTGAACATGGTGACGTGGTTCATCCCGGATTTGGCCTTGTACAGGTACTTGGGGATCAGGTTGTGCGGTACGTGGCAGTCCACGCAGCCGGCCCAGGACTGGTGCGCGGCGTGGTACCAGCCCTCATAGGCGTAATCCATCACATGGCAGTTGTTGCAGGCGGTGGAATCGTTCCCCAGGTAAACGGGGAAGTCGGTGGCCCACAGGCCGGTTCCCAGCACGGCCACCAGGGCGAGGATCCCGACGATCAGCGGAAGCTTCATGGACCCGTCCTGAAGATTAAATTTGGATTAATTGGATTGTAGCAGAAATCGAAATTCGGGTAATTAAAACGAGATAGAAAAACATTGCAAATTCGCTGCGCCTTGGTGCAGGCCGGTCCGGAGCGGAGGAGCTACCCGGCGGTCCACTGGATCAGCCAGCCGGTCAGCGCCAGCAGCAGCCCGGCGGCGTTCATGACCATGGCAAAGCGCAGCGCGCCGGTCAGCGGGGCCTGAATCCAGCCGCTGCGGCTGGCCTTGCGCACGGTCTGGCCGGTCTCCTCCCAGGCGCTGTCGGCGAACAGGCTGGCCCCGCCGACCAGCACCGCGCCGAGCGCCAGCCAGAGCAGCCCGCCGGCGAAATCCTGCACCGTCTGCCAGCGGCCGAACAGGAAGGCCAGCCAGTTGATGCTCATCAGCAGCAGGTAGACCAGCAGCGTCCCGCCGGCGCCGGACAGGATGGGATGCTCGCGGACAAGGGTCGACAGCGTTTTCATGGTTTCCCCTCTCTTTGCTAGGTTGGTGACTGGTAAGGCGCTGCTTCCGCCGGTGAACCGGCGGCGGAGATCCGCTTTGAGGAACGGTTCACCTGATTTGATATACGGCTAACCCTCGTTTGCGTTGTGCATTTATCGTAGCACATTCGGTCCTCCGCGGAGCATCGTTGACCATCCCACGCTACAATTAACCGAAAACGACAGGTGGTGCTCTGGCGGTGAAACGGCGCGGATGGCTCGGGCTGCTGGTCCTTCTCTTACTGGTCGCGTGTTCAGGACCGATCGGTCTTAGCACGCTGCCTACGCCCACGCTGCCTTTGGATCTGCAGACCCGCTTCCCGAAGTCCACGCCCACGCTGCTGCCCCGCTACCAGACGGCCACCTTCGAGGCTCGCCTGGCGGACACGGTCGAGGCCGCGCTGACGGCGACCGGCCGGGTGGTCACCCTGCTTCCCCCGGCGCTGCCCGTCCCGACCGGCACTCCGGATCCGCCGGCGCCTGAACCCACGCCGACTCCGGCCTTTTCGCCCATGCCGGACCGCTTCGCCGGGCTGCGCATCGAGGAGCTGCGAGCGCGCTCCTACGGCGAGGGCGAGCTGGTCGTTGAGGAGGTGTGGGGCGAGCTGGACGGCTTCACCCGCAGCATGGTGCGCTACGACAGCGACGGGCTGGTGCAGTACGCCTTTATGAACGTGCCGGCGGGGGAGGGGCCCTTCCCGGTGGTGATCGTCGTGCACGGCTACGTGTCTCCGGCGAACTATAACATGCTGGCCTACACCACTCCCTATGCCGACACGCTGGCGCGGGCCGGCTACCTGGTGATCCATCCCAATCTGCGCGGGTACCCGCCCGCGGAGGACGGGCCGAACCTGCACCGGGTGGGCTTTGCGGTGGACGTGCTCAATCTGGTCGGGCTGGTGCGCCGGCTGGGCGGACAGCCCGGCCCGCTGGCGCAGGCGGACCCGCAGGCGATCGGCCTGTTCGGGCACAGCATGGGCGGCGGGGTCAGCATCCGCGCCGCGGTGGTGGACGGGGGCATCGACGCGGTGGTGCTCTACGGCTCGATGAGCGCGGACGAAGCGCTGAACACGGCGCAGATCTACAACGTGTTCATGAACGCCGCTTCCCGCATCCCCGAGCTGGACACTCCGCCCGAGGTGGAGGCGGAGATCAGCCCGGTTTACTACCTGGAGGGGCTGGCGGCGGCCGTCTCCATCCACCACGGCGACGCCGACCCGACCGTCCCGGTGAGCTGGTCGAAGGACCTGTGCCTGCGCCTGCTGGACCTGGGCAAGCAGGCCGAGTGCTTCTTCTACCCGGGAGAGGGTCATTCCTTCCGCGGCGAGGCGAACGCGCAGTTCCTGGAGCGGGTGATCCAGTTCTTTGACCGCGAGCTGAGGGGCGCAGCCGGCGGGCAGTAAATGAAAGCCTCCTCCGGGAGGCGTAATCCGGAGGAGGCTGCGAGGGGTTGGGCTGCCCTCGAAGAAGTCTGTTACGGCCTGAAGACCTGATCCTTGACCGGCCGCTTGATCATGGTGAACTTCACCGGGTGCGAGGTGAGCATGGTGCGCTCGACCAGCGCGGCGGAGTTCTTGAAGAAGTCGCGGCCTTTCTTGAGCACCACCCGGTTGAACGCGGCCACCACCTGCGGGTCGAACTGGGTGCCCGAGCAGCGCTGGATTTCCTCGTACACCTGCTCGAAGCTGACCGTCGGGCGGTAGGGGCGGTCGGAGACCATGGCGTCCAGGCTGTCGGCCAGCGACATGATCCGCGCGCCCAGGGGGATGGCCTCGCCCGAGAGGCCGTAGGGGTAGCCGCCGCCGTCCCAGCGCTCGTGGTGGTAGCGCACGTAGGGGATCAGGTCGCGCAGTTCCTCGTTCTGCTCGAGGATGCCGACCGCGATCAGCGGGTGGCGTTTGATCAGGTTGTATTCCTCGTCCGAGAGCCGCTCCGGCTTGCCGACGATCGAGTCCAGCACGCCCACCTTGCCGATGTCGTGCACCAGCGCGGCCTTGTACAGGCGGGCGATCTCCTCATCCGGCAGGCCGAGCTCCTCGGCGATGGTGGTGGTGTAGAGCGCCACCTGCCGGGAGTGGCCGAAGGTGTACACGTCGTAGGCGTCGATTACGGCGCCCAGCGTTTCCAGCAGGCCCAGGTTGGCTTTCTCCAGCCGCATGTTGGCCTCCTCCAGCTGCTCGTTCACTTCCTCCAGCTTTTCCATGTAGACCTTGGTATTCTTCACATACAGCCGGAAGGAGTAGGAGATGGCCAGGATGGGCAGGAAGAAAACCGCCACGCCCAGGTAGGTGAACAGCTCGTACGACAGCGCCAGCATGCCGCCGCCGATGGTGCCGCCTCCGACGGTGATGGGCACCGCCCAGAGGAAGTCCTCGCGCCAGATGGCCCAGGTGCGCTTCCCGCTCTGCAGCGAGATCACTCCGGTCAGCAGGAGCAGGTTGACGATCACGTCCGTGGTGGACGCGGCCACCAGGGGCAGGATGTTGGAAATCTGCCCAATCTGGGTGTGCGTGCCGCCCAGCAGGACGTACACGCACCCACCCAGACCGGAGGAGATTGCCAGCATGCCGGCGTTGAAGAAGGATCGCTGCAGCAGGGTGGCGCGGCCTTTATCGGTGCGCCGGCTGCGGTAGGTGGTCGACGCCGCCGAAGCGGCGCCGGCCAGCATGTGGGTGAAAGCCCCCGCCAGCGGGCCAAACAGCACCATGCTGGCGATGGCGATGATGACGGATACGGAGACGCGGCTGCGAGAGCTGGGGAACAGCTCCACATCCATCAGCTGGCAGACCACCGCAAGGCCGCCGAAGATCAGCAGGCCAATGCGGTCTTCTGGAAACTGCAGGATTGCCAGAACCAGAATGGCAAGCCCGCCCAAGGCCACCGTATTGATGTAGGGGGTTAACCAGCGGGAGGGCGATGAGGCCATAGGTTCTGTGCTGCTCCTGTTATGAGGTGTGCCGCGTCATCCAGCAGGGTTATTCCTGAGGAACGCGCGAACCGACACTGACGATTCCGGCGGGATCACCGTCCCAGATGAAGCCAGCCGGGTCGCCGTCCCAGATGAACCCTGCCGGATCACCATCCCAGATGAAGCCGCCTTCCTGGATGGC
>DGEO01000034.1:9534-30354 GCA_002385985.1 Anaerolineaceae bacterium UBA3924 | reverse complement strand
AGCCGCCATCCCAGATGAAACCACCGTCCCAGATGAAGCCAGCGGGGCTGCCGTCCCAGATGAACCCGCCGTCCCAGATAAAGCCGGCCGGTTCACCATCCCAGATGAAGCCGCCGTCCCAGATGAAACCGGACGGAGCGCCGTCCCAGATGAAGCCGTCAGGCCCGACCAGGACGAACTCGCTGGTTTCGGGGTTCCAGCGGGTGGCGCCCTGGAAGTGGATGGGGTTCTCCGGATCCAGCTCGGCGTTGACGTCCAGGCCAATGTTGGCCGTGCCATCAAACTCGCCGAACACCGCAGCCGGGGCGTAGACGCGGCCCGCGCCCTGCTGCCAGATCTTCAGGGTCAGCTCGTCCGCGCTGCACTTTCCGTCGCCGTCCTCATCCGGACCGCAGGCCGGGATCGCGCTGCGCATGATGCGGTACTTGACCTGGTCGTTGGTCAGCTCGGGGTGCTCTTCCAGGATCAGGGCGGCCAGGCCGGAGACCACGCCGGTGGCCATCGAGGTGCCGCTCATCTGGAAGTAGAAGTTGTTGATCTGGTAATCTTTGTTCTCGCTGGCGAATTTGGTGTTCTTGAACATCGAAGACACGATGTGACCGCCAGGAGCCAGCACGTCCGGCTTGACGAAGGCATCGTGGGTGGGGCCGGCTGCGGAGAAGGTGGCAATCTTGTCATCGCGCGGGTCATCCGGCGTGTAATTGTCGGTGAACGCGCCCACGGTGATGACGTACGGGTTGTTGCCAGGCACGGTGATGGTCATCGGGTCGGGGCCGGTGTTACCGGCGGCAGCGACCACCACGATTCCGGCCCGCCAGGCTTCCATCACCGCAATGTTCAGGGGATCCTCCCAGTAGTGGCTCTGGGGAATGGCGAACAGAGACAGGTTCATCACGCGGATGTTGTATTCATCCCTGTGCTCGATCACCCACTGGATGCCTTCGATGACCTTGCTGTACTTGCCGGAGCCATCGTCGCCCAGCACCTTGACCACCACCAGGTTGACGTCCGGGGCGATGCCGCCGAACATGCCGTCCGGGGTCTTGCCGCTGTTGGCGATAATGCCGGTGACATGGGTGCCGTGACCATGCCCGTCACGCGGCTGTACGATCTGGTTGTTCTCCACCACGACCAGCTGGCGCTTGTTGCCGGCGCTGTCGAACTTCAGCTCGGTGTAGCGCTGGTCGAGGCCGGTGTCCAGCACGGCGACGGTGACGCCCTTCCCGGTGACGCCGTTCGCCCAGACCTGGTCGGCGTCGATCACGGCCGGAAAATCGATCTCATCCGGCAGGGCACTGCCGGCCGTGATCACTGTCTGGTCAATGCTCACCTGCTTTACGCCCGGAAGCGCGCGCAGAGCGTCCAGTTTGTTGGACGGCAGGCGCGCGGCCAGCGAATCGATGATGTACAGGTCGCCGGTGACTTCACCTCCGGCCTGGCGGATGAAGTCCGCCACGGCGGTTGAGTCTCCCTCGGTCTGCACCAGCACATCAACGTCTGGCGCGGCGGCCACAGCAGGAATGGAACCGCCAGGGACGATGAGGCCGATCACCAGCAGCATTACCACTGCGATTTGGATGATTCGACTTGCTTTGAGCATGTTACTCCTCCGATTACAAATCCTGGATGGCGTGAGGTGGGGCGAACCCGGGCTGTATTGTTGTTCCAGTAACGCTTCGAAGGAGAACCTGTAAACAGGCTGGGAAGCGTGGAAGTGGTCTGGTCAACCTAACCGATAATGGTTTGAAATTCTACCATTAATTCAGCTAAATTATAACCACTCGAGAGAGAAAACTCAATTGCCTGACCACTCTGGCACTTTACAAACAGCCAACAGAATCCGCCGCCTCGCGCGGCGAAATATGGCAGGGGATATGTTGCAGTAAATATGCCACTATGTCAGGCAGCTTTGATCCGGTCCAGAGGAGGGCCTGTGCCTGTCGAGGGCCGTGCACCGGCTGTAAAGGGGTTGTAAGGTAAACCGTTCAGTAATCAGACTATAATAGTGCGAATTACTTCTGCGGTACCATTTTATGACCCTTCATTTCCCTACAGCAAGCTCAAACACGTTTTTCTCCCTGGGCGGATACACCTGCGTGCGGCCCGGGGCCTGGCGGCAGCACCTGATCCGCCTGGCCGGCGGCCGCCTGGCGGCCCCTCAGCCGGAGCAGAATGACTGCGTGCTGCGCTCGCTGGAGGAGTACCTGTTCTTCGAGTTCGGGGTCTTCGTCCCGCGGGAGACGCTGTTTCCGTACTACAACCCGGACGGGGAGGGGGTGGCCGCGCAGCGCATGGTGGAGGCCATCTGCGCTATCGTGGAGCCGCTGGGGTTCGAAATTGACCGCATCCTGGTGGCCGACGCCGGGCTCCGCCAGGCCATGGGCGGCCCGCCGCTGTGCGTGGACAGCTCCCAGGCTGCCTATTTCGACGGCAAGCCCGGGATCTGCATGATCAATATCAAGCCCGGCTACTCGCACGCCTTTTACTGGGACAAAATGGACGCCAGCCGCTTCCAGGAAGACCGCTTCCGCATGGCCGTCATGCTGCGCCCGCGGGACGGGCAGCCGCGCAGCCGCTCGGCGCTGGCGGCGCTGCTGCAGTACGCCGAAGTGGCCGCAGGCTGGGCCGGGTCCGATCCGGCGCAGGACGCGCTGAAGGCCGAACTGGCCCGCTGGAGTGAATGGGCAAAGGTGAGCGGCGCTCAGGCCACACCCGAAGACTGGGCCTGCGTGGAAGCCTCGCTGGAAGACCGCCTGGCCGGGTGCAGCGGGGCAGGTCTGGCCGAGCGGAGCGAGCAGGACCGCTTCGTGCTGCAGCTGGGCGAAATTCTGCTGCGGGTGCTGGCCAGCCAGGCCAAGCCGGCCGCCGGCTGAGTAAACCGGGCCGTTCAACAGGAATAACGCCAGCCTCACACTGCATGGGCTGGCGGATTTGATTCTGGCCGGGCTGACATCCGCCCGCGGGCGTTTCGCCGGCAGGCCTTCACCGCGCCGGTCCGGGCGCAGCCTGGATTAGCGCCAGCGGAAGGCGGCGTACTTCAGCGCCTCGATCATGGTCTCGCGGCTGGGCGGGCGCTGCCAGATGTAATCGCGCCGGCCGTCCGGGCCGCGAACGGGGACGGGGGTCTGGAAGGTGGGATCGACCGCATAGACGGCGTCCGCGAAGTTGATCAGCGGCTCGCGGACCAGGACAAAGGCCTGCACGTCCTCCCAGGTCTCCACCGTGGGGGTCTCCAGGCAGGTCAGCACCATCTGCCGGCCGCGCTCGCCGAACGGGCCGGTGGTGGCTTCCAGTAAATTGAACAGACAGGCCAGCTCACGATAATTCATGGATGCAACTCCTGCGCGGGTAGGGGGCTGTAACGAGTAATGCGCGTCCGGATGTGTAATCCGGAGGCCCTGTTTGCACCGCTCGCCGCTGTGAGAGATATGCTGTCAACCCTCGCCGGGGTAAATGATGACAATACGGCTCAATTATATCCAGCCGGACCCGCCCCGGTCCTTTCAACTGGTTAACACTTCGGCCTGCCGGCAGGTACGCACCTCAACGCGGAAAATCCTACCGGGTGGATGGGGATTTTCCCCATACAGGTTTTCCCGGCCTTCATTAAGCTAAAAGAGCGGCCTTTTGCGCCGCATCTTTATCGCTGGACAGGACTTCCGCATTCAGTCAGGGGAGAAAACCATGAATATTCGTAAAGCGCTGGTGATTCTTACGGGTTTGATGCTGCTGGTGAGCGCCTGTACGCCCGGTTTCGGCCTGCCTTCCGCCGCCACGCCCACCCGGGCGACTGAGGAGGCACAGGTGCCCGTCACCGGGGGGACGGAGACCGGGGAGACACCGCCCCCGGCGCTGAATTTGACCATTGTTCCGGGAACAGAGTCTCCTCAGAAGACTGAGACCCCCGGTGGATTGAGCACGGCCGAGTTCCCCGCCGAAACCGGGACCGAAGCGGCTGAGACAGGAACGGCCGAGGCCAGTCCGGGCGCCAGGGCGACAGTCACACCGGCCATCACCCAGGCCGCTCCGACCGGGCCGGCTGAAACGATCGCGCCCACCGAGGTGATCGGCGGGGGGCTGCCGCTGGAGGCCTTCCTGCTGGTGCAGCAGCTGCTGACCAACACGCTGAACGTGGCCATGGAGGCCATCCAGGTGCGCGCCTTCGAGCAGGTCGACTGGGCGGACGCCTGTCTCGAGCTGCCGGCCGAAGGCGAAGCCTGCGCCGAAGCCGTCACGCCCGGATTCTGGCTAGTGCTGGAGGTGAACGGCGAGCCGTTTGAGTTCCGCACCGACACCTCCGGGGGGAACATCCGCGTCGGCGCAGGGGGGAGCCGGCTGCAGTCTCTGGCGCTGCAGGCCCAGCTGCTGCTCTCCACCCAGTTCGGCGTGGACATCAGCGAGCTGCGGGTCGTTTCCCTGCAGCGGATGACCTTCCCGGACAGCTGCCTGGGCGCCGGCCAGCCCAACCAGAGCTGTCTGGCGGAACCCACGCCCGGCTTCCAGTTGGTCTTCGAGGCCGGCGGGCAGACGTTCGAGTTCCGCGCCTCCGAAACCGGCCAGCTCATTCTGGTGCCCGGGCAGTAGACCACCCGGGCACCTTCATTTCGTCTATTCCGGCGGGGTTCAGCCGCTCTAGAGCACCTTCTGCACCGCCAGCGGCTCGTCGAGCTGCTGGTTGGCCTGGCTGACCTCCGCCGGGGAGCCGAGCACCACCACCACGCTTTCGTCCATGGCCGCTTCCAGCGCGTCGCCGAAGGCGTGGAAATCGTCCACGGTGGTACCCAGGACCTCGTCCCGCAGCCGCTGGCGCTCCTCGTCGGTCAGGCCGGTCAGCCGGCGGACCATGGCGGTGTAGCCCTTGGCGTCGGGCAGCTGGTACTGGTCCAGGTCGCCGATGGCGCCGATAATGGCCTTGGTCAGCTCGGATTCGCTCAGGTCCAGGTTCTGCAGGTAGTGCGCGGTCTGGTCGTACACCTTCAGCGTGTTCAGCAGGTTCGGGTCGCGGTAGGAGAGGAAGGAGAACACGCCCGAGTTGCGGTCGAAGGCTGAGAAGGCCCCGTACGCGCCGCCCTGAACGCGGATCTTATCCCACAGGTAGGTGCTGCGCAGGTAGGGGACGATGACCAGCGCCGAGCCGTGCAGGCGGTAGCCTGCGCGGTAAAGGTCGGCCGCCTTGCCGACGAAGTTGATCTGGGCGGGCAGGGTGAGCGCCTCATGCCCGGCCGGGGCGCTGAACTCCCACAGCGCCGCGGGAACGGTCCGCCGGGGCAGCTCGCCCAGGAAGCGCTCCAGGGCAGGGCGCACTTTCGACCAGTTCTGCCCGTCGACGGTCACGTTGGCCAGCGCGCCGGACTGGTGGAACAGCAGGCTGCGCAGGGTCACCAGCGCCTGGCGCACGGAATCCCAGTCGCTGTCGATGCGCTCGACCAGCTTTCGCAGGAAGAAGAGCTGCTCCACGCCGCCCATCTGCTCGGAGGCCCAGTCGGCGCGGTTGAAGCGCGAGCGCAGCCGGGCGTTGACGAAGCGGTGCCCGGCGTGCACCAGCGCGGATTCCATCCCGGCTTTTTCCTCGAGCACGATCTGGCGGATGCGCTCGCGGTCGTCGATGCGCGCGGTGGTGATCACCTCGCGCAGGATGTCCAGCAGCTCTCCGGCCTGCGGGACCATGGCCTTGCCGCGCAGGAAAAGCCAGGCGGCGGTTTGCTCGCCTTCGTGCACAGCCGAGGTGAAGGTCACCGGGTAGATGCCGCCGGTGCGGGCGCCGATGCGCTGCAGCAGCTGGACGAAGGATTCCTTTTCGGTGCCGGTTTCCAGCAGGGCGCGGGAGAAGACCGGCAGGTAGGGCAGGTACTTGGCCGGCAGGTTCTGCAGGTCGAAGCCCAGGTCCAGGTAGAGGATGCCGTTGGTGAACAGGTCGTGGTGCCACAGGCGGGCGCCGCCGGGAACGTCGTTCTCTTCGTGCGGAATGGTCTTGATCTTCGGGTCCAGGTCGGAGCGGGAGAGCACGGGCAGCGCGGCCAGTGCCTCGGGCGCGTCCGGGGTTTCCTGCAGGCGGCGCAGCTCCAGCGTGTCACGCACGGCCTGCTCGAGCTGCTCCGGGGTCATGGACTGGCGGGCTTTCTCCAGGCGGGCCTGTTCGGCGGCCTCGCGCTCCTTACCGACCTTCGGGTCGGGATGCAGGACCACAACGGCGCGGTGGGGGTTGTTGAGGAAGTGATCGCGGATCAGGGTTTCGAAGACCGGCTCGCCGCGGGCCAGGCGGTCCTTGAGGGCCTGCAGGGGTTTTTCGAAGGCCAGCAGGGCGAGGGGGTCTTTTTCGTATAGCCACGTCTCCAGGGCGTTGATCATGTTCACCAGGCCGCGGGGGTAGGCGCCGGTGTTCTGCTCGCGCAGGTTGAACTCGACCGTGTTGAGCGCGGCGGCGATGTCCTGCGGGTCGATGCCGCCCTCGGCCAGCTGCTGCAGCGTGTCCAGCACCAGCTTTTCCACCGCGTCGGTGTCCTCTGGCTTCACGCCCTTCAGCCCGGTGGAGAACATCATCTGCAGCAGGCCGGAGTCCAGCCCGCGGCCGGTGAGATCCTCGCCCAGCCCGGATTCGATCAGCGCCTTGCGCAGCGGGGAGGCCGGTGTGCCGATCAGCAGCTGCTGCAGGGTGTAGAGCGCGATGGTCAGCTCGGGGTCGCCGGCTTCGGCCAGCATCCAGTTAACCGCCACCAGCGATTTGGCCTGATCGCCCTCCTCGCCCGGGTCGTAGGCCTGTTCCAGCCGGCGGGGGGCGTCAAAGCGCGGCTGCGGCGGGATGTTCGAGTCGACATGAATGCGCTCGAAGTCCGACAGCCAGACGTTGATGTAACGCAGCCGCTCCCCGGGGTCGTCGTCGCCCCAGAAGAAGATGCGCGCGTTGGAGGGGTGGTAGTAGAACTCGTGGAAGCGCTTGAACTGCTCGTAGGTCAGGTCAGGGATGAAGGCCGGGTCGCCGCCGTAGTCCTGCCCGTAAGGGCTGTCGGGGAACACAGCCTCCTGCGAATACTGGTCCAGCAGGCTGTCGGGGGAGGAGTAGACCCCCTTCATCTCGTTGAACACCACGCCTTTGAAGGACATCTGACCGTCGGGCTGCTCCAGCTCGTAGTGCCAGCCCTCCTGCTGCAGTGTGTGCAGAGGGATCAGCGGGTAGAAGACCGCGTCCAGATACACGTCGATCAGGTTGTAGAAGTCCTTCAGGTTCTGGCTGGCGACCGGGTAGACGGTCTTGTCCGGGAAGGTCATGGCGTTGAGGAAGGTGTTCAGCGAGCCTTTCAGCAGCTCGACAAACGGTTCCTTGACCGGGTACTTGCGCGACCCGCACAGCACCGAGTGCTCCATGATGTGCGCAATGCCGGTCGAATCGTAGGCCGGGGTGCGGAAGGCGATGCCGAAGACCTTGTTCTCGTCGTCGTTTTCCATCGAGAGCAGCTCCGCGCCGGTCTTCTGGTGGCGGTAGAGCCGTGCCCGTGTGTTCAATTCCGGGATCTGCTCGTCGCGCAGCAGCTCAAATCCGTGGATCAGGTTCATAGTCACCTCGAAAATCTCCTCATACAAAGGTGCAGTCTGCTTCCCTAGTTTACAATAAGACCACGTCGAGAACACGGGGGTTTCAGGGTGCCTTCCGCCCATCACAGGAGGTCATGATGAACGTGCGCATAACCCGCGGCTGCCTGATCCTTCTTCTGGTCTATCTGCTGCTGGCTGGCAGCCGTCCTCCGTCTGTGGCGGCGCAGGCGCCCGGCCTGACCACCCCGGAGGAGCTGGAAACCTTTGTGGACGGCCTGATCGCCGCGCAGATGGAGGCCTACCAGATCGCCGGGGTGACCGTCTCCGTGGTCCGGGACGGGGAGCTGTTCTTCGCCAAAGGGTACGGCTTCGCGGATGTGGAGCAGGGCCGCCCGGTGACGCCGGAGGAGACGCTGTTTCGCGTCGGGTCGGTTTCCAAGATGTTCGTCTGGACGGCGGTAATGCAGCTGGTTGAGCAGGGCCTGCTGGACCTGGACGCGGACGTGGAGACGTACCTGGACTTTGAGCTGCCGGACGACTCGCTGGGACCGGTCACGCTGCGCCACCTGCTGACTCACACGCCCGGGTTCGAGGATAAGGCGCTCGGCCTGTTCTCGCACGACCCGGCGGACCTGCGCCCGCCGGGCGAGGTGCTGGCGCAGGCCGGGATAAAGCAGGTCTACCCGCCCGGCCAGATCTCCGCCTATTCCAATTACGGCGCGGGGCTGGCGGGGTATGTCGTCGAGCGGGTTTCGGGGATGCCGTTCGAGGCGTACGTGGAACAGAACATCTTCCTGCCGCTGGGAATGGAGCACTCCACCTTCCGCCAGCCGCTCCCCGAAGCGCTGGCGGCGGATATGTCGGTCGGGTACCTGTTCAAGAACGGGCAGTTCGCCCCCCAGCCCTTTGAAATCGTGCAGCCGGCGCCGGCCGGGTCGCTCTCTTCCACCGCCGTTGACATGGCTGCGTTTATGATCGCCCTGCTGCAGGAAGGCGAGCTTGACGGGGAGCGCATCCTGCAGAGTGAGACGGTGCAGGCCATGCGCAGCCCGCAGTTCCAGCACGCCGCAGGCTTGGACGCCTGGGGGTACGGCTTTGCACTGAGCCAGATCCCCGAGGGCGGTTCCTTCGGCCACGGCGGCGATACGATTTACTTCCACACCGAAATGACCCTGCTGCCGCAGCACGGCATCGGGGTGTTCATCTCCACCAACACCGACACCGGCTCGCTGGCGCGGTTTGACTTTATGACTGCTTTCCTGGAGCGGTACTACGGTGCGAAGGGCTTCACGGCGGCCGATCCGGCAGGGCAGGGGGATCCCGCCAGCCTCGCGGCATACGCCGGGACCTATTATTCCGCCCGGTCGAACTACACCGGGCTGGAGAGGATCCTGAACCTGCTCCAGCCGCTGGAGGTCAGTGTCAGCCCGGACGGGCGCCTGCTGGTGCAGGGGCAGTTCACCGCCTGGCCGGTGGCCTTTGTCGAACAGGAGCCGGGGAGGTTTCTCGCCGCGGACGAAGGCCTGCCCGACCGGTCACCGCTGGTGTTCGCTCCGGCTGAGGAGGGCGGCCCGGTCCGCTACGCCTACTGGAGCCAGCTGGCGTTCATCAAACAGCCCTGGTACGCGCAGACCGGATTCATGTTCCTGGTGCTGGGGGTGTCGCTGGCCGGGATGGTGGCGGCGCTGATCGGCCTGCCGGCCGGAGCATGGAGCCGGCGGGTCTACGCCCGCCGGCTGCCTCCTGAGGAGAGGGCTCCGCTGTCCATTCCGGAAGGCCTGATGCGCTGGGTCGCCTGGACCCTGGCACTGCTGGTGGTGCTCTTCTATCTGGCCTTCATGCTGTTCACCGCGGACGTGAACGCGCTGCTGTTCGGCTTTCCGCCGGGGCTTCAGGCCGCGCTGGCGCTGCCATGGGTCATCGCCGCGCTGACAGCCGTTCTGATCGTGCTGGTCATCACGGCCTGGGTGCGGCGGTGGGGGACGGCGGCGTCCCGGATCGGGTTCACGCTGCTGGCGCTGCTGGCCGCGGCGCAGGTGTGGTTCCTGGCTTACTGGAACCTGCTCCAGGGGCTCTAGAGCACGTTCTTCTCCACCAGCCACACCGTCTGGAACGGATCCAGCCGCATCGAAAGGCGTCCGTTCTGCAGGGTGCAGTCCTGGCCGCTGATCAGGTCTTGCAGCGATTCGGGCATGGAGGGCAGCTGCAGCTCCACGTCCTGCGGCGCGTCCGACAGGTTGTGGACGGCCAGCACGGTCTGGCGCTCGTCGCGGCGCAGGTAGGCGGCCACGGCCGTTGACCGGGCCGGCAGCCATTCCAGCGAGCCGTCCGCCAGCACGGGCAGCCGCTTGCGCAGGTCGATCAGCCGGCGCAGGAAGTGCCACAGCGAACTGGGGTCGACCATCTGGTCGCGCACGTTGACTTTCGCCGGGTTGTAGGTGTCGTCGTCGATCACCGGGGCGTACAGCCGGTCCGATGGAGCATCGGAGAAGCCCGCGTTGGGCAGGTCCGGGTCCCACTGCATGGGCGTGCGCACGCCGTTGCGGTCCGAGAGCCAGATGTTGTCGCCCATGCCGATTTCATCCCCGTAATAGATGATAGGCGCACCCGGCAGGCTGAAGAGCAGCGAGTTGGCCAGCCGCAGCTTACGCGGGTCGTTGTCCAGCAGGGGGGCCAGGCGGCGGCGGATGCCCAGGTTCAGGCGCATGCGCGGGTTGGGGGCGTACTGCTCCCACATCCACTGCCGCTCTTCGGGGGTGACCATTTCCAGGGTGAGCTCGTCGTGGTTGCGCAGGAAGGTGCACCACTGCGACTTCGGCGGGATGGGCGGGGTCTGCTCAAACACCCAGGTGATGGGGGTGCGGTCGCCCTGCTTGAGCGCCATGAAGATTCGCGGCATGAGCGGGAAGTGGAAATTCATCTGGAACTCGTCGTCGTCCCCGAAGTAGTGGCGCACGTCCTTCGGCCACTGGTTGGCCTCGCCCAGCAGGATGCGGCCCGGGTAGTGTTCGTCCATGAAGGCGCGGATTTCCTTCAGGTAGGCGTGGGTTTCGGGCAGGTTCTCGCAGTTGGTGCCGTCGCGCTCGAACAGGTAGGGCACGGCGTCGGCGCGGAACCCGTCCACACCCAGGTCCAGCCAGAAGCGCATCACCTCTTTCATCGCCTCGCGCACGGCCGGGTTGTCGTAGTTCAGGTCCGGCTGCTCGGCGTAGAAGCGGTGCCAGTAGTACTGGCCGGTGGCCGGGTCGAAGGTCCAGTTGGACGGCTCGGTGTCCAGGAAGATGATGCGCGCGTCTTTGTACAGCTCCGGCGTGTCACTCCAGACGTAGTAGCCGCGGTAGGGGTTGTCACGGCTGGAGCGGGCCTGCTGGAACCAGGGGTGCTGGTCGGAGGTGTGGTTCATCACCAGGTCGGTGATGATGCGGATGCCGCGTTGGTGGGCGGCGCTGACCACAGCCTTGAAGTCTTCCAGCGTCCCGTAGGTGTCCAGCACGTTGAAATAGTCGGCGATGTCGTACCCGTCGTCTTTGAGCGGGGAGGGGTAGGTGGGCATCAGCCAGATGCAGTCCACCCCCAGCGCCTGCAGGTAATCCATCTTTTCCAGTAAGCCGGGCAGGTCGCCGTGCCCGTCGGCGTTGGAGTCACGGAAGGCGCGCACGTAAATTTGATAGAAAATCGCGTTCTTATACCAGAGAGAAGAGTCCGACATATACCGATCCTGATAGGGAGATAACCTGCCGTTCAGGCAGGGGACGGCAGGCAGGAGGGTTCCCGCCTGCCGTTGAAAGCGAACGAAGGGCCAATTTTACCCTTTCACAGCCCCGGCCAGCATGCCGCGCACGAAGTAGCGCTGGAAGGCGAAGAAGACGATCAGCGGCAGGATCATGGAGATGAAGGCCGCCGCCGTCTGCAGCTGCCAGCCCGCGCCCAGCGAGGTGACCATGTTGGAGATCTGGTAGGTGACCACCGGGTTGGAGGAGCCCAGGAAGACCAGGGCCACCAGCAGGTCGTTCCACACCCAGAGGAACTGGAAAATGGCCAGCGATGCGATGGCGGGCATGGCCAGCGGCATGGCCAGGCGCACGAAGGCCGTCCAGTGCGAGGCGCCGTCCAGGTAAGCCGACTCGAACAGGTCGCGCGGCAGGCCGCCCAGGAAGTTGCGCATCAGGTAGATGGCGTAGGGCATGCCGAAGCCGGTGTGGAACAGCCAGACGCCCAGGAAGGTGCCGTTCAGCCCGAGCTGAGAATAGATGCGGAAGATGGGCACCAGGGTCATCTGCAGGGGGACCACCTGGAGCGCGACCAGGATGGCGAACATCACCTGGCGGCCGCGGAAGTCCATCCAGGCGAAAGCGTAGGCGGCAAACCCGGCGAACAGGATGGGCAGGATGGTGGCCGGGATGGTCACCAGCAGGGAGTTGACGAAGGCCCGGCCCATGCCGCGGCGGTTGCCCAGGTCGCGCAGGAAGTTGCAGGTGAAGCCGGAAGGCGGGGTGCCGTCGGCGCAGTCGCTGGTGTAGGTTTGCAGGCCGCGGTAGCCGACCAGCGCGTCGATGTAGTTATCCAGCGTAAAGCGCGCGCTTTCTTCCTCGCCGGTCAGGCCCTGCAGGGTGGCGGCGATGTCGGCCGCTTCCTGGCTGGTGGGCATCTGGCCGTTCTGGCTGATGTCGGGATGGCCGCGGCGCATGAAGGCCAGCAGGCGCAGGGCGCTGTTCAGCTCGCTCACCACGGCCGGGTCCGAGAGGTCCACGCCGGCCACGTCCTGGCCTTCACCATGACAGGAGGAGCACCACTGGTCGTAGGCCGTGGAGGTTTTCGTCTCGCGGGAAAAGACCGTCCACCAGCCGCTGGTGTTGATGTCTTCCACCGGGCGGAAGGAGGTGACCAGCAGGCCGATGGTGGGGATGATCCAGATGAGCGTGAGGGCCAGAACCACCAGATGGAGGGGGATGCGCCGGAGAAGTCGGTTGAGCTTTGGCAGGTTCATCGGGTGGCCTCCTGCGCCAGGAAGCGCCGTATGTTAAGGAAGATGAAGGGGGTGATCAGCAGGATCAGCACCACGGAGACAGCCGTGCCGACGCCGGTGTTGTAGTTGATGTACATCTCGCGGTACATGCGCACGGCGATCACATCGGTGCCGAAGTTGCCGCCGGTCATCACATAGACGATGTCGAACAGCTTCAGGGTGTTGATCACCATGGTGGTAATCACCACCGTGATGGTGGGCAGGATGATGGGCACCATGATCTGGAAGAACACCTGGAACTCATTGGCGCCGTCCACCCGGGCGGCCTCGATGATCTCTTCCGGCACGTTGCGCAGCGCGGCGGCCAGAATGGTCATGCAGAAGCCGGACCACATCCAGATGCCCACGATGATCAGCATCACGGTGTTGATGGGGATGGTCTGCAGCCAGGCGATGGGCTGCATGCCCAGCGCGGTGCGGATGGCGTTCAGCAGGCCGATCTGTGCGCCGCCGGTGTTGTAGTTGTAGACGAAACGCCAGATAACGCCCGCGCCGACGAAGGATATGGCCATGGGTAAAAAGATGATTGCTTTGGCGAGGGCCTCATACCGCACGCGTTCCGCCAGGACGGCGAAGGTCAGACCCATGATCACCGTGCCGGAGACCATCAGGGCGATCCATTTGATCATGTTGCCGAAGGAGGAGGTCCAGAAGGTCCTCCAGGCAGCTCCCGGGGAGGTGAGGTTAATTTCGTCTAACAGCGCGTGACGGTAGTTTTCAAACATACCCCAGCAGGGCTGGTTGGCCCGGCAGGTGGTGCTGGCCGGCAGTTGGCCGTTCCGGTCCATAAAACTGAGGTAGATGGTGTTGAAAAAGGGGTAAACGATAAAAAAGGACATCACGATCAGGGCGGGCGCCAGGTAAAACCATGGGATCACGCGCCCTTGTTTCATGATCTGGGGGACAGGGGCTGCCAAGGGAGACCTCCTCTCTGGTTAATGTTAAGAGATCGGGGCGGTCTGTTGGGAAGGGGAGGGGCGCCCCGAAAGGCGCCCCTCGCAGGAGCAAAGCGTACTACTGGCCGGTGTTCTGGGCCTGGATTTCCGCCAGGTTGTCCAGCAGCGGCTGCAGATCAGCGCCGTTCACGAAGTCTGTGACCGCGCGGAACTCAGCGGAGCCGAAACCGCCGGGGATGGCGTCGCCGACGTCAGCCACCAGGGTCGCGGCGTTGTAGAGCATGTCAGCGCGCTTGGCCAGCGATTCGTTGGTGTAACCCTCAGCGCCGGCCAGGTTCGGGGTGATGTCGAAGCCGACCTCAGCCCACCGGCGGGCGCCGGTTTCGCTGCTCAGGTAGGCGAAGACCGCCTGCACAGCCGGGCTGTCCGAGAAGGCCATCATCCAGTCGGTGCCGCCCTGCAGGCCCTGCACACCGGGCACCTGGAAGAAGTCATAGTCCACGCCGTACACCAGAGCCGGGTAGGTCTCAGCGATGGTGCCGCCGGCGAAACCGGACTGCTTGACCATCATCGCCAGCGGGGGATCGGCGAAGACCGCCAGGATGGCATCGTTGAAGCCGGTGGACAGGGTGCCCTGAGCGCCGCCCACGGTGTAGGCCTCGTCGCGGGCCCAGCGGCCGTACAGCTCATAGGCTTCGGCCACAGCCGGGTCGTTGTAGGCAACCGTGCCGTCGATCAGGCCCTGAACGAAGTTGGGCCCCTGGGTGACCAGCAGGATGTCCTGGATGAAGTCGGTGCCCGTCCAGCCAGTGGCGTCACCGGACTCAAAGCCCATGGACCAGGGGGTGTTGCCGTCGGCGACCATCTGCTCGACCAGCGCTTCCAGATCATCCCAGGTCTCGGGAACGGTGTAGCCGAAGGCTTCGAAGGCCACCGGGCTGTACCAGATGATGGATTTCACGTCCGCCTTGACGGGCAGGCCGTACCAGGTGCCGTCAATGGAACCCAGCTCGCGCCAGAAGTCAGCGTAGTTCTCCTGGGCCACCGGCAGGTCGTCGATGGCAACCAGCAGGTCCGCGTACTGCTCCAGCTGAGCGATGTTCCAGAAGGCGATGTCAGGCGGGTTGTTGGCCTGCACGCGGGTGTCCAGGATGGCCTGGTCGCGGGTGGACTCGACTTCGAGAGTGATGTCGCAGGCGTCCAGCAGCGGCTGCAGGATGTTGGTCAGGTTCTCTTCTTCAAGGCCGGACCACTGGTAGAGCAGGGACACCGAGGTGCCCTCAGCGCCGAAGCAGTCGATCTCACCGGCGACAGGTTCTTCCGTCGCAGGCTCGGTGGGTGCTTCGGTTTCAACCGGGGCTTCGGTGGTCTCTTCCACCGGCGGTTCGGTAGCGGCCGGAGGCTCAGACGGCTCAACAGCCGGGGGTTGGGTCTCGACCGCGGGCGGCTCGGTGGTCGCGGCGGTGCCGCAGGCGCTCAAGGTCAGGGCAAGGACCAGGAGCAAGGACAACCAGACAAACGGTTTTTTCATCTTTCTCTCTCCTTGATTGATCGAACTAACACGTGTTACTAGCGTTCCCTGTCCGGCTCGTCAGGATGGCGCGCCGGTCGGTGTTGAGCGAGTGGAATTTACCGGGTAATCACCTCCTTCCTGTACAGGACTGGCTATTCGATTTTCCCTGGATTATGGACCGGCCGTCTGCGGGCCCGGGCAGCTGGCAAACCACCTGCGTACCTCAGTTTGATCACTGCCCCCGTGAGGCGCTGTCCCTCCGGCGCGCGGAGAGACCAGGCGGTGGAAAGCCTTATACGCTCACCCTAGCACTCTGACGAAACCGCGTCAATCGGGAATCACCCACGTTCCTGTTGGGACTTTCCCTATCCGGGTAACGACTTCTCCCTCCTCCCTGAAGCTCATGCTCCTCCAAGGCGGACCGGTTGGGTCAGGCCTCCGCAGGACTGGCGCACGACCAGCTTGAAGGGCAGCACCTTCTGCCGCTCCGGTGGGGGCCTGTCACTGATGATTGCCAGCAGAGCCTCGGTGGCCTGGCGTGTGATCTGCTCAAACGGCAGGTGAATGCTGCTCAGGGGCGGGGAAGTGTAGCTGGCCTGCGGGACGTCGTCAAACCCCATCACGGCCACGTCCTCGGGGACGTTCAGGCCCCGCTCGCGCAGCGCCGCCAGCGCGCCAATGGCCACCACATCGCTGGCGATGAAGACTGCGTCAAACTCCTGGCCCGAATCCAGCAGGCTGAGCATTTGCTCGTAGCCTGATTCGGGGACGTAGTTCCCGTAGCGGACCAGGCAGTCGTCAAAAGGAATGGAAGCCGCCTCCAGCGCCTGGCGGTAGCCTTCCAGGCGGTCGATGGAGGCCGCGTAAATGGGCTGGGCGTTGGTGATGCAGGCGATGCGGCGGCGCCCCAGGCTGATCAGGTGGGCGGTGGCCTCCCGCGCGGCGGCGACGTTGTCGATGTCGACCGAGTACACGGGAGAGCCGGGCAGCCGTCCGATCAGCACGGTGGGGAAGCCGTCGTCCATCAGGCGGCCCAGGGCCTCGTCGTCGAAGCGCGGGCCGCACAGGATGATGCCGTCCACCTGCCGCGAGCGCACCAGCTTTAAATAAGAATCGTGGTCAAAGAAATCTTCGACCACGTCAATCATCAGCCGCATGCCGGCCGGGTGCAAAGTGTCCAGCACGGATTCGATCATGTGGTTGAGCACCACATCCGAACCGATGTTGTGCCGCTGGCGCGAGAGAACCAGCCCGATGCACTGCGAGCGGCGGCTGACCAGCGCCTGAGCGGCTGCGACAGGAACGTAGTTCAGTTCCTGCGCGGCCTGAAACACTCGCTGCGCGGTTTCCGGGCTAATCTGGGCGGACTCCACCTGGTTGAGGACCAGGGAGACGGTCGCCCGGGAGACACCTGCCCGGCGTGCCACATCCTGGCTGGTAATTGGTTTGCTTCGCACGATCTGCCCTCGCTGTATCGCCTGGCATTTATATTTTACGGTACCAGGGTTAACGTGTGCGGCGCCCTCGAGAAGAGCGTGCTGGCACTCTTACGTAAGCTTAGCACAATCACGATTCTCCGTCAATTGTATTGGGCGGAGAATCGGGAGAGAAAGCTGCAGGCAAAGCGGGTGGAAGCGGCTGGCCGGCGAGCAGTCTATGAAACTGCGCATAGCCACTAGGGTAATCGGGCTGAAAAATTCGATTATTGCCAGTAAAATCCGGCTATGTTATAAACAATGGACAGGACGCGCGGCCGGCCTACTCGCCGCTGGAGAAGGGGAGACCATGAGTGGCTTAAACCTGACGGTTCGCAGAGACTGGCAGGAGCAGCTGTACCGCAAGATGACGGAAAACACGCACCTCTGGCGCACAGGACAGGTGCTCATCCTGCTGTCGGCGGTGCTGGTCTTCTGCATCACGCTGCTGAACCTGCCCCGGCTGTGGGTCAACGTGCTGCGCTTCTCCCTGTCCTGGTCGCTCTTCCTGGGCTTCGCTCTGTGGACCCTCTACCGCCGCTCCCGCGGGCGGGTGACGCTGAGCCTGCTGCTCATCCCCATCCTGTTTGCTCTTGCAGCTTCGGCCGCCTACCTGGACCCGCGCGTGCCGCAGGGCGTCTCGGACATCCTGCCGTACTGGGCGGTGGTGATCAGCCTGATCATCCCGGCGGTGAGCTGGTCGATCATGCTGCCCATTCTGAGCCGTCACCCGGTGGAGGCCCGCCGCCTGGGCCTGCACGTGAACGAATGGCTGCCCAACGTGGTGATCGGCGCGATGAGCGGGGGCGCGCTGGCCGTGCACCTGCTGTTCATCACCGAGTTCCTGCCCGGCGACGCGGTTGCCCGGCTGGGGTTCTCCGAGTCGGCGCTGTTCTGGTCGTTCAGCCTGCTGGCCGGGCTGTGGGTGCCCGCCGAGGAGTTCCTTTTCCGCGGGCTGGGCTTTCACCTGCTGTTTGAGGAGGCAGGCAACTCCTACTGGAACACCACCCTGCGCATCACCGTGCTCAACGTGCTGCTGTATCTGGTGCTGGCGCTCTACACCCCGTCCATCACCCTGGGGCTGGTGGTGCTGGTCTACCGCACCGGGCTGTCGCTGATCAACGTGTTCCTGCTGTACCGGCGCAAGAGCCTGCTGCCCTGCATGGTGGCAAACCTGGTCTTCACCTTTGTTATGATGCAGCTGTTCCCGCTATGATTCGAAACGTCAACCCCAAACTGCTGCGCGAGCCGCGCCACTGGGGCCGCCGGGACCGGCAGGTTCTGGCGCTTACGGTGCTGACCATCCTGCTGTGGATGATCATCATGTACCTGGCGCTGCTCAGCGGCGAGCAGTCCATCGGGCTGTTTCCGCTCCTGCGCTACGGGGCGGTCATCCCGGTGGCGGTGACGGCCTACTATTATGGAGTGGGGGCGGGGGTGACCGTGGCGCTGTTCTTCAACAGCGCCTTCTGGATGGAGCTGTACGCGCTGTCGCTGCGCAGCGGGCTGTCGCTGATCACCCTCGAGCAGGTGGCCATCTCGCTGATCCTGTTCGTGGTTGCCTACGTGGTCGCGGATTTATCCTCCTCGGTTCAGTCGCAGACGGCGCTGCGCCTGGCCGTGCGCGATCGCGAGGCGCTGCTCAGCCGCACCTCCAACCTGAACAAGGTGACCGGGTTCATCCTGCGCTCGGCCCGCCAAGCGCTTGACGCCGACGAGGCGGCCATCATTCTCTCCAACCCGCTGAACGGGCAGTGGGAGCTGATCACCAGCGACACCAAACACCCGCTGCCGGAACCAGGCGAGCAGTCCTCCGGCAGCCTGACGCTGGCCCAGTGGCTGGTAGAGCGCAGCAGCCCAATGTACCTGCAGGATCTGGACGCCCCGGACTCAATCCTGCTCCCCGTCCCCGGAGGGGAGCGGCCGCCGCGCAGCCTGCTGACCCGGCCGCTCAAACATTCCAACGGCTCGAAGCTGGGCTGCCTGGTGGTTATCCGCGAAAACGGCTACAACTTCGCCCAGTCCGACATGCAGGTGCTGGACGATCTGGTGCTGGCCGGGCAGAAGGCGCTGGAGCAGGCCGGGCTGTACGCGCGCACGGACTTCGCGCTGGAGCAGCGCATGACACAGCTGGCCGCCATCCAGCGCACCACCCGCGAGCTGAACTCCAACTTCGACATGCGGAACATCATCGACCTGACGCTGCAGTGCGCCATCGAGATCACCGGGGCTGAATCCGGCACCATCATCCTGGACGTGGACGACCTGATCCAGCTGATCCACACCCGGGCGATGGAGGTCACCAACCGCCAGGCGCTGCTCAACCTGGAGCAGGCCATCCTGAGCGGCAAGACGCCGGTGCTGCTGCACGACGAGATGTACCTGCCGCCGTTCTTCCCCCGGACCCAGTCGCAGTCGCTGGCGCTGATCCAGCGGCGCGGGCAAACGCTGGGTGCGGTGGTGGTTGAATGCCCCCAGCCTCAGGCCTTTGACGAGACTTCGGACTGGGCGCTCTCGCTGCTGACCGATCACGTGGCCATCGCGCTGGAAAACGCCCGCCTGTTCTCGGAGATTCAAAAGGAAAAACAGCAGATCGGCCTGATCATTGACTCGATCGCCGACGGGCTGATCACTTCGGACTGGGAAGGCCACATCCTGACCATGAACCCGGCCGCCGAAAAGCTGACCGGCTACACCGCCGGCAGCCTGGCCGGCCAGCATTTGAACAACATTTTCCGAATCAGCGACGAGATCAAAACCTCCGAGCTGCAGCCCCCTGAGCGGCTGCTCAACCTGCTCAAATCCGGCACGGTGGACAAGCTGGTCGTCCGCCAGCGCCTGGGCAGCAAGCTGGTGGCCTCGGTGTCGGTCGCGCCGGTGGTCGACGAGCAGGAAAAGCCGGTCGGCCTGGTGGTGCTGTTCCGCGACATTACCCGCCAGGAGGAGCTGGACCGGCTGCAGCAGGAGCTGATCGCGGCCATCTCGCACGAGATGCGCACCCCGCTGACGAAGATCTCCTCGATCGCCGAGACGCTGCAGGACCAGATGGCCCACCAGCTGACCGGCCGGCAGGCGCAGCACCTGGAGATCATGGTGGCCGAAACCCAGCGCCTGGCACGCTTCCTGGACCGCATGCTGAACGTACACCGGCTGGAATCGGCCAACTTCGATTTCCAGATCCGGCCCATCCCGATCAACTTCATCATCGAGGAGACCATCCAGCACTGGCGAAAAACCGTGCCAAACTTCGAGTTCGTTCTGAAGGAGTCCGGCACGCTGTGGGTGCAGGCGGATGAAAACAGCCTGTTTCTGGTCCTTAATAATTTGCTGGACAATGCGGTAAAATATTCACCGGGGGGGACAAGGATTGAAGTGAGCATGGAAGCCACCCCGGACGAGCGGGTCCTGGTCAGCGTGAAAGACCAGGGCAAGGGGATTCCTGCGGAAGCTCAGACCCGGATTTTCGAACGCTTTTACCGCGTGGACGGCGGGGATGCCCAGGTGGTTTACGGGCATGGTCTCGGCCTGTACATTACCAAAATTCTGGTGAACGCGATGGAAGGCGACATCTGGGTGGAAAGCGAACCGGGACAGGGATCTCAATTCACCTTCAACTTGCCCATGGCGCGTACCAGCGCCGTGCTTGAGGAGAAGCCAATTGAAACCCAAAATCCTGGTCATTGACGATGACGAGACATTGACGGAGGTCCTCGAGCTGAACCTGCGGGCCAAGGGCTACCAGGTGATGACGGCCAACACCGGGCTGGACGGCATCAAACTGGCGTATGAAACCCACCCGGACCTGATCGTGCTGGACGTGATGATGCCCGAAATGGACGGGTATGACACCTGCAAGCGCCTGCGGGAAATGTCCGACGTGCCCATCCTCTTCCTCACCGCCAAGGGCCTGGAGCAGGACCTGATCAAGGGCTTTGAGGTGGGCGGTGACGATTACGTGCGCAAACCTTTCAGCCTGCGCGAGGTGGAGGCCCGCGTGCAGGCGCTGCTCAAGCGGCGGGTGAACAGGGACAAATCCGACAACCACTACGACGACGGCCGGCTGCGCATCGACCTGGAGACCCAGCACGTGTACCGCGACGGGGAAATGGTGCACCTGACCCCGACCGAGTTCCGCCTGCTGCGCGCGCTGGTGAAGAACATGGGCGCCGTGGTGACCCACGAGGAGCTGCTGCGCGAGGCCTGGGGCGAGGGCTACACCGACGCCACCGCCAGCCTGTCGCTGTACATCCGCTACCTGCGCGAGAAAATAGAAGACAACCCCGGCGACCCGAACTACATCCTCACCAAGTGGGGGATCGGCTACTGGTTCGCAGACCGCCGCCAGCAGTGAGACCGCCGGCTGAACCTCATCGATTGGTA
>DGEO01000034.1:0-9306 GCA_002385985.1 Anaerolineaceae bacterium UBA3924 | reverse complement strand
GGGTACTCTCCGATATAATCCATAATCATGAGCCGATACCGCTTCATCCTCATCATCCTCCTGGCCGGCCTGCTGCTCACCGGCTGTCGTGGAAACCCCGGCGGAGAGAACGACGCCCCGGCCAGCGCAAACACCATCAACAACAAAGGCTCTGATACCCTGGTCAACCTGGGCCTGGCCTGGGCGGAACAGTACCAGGCGCTGTACCCGGAGGCGCGCATCTCCGTCACCGGGGGAGGGACGGGCGTGGGCATCCAGTCCCTGCTGAACGGGACGGTCCAGCTGGCCAGCGCCTCGCGGCAGATCACCGAGCGGGAGCTGCAGACGGCCCGCGCCGGCGGCATCGAACCGGTGGAGTTCGTGGTCGCGCAGGACGCCATCGCCGTGATTGTGCACCCCGACAACCCCGTCGAGCAGCTCAGCCTGCAGCAGATTTCCGACATCTACAGCGGAAAAATCAACAACTGGTCCGAGGTGGGCGGCGAAGACCGGCCCATTGTGCGCCTTTCGCGCGAGTCCAACTCGGGCACGCACGTGTATTTCCTCGAGGCTGTGCTGCGCATGGGCCGCGAGGACGACCGGACCCTCTTCGCGCCGCAGACCCTGCTGCTGCCTTCCTCCGAAGGCATCATCGCCGAGGTCAGTGACAACCCCAACGCCATCGGCTACGACGGGCTGGGATACGTGACACCGAACGTGAAGGTGCTGGCCGTCTCGGCGGACGAAGACGGGCCGTACGTGCTGCCGAGCGAGGAGACCGTCAATAATGGTACGTATCCGATTGCCCGCGACCTTTACATGTACACCGCCGGCGAGCCGCAGGGCATGCTGCTGGACTACCTGAACTGGATCCTCTCGCCGGACGCACAGCAGATCGTGTCCGCGCTGGGCTTCGTACCGGTACCTGTTGAATCGTAGGGGTGGGCATTGATCGCGAGAAACCGTCTCACTGAAATTGGCGTCACCCGGCTGATCCAGCTGGCCGGCTTTTCCTCGATCATCTTCATGGGGATGATCCTGTACTTCCTGCTCACCGAAGGCGTGCCCGCGCTGGGCGAGGTGAGCCTGAGAGAGCTGTTCAGCTCGCGCTGGTACCCGATCGAAGGCTTCTACGGCATCCTGCCGCTGATCACCGGCTCGCTGATGGTGACCATCGGGGCGATGCTGATCGCCGTGCCCTTCGGCCTGTGCGCGGCGGTGTACATTTCCGAGGTCGCGCCGCCCCGACTGGCCGCCGTGCTCAAGCCGCTGGTCGAGATTCTGGCCGGGCTGCCCTCGGTGGTGCTGGGCTTTCTGGGGATCGTCATTCTCTCGCCCTTCCTGCGCCGCTTTCTGGACCTGCCCACCGGGCTGACGGCCTTCACCGGGTCGCTGCTGCTGGGCGGCATCGCCATTCCCACGGTCATCTCCATTTCGGAGGACGCGCTCAACAACGTGCCGCGCTCGTACCGCGAGGCCGCCCGCGCGCTCGGCGCCACCGGCTGGCAGACCATCTGGGGGGTGACGGTGCCTGCCGCCCGCTCCGGCATCCTGACCGCCGTGATGCTGGGGGTGGGGCGCGCCATGGGCGAGACCATGGCGGTGATGATGGTCACCGGCAACGCGCCGGTGCTGCCATCTTCACTGGGGGCGCTGTTCGAGCCGGCCCGCACCATGACAGCCACCATCGCCTCGGAAATGGGGGAGGTGGCCACCGGGTCTGAGCATTATCACGTGCTGTTTTTCATCGGCATTGTGCTGTTCCTGTTCTCGCTGGTGGTCAACCTGATCGCTTCGCGGCTGGTGTTCCGCTCCAAGGGCCGCGCGGAGAGGGTGCTCTCATGAACCACAACGATTTCAACAAGCTGTACCCTCGCCGCACCGGGCTGCTGACCCCGCGCAACATGGAGAAGGCGGGCTACGCCGGCCTGACGGTGCTGACCATCCTGACGGTGCTGCCCATCATCGCCGTGGTGATCTACATCCTCGTGCAGGGCGCGCCGGCCATCTCGCCCTCGTTCATCTTCGATATGCCCCGCGACGGCATGCGCGCCGGGGGCATCTGGCCGGCCATCGTGGGCACGATCTACCTGACGGTCGGCACGGCGATTTTCTCCGTCCCGCTGGGCATCGGCGCGGCCATTTACCTGGCCGAATACGCGCCCGACAACCGGGTCACGCAGATGATCCGCATCGCCATTATCAACCTGTCGGGCATCCCCTCGGTGGTCTACGGGCTGTTCGGCCTGGGGCTGTTCGTGCTTTTCCTGAAATTCGGCTCGAGCATCCTGGCGGCCTCGCTGACGCTTTCGATCATGACGCTGCCGGTGATCATCAGCACCACCGAGGAAGCGCTTCGGGCCGTGCCGCACGCCTTCCGGGTGGTGTCCATTTCGCTGGGGGCCACGCGCTGGGAGACCATCCGCCGCATTGTGCTGCCCCAGGCGCTGCCCGGGATCGTCACCGGCGTGATTCTCGGTCTGGAGCGGGCTGCCGGCGAGACCGCGCCCATTTTGTTCACCGGCGCGGCCTTCTTCCTGCCGCGGCTGCCCCAATCCCCGCTGGACCCGACCATGGCCCTGCCTTACCACCTGTTCGTGATCTCCACCCAGGTGCCGGGCATGCCCGTCCAAATCCAGTACGGCACGGTGCTGGTGCTGCTGGTGTTTGTGCTGGGCATGAACCTGATCGCCACCTGGATCCGCTCGCGAGCGCGCGCCCGCCGGCAGTGGTAGGGGAGGAGGAGCGATGAGCCTGTTCGAAATCTACGATCTGACCGTGGAATACTCCGACGGGACCGAGTCCCTGCAGGGTGTGACCATGAATATCGAGGCCAACGAGGTCACCTGCCTGATTGGCCCCGCCGGCGGGGGCAAGTCCACCTTCCTGCGGGTGCTCAACCGCCTGAACGATCTTGCGGATGTGAAGAAAGTCAGCGGCAAGGTGATGTTCAAGGACATGAACCTGCTGGACCCGAAGATCGATGTGATTGATTTGCGCCGCCGCATTGGCATGGTCTTCGCCCGCCCGCTGCCGCTGCCTCTGTCGCTGTATGAGAACGTGGCCTACGGGCTGCGCACAGCCGGGGAGCGCTCCAAAGCCAAACTGGACCGCGCCGTGGAGCAGGCTCTGCGCCAGGCCCAGCTGTGGGACGAGGTCTACGACAGGCTGGACGCCCCGGCCAGCCGGCTCTCAGGCGGGCAGCAGCAGCGCCTGTGCCTGGCGCGCACGCTGTCGCTGGAGCCGGAGGTGGTGCTGCTGGACGAGCCCACCTCGGCGCTGGACCCGATTTCGACGGCCAAGATCGAGTCCTCCATCCTGGAACTAAAGGAGCGCTATACTTTCATCGTGGCCCCGCACTCCATCCAGCAGGCCGGGCGCATCGCCGACCACGTGGCCTTCTTCCTGCAGGGCGAGCTGGTCGAGTACCAGCCGGCCAGCGAGATCTTCACCCGCCCGCGCGACAAACGCACCGAGGACTACCTGCAGGGCCGCTTCGGATAGCCCGGCCCATTCCGCCAGCCCTTCCGCCCGCCGGCAGCCGCCGCGGGCTTTTTTTTTCGGCGGCGGTACAGAGGCCTGCCTGACCGGCGGGAACCCGCGCGGGCGCTCAGGCGTCTATAGTGGGAAAAACCGGGGCATTACGCCCCGGAACGTATGGAGGAGAAAATCATGTCTGTTCGAAAAAAACTCCCGCTGCTGGGATTGATGCTGGTTTTACTGGTGAGCGCCTGTGTTCCGCAGACGCCGGGCGCGTCCACGCCGCCGGCGGTTACCGAGAACCCCGAAGAGACTCCCGCCGAGACGGCTGAAGCCACCGAGCCACCGGCCGAGACTGCGCCCGCCGGTGAGAGCCTGCTGGCCGGCACCGGGTGGACGCTGGTCTCCATCGGCGAGACGCCGGTGGTGGCCGGATCGAAGGTCACGCTGCGGTTCGGCGAGGACGGTCACGCGGGCGGCAGCGCCGGCTGTAACCAGTACGGCGCACCCTACGTGGAAGGGGAGGGGACCCTCACCTTTGACACCATCATCTCCACGCTGATGGCCTGCGTGGATGAAGACGTGATGGCGCAGGAGATTGACTACCTGGCCGCGCTGCAGCAGGTGAGCGCTTTCACCCTGGACGGCGACCAGCTGGTCCTGACCGGCGAGGATGAAGCGAAGCGGCTGGTCTTCACCCGCGGGATCGAAGAGGCGGCGGAGGAGCCGGTTGATGGAACGGCCGAGCCAGTGGAAGAGACGGGCGAGCCAACCGAAGAAACCGGCGCGAGCGCCCCGACCTCGCCGGCAGAGATCATCGACAGCGAGTACCTGGACGACCGCTCGACGCCGACCGGACTGATCGCCTCCTATTTCAACGCGGTCAACCGGGGCGAATACCTGCGGGCGTACTCCTATCTGAAAAACCCGGAGCAGTCCTTCGATGACTTTGCCGCCGGGTATGCCGACACCGCCTCGGTGAGCATCGAGTTCGGGCAGATCGGTTTCGGCGTGGGCGCCGGGCAGATGTACTGGTCCGTGCCGGTGGTACTCAACGTGATCAAGACCGACGGCAGCCCCGAGCGCTACGCGGCCTGCTACACGCTGCACCTCTCCAACCCGGCGGTTCAGGCCGTGCCGCCCTTCCAGCCGATGGGCATTAATGAAGGCAAGGCCCGCCTGGCCTCGTCCGGGCAGCCCTCGGAGGATCTGCTGGTCGGGCTGTGCGAATCGCTGGACATGCCGATCGGCCAGCCGCTGGACACCGCCCCGGTGACCGACCCGAAGGACATCAGCGCGGACAATTACCTGGATGAGCGCAGCAGCGCGGTAAATTTGCTGGCCTCGTTTTTCAACGCCATCAACCGCAGCGAGTACGCCCGCGCCTACAGCTACTGGCGCGAAGGCGCGCTGGAGCAGTCCTTTGAGCAGTTCGCCGTCGGGTATGAGAACACGGCATCCGTCCGCATGGAAACAGGGGAAGTGACCACCGACGCGGGGGCCGGCAACTATTACGCCAGCGTGCCCGTGGTGCTGGTGGCTGAAACCCGGGACGGCCAGACGCAGACCTTCGCCGGCTGCTACGTCCTGCATCTGGGCAATCCGTCCGCGCAGGCCAGGCCGCCTTACCGCCCGATCAAAATTGACGCGGGCGCCCTGGAGCAGGTGGACAACAGCGCCGACCATGCACAGCTGCTGGACGCCGCCTGCCGCCAGTAGGGAAAATGATGACGAAACCGGCCCGGGGTTATGCCTCCCCGGGCCTTTTTTCGATATCCGGACGGATGGAAGCGCGGAGCTCGGAGCGCAGCCGGGCGATCTCGTCGGTCACTTCCTGTATGCGGTCGAAGAGGGCCTGGTTGGCCTGAATGCCCTGGCTGATCAGCAGCGCGGCCGATTCCGAGCGGCTGCGGGTGATCTCGGCCTCGACCAGCATGTCCAGGTGGCGCAGGGTTTCGTTGTTCACCCGCACCATGACCACATTGCCACGCCCCTGCAGCGCCGAGCCGAGCGTCTGGCCCAGGTTTTCCACCTGCTTCCAGGCATCCTTGAGCGGCAGGGAGGACGTCCGGGTCCGGCCCGGCTGGTCTTCGGCGGCCTGGACCTCGTCGTCGAACATTTCCGCATCTCCGGCGTCAAACCGGGGGTCGGATTCGGCCGTGTAGCCGGCATCCTCGAATGGCTCCGGCTGGCCCTGCGGCTGGCCGGGCTGGTTTTCGGGGTCCCAGACAGGATAATCGCGTTCGTCGGTCACAGAACACCTCCTGCTTACGTGTAATTTAATTACATGTAAGTATAGTCATTTACCAGCATCTGTCAACAGGGTAGGGGTCCAGTTTTGGACAATCTCGACGGTTTTCGGTTACAATGAGTGCCAATGACAGCATCCTCAGGAGAGCGCATGCCCAATCAGTCCATGATCAGCCCGGATGGGGACCGGCCTGCCATCCGCATGGCGCAGCTGCTGGAGACCCTGGCTCAGACGACAGAAGAACAGCAGCGGCAGCTGCTCCCGGAACTGGAGCGCCTGCTCGCCGGGCTGAACGGCACAGAAAGGTCCCGTCAGGGGCCTGAGGGACACTACGCAAGCCCGGCGGCGGAAGAGGGCGGGCAGCCGCAGTACGACGGCGAGCTGTTCGAAAGGCTGTTTTCGCAGTCGCCCAACGGCCTGCTGGTGGTCAACGAGCGCGGCGAGATCATTCTGACCAACCGCCGGCTGGTGGAAATGTTCGGCTACACGATAAATGAGCTCACCGGACAGCCGGTGGAGGTACTCGTTCCCGAAACCGACAGAGAACGGCACACCCGGCTGGTGAACCGGTTCATGAAGTCGCCGCGGCACCGGCCGATGGGCAGCCCGCTGTCGCTGGCCGCCCGGCACAGGGACGGCACCATCATCCCCGTGGACATCAACCTGGGGCCGGTGGAGACGGGGCAGGGGAAGTTTGTCATCGCCACGGTGCGCGACATCACCGAGCGCACGCAGATGGAAGCCGAGCTGGCCGAAGTGCAGCGGCGCCTGCTGGACAGCACTGAAGCCGAGCGGCTGAAGCTGGCCCGCGACCTGCACGACGGGCCGATGCAGGACCTGTACAGCATCTCCTTCCAGCTGCAGAGCCTGCAGGCGGCGTTTCCCGAGGCGGACCCCGAGCGGATACGCGAAATTCAATCGATGATCGAAAAAGTCACCGGAAACCTGCGCGAGCTGACCGGTGAGCTGCGGCCGCCGGCGCTGGCGCCGTTCGGCCTGGGGCGGGCGATCCGCTCGCACGTGGAGAAGCTGCGCCAGCAGTACCCGAACACGAACTTCCATTTTGAGCTGGCCGAGGACCACAAGAGCCTGCCGGAGAAAGTGCGCACCGTGCTGTACCGGGTGTTTCACCAGGCGGTGGCCAACGCGCTGCGCCACGGGCTTCCGGCGGATATCTGGATCGTCTTCCAGCTGGAGCCGGAGAGCGCGTATCTGGAGATCCGTGACAACGGCCGCGGCTTCAACGTGCCGGCTCGCTGGGTGGAGCTGGTGCGCGACGGGCACTACGGCATCGTCGGTCTGGTCGAGCGGGCTGAGTCCATCGGCGGCACGCTGAAGGTGGAATCCACGCCGGGCATTGGGACGCAGGTGTCGGTGCGCATCCCGCGACGGGGTGAAGACCAGATCGCGGCGAAGAGAGGGCTGCAGCCGCGCTGAGCGCGAAAGCGAAAAAACGCGGGCCGGGAAGGGCTTTTCCTCCCCGGCCCGATGCTGTTTATAATGATAGTTATCAAAACCATAAGATGGGAAAAAAGCATCCCCTGGCGGCTTATTACCAGGGGACGTGAAATACTGATCCCCTACTGGCAGACTGCGCGCTCGATAGCCTCTGAGACCCAGTCGTTGAGGCTCTTGTGTTCCCTGGCTGCGCAAAGGGCTGCGCGCCGGTGCAAATCAGGATCCAGCCGGACATTGAAGCGGCCGGAATATGGTTTTTCCGGCTCCACCCCATCTTCGGCGCACATCGCCAGGTAGAGTTCCACCGACTCGCGCAGGGACGCTTCCAGCTCATCCGGATTCCTTCCCTGGAAGGTAATTACATCTCTCAGGCCGATCACCTCGCCTGTAAAAATCCTTCCCTGCGGATCATATTCAATCAGACCCGTATAACCTTTATATTTGATCTCATTCTTCATAATTCAGTGGGTTCCTTCCCAGGCGGCTGCACACCGGCATTGATGAGAAACCTGCGAATCCGCTTTAAATCCGTTACATAAATATATCTGCCAGGATGAGGAGCATGGAAAACAGCATAAATACCGTTAAGTCGAATCCCCACCATAGACCCGCCGGTTTTACGAATAACTGCTCCCAGAGCGACACACAGCGCTTCAAAATCTTCGAAAGGAATGCTGCTCGAATCGGGTTTAGAGAACAGTTTCTCGAGGGTTCGGAGATGTTTTTTGTTCAGCATGGTGATAGTACCATAATTTAGTACCACCGTCAAGAGGTCTTCATCCCGGGGAAGGCTGGAAATATGCCTCCCCCGGATAACTGCTGCTACAGGGCAGACCTGGTCACGGAACAGCTCCTCGTGGCGCCGCGGAACTCATAAGCGCCAGCGTCACAGCCATCCAGCTGCGGACGGCCACGCCGCGGGTGTCGGTCTCTGTGCAGAATTCCGCTTCCGCAGCATCAATCGCCACGCTGCCGGTCAGCAGCGGAATCACAGGGATCTCACCACCGTAGGTGTCCGGTTCACCCAGCACCAGATCCTCAAACGCAACCGGCTCACTCTGGCAGGACTCATCGGTGGACAGATTGCCCATAACCGATAACAATTCCACTTCACAGTTACCCTGCGCCACTTCGCTTTTGGCCGGACTGCCGCCCAGGGCGATGATGTTGTTATTATACAGCGCACCTTCCCAGGCATAGACCTGCGCTTTGCCTCCCAGACCACCCCAGATGGACAGGTTATTGACCAGAGTGTTGTTCCTCATTTCCAGACCGCCGTGCAACGTGTTGACCACAATCGCGGCGGCTTGAACCGGCTGCGCCGGCTGAATCATCAACCCTGCCGCCGCAGCGGCGCAGGCGAGCAGCAGTCTGCCCAATACACGCAAAGCTAAGCCCACCGGCCGCAGACAGGTAACCAGTTCGCCGGTGGGTGCAAGTCTTATTCCCGCCGCGGCCAGGTTTACCAGTTGAATAAAAAAAGCCCGGGAAATCCCGGGCTTCTCGGGTAGATCTCTCATTCTTTATGGCGTGGGCAGGACGTTGTCCACATCCAGGCGGAAGCTGGTCTCCTGATCCCCCACACGCACGGTGTACTCGCCGGCCTCCAGGCCGTAGACATCCAGCGCGACTGACTCTTCAAACGGCACCAGGGCCTCGGTGCAGGCGGCGTCGACCGGCCGGGCGGTGATTACCCGCACGGTGAAGACCTGGCCCTCGCGCTCAGGCAGGATCTCGTGGATGGTGGTGCAGCCGTCGGGCAGCTGGCCGCGGATCACCAGGCGCACCTGCACCGGGAAGGACTCAAGGATCAGCACGTCCAGCTCTTCGATGTAGGCGTTCTCACCCAGGGTGAATTTGTCCGGGTCCAGGGTGGGGCCGGGCTCCGGGGTCGGGTCATCACTGCTCACCGGGGCGTCCGGGTCCAGGGTCGGTTCGGCTGCGGGGGTCGAGGGCGCCTGCTGCGGCAGGCAGCCGGCCAGCAGGGCCAGGATCAGAAGGGCCGCCACGGGGAGGATGGTCAGTTTTTTCATCGTTTCTCTCCTCTTTGTTCGTCATCCGGCGTCCGGGTGTGGAATTTCGGCGTCACTCCCGGCCAGCCTGAAACGAAGACGGCGCGGCGGAGAGAAAAGTTCCCC
>DGEO01000010.1:32689-51351 GCA_002385985.1 Anaerolineaceae bacterium UBA3924 | reverse complement strand
ACTCTTTGCACGTCATCGACCAACATTCAGGAGGCAAGCATGGCTGCTCGCGGACGGAAAAGTGGGCTCATCCTCATCATTCTGGCCCTGGTTCTCATTGTAGGCGCGGTCGCGCTGTTTTTCATCCTGCAGCCGGGCATGCTCGGCTCCACCGCCGGGCAGCCGCCCGAGGACCCGGCCGCCCAGCAGCCGCTGGTCGAAATGACCGACATCGTGGTCACCACCCAGAAGATCCCCCGCGGCGCGGCCCTGACCGCGGAGGTGCTCACCACGGTGGCCTACCCCAGGGACCAGATGGTCGCCGGGCTGTTCTACAACAGCATCGAGCAGGTCGTCGGCCAGCGCGCCGTCGAGGACATCCCCGCCCAGGTCCCGCTGACCACTTCCATGATCATGGACCAGGCGCTGGCGCTGGCTTCCTACCCTTCCTTTGAAATTCCCGAGAACTACACCGCGCTGTCGATCCCGGTCAGCAAGCTGACCTCGGTCTCCTACGGCGTGCGCCCGGGCGATCACGTCATGGTGATCGGCTGCGCCCTGTTCGCCGACCTGGACCAGGAGTTCCAGACCAGGCTGCCCAACACCGTGGTCGACGTGCTGCCCTCCGGCCTGCGGGGCGAGAACACCAGCTACCCCACCGCCATGATCGAGGGCGCTTCGGCCTCCATCCTCGGCCGGGCTGAAATCGACGAGACCCTGGGCGAGCCGGTCTACGTGGTCGGCTCCGAGCCGCAGCGCCCGCGTCTGGCCTGCTTCAACGTGGTCCCGGACGCCACCGTGCTCAAGCTGGGCGATTTTGAGGTCGAGGCCCCCGAGCCGGTGACCACCACCGGAGACCCGGCCCTGGACGCCGCCGCCCAGATGCAGGATCCCGCCGTGCAGCAGCCGCCCGCCATCCCGACGACCATTTCGCTGATCGTCTCCCCGCAGGACGCCATCAACCTGAACTACCTGATGCTGGCCGGCGCGAAGCTCAACCTGGCCCTGCGCAACCCCACCGACCCCACCCCCATCACCACCGACATGGTCACCCTGCAGTACCTGATGGAGCAAAAAGGCCTGCAGCTGCCGGCCAGGCTGCCCTACGGGCTGGAGCCGCGCGTGGATGTGCTGCGCTTCCCGGGTGAGAGCGGTTCCGACGTGGAGTAATCTGCTGCCAGCCAGCCATGCCCTGTCTACTGGAATCATAGATCTTTCACTTTACTGGAGTATATATGCCTGGACCGGAGAAGACCCGCCTGATCATCGTGGACGACGTCGCGGACACTCGTGAGAGCATCCGGCGGATGCTGCAGTTTGAGCCTGCCATCGAGGTGATTGGATCGGCCCGCAGCGGCCGCGAGGCCATCGACCTGGCCGTCCAGTCCCGTCCGGATGTGGTCCTGATGGACATCAACATGCCGGATATCGACGGCATCACCGCCACCGAAACCATCCGCCGCCAGTCGCCTTTCACCCAGGTGGTCATGCTCTCGGTCCAGAGTGACGCCAGCTACATGCGCCGGGCCATGCTGGCCGGAGCGCGGGATTTCCTGCCCAAGCCGCCCGTGCTGGACGAGCTGGTCAGCGCCATCCTGCGGGCCGGCCAGATGGCCCGCGAGGAGCGCGCCAAGGCGGCGGAAACGGCCGCCCTCACCGGCGGGGTCACCGGCCCGCTGCCCGGGATGAACGGCCAGTCCGGTCAGGTGATCGTGGTCTACAGCCCCAAGGGCGGCGCCGGCACCACCACCCTGGCCACCAACCTGGCGGTGAGCCTGCATTCCAAAGAGCAGCGGGCGGTCATTGTTGATGCCTCCCTGCAGTACGGGGACGTGTCCGTGTTCCTCAACGAGCAGGCTAAGAACACCATCTATGACCTGGCCCTGCGGGCCGAAGAGCTGGACCCGGACGTGGTCCGCTCGGTAATGGTCACTCACCAGCCCACCGGGCTGCACATCCTGGCCTGCCCGCCCCGCCCGGAGTCTGCCGTCGAGGTGCGCGGCGAGCACTTCGCCCGCATCCTGGAGTTCCTGCGCCAGGCCTACACCTACATCGTGGTGGACACCTCCCCCTTCCTGTCTGAGCCGGTTCAGGTGGCGCTGGACCAGGCCAACCTGATCGTGCTGGTCACCACGCAGGAAATCGCCGCCATCAAATCCACCAGCCAGTTCCTCAACCTGACTGACGACTCGGACATCGCGCGGGAACAGATTCTGCTGGTGATGAACAAACACGACCGAAAAATCGCCATCACCCCCGAAAAGGTGGGTGAAAACCTGCGCCAGCCGGTCAGCGCGGTGATCCCGGCCGACGAGCGCCAGGTGATCACTTCCATCAACCGCGGGGTGCCTTTTGTCCTGGACCCCAAGCCTTCGCCGGTGGCCAGAGCCGTCAAGGAGCTGGCCGACCTGGTCCGCGACCGGGTGACAGCCGCCAGCGCCGAGGCAGCATAGACCGCGCGGGTGAAATAGCGTTTACCTCAGGAGTACGACATGTCAATCTTGAAGCGGATACAGGGTGAGAACGGCAGCCCGCCGGAGCCGGCGGGAAATGGGGAAGGAAAGCTGACCACCGGTCCGCTGACCACCGGTCCTTTAACCACAGGTCCGCTGCAGGCGCGCCGGGTCAACGCGCCGGCCTCTCAGACGCCGGACGCCTTTCACGGCCTGAAGACCCGGGTGCAGACCAAGCTGCTCTCCACGCTCGACCCGGGCATGGACATCAGCCAGGCCGCCGAAATGCGCAAGACCATCCAGGAGCTGTTTGAGCAGATCCTGGCCGAAGAGAACATCGTGCTCACCCGGGTGGAGAAGGCGCGCCTGTTTGAGCAGATCACGGCCGAGATCCTTGGTTTCGGTCCGCTCCAACCACTGCTGGAAGACGACACCATCACCGAAATCATGGTCAACGGCCACAGGAACATCTACATCGAGCGCCAGGGCAAGATCCACCGCGTGCCGCACTCCTTCGAGAGCGACGAGCACCTGATGCGCATCATCGAGCGCATCGTCGCCCCGCTGGGCCGCCGCGTGGACGAGTCCAGCCCCTACGTTGACGCCCGCCTGCCCGATGGCTCGCGCGTCAACGCCGTCATCCCGCCCATTTCGCTGGTCGGCCCGGTGCTCACCATCCGCAAATTCGCCCAGAACCCGATCACCGTCGACCAGCTCATCCAGTTCGGCACCATCACCCCGGAGGCGGTCCAGTTTCTGGACGCCTGCGTCAAGGCGCGTATCAACATCATCATCTCCGGCGGCACCGGCTCCGGTAAGACCACCCTGCTCAACGTGCTCTCCGGCTTCATCCCCATGGATGAGCGCATCATCACCATTGAAAACGCGGCGGAACTGCAGCTGCGCCAGGAGCATGTGGTCACCCTGGAGTCCCGGCCCGAGAACATCGAAGGCAAGGGCGAAATCACCATCCGCCAGCTGGTGATTAACGCGCTGCGCATGCGCCCGGACCGCATTGTGATCGGCGAGGTGCGCGACGACGCCGCGCTGGACATGCTGCAGGCCATGAACACCGGCCACGACGGCTCGATGACCACGCTGCACTCCAACAGCCCGCGCGACACCCTGGCCCGCCTGGAGACCATGGTGCTGATGGCCGGCATGGACCTGCCCTCCCGCGCGGTGCGCGAGCAGATCTCCTCGGCCGTGGACCTGCTGATCCACCAGGAGCGCATGCGCGACGGCACCCGCAAGGTGGTCAACATCACCGAGGTAACCGGCATGGAAGGCGACGTGATCACCCTGACGGACCTGTTTGTCTTCGAGCAGACGGGGTTTGACAACGGGCGCATCGTGGGCCGGCTGCGCCCCACCGGCCTGACTCCGCACTTTATGGACCGGCTGCACGCGGCCGGAATCCAGCTGCCGCCCAGCATTTTCGGCATGGGCGTGGGCCGGCGCTGAGGCGAGAGGAAGAGCATCTATGTCCATGATCAACCCGGTGGTAATTCTGGCGGTGGCTGGCGGGATGGCGGTCCTGCTGCTGGTGGTCGGCCTGGTGATCTCGCTGCGCAGCGAGCGCCAGAGCGACTACGAAGCGCGCATGCAGCGCTACACCAGCGAAATGATGGACGAGGAGCAGATCCGCCAGGACGAGGAGATGCGCAAGCGGGCGCTGACCGACTGGATGAACCAGCGCATGCAGCGCACCTCCTTCGGCGAGCGCATTTCGCGCGAGCTGGCCCGGGCGGACCTGAAGCTGAAGGCCGGCGAGTACATCGCCCTGATGGTCATCGCCGCCGTGGGGACGGGCTTCGTGGCCTGGTTCATCGGCAGTCAGAGCCTGTTCCTTGGACTGTTAGGGGCAGTACTGGGCCTGTTCCTGCCGCGTTTTTACGTTAAGCGCCAGCAGCAGGCACGCCTGCACCGGTTTAATGAGCAGCTGCCCGACATGCTCAGCCTGATGGTCAACGGGCTGCGGGCCGGCTTTTCCACCGTGCAGGCCATGGAGTCGGTCTCCAAGGAGCTGCCCCCGCCCATCTGCGACGAGTTTCGCCGGGTGGTGCAGGAAATGCAGCTGGGCGTCCCCATGGAGAAAGCGCTCGCCAACCTGGTGCAGCGCGTCCCCAGCGACGACCTGGACATGGTCATCACCGCCATCAACGTGCAGCGCGAGGTGGGCGGCAACCTGGCGGAGATCCTGGACACCATCTCCTACACCATCCGCGAGCGGGTGCGCGTTCAGGGTGAGATCCGCGTGCTGACCACCCAGGTGGCTTACTCGGGCCGCTTCCTGTCACTGCTGCCGGTGTTAATGCTCGTGGCCATGTATATCATGAACCGGGATTACGTAATGGAGTTCTTCAGCCCAGACGCCGGCATGTGCGGCTATATCGCCATGGGCGTCTCCGCCCTCCTGATTATTTTTGGGGGTGTAGCGATGAACAAGCTGTCCCAGATCGATTACTAACCCCGGAAGGAGCCGCCCCAATGCCCGTAATCATCGGCCTGATTGTCATCATTTTCATTGGCGTGATCGCGCTGACCGTGATCGGCCTGCGGGGCACCGCGGAAGCGGACGAGAAAGCGCTGCTGGCCCGGCTGGAGGAGTTCACCCAGGCCGGCGAAGAGGTGGACCTGCGCGAGCTGGAGCTGTCGCTGCCCTTCACCCAGCGCGTCATCTATCCGCTGGCCCGCCGGATGGGCGAGATGGCCCTGCGCTTCACCCCGCAGAACACGCTCAACCGCATCGCCCGCAAGCTGGAGCTGGCCGGCTCCCCGGCGAACCTGGACCCCTCCCTGCTGCTGGCCATGCAGGGCTTTCTGGCGCTGGCCTTCGGGGGCATCGCTTGGCTGGTCATCACCATGTTTGCAGAAGGCTGGTCTGGCGGTCGTACCGTGTTGGTTATCCTGCTGGCGATTTTTATCGGCTTTTACTTCCCACAGCTGTACCTGTCCGACCTGATCAAGAAGCGCCAGAAGAACATCCGAAAATCCCTGCCGGACGCGCTGGACCTGCTGACCATCTGCGTGGAGGCCGGCCTGGGCTTTGACGCCGCCATGGTCCACGTCAGCGAGAAGTGGCAGTCCGAGCTGTCGCTGGCCTTCATGCGCGTGATCACCGAAATCCGCCTGGGCAAGGTGCGCCGCGAGGCGCTGCGCGACATGGCCGACCGCATCGACCTGCCGGAACTGACCAGCTTCGTGGCCGCCGTGATCCAGTCCGAGATGCTGGGCGTCAGCCTGGCCCGCGTGCTGCGCGTGCAGGCCGACCAGATGCGCGTTCGCCGCCGCCAGCGGGCCGAAGAGGAAGCCCACAAAGCCCCGGTCAAAATGCTCATCCCCATGGCGCTGCTCATCTTCCCGGCCTTAATCATCCTCCTAATGGCTCCAGCTGGAATAAAGTTGTTAAATTCAGGTGTCCTGGGGATGTTCTAGAGCGCGGGTCCAGCATGGCTGCCGGCAGGCGCGAAAAACTGGTTTTCGGGCTGTACCGGTCCTTCTGGGCTGCCGCTGACTGGGTCTACCCGCCGGCCTGCGCCGGCTGCGGCCGGCCGGGCGCGCGCTGGTGCGAAGCGTGCGAGGCGCAGACACAGCTCATCACCGGCCCGGTGTGCCCGGTCTGCGGGCTGCCCGCCCGGCAGGAGAGCCTGTGCCCGCGCTGCCGCCGCAGGCGCCCGGCTTTCACCGCCCTGCGCTCCTGGGCCAGGTACAGCGGTCCCCTGCGCGAGGCCGTGCAGCGCTTCAAGTACCGGCGCGACCTGGGCCTGGCCGAGCCGTTCGCCGAACGCCTGTGCCGCCTGTACCGGTCCACCGGCTGGGCGGCGGATCTGGTCACATGTGTGCCTCTGGGGCGCTTGCGCCAGCGCGAACGGGGCTATAATCAAGCTAAAGAGCTGTCCTATCCGTTTGCGGCGGCGCTGGGCATGCCTTTTGCACCGCAGGCGATCACACGGTTCCGGGAAACGAGGTCACAGGTGGGATTATCGGCAGCAGAGCGAATTTCCAATCTGGAAGGCGCCTTTCGGGCCGACTCATCTCTGGTTTCCGGGAAGCGTGTGCTGGTCATCGACGACGTGGCGACAACCGGTGCAACCACCCACGCTGCTGCTCAATCACTGCTGGCCGCGGGCGCGGTTCAGGTGTACGCCCTGACTCTCGCCCGGGCCGTCCGCCTGGCGGATCATTCGGATCCGGTCAGCGGGCAGTGAGCCGCCGGCATCACAGCTCTTTCACATTAAGAGGAGGTTACGATGGATTTGCAAGTTGACATATTTGCCAGGAATCTCGAAGTGACCGACCGCATCAACGAGTATGTAAATAAGAAGGTATCCAAGCTGGGTCGTTTCCTTGGGGATGTGGAGGACACCCGGGTGGATCTGTCCTATAACAAAAATGCCCGGAACGCCGCCGACCGCCAGGTGGCGCAGATCACCATCCGCGGAAAGGGGTACATTCTGCGCACGGAGGAGCGGGCGGACGATATTTTCACCGCGGTGGACGCCGCCGTGGACAAGATGCAGCGCCAGGTGACCCGCCTGAAAGAGCGGCGCATGCGCGGCCGCGGTGACGGCCGAACCGCCGCGGATGTGGCCCCCGCTGCGGCCGCCAGCGCGGAAGAAGCGGCCGAGGAGCAGCCGGTCATCGCCCGGCGCAAGACCTTCACCCTGGTGCCCATGGACGAGCAGGAGGCCATCGAGCAGATGGCGCTGCTGGGGCACGAAAACTTCTTCATCTTCTACAACGCCGACACCAACTCGGTCAACGTGCTGTACCGGCGCCGCGACGGCACCTACGGCCTGATCGAGCCGCGCATCGGCTAAACCGCGGGACGTGTGAACTCCCTCCCCCGGGCGGTCGACCGCCCGGGGGAGGTTTATATCCGGGAGGGATCTGTGCTCCTTACCTGACTCCGGTGTGGTCAGGGGGTGAATGAACGCACCCGGGTCTCACTTCTGGGTGTGAATGGTTGGTGCTGAGGAAGTCAACCCTTCCCTTGCCAGCGATCCGAGCGGCTGGTGTGTGGGGGATAATCCCTCCCACCCCGGGGTGTGGATGGGTACCGTGGAGGAAGGCGAGGGGTAAACCCCTCGCCTTCCTCCACGGTACTCTTCTCCCCCCCTCCCTAAAGGGAAGGGGGGACGGGGGGGATGGGTCAACCACCGCCTGCTTGCCAGCCTCCTCTTCTCGCGCTATAATGTACCCTGTTTGTTCTCAACTGATTCAAAAGAAAGGTTTGACTGCATGATCGACGTAAACGACCTCCGCAAAGGCGTCACCTTTGAGCTGGATAACAGTCTCTTCAAAGTCCTGGAATACTCTCACCACAAGCCCGGGCGTGGCAACGCCACCATTCGCATCAAAGCCCGCAACCTGCGCACCGGTTCCACGATTGAAAAGACCTTCACCTCAGGTGACCGCGTTCAGGAGGCCCGGCTGGATTACCACAACGCCCAGTACCTGTACAACGACGGCGAGCTCTACTACTTCATGGACAACCAGACCTTCGAGCAGTACCCCATCTCGAAGGACATCATCGGCGAGTACGCCCTCTTCCTGACCGAAAACATGGAGGTCAAGCTGACCTTCTACGGCACCGAAGCGCTGGACATCGAACTGCCCACCACGGTCGACCTGGAAGTCATCCAGGCTGAGACCGCCGTCCGCGGCGACACCGCCACCGGCGTGACCAAGCGCGTCACCGTCTCCACCGGCGCTGTGGTCGAGACCCCGCAGTTCGTCAATATGGGCGACATCATCCGCGTGGACACCCGCACCGGCGAGTACGTCACCCGGGTAAAATAGTAAGCCCCGCGGACACGCCACTTCCTTGCACCAGCTGCATCCAAACAGAAAATCACCGGCTCCTGCCCCGCCGGGGACCGGCTAAACCCTGGAAAGGGACCTTGAAATGCGCACACCATACGGCGTCGAATGCCAGTATTTCTACGGTGACTACCGCCGCGGGCGCAAGCATGAAGAATGCCGCCTGATTGGCAGCGCGCCAAAGCCCCACCACTGGACGCCGGACCTGTGCAAAACCTGCCCCGTTCCCGGGATCCTTCTGGCCAACGCCTGCCCCAACATGGAGCTGCGCCCGCAGGTGACCCGCGGGTTCCTGGGGTTCATGCGCCGGGTGCAGGTCAGCGCCTACTGCCGGAAAGTCCGCCAGGACGTCAGCGAGCCGCACATCGGCTGCGGTGAGTGCCACACCCTGCCCGAAATCTTTATCAAGAACAGCAAATGAAACTGACCCTGCTGCTGGATCTGGACGATACCCTGCTCGGCAATAATATGGACACCTTCCTGCCGGCTTATTTTCACGCCCTGAGCCGGCAGCTGGGTCAGTTCGCTGCGTCTGATGAAATGCTGCCCGCCCTGCTGGCCGGCACCCGGGCCATGGTCGCCAACACCTCCCCCGCGCGGACGCTGGAAGCGGCTTTCGACGCCGCCTTTTACCCGGGCCTGGGGCTGGACAAGGCCGCCCTGCAGGAGGTCATCACCCGCTTCTACGAAGAGGAGTTCCCGAAGCTGCGCAGCGTCACTCAGCCCATTCCGGCGGCGGTCGATCTGATCCGGCACGCTGCTGACTGCGGTTACGACATAGTGATCGCCACCAACCCGCTCTTCCCGCTCCGCGCGGTGGAGCACCGGCTCGAGTGGGCGGGCGTGCCGAAGGAAACCTACCCCTACCGGCTGGTGGGCAATTACCGCCAGTTCCATTTCTCCAAGCCCGGCCCGGCCTACTATGCCGAGATTCTGGGCCAGCTGGGCTGGCCCAACCAGCCCGCTGTGATGATCGGCAACGACCTGAACGATGACATCCTGCCAGCCTCGACGCTCGGCCTGCCCGTCTACTGGGTGACCGGGGATCCGGATGCTTCCCTGCCGGAAAGCGCGCACCCGCGCTCAAGTGCTGGAACCCTGGCGAAGGCTGTCCCCTGGATGGACGGACTGGCCGGGAACCGGCCGCTGCCGCTGTCCGACCGGCCGGAAGCATCGCTGGCCATCCTGCGCTCGACGCCGGCCGCGATCGACAGCCTGATGCGCAGCCGCAGCGAATCGGACTGGACCGCCCGGCCGAAGCCCGGCGAGTGGTCCGCCACCGAGATCATCTGCCACCTGCGCGACGCCGACTGCGACGTCAACCTGCCCCGCCTGCAGCGCGTCCTGCAGGAGGAGAACCCGCTGCTGTCCGGCATCAACACCGATGCCTGGGCGGAAGAGCGCCAGTACGCCCTCCAGGACGGCTGCCAGGCGCTGGCGGAGTTCATCCGTGTGCGCGTGAGCATGATCCGCATGCTCGAAGCGCTGCCCGCGGAGGACTGGTCCCGGCCCGCCAGGCACACCATATTCGGCCCCACCACCCTGCAGGAGCTGGTCGGCTTCATCGCCACGCACGACCGCACCCATCTGCAGCAGCTCACCGCCGCCCTGCCCTGACCCTTTTGTCCTGAGATATCAGGGGGAATGTCGATATCTGATCAATTTAACACAACCGCCGGGGTCAACATACCCGTATATGAGTTTTATTAATTCCGATAAAACAAGGCAGAAATTGATGGCGGGTTAATGGTTAGGTTGGTATAATTTCTTAAAATTATTCTGCACTTTTGCTCCCCTGATGGGGGTTTGGAATAACAATACCGGAGGTATTCGTGAACTCACGTAACCAATCCTATGCCATCTACCTGCTCCTGTTTATCGCCATCATTGCCATGGTGGTGTATAACTCGACGCGGGGAGGTGCCTCACAGGATGTCAGCCTAAACCAGCTGGCCGCCCAGGTGGAGGCTGGTCAGGTCGCCCGGATAGAAGTGGATGAAAACCGGCTGACCATCACTTACAAACGCGGCCAGCAGGGAACATCCCAGCTGCCGGCGTCCAACCAGGCGACTTCCAATAAAGAAACCGGCGCCACGCTGGTCGAACAGTTAATCGCCCTGGGCGTGTCACCGGAGCGCCTTTCTCCTGAGAATATCGAAATCGCCGTGAACGCTCCGAGCGCCTGGCTGGGCATACTGACCGCGCTCGGTTACATCCTGCCGTTTATCATCCTGCTGGGCGCTTTCTTCTTCATCTTCCGCCAGGCCCAGGGGAGCAACAGCGCCGCCATGTCCTTCGGCAAATCGCGCGCCCGCATGTTCTCCGGGGATCACCCCACGGTGACCTTCCAGGACGTGGCCGGCGTGGAAGAAGCCAAGGAAGAGCTGAAAGAGGTGGTGGAGTTCCTGCGCGAGCCGCAGAAGTTCATCGCTCTGGGCGCCCGCATTCCCAAGGGCGTGCTGCTGGTCGGCCCTCCCGGCACCGGCAAAACGCTGATGGCCAAGGCGGTTTCCGGCGAGGCCGGTGTGCCGTTCTTCTCCATCTCCGGCTCTGAGTTTGTGGAAATGTTCGTCGGTGTCGGCGCCAGCCGCGTGCGTGACCTGTTTGATCAGGCCAAGCGGCACTCGCCCTGCATCATCTTCGTGGATGAAATCGACGCGGTCGGCCGCCAGCGCGGTGCCGGTCTGGGCGGCAGCCATGACGAGCGCGAGCAGACCCTGAACCAGATGCTGGTGGAAATGGACGGTTTCGACACCGACACCAACATCATCATCATGGCGGCCACCAACCGGCCCGACATCCTCGACCCTGCCCTGCTGCGCCCCGGCCGCTTCGACCGGCGTGTGATGCTCGATCGGCCGGATGTCCGCGGCCGTGAGGCCATCCTCAAGGTGCACGTGCGCGGGAAACCGCTGGCTGCCGACGTCGATCTGAGCGCGCTGGCCCGGGCCACACCCGGTTTCGTTGGCGCTGACCTGGAAAACCTGGTGAACGAAGCCGCCATCCTGGCTGCGCGGCGCAACAGGAAGGTCATCGGCCAGTCCGAATTTGAAGAGTCAATCGAGCGCGTGATCGCTGGTCCGGAGCGCAAGAGCCGCCTGATCAGCGACGACGAGAAGCGCATCGTGGCTTACCACGAGGCCGGTCACGCGGTGGTCATGCAGGCCATTCCGGAAGCCGACCCCGTGCAGAAGGTGTCCATCATCGCCCGCGGCATGGCGGCCGGCTACACCCTGTCGCTGCCGGCTGAGGACCGCACGCTGATGGCTCGCAAGAAGCTAATGGCCGATATGATCGGCCTGCTGGGCGGCCGCGCGGCGGAGGAAATTGTGTTCGACGATATCACCTCCGGCGCTGGGAACGACATCGAGCGCGTCACCCAGCTGGCCAGGACCATGGTCACCCGGCTGGGCATGAGCCCCGAGCTTGGCCCGATGGTCTACGGCCAGAAGGAAGAGCTGATCTTCCTGGGCCGCGAGATCTCCGAGCAGCGGGATTACTCCGAAGCGGTGGCCGAGAAGATTGACATGGAAGTCCGCCGGCTGGTCAACGAGGCCTACGAGAAGGCGAAGAGCATTCTCATCACCTACCGCGACCGGCTGGACGCGGTTGCCGAGCGCCTGCTCGAGGTGGAGACCATCTCGCACGACGAGTTCAACCAGATCTTCCCGCCGCCCTACAAGAAGACCAACGCCGTTCCGGTTCTGGTCCCCTCGACCAACTAATCCTGATCCTCACAATCAGCGGGCCGTGAAATCCACGGCCCGCTTTTTTAATCAAGAAGCATCCGTCTGCGGTGCTTCGGTTTGCTCCGGGGGGCGCCAGGCTGCCGGGTCAGCCAGCAAATCAAGCAGCTGCTCGACGGTCACCTGACCGGCGTCAAACCAGTGGATGGTGGGATCGGTCTCTTTGAACCAGTTGGCCTGTCGGCGCACAAACTGGCGCGTCAGCCGCTTCATCTGCACCACCGCCTCCTCCAGCGACATCTTCCCCTGGAGGTAAGCAGCCATTTCCCGGTATCCGATGGAGGAAAAGGCCGGCAGGTCGGGTGAGCAGCCCTGGTCAAGCAGGCTTTTGACCTCCTCCACCAGCCCGCCCTCCAGCATCGCTTCAATCCGACGGTCTATGCGCTCATAGAGCTCAGGCCTGGGACGCTTCAGCCCGATCATCAGCAGGCTGTAGGGCGACCCGGCCTGGGTGCGCTGCTCTGAAAACCGTCTTCCGGTGAGCAGCATCACTTCCAACGCGCGCACCGTCCGGCGCAGGTTGCCCGGGTCGATGCGTTCAGCCGCTGCCGGGTCCACACCTGCCAGCCGGCGGTGCAGCTCCTGCGGGCCGATTTCCCGGCCCCATTTTTCCAGCACATCGCGCAGGCGATAATCCGGTTCCTGCTGCGGGATTTCCCAGTCTTCCACGATCGCCCGTACGTATTGGCCGGTGCCTCCGACCAGAACCGGCAGCCGGCCGCGCTGCTGCACCTCCCGGATGGCGGACTGTGCCGCCTGCTTGAAGACCGCCAGGCTCCAGGTTTCATCCGGGTCAGCCACATCCACGAGGTGGTGGGGAACCCGCTCCATCTCCTCGCGTGAAGGCTTGGCCGTGCCGATGTTCATACCGCGGTACAGGTAGCGTGAATCGGCGGAGATAATCTCGCCGCCTGCTGCCTCCGCCAGCTTCAGGGCGGTTTCCGTCTTCCCGACTGCCGTCGGGCCGACCATCACCACCAGGGGATTGGGAATCTCAGGCCACAGCATCACGGAACCACTCGATCTGCGGCCGGTCGCAGCCTGGCCGACCGACCACCGCCACCACGTCAATGCGCCAGGTCCCCTGACTCAGCGGATGCTCCTGGATATAATGTTCGGCCGCATCGATCAGATGGGCCGTTTTACCCGGTGTCATCGAACTCTCCGGTAAACCCATGTGCCGGCTGGTGCGAGTCTTCACCTCGACGATGATTACCTCATCATCCTTCTGCATGATGAGGTCCAGTTCGCCGTACGGGGTGCGCACATTCCTGGCGACCGTCAGGTATCCCTGACGCTGCAGGTACTCCTCCGCGACCGCTTCTCCCCACCGGCCAACCGACAAGTTCTGATCGTTCATGCGGCTCGACTTCCCAACCTTTCCAGTCATCTTCACGGGATTATACTGGAGGGCTGCAGAGACCTTCCACCCTATTCCCGGGTAATTCCAGAGGTACACCAATCGGTTAACACCCGTATAATGGATGATAACACCACTTGGAGGCACAATGCCAACCGCCGAAATCATCGCTATAGGTACAGAACTGTTACTGGGTGAAATACAGGATACCAACACCCGGTACCTGGCACGCCAGCTGCGGGACGCGGGCATCGACCTCTACCGCACCACCATCATCGGGGACAACGAACACCGCATCGCCCAGGCCATTCAGGAAGCCATGCATCGGTCTGACATCATCCTCACCACCGGCGGGCTAGGCCCCACTGTTGACGACCCCACCCGGCAGGCGGTTGCCCGGGCGGTCGGCGTGGAGGTCGAATACCGGCCGGAGCTATGGGATCAGATCCAGGAACGGTTTTCCCGCTACGGGCGCAGAGCCACGGAAAACAACCGCCGCCAGGCGTACATCCCGGCCGGAGCTGCCGCCATTGAGAACCCTGTGGGGACTGCCCCCGGTTTCATCGTTGACACCAGCCTAAACGTGATCATCAGCCTGCCCGGGGTTCCCCGGGAGATGGAGTACCTGTTCCAGTCGCCTGTGCTGCCTTACCTCAAAGAGCGCTTCCAGCTGCAGAGCATCATCCAGGCCTATGTAATTCACACCGCCGGCGTGGGCGAATCTCAGGTGGATGAGTGGGTTAGCGATCTGGAAACGAACGCCAACCCCACCGTCGGCCTGCTGGCGCACCCCGGGCAGGTGGACATCCGCGTCACCGCCAAGGGATCCAGCCGGGAAGAAACGGAACAAATGATCTCGGCTGTCGTCGCCGAGATCCTGGAGCGGGTGGGCGACGCATACTTCGGCGCAAATGATGAAACGCTGGAATCCGTCGTCCTGCCTGTGCTGCAGAAACAGCCCTGGGCTCTGGTGGAATCCGGTTTCGACGGGATTTTGATCCAACTGCTGAAACCAACCTACTCCGCCGCTCAGGAGGATGGCAGTTCGGACCAGACTCTCCGCGCCGCCCGGGAACTGCGTGAGTTCTACCAGGCGGAGCTTGCCCTGAGCGCCCATCTTGAACGGACCGGCCGCCAGCACAGGCTCACGCTGGCACTGGTCACTCTCGAACGCACTTACGAAGCCGAACGAACCTACGGCGGACCGCCCGAGAACAGCATACTCTGGGCCGCCAACACCACCATGGATTTCATCCGGCGATCGATGAGGGAGCGAGTAACGAAAGAAAGGGGATAGAAAATCGTTATGGAGACCGTTGACCTGATTATCACCAACGCCATCGTTCTGACGATGGACGAGGAGTATCACATCTATGAACCTGGAGCGGTGGCCGTCCGCTCTGATACCATTGTGGCCGTTGGCCCGGCGGATGAAGTCCTGGCCCGCTATCAGGCGGCGGACACCGTGGACGCCGGGGGCAAGGTGCTCATGCCGGGTCTGGTCAACGCCCATACGCATGTCCCCATGACCCTGCTTCGCGGGCTGGCCGACGACCTGCGCCTGGACGTCTGGCTCCTTGGCTACATGATGCCGGTCGAACGTGAGTTTGTCTCCCCGGAATTTGTCCAGCTGGGGACAAAACTGGCCTGCGCGGAAATGATCCGCAGCGGCATCACTCTGTTTGCAGACATGTACTATTTCGAGGAAGACGTCGCCCGGGCGACCGCCGAAGCAGGCATGCGCGCCATATGTGCCGAATCGGTGATCAAATTTCCCACCCCGGACGCGGCCTCCTACGAAGAATCCCTCGAATACACCCGCCAGTTCATCGAGCGCTGGAAAAACCATCCCCTGATCATCCCGGCCGTGGCCCCACATGCGCCGTACACCACCACCGGTGAGATTCTGGAAGCCACCGCCAACCTGGCGATGGAATATGATGTGCCCCTGCACACCCACATCTCCGAGACTGAATACGAAGTGGAGAATATGCGCCAGCAGGAAGGCATGCCTGTGGTGCCCTATGTGAAAAAGTTCAAGCTGCTGGACACCAAGATGATCGCCGCCCACTGTGTCTGGATCGATGAAGGCGAAATCCGCACCCTCCACCGGCACAACGTCGGCGTCGCGCACAACCCCTCGTCGAACATGAAGCTGGCTTCCGGCATAGCTCCTGTCCGGCGCATGCTGGAAATGGGGCTGAATGTCGGCATCGGCACCGACGGACCGGCCTCCAACAACGACCTGGATATGTTCGAGGAAATCCGCCTGACCTCGTTCCTGGCCAAAGTCGCCAGTGGTGACCCGACCACGCTGCCCGCCCGGACTACGCTCGCAATGGCTACACGCATCGGGGCACAGGCCCTGCACATCAGCCACTTGACCGGGTCGCTCGAACCGGGAAAGCGTGCCGACCTGATCCTGGTGAACCTCGACCGCGTGCACAACTCCCCCCGCTTCCAGCGCGACCCGGACGGCATTTACGCCCAGCTGGTCTACGCCGCCAAAGCCACCGATGTGACTGACACCATGGTCAACGGGCGCTGGCTGATGCGCGACCGCGAGCTGCTCACCCTTGACGAGGATGAACTGGTAAGGGAGAGCGAGTATTACGCCCGGGAAATCGACCGCTTCCTGCTCGCCCGGGAAGGGTCGCTGCTTTCCAAGCTGCTGGCCCTCGGCGGCGCCTTTGAAGAGGAGAGCTTCGAGGTACAGGCTAAGGTACCCATCGAAAGCATCCAGCCGGTGCTGCAGGCCCTGCGCCAGCCGGAAATCGAAATCATCCGCACCCGGCACTACCGCCAGTACGACACTTACTTCTCCTTCTCCGAGCCGGAGAAGGATCATCTCCGCTACCGAGAGGACCATTTCATCGACGAACACGGTGAGCCATACAACGTGCGCGCCCGGCTGACCCTGATCGGCCAGACCCGCGAACGGCGCTACCAGCACGAAGTGGTGCTGTCCCGCAGTCGCTACTTCGCCCCGGCCCAGCAGAGCCTGCGCTTCTACCGCGAGTACTTCAAGCCCGCCGCCGAGCTGGAAATTGAGAAGGAGCGCCTGCGCTTCCTGATCAACTACAAAGAAACCGAGTTCTTCATCAACCTGGACACCGTCCACGAGCCCGCTCTGGGACACTTCCTGGAGATCAAGAGCCGCACCTGGAGCCGGAGAGACGCGGAAGCAAAGTCACAGCTGGTGGTGGAGCTGATCGAGCAGCTCGGCGCGGACCCGGATAAAACCATCTCGCGGGATTATGTGGAAATGATCAAAGAAATGTGGGCCTGAACGAGAAGAATCCATGACGCCTGAACCGATGAAAATCCTGTTCCTCGCCGCGGAAGCCGCTCCCCTGGTCAAGGTTGGCGGCCTGGGAGACGTGGCCGGCTCGCTTCCGCCCGCGCTTCGCCAGCTGCCGCCAGAGGTCACCGGCGGACGTCCGCTGGACGTGCGCGTGGTCATCCCCTTCCACGGGGAGGTCCAGCAGCGCCTGCCCGCGCCGGAATGGGTGACTAACCTGCTGGTGGAGCGTGCCTCCGGTGCGGTGCAGGCCAGGGTTTTCAAGGTGAACGCCGGCGGGCAGGTGTATTACCTGATCTCCGGGCCGCCTATTGATCAACCTTTGCCGGTCTACAGCCCTGACGACCGGGTGAACGGGGAAAAGTACATCTTCTTCTCTCTGGCCGCGCTGGAACTGGCCCGCCAGCTTACCTGGCAGCCGGACATCCTCCATGCCCACGACTGGCACACGGCCATCGCCGTCTACAGGCTGTGCCAGAACCGGCTGGTCGATCCGTTTTTCCAGAACACCCGGTCCCTGCTCACCATCCATAACCTGCCCTACCTGGGAGGTGACGCGACGGAAATCCTGGCGGAATACGGGATACCGCCAACCCAGAACCGGTCGCTGCCGGCCTGGGCGCGGTCGTTCCCCCTCCCCCTCGGGCTGCTGGCCGCCGACAAAATCAGCGCCGTTTCGCCCTCCTACGCCCGGGAAATCCTGACCCCCGAGTTTGGCTGCGGCCTGCAGGATTTCCTGGCCACCCGGCAGCAGGACATTCATGGAATCCTGAACGGCATTGACACTGCCGCATGGGACCCGGCCACTGATCCGGGTATCCCCCGGCCCTACTCCATCGACACACTGGACCTCCGCCGGGCCAACAAAACCGCCCTCCAGGAAGAGCTGGGCCTGCCGGTCAGCGATGACCCGCTGCTGGTGTTCATCGGCCGCATGGACAATCAGAAAGGGGTTGACCTGGCCATCGAGGGGCTGCGCAAAGCGCTGGAACTGCCCTGGCAGGCGGTCTTCCTGGGTACCGGCAGTGCGCTGCTGGAGAGCGCGGCCCGCTCCATGGAAAGCGAACACCCGGACCGCTTCCGGGCGGTCATCCGCTTCGATGCTGCGCTATCCCGCCGCCTGTACGCCGGCGGAGATATGCTCCTGATGCCCTCCCGCTACGAGCCCTGCGGCCTGGCGCAGATGATTGCCATGCGCTATGGCTGCGTCCCGGTCGCCCGGGCGACCGGCGGCCTGATCGATTCCATCCGCGACAGCCGCCCCGGCAGCCCGGGTACCGGGTTCCTGTTCTCCGATACGAGCGGCGGGGGGCTGGAAGCAGCCCTTAATCGTGCCTTTCAGGCCTATCAGAACGCTGATGCCTGGCAGGCCATCCAGAAGAACGGGATGGAGCAGGATTTTTCCTGGACTCGTTCTGCCATTGAGTATGCGAAGATTTATCACCAGATGTCGGAGGATGCGTCATGAAAACCAGGGTTGTAATCCTCGCCGGCGGAGAAGGCACCCGTCTGGGCGTACTGACAACCAAAAGAACAAAGCCCGCAGTTCCCTTTGGTGGTAAATATCGAATCATCGACTTTGCCCTGTCCAACTGCGTCAACTCCAACCTGTTTGATGTCATGATCCTGGCTCAGTACCGTCCGCACTCGCTGATCGAGCACATCGGCTCGGGCAGTCCCTGGGACCTGAACCGCGACTTCACCGGCGGGGTGCGCATCTACTCCCCATACCGCGCCCGCGGCTCCAACTGGTACCTGGGCACTGCAGACGCAGTTCAGCAGAATTTCCGCTTCATCAAGCGCGGCAACCCGGACCTGGTGGTCATCCTCTCCGGCGATCATATCTACAAGATGGACTATTCCCCCATGATCCGACAGCACCTGGCTACCAGGGCGGACCTGACCATCGGCACCATCACCGTCCCTCTGGAAGAAGCCAGCCGCTTCGGTATCATTACCGCCGATGCCGACGGGCGTGTTGTTTCTTTCACCGAAAA
>DGEO01000010.1:0-32446 GCA_002385985.1 Anaerolineaceae bacterium UBA3924 | reverse complement strand
TCTTCGCATGACTTTGGCAAGGATATCATCCCCAGGATGATCGCCAGCGGATCCGCCGTCTTCACCTATCCCTTCCACGGGTACTGGATCGATGTCGGAACCATCGAATCCTACTGGCAGGCGCACATGGATCTGCTGCCCCCGAAGCCCAGCTTTGACCTCTACGACCGGTCCTGGGTCATCCACACCAAGACCGAGGAGCGGCCGCCGGCCTCCATTCACCGGGACGCCACCGTGGTCGACTCGCTGATTTGCGACGGCTGCCAGATCGAAAGCGGCGCGGTGGTGACCCGCTCCGTGCTTTCCCCCGGCGTGATCGTCAAATCCGGGGCGATGGTGAGAAACTCCATCCTGCTGACCGATGCTGTCGCCGGAGAAGGCAGCGTGATCTGCAACGCCGTGCTGGATAAGCGGGCTGTCATCGGCCGCGGCTGCCAGATCGGGAACGGGTACCCGGACCTGATCTCCATTGCCATGATCGGCCGCGAAGCCGTGATTCCCGACGGCATGGTGATCGAAGGCGGCGGTAGAATTGGGACGGATGTGATCCCCTCAGACTTCCCTGCCCAGACAGTCAAAGCGGGCGAATACATTCAGACCAGGAGATTACCGTATGAAATTTAGTCGTTCCTCCGGAGTGATCCTGCATCCTACCAGCCTTCCAAGCCCTGACGGGATCGGAGACCTTGGCCCCGAAGCCTACCGCTGGGTGAACTTCCTTCACGACAGCGGGTGCGGCCTGTGGCAGATCCTGCCGCTGGGGCCAACCGGGTACGGCGACTCACCTTACCAGTGCTTTTCAGCCTTCGCCGGCAATCCCTATCTGGTGTCGGCGGCGCTGCTGCTGGAAGACGGGTTGATCACCCGCAGAGACCTGCGAGACCGCCCGTCCTTCCCGGCTCACCGCGTTGATTATGGGGAGGTCATCCCCTGGAAGCTGGCCATTCTGGACCGGGCCTACCGGCACTTCAAGGAGCAGCCGGAGAGTGAGCTGGCCGCTGAATACCAGGCGTTCGTCGAAGCCGAATCCTCCTGGCTGGAAGATTTCGCGCTCTTCATGGCGATCAAGGAATCGCATGGCGGCATTCCCTGGGACCAGTGGCCGGAACCGCTGCGTCTGCGCCAGCCGGACGCGCTGCAGGGTTTCACCCGGGCGCACGAAGACGACCTGGCCCGGCACCGCTTCCGCCAGTTCCTCTTCTTCCGTCAGTGGCGCGCGCTCAAGCAGTACGCCGCGCAGAAGAAGGTGCGCATCATCGGCGACATTCCCATCTTCGTCGCTTACGACAGCGCGGACGTCTGGTCCAACCCGGAGCTGTTCTATCTGGATCAGGCCGGGAAGCCCACCGTCGTGGCCGGCGTGCCGCCTGACTACTTCTCCGCCACCGGGCAGCTGTGGGGCAACCCCATATACCGCTGGCCCTATCATAAGGAAACCGGGTATGAATGGTGGCTGCGCCGGATCCGCGCCACGCTTGACATGGTGGATTTCATCCGCCTGGACCACTTCCGCGGCTTTTCCGGCTACTGGGAAGTCCCTTACGGAAACGAAACCGCCGAGGAAGGCCGCTGGGTGCAGGGCCCCGGCGCCGACTTCTTCGACGCGGTCTGCTCGGCGCTGGGCCAGCTGCCCATTATCGCCGAAGACCTGGGCGAGATCACCCAGGACGTGATCGACCTGCGCGAACAGTTTGACCTTCCCGGCATGAAGATCCTGCAGTTTGCCTTCGCCGGGGACAATACCGACCCCTTCCTGCCGCACAATTACCCGCATAACTGCGTGGCCTACACCGGCACGCACGATAACGACACAGCCCTGGGCTGGTACCGCTCCGCCAGCGAGAAGGAGCGCGACCATATCCGGCGCTACCTGGCGCGCTCGGGTGAGGATATCGCCTGGGACATGATCCGCGCGGTATGGAGCTCGGTGGCGGTGATGGCTCTGGCCCCCATGCAGGACCTGCTCAGCCTGGGCACCGAGGCGCGCATGAACTTCCCCGGCCAGGCCGGCGGCAACTGGGCCTGGCGCATGCCCGGCGACGCGCTCAGCCCCGGCCTCACCGCCCGCCTGCGAGAAATGAACCGCCTTTACCGCCGGCTCGAAGGCCAGCCGGAGCCCCCGGCCCGAAAATACGGCGAATATGATGCGGCGGACGCCCCGCCGCGCAGGACGCGCCCCGGCCGGGTGGTCAACCCGTCACAGTAATATTGAAGGTCCGGCCCGCGCCTTATGCGGGCCGGACTTCTTCTCTCCCCGCCGGGTGGCGCTGGTAGGTCGACATCAGGATGCCCAGCAGAACCAGCACGCCGCCGGCTACCTCCATCAGCGCCGGCGTTTCACGGAGCAGAATGATCGCCAGGATGGTGGTTCCGGTCGGTTCGCCCAGCAGAGAAATGGCCACATACGCGGCGGGCAGGTAACCCAGCGCCCAGTTGAACACCGAATGCCCGACGAGCTGGGGAAGCACTGCCAGCCCGATCAGCCACAGGTAGGCCACCGGCGGGTATCCGGTCATCTGCTCACCGGTGAACAGGGTGAGCAGAAGCAGGCAGACCGCCGAGACCGTATAGACCGAGCAGGTGTAGGGAAGCATGGACATACGCCCGCGAATCTGCCGGCCGATGACAATGTACCCGGCCGAAAACCAGGCGCCGGCCAGCGCCATGAAGTTGCCCCGGAACCCCTCGGCGGCGAACAGGTCGCTCACTGACGAGCAGGTCAGGCGAGCGCCGGCGAACTCGCAGTAATCCTGCATCCCCACCAGGATGCCGCCGGCCATGGCAATGAACAGCCCCAGCCACACGGTCGGAGAAAGCCGCTCCTTGAGAAAGATCGGCGAAGCCAGGGCCACCCACAGCGGCGTGGTGGTCACCAGGACCACCGAGCTGGCCACCGTGGTGTACTCCAGCGACGAAATCCAGCTGGCGAAGTGCCCGGCCAGAAATACCCCGGAAAGCACCAGCAGGACCCGCTGGCGGCCGGTCAGCCCGGCCAGCTCGCCGCGGTAGCGCCAGGCAAAGGGGATGAGCGCGAGCGAGGCCAGTCCCATGCGCCAGGTGGCAATGACCAGCGATGGAACATACTCCTGCGCGAAGCGGATCAGAATGGATGAGGTGGATACCGCTAAAACACCCACCAGCAGTGCCAGCGCGGGTGGGAAGGAGGGACGGGTATTGGGCTTGTTCAAGGGTCTTCTCTAGTTCAGCTTGACAAATTATATGGGATTGCTACAATTTTCTTAGCCAAGGATACCACGAACACCAGCGATCTATAAGATGGATTTGTGCAAGATGAATGGTTGTTCGCGGCTGAGCCAGGACAGGTCTCCCGGCCCGATATCGTATGGCGGGCTGTCCGGTGAAATTGATCGCATTACTTCTGATCCGGCGGCCAGACACTCCCACCAGCATTACAAAATCGACTATGCAGAAAGGAATTGGAGGAAGTTATGACCCATACCATTACCAGCCTTTGCCTGCGTGACGGCGGTTGCGTAACGGTCTGCCCGGTAGAGTGCATCGTTCCCGGTCAGCCGATCAGCGAATGGCCCTGGTTCTATATCGATCCGGACACCTGCATCGACTGCGGCGCCTGTGTTCCGGAATGTCCCTTCGAAGCCATTTACCCCGAGGATGAGGTTCCGACCGCCTACACCGCCAAGGGTGGCGAGCGGCTCTCCGCCCCGGTTGGCACCGAGGGCTTCACCGAGCCGTATGACGGCCAGGACCACGAGGGCAACCCGGTTCATCTGGACGCCACCCGCATCCTGCAGGCCGGTGAGGTGATCGACCTGACCCCGGCCACACCCGAGAACGCCAGGTTCTTCAGCGAAGGCCCCGGCTACAGCGCGCTGGGGTAGGATCCGTCGACTGGAAGAGAGGAAGTCGACAAGACTTCCTCTTTTCATTTCTGCTCAATCATGCACAGGGAGGTACAGCATGCCACTCCAGATACCTGCAACCCGTATTGAGCGTGATTCTCTGGGTGAGGTCCGGGTGCCCGCCGGGGCGCTGTACGGCGCGCAGACTCAGCGCGCGGTGGAGAACTTCCCCGTCTCCGGGCGGCGGCCCTGGCCCGCGTTCATCTGGTCGGTGGCAGCTATCAAGCGCGCCGCGGCGGAGGTCCACCTGGAGCTCGGCTTGCTCGACGAGCGCATCGCCCGGGCCATCATCGAAGCGGCCAGAGAAGTGGAGCGCGGAGACTGGAACAATCATTTTGTGGTGGACGTTTTCCAGGCCGGGGCGGGCACCAGCCACAATATGAACGCTAACGAGGTGATCGCCAACCGGGCCACGCAGCTCCTTGGCGGCAGCCTCGGCGATTATCTCGTGCATCCCAACGATCACGTTAACATGTCACAGTCGACCAATGACGTGATCCCCACCGCCATCCGCCTCGGTGCGCTGTGGCGTCTGGACGAGCTGCTGTCCACCGTGTCCGACCTCGCCGCCGCACTGCATGACAAAGCTGCCGCGTTTGATCACATTGTCAAATCCGGCCGGACCCACCTGCAGGACGCGGTTCCCGTGCGCCTGGGCCAGGAGTTTTCCGGCTACGCCCGGGCGGTGGAGCGGGACTGCGACCGCATTACACGGGCAGCGGAAGGTTTGCGACGACTGGGGATCGGCGGTACGGCCGCCGGAACCGGCCTGAACGCCCACCCGGAATACCATGCCCGCATGGTCACCCGGCTCTCCGAGAACACCGGGATCAAGTTGTACACCTCGGACAACCTGTTCGAATCCATGCAGTCCATGGCGGACATGGCCGACTTTTCTGCCGCGCTGCGAACCCTGGCGATCACCCTGACCCGCATCGCCAACGATTTCCGCTTATTATCCTCCGGTCCGGCCACCGGGCTGGACGAAATTCGCCTGCCGGCCGTGCAGCCCGGCTCGAGCATCATGCCCGGGAAGGTCAACCCGGTGCTGGCCGAAATGCTCAACATGGCCATGTTCCACATCATCGGCAGCGACACCACCGTCAGTCTGGCAGCCCAGGCGGGTCAGCTGGAGCTGAATGTGATGATGCCCATCATCGCGCATCACCTCTTTGAGATGGAGCATGTCATGATCGGCGCGGTGAGGGCCTTCACCGAAAAATGCGTCCGCGGTCTGCAGGCCAACCCGGAAAAAGCGCAGGGCTGGCTGGCCCGCAACACCATTCTGGTCACCGCGCTCAACCCGATCATCGGCTACAGCGCCGGGGCAGCCCTGGTGAAGGAGGCTCTGTCCAGAGACCTGACCATACAGGAAGTGGCTGTGGAAAAGGCCCGCGAGGGCAAACTGCTGCGAGCCGGCAGCGGCGAACCGGTCACGGTGGAGGAGGTCGAGGCTGTCTTCTCCGACCTGCGGCGCTTCACCGAGGGCGGGCTAATCGGCGGTTGAGCGCTGGCGGGCGTACACAGCCGCGCCGATGGTCCCTGCCTTGTTGCGCAAATAGGCCGGTTTGAGCACTGCCCGGGTTTTGAGCAGGGGCAGGAATTCGTCCGCGTGCTTGCTCACCCCGCCGCCGACGATGATCACATCCGGCGAAAACAGCTTCTCATAGGTATCCAGCACCTCCTGCAGGCGCTCGGACCACTGGTAAAAGGTCAGGCCCTTCTTCTTGCGCGCGGCGTCGCTGGCCCGCCGTTCGGCATCCTTGCCGCGGATTTCCACATGCCCCAGCTCGGTGTTCGGCAGCAGCTTTCCGTCCAGGAACAGCGCTGTGCCAATGCCTGTTCCCAGAGTCAGCATCAGCACCACCCCTCGCTGTTGCTCGCGCCCGACACCGTAAGTCATCTCCGCCAGCCCGGCAGCGTCCGCATCGTTGAGGGTATAGACCGGATTGCCTGTGGACTCCGAAAACAGCTGGTCCGCGTTGGTCCCGATCCATTTCTGGTCAATATTGGCCGCTGAACAGGCCACCCCGTCGCGGATGACGGCCGGAAAACCGCAGCCGATCGGCCCGTCATACTGAAAATGGCGCACCAGTTCCAGCATCACCTCCGCCACAGCCGAGGGGGTGGATTTTTCCGGCGTTTTGATGCGGTGCCGCTCGCCCAGGAAGTCGCCGGCATCCAGGTCCACCAGCGCGCCTTTGATCCCCGATCCGCCGATATCGATACCCAGCACAGCCATGCGTCCCTCCTTTTCAGGCTGCAGGGGATGGGTAAGCCTCAGTCGCAGCCGTATTGCAGGTGCTGATCGTACGTCTCCGCGAACTGGTGCCATCCAGAGCCGTCACAATCGGCTCGAAAATAATAATACGTTGTCTCCGCCGGGTGCGCAACCGCGTTGAGCGAAGCCAGGCTGGGGCTGGCGATGGGACCGGGCGGCAGCCCGGGATAACGGTAGGTGTTGTAGGGCGAGTCCAGGTTCAGGTGCTCACCGCTCAGCGGATTAGTCCACCAGGTGCCCTGCTCTTGGTTGTACCCGACCGCGTACTGCACTGTCGGGTCGCTGTCCAGCTTCATACCGGAGCGCAGACGGTTGTAGAACACCGAGGCGATCTGCGGGCGCTCCTCTTCCCGCACCCCTTCCTTCTCCACAATGGAAGCCAGGGTAACAGCCTGCGTCAGCGTAAGGCCGTTGGCTTGGAAAGCGGCGCGCATCTCCGTGGTGACCACCTCGTCGAAGCGAGCCATAAATGCCTTCAGCAGATCCTCCACTTCGGATTCCCGGGAGAAAATGTACTCGCCAGGAAGGATGTAGCCTTCCAGGCTGCTGATATCCGGCCACCCGGCAGGCTTCCACACCTCCGGAACATTCTTCGCCAGTCGCAGGAACGCCTCCGGGTCCAGTTCCAATCCAGAGGTAGGCAGCGCGGCGGCGATTTCCTCCAGCCGCCACCCCGGCAGAACGTAAAACTTGACCTCGCCAGGCGTGGCATCCTGCAGCTGGTGAGCGATCTCAACCGGCGGCAAACCCGGTTCCAGCATATAGGAGCCTGCCTGCACCCGGCGGTCGATCCCAGAGTACACCAGGTACTGCTGGAACAGGCCGGCATCGGCGATCAGCCCTGCCTGCTCCAGCCGGTAGGCAATTGAAGCGGGCGATTCCCCCAGTTCGATGGTGAAAGGCAGCGGCTCGCCGGCAGCCGGTCCGGGCCGGGTCATGGCCTCACGCGCCAGCAGCAGCCGGGCTGATATCAAGATGCGCTGCCCGGGATGCAGTGTAGACGCGGCCGGGCCGTATACCGTCTCCGCCAGGCGGGGGATCAGCGCGACGCCAAATGCCGCGGTCACCCCGGCCAGGCACAGGAATAAGAACAGCAGGACGGGGATGATGGGCATCCGCCGGGATCTGGCGCGGACTGGTTGCGTTGCCATGCGGTTCTCCTCTAATTGCCAGTGGTTGGCCGCGTATCCAGATACGACTGCAGGATTACCGCGGCGGCCAGGTCGTCCAGATGCCCGGCTCTCTTCTTACGTGAAACGCCCATTGACCGGCGGATCGACTGTGCAGAGGCGGTGCTGCCGCTCTCATCCCACAGCTCCACAGGCAGGTCCGTCTGCTGGCGCAGGGCCTCGGCAAAGCGTTCAGCCTTCCTGGCCTGCGGACCGGGCAGGCCTTCTGAATCCAGCGCGCAGCCGACAATAATTTGCACCGCGCCTTCGTCCGCGGCCAGCTGCGCCACCGCGGCAGCGTCCACCTGCCGGGCGACGTGCTTGATCACAGTCAGCGGGCGAGCCAGAGTCTGGGTCTCGTCGCTGATGGCGACCCCGATTCGCTTCTCACCCGGGTCCACCGCGAGGATGCGGCCTTTGATCTCCATCACGGGGCCTCCACGGTGATCCGGAAGGGAAGCAGCGGCAGGCGGGGCCACCACTCCGGCGAAACCGAGATAGTGACCGGGACACCCAGCCGGCGCTCCAGCTCCTCCCTGGCCTGAGCAGGTGCCAACCCCGCCGCCAGACCGCGCACCTGTTCGGCGCTCCAGTCTGGTCGAACAATTCGCAGGATCACTCCCTGCCAGCGCAGCTGGCCCGCTGCGTCCTCGACCAGAGACCCGCTCTCAACCCGGTAGAAACCTGGAACGACAGTCATATGCTCAGTTGTCTGGTCTTCCAGCGCTTCGTCCGCCGCCGTCCACAGTGCATCCAGCGGTACGGCCATTCCCGAAAACTCGACCTTCAGAGCCAGCCGGCCAGGATCGCCAGGGTATCCCGGCGGCGGGTTTTGCTTCCGCTCCAGGGTGCGGACAATGCTGACCGTTTCTTCCAGCAGTATGGCCTGCGATCCTGCCTGAGCGGCCAGCTGCTCCACCGCCTGCTGGCGCATGGTTTCCAGCAGCTGCACCTCCAGCCGGTCATAATCGTTCTGGCGCATTCCCCGGGCTGCCACCTGGCTTCCTCCGGTGAGCTGAGCGCTGTTCACTGCCCGTACCAGCGCTCCCGTTGATCCCTCCAACTGCCATTCACTGCCCGCCGGTGCGTTCCCCTGCGGCCCGGCCTGTAAGGCCCTGACCGGAACCGTGGTTTCTGTCTCCGGATCTGCCGGCAGGCGGATTTCAGCTGTGGTTTCCACCTGTACACCGTCCGTGCTGACCAGCACGGACCCGGCCGGAAGCACCAGCTCCGCACCGGAGTGATTGGTTATCGCCAGACGCCCCTCTGCATACCCGGTGGCTGCACGCACCTTGCCGCCGGCAGGAACCTGAGCCTCTGACTCGATAACCACGGTAAATTCCTCTGCCGCCAGGCCAGCGGCATCCCGGCCCTCTTTGTTGGCTATGCGCAGCGGAAGATCCAGCGCCGCCTGCTGCGCTTCCTCACTCACCGCCAGCCGGATGGTCGCCGATGGAATGTTCAGCAGCGCCAGCAAGAACAGCGGCAGCAGGCACAGGCTGAACACCAGCGTGCCGGTGCTGGCGCTGCGCACCGAGCGTGCGGCGCCCCTCTTCGCCAGCAGGGCTTTCCACCGCTCGGGGCGGCCCGCGGCGGTGGCGGTCACCCGGGGGATCAGGTGATGCCAGCGCGCCCGCCGGGCGGCTTTCTCACTGCGAAACACCGATATTCCCAGCCGCCGGGCTTTGGCAGTGATATCCCGGTTCCGGCAGGTGATCGCCAGCTGCACACCGGTGGTCAGGCAGTGCTTGCGCACCCGCGCCAGCGCGCCTGGTCGAGCCATACGGCCGGTCCGGTTCGGAATGACCAGCAGCACGTGCGCGGAACGGCTCCACGATATCTTATCGATCGTGGACAGCTCGTCGTCTCTCTCGTCCAGGTAAATCGCGGTGATTTCCATACGCGGGTATGAAGTGATTATACATGATCCCCTGGCTCAGCCCCGACGCAGGCCCGTGCTGCGCAGAAGGACCTGCTTTTCCAGCCCGGTCAGCTCGCGCCACTCGCCCGGCGCCAGGCCGTCCAGCGTCAGCGGGCCGATGGCAACCCGCACCAGGCGCAGCGTGGGCAGTCCTACCGCAGCGGTCATGTGCCGCACCTGGCGCTTCTTGCCCTCGCGAAGGGTCAGCCGGATCCAGGAGGTTGGTCCGTGCGGGGTCACCGGCTTGCTGCGTTCCGGCAGGCCAGGGTCGGGAACCTGTTCGGCTTCAGCCGGCTGGGTCCGGTAGCCTTTGATCACCACACCCTCTCGGAGCCTGCGCAGAGCCTCCGCGGTCACCTCGCCTTCCACCTGCGCCAGGTAGGTCTTGGGCATGTGATAACGCGGCTGGGTCAGCCTGTGAATCAGCGGGCCGTCGTTGGTCAGCAGCATCAGCCCCTCACTGTCGAAGTCCAGCCGCCCCGCCGCGTAAACCTCCGGCACGTCCACATAATCCTTGACCGTCGGCCGGCCTTCCGGATCCGTGAAAGATGAAAGCACCCCGTATGGTTTGTGAAACAGAATGTAGCGCAGGCGCTCCATGCAGGTCCTCCCTCAGCGCGGGCGCACGCCCCCGCTGATCGGCTTATAATGTAATCATAACGAACACCGGGCGGGAAGGATTATGAAAAAACCATTGCCCTTCGTCCTCATTTGTACCACACTGCTGCTCGCTGCCTGCAACCTGCCCATGCCCTCCGCCACCCCGACGGTGGACCTGGTTGCGACCCAGGTAGCTATTCAGCTGACCAGCCTGCCCACACAGGGCGTCCCGGAGGACATCCCCACTGCCACCCTGCCTGCGGAGGATACCACTTCCCCGGCAGAACTCACAGTAACTCCTTCACCGCCTTCGCCCACAGCCACCCAGACTCTCACCCCGACCATACCTGCCGGTGACCCGCGCCAGAGCCTCGGCGATCCCACCTGGGAGGAAACCTTCGAGTCCGGGCGCTCCTTTGGCCTGGAAGAGCCTTACGACGATGAGCAGACTTCCTTCCGCATCGAAAACGGAGCGCTCATCCTGACCAGCAAGAACGCCTCCGGTTTTCACGGCTGGCGAACCGGCGGGCCGATAACCGCGGACAACGCCTATGTGGAGGGCCGCTTTGAGATTGGTTCCTGCTTCAGCGAAGACCGCTACGGGCTGGTATTCCGCTCTCCGGATTTCATCGAGGGCTACATCTTCCTGGTGAGCTGCGACGGTCGCTACGAGCTGGACACCTGGGAGAATGAGAGCTTCACCACGCTGCTGAGCGGCCAGGCCCCCTCACAGGGACTGCTGACCGGCTCCAACCAGGTCAACCGCCTGGGTGTGCGCATGCAGGGGGACCGCATCTCGCTGTACGCCAATGGTCAGCTGCTGCAGGAAACCACCGACACCACCTTCCAGGAGGGAGGGCATGTCGGGGCCGCCATCGCCGGCTACCAGAGCCAGCCGTTTACCGTCCGGCTCAGCGAGATTGCCTTCTGGAACTTGAATCAATCTGAGGAATAACACCGTCATCCATGACCCACTTCGCCGCCGACACCCGCTCCCGGGCCATCGCCTACGCCCGTTCCCTGCTGCAGCAGAGCCCGCTTTATATGGATACCGAGACCACCGGCCTGAGCCGGGACAGCGAAATCGTCGAAATATCCATCATCGACGATGACGGCCAGGTTGTGTTTGAGTCGCTGATCCGCCCTCAGAACCCCATCCCGGCGGCAGTAACTGCTCTTCACGGGATTACCGACCAGATGGTCGCCACTGCCCCGCGGTTTGGCCTGGTCTGGCCGCAAATCCGGGGCGTGCTGTACGGCCGCCAGGTAGGGATCTACAACTCGAATTTCGACCTGGGCATCATTGAAGGCGAACTGAAACGACTCAACCTGCGGCCGGTAACGATTAACGCTTTCTGCATTCTGGACCTGTACTCCGAATTTCGCGCCGAGTGGGACCCGGTCCGGCGGCGGCTGCGGCGGTTCAGCCTTGAAAGCGCCGGCCGGTACTTCCAGATCCCCCTGCCCAACGCCCACCGCGCCCGCGCCGACGCGCTGCTCGCAAGGGCGGTACTGCACTGCATCGCCGGTGCGCGTGAATAACCGGATTCCCCTGGTTTCTTAAGATTTATCGTATTGAGAGCCTTCACCATGCCCGCGGATACCAACCGCTGGCGGGCTGAACACCCGTCCATATTTTAAGTCCTTCTCATCGCCCACACAGCGATTCGGTTCGTACAATAGAAGCACAACTCAGCCGCAGGCTTCGCAGGGGAGTAACCATTGGACCTCGTCGAACTCTCTTTCGAGCAGCAGCAGGTAGCCGCTGCTCCCCTCCATCCCTCCGTTTATCTTGAAGGCCCGGCCGGCAGCGGGAAAACCACTGCCGGTGTCCGGCGCTTGCGCTTTCTGCTGGATCAGTGCGTCCCGGGTGAGCAGATCCTGATCCTGGTGCCGCAGCGTTCGCTTGGCCTGCCTTACGCAGGCGCCCTGGCTGATCCACATCTGCCGCCCGGCGGGCTGCCCTCCATCCTCACCTTCGGCGGCCTGGTGAAGCGCATGGTGGCGCTGTACTGGCCGCTCATCGCAGAAGAAGCCGGGTTTGCCCATCCCGGGCGCCAGCCGGTCTTCCTGACCATGGAAACCGCCCAGTTTTACATGGGTACGCTGGTCGAGCCGCTGCTCTTCGAGGGCTATTTCGACTCGCTGCGCATGGAGCGCAACCGCCTGTTCAGTCAGATCCTGGACAACCTGAACAAGGCTGCCGTGGTGGGTTTCCAGCACACCGAACTGGCCGAGCGCCTGAAAGCAGCCTGGTCCGGTTCCGCCACCCAGCTGCGGGTGTACGACCAGATGCAGGACTGCGCCAACCGCTTCCGCGCTTACTGCCTGGAGCACAACCTGCTGGACTTTTCCCTGCAGGTGGAAATCTTCACCCGCCGGCTGGCCCATCACCCGCTGTGCTCAGCGTACCTGTCTTCCCACATCCGCCACCTGATCTACGACAATGTGGAAGAGGATGTGCCTGTCGCGCATGACCTGGTCGGCGAGTGGCTTCCTCGGCTGGACTCCGCCCTGCTGATCTCCGACAAGGACGCCGGGTTCCGCGCTTTCCTTGGTGCTGACCCGGCCGGCGCAGAACAGCTGAAAGAGTGCTGCGGCCGCGTCTTCACATTCTCCGGGTCCTATGTGACCCCGCCCCTGATGCAGCGATTCGAAACCGTGCTGGCCAACCGCCTGGCCTCTCGCCCGGCCGATCCCCCGGAGCCGGAGCTGCGCATCCTGCTTCAAGTCCGGCAGGGACGCTTCTACCCGGACATGATTGCGAAGGTCTGCGCAGAGGTGGCTGACCTGGTCCGCTCCGGTGAATGCCCGCCTGGTGAAATAGCCATCCTTTCCCCGTATCTGAGCGATTCGCTGCGCTTTGCCATCCAGAACCAGCTAAAGAGCCGTGGCATCCCCTCCCGGTCAAACCGCCCGTCGCGCAGCCTGATGGCCGAGCCGGCCACACGCAGCCTGCTCACCCTGGCCAAACTGGCCCACCCGGAATGGGGATACCGGCCTGGCGAGGAAGATCTGCGCAGCGCGCTCTTCTTCTGCATCGAAGACCTGGACTACCTGCGCGCCGCCCTGCTCACGCAGATGCGTTACTCCGTTGCGAAAGGCAATCTGGTGAAGTACGCCGACGCACCGCCTGATTACCAGCAGCGCATCGGATACCGCAACGGTGAGCTGTTTGACCGCCTGGTGGACTGGATCACAGAGTACCGGCAGAATCCCGCCCCAACGCTGGACCTGTTCCTCGCGCGCCTGTTTGGCGAAGTGCTCTCACAGCCGGGCTTTGCCTTCCACCGGCGCTACGACCAGGCGGAGATCACCGCCCGGGTAATTGAATCAGTGCAGAAGTTCCGCCGCGGCTGGGTACCTGCGCCTGACAGGCCGGACATTTCTCCCGCGCAGCAGTACGTCGAAGTAATGGAGAAAGGGCTGCTGGCAGCGACATACCTGCCCGGCTGGGAGGAAGAACTTGAAGATGCGGTGCGTCTTATGCCGGCCCACACCTTCCTGATGGAAAACCGCCCGGCGCAGGTGCAGTTCTGGCTGGATGTGGGCAGCTACGGCTGGTGGCAGCGCCTTTACCAGCCGCTGACCCAGCCGCACGTGCTCACCCGCCGCTGGCCTCACGACCAGCGCTGGACAGACGTCCACGAATACCGCGCCAATCAGGAGCATCTCGCCAGGCTGGTGCGTGGACTGGTACGCCGCTGTTCGGGCGAAGTGCGCCTGTACGCGGTCGGTGTCAACGAAGGCGGCAGCGAAGAGCGCGGTCCACTGCTGCTGGCGCTGCAGGGCCTGCTGCGGCAGATGCTTGCCGCGGAGGTGCAGCATGGATAAATACAAGTACCGTCCTAAACAGCAGGAAGTGCTGTCCTACACCGGCGGAAAGATGGGCGTTTCCGCCGTGCCGGGCAGCGGAAAAACCTTCACCCTCTCACACCTGGCAGCAAAGCTGATCCGGAGCAATGTGCTGGCAGATGATCAGGAAATTATCATCGTCACCGTCGCCAACGCCGCAGCGGACAGCTTCGCCGCCAAAATCGGCGAGCTGGTCGCCAAAGCCGGGCTGCTGCCCAATGTCGGCTACAGAGTGCGCACCCTGCACGGCCTGGCGCACGACATCATCAACGAGCGCCCCGAGCTGGCCGGCCTGCCGGAGCATTACCAGATCGTCGACGAGCGCGATCAGCGGGCCATCTTTACCCTGGCAGTCAATGCCTGGAAGAGAATCCACCCTGAGTTCACCGAGCAGTGGGCCTGCATTCGGGAGCAGCGCGATCCCATGAAAGCTGCCAACAGCTGGGATGACCTGCTCAAGGATTTGGCTACCAGTTTTATCCGCCAGGCCAAGGACCTGCAGGTCAGCCCGGATGACATCCAGGAAAAAATGGAACAGGCGCAGTGCTCGCATCCGCTGCTGGAGTTCGGGCTGTCCGTTTACAGGGATTACCAGCGCTCGCTGCGCTCCAGAAACGCGGTCGACTTTGATGACCTGATCTCCATGGCGCTGCAGATCCTGCGCTCCGATCCCGATTATCTGGCTCGCCTGCGCCGTCGCTGGCCGTTCATCCTCGAAGATGAGGCCCAGGACTCCACCCTGATGCAGGAGCAGATCCTGCGGCTGCTGGCCGGAGAGGACGGCAACTGGGTCCGAGTAGGTGACCCCAACCAGGCCATCTACGAAACCTTTACCAACTCCAACCCTCGCTATCTTCGCGAATTTCTCAGCGAACCGGGGGTGATCGCCCGCACGCTGCCTGAATCAGGCCGCAACTCAAAGGCTGTCCGTGAACTGGCCAATTACCTGATCCAGTGGGCCACGCAGGAGCATCCAGTTTTCGAGCTGCGCGACTCTCTCCGGGAGCCGCTAATTCTTCCGCCTCCGCCGGATGACCAGCAGTTCAATCATGCCTCTCAGCCCGGGTTCGTCAACCCTGTCGACACCCTGTATGAGTCAGAAAAGGAAATCGAATTTGTCGTCAACGACATCAAGAAATATCTGGGTAATCACGAAAAAGCGACCGTCGCTGTCCTGACGACGTCCAATGACCGCGGCGCAGATTTTGTTGCCGCGCTTCGGGCTGAAGGCGTGAAAGTGATCGAGATGCTCAAGGTGGACCAGACCACCCGGGAAACAGCGGAGACGCTGGAAGCGGTACTGCGCTTTTTAATCAGCCCGAGTAATCAGAAGAAACTGACCGACTTATACCAGAAGCTGCGCGAAAAAGTACTGGCGGATGCAGGAAACGAAGCGCTGTATAAAGCTGTCTCCGACGCCCTTACCGGCTTGAAACACCCCGAGAAGTATCTTGCACCGCTGCCTGGTGAAGACTGGCTCGAAGACCTGGCTCTAAAGGTAAAACCGGATGTATATGAAGAGCTTTGCCTGCTGCGAGACCAGCTGCGCAAATGGCAGGAAGCCTCGCTCCTGCCAATCGATCAGCTGGTCATCACCATAGCGCAGGACTTGTACACCTCTCCGGCGGATGAATTTACCTCCAACCCGCCCATCCGCATGGAACTGGGCCTGGCCCACAAAATGGCGCTGCTACTGGAGCAGGCTGCACGCAGCCATCCCGAATGGCGGCTGAAGGATTTCGCCGACCGGCTGAAGGAGTTCTCTGACACCAGGAAGAATCGCCTTTCCGGCTTCCAGGCACAGGACCTTGGTTTTAAACCCTCGGACCATCCCGGTGAAGTGGTGGTCAGTACCATCCACAAGGCCAAAGGGCTGGAATGGGACCGTGTTTACCTGACCGCCGCCAACAACTACGATTTCCCCTCCGCACAGGAAACCGACGGGTATGTTGCCGAGAAGTATTTCGTCCGAGACCGGCTCAATTTGGAAGCCGAAACCTTAAGTAAACTAAAAGCGCTGGTCAGTGGAGATTTGCCCGGCCTGTATCTGGCAGACGGAGAGGCCACAAAGGCTGCCCGTGTATATTACTCTGCCGAGCGCCTGCGCCTGTTCTACGTCGCCATCACCCGGGCCTGCAGTGATCTGATCATCACTGCCAACTCAGGCAAATGGAAGAATAACCAGTTCAGCCTGCCATTCACTGCTCTGCTGGAATACTGGAAGGAGCACAATCCATGACCCTGCCCCCCGATTTCGCCTTCAGCCAGTCCAACCTGCAGGATTATGTGGCCTGCCCGCGCCGGTTTGAGCTGCGCTGCCTGCGCAAGAGGGCCTGGCCGGCCATCCCCGGCGAGCCGGTCCAGGAGCTGGAACGCCTGCAGGACTTGGGCGAGCGCTTCCACCGGCTGGTCTACCAGCACCGGACGGGCATCCCCCTGGAAGTGATCGAACGGCAAATCCTGGACCACGAACTTTCCGAGTGGTGGCATTCATACCTGGAGTACGCACCGCAGGGCCTACCGACCCGGCAGTACCCCGAGTTCACCTTGCAGGCCGGGCTGGCCGGTTACCGTCTGCTGGCAAAGTTCGACCTGTTCACCCTCGACCCGGACGGGCGCTGCGTCATCGTCGACTGGAAGACTGGCCTCCACCGCCCGCGCCGCGACCGCCTGCAGGAGCGCATGCAGACCCGCCTGTACCCGCTGGTCGCCGCATTAGCCGCGCATTCGCTCCTCGGCCGCGAGGTGCTGCCGGAACAGATCGAAATGGTCTACTGGTTCACCTCCGACCCGCAGCATCCCGAGGTATTCTCCTACTCACCCGAACAGCTGTACGCGGACCGGGCCGAAATCAGCGAGTTGATCCGGGCCATCGCCCGCCTGGCCGAAAAAGGGGATTTCCCGCCCTGTACGGATGAGCGCACCTGCGGCTGGTGCGTATACCGCTCGCTGTGCGAGCGGGGTATTCGTGCGGAAATGTTTGACCCGGATGGGAGTCTGGAAGAAGACCCCGGCCTGGCATTTGATTTTGACGAAATCGAGCCGATCGAGTTCTGACATGCCGGAACTGCTGAACCGCGTCCTGCGCTGGATCCCGCCTGAACACGTCGACGTCAGCCCGGAGCTGCTGGAAGTCGCCGGGGGCAGCCGCCTGCTGGCTGAAGCGCTGGTCCGGCGCGGCTGGGACGACCCGGCTGCAGCCCGCGCCGCCCTGTGCCCGGAACATTACCGCCCGGCTGATCCCTGCGATCTGCCTGACCTGGACCGGACTGCCGGCCGGCTGCTTGACGCCGTCGCCGCAGGAGAGCGCATCGGCGTGTGGGGGGACTTCGACGTCGACGGCCAGACAGCCACCGCGGTGCTGGTCGATACCCTGCGCAAGCTCGGCGCGGACGTGATTTACCACATCCCCGTTCGCGAACGAGAATCCCACGGCGTCAACATCCCCGGGTTGGAGAAGATGCTGCAGCGCGGCGCGCGGCTGGTTCTGACCTGTGATACGGGCATCACCGCGCACGACGCTGCCCTTTATGCGGCCAGCCACGGGGTGGATTTCCTGGTTACCGATCACCACACCCCTGGCGAGACGCTCCCCCAGGCTTATTCAGTGGTCAACCCTCACCGCCTGCCGCCGGGGCACCCGCTGGGCACGCTCCCCGGGGTGGGTGTGGCCTTCAAGCTGGCCGAGGAGCTGCTGCAGCGCGCCGGTCAGGCTGACCGCATCGCTTCGGTGTACGACCTGGTGGCTCTGGGCGCGGTCGCCGACGTGGCCGAGCTGAGCGGAGACACCCGCTACCTGGTGCAGAAAGGGCTGGCTGCCCTGCGCTCCAACCCGCGGCCTGCGGTTCAGGCCATGGTCGAACAGGCCGGGGTGGACCCGCTCCATCTGGATGAGGAGGACATCGGGTTTTCGCTCGCGCCCCGTCTGAACGCCGTCGGGCGGCTTTCGGACGCCAACCCAATGGTTGAGTTTCTGCTCGAAACTGACATGGTCCGCGCCCGCGTGACAGCACAGATCCTCGAGGGGCTGAACGCAAAGCGCAAGATGCTCTGCGATGAGGTGTTCCAGGGCGCGCTGGCCGAACTGGAACGCACGCCCGATCTGCTCGACCTGCCGGTGCTGGTGCTGGCCCATCCGCACTGGCACGCCGGAGTGATCGGCATCGTCGCCAGCCGGCTGGTTGATCTGTACGGCCGGCCGGTTATCCTGCTCTCATCCCGGGAAGGGCAGCCGGCCCGCGGATCGGCGCGCTCGGTGAATGGGATCAACATCACCGAGGCCATCGCTTCTCAGGCGGAAAGGCTGCTGGGATTTGGCGGTCATGCCATGGCGGCCGGCCTCTCGCTGCCCGCAGAATCGATCCCTGCCTTTCGTGCCGGGCTGGCCAGGTATATCAGCCAGCAGACCGCGGAGCAGCCGCCGGAGGTGGATCTGCCCGTGGACGCCCTGCTCCCACTGGCGGAAATCTCCTTGGATCTGGTGGACGCCTGCTCGCCGCTGGCCCCCTTTGGGAACGGCAACCCGCCGCTGACCTTTCTCACTCAAAAAGTCTTCGTCCGAGACAAAAGGGAAATCGGACAGAACGGCGACCACCTGCGTGTATTGGTTCAAAACGAGGCAGGTGACACCCGAAATGTCATCTGGTGGCAGGCCGCCGGGAATCCCCTGCCGGAAGGTTACTTCGACCTGGCCTTCACCTTGCGCGCCCACACTTACCGCGGAAAGCGGGATGTCCAGGTCGAGTGGCTGCAGGCCTTCCCCCGGCCCGAGGAGAAGCCGCCGGATATCACCACCCGCATCGAGGTGGTAGATCTGCGACATCACCCCCATCCCGACCAGATGATCGCTGGCTGTATGCAGACCAGTGAGGTTATGGTCTGGAGTGAAGCCTGCCCCACGCCATTTCCCGAAGTGCGCAGCCGCTGCCGCCTGGAGCCTGCCCCGGCCCTGGCTGTCTGGAGCATCCCGCCCGGCCCGGTTGAGCTGGCGAACGCCATTGAGGACGTGCACCCCGGACGGGTCTTCCTGTGTGCCTGCCCGCCGGAGTACCTGGACCCGCCTGCCTTCCTGCGCAAACTCACCGGCCTGGTGCGCTATGCGCTGCAGAAAAAGAACGGGCTGGTGACTCTCGACGAAATGGCCGCCGTACTGGGCCAGCGCCGCGGCAGCGTGCTGCTGGGGTTGAACTGGCTGCAGGCGCGCGGAGACATTGACTTCATCCCGGCCCCGGGCGGCGCGGTACGCATTGCTGCTCCCGGCTCTACCCGTTCCCCGGACAGCTTGCCTCAAATCGAAAATGGGCTAAAAATGATACTGGAAGAAACTAGAGCCTACCGGGAATATTATCTTCGGGCCGAAGCCGCATCGCTTATCCCGGGCAGCAGGCTCATCACCCTGACCTGAGGAGTGTGGCCATGGCTGAAAAAATGAAATGGGGGATTCTGAGTACCGCGCGGATCAACCAGGGCTTTATTCCCGCCCTGCGCTGCCATCCACTCAGCGAGCTGCATGCAGTGGGCAGCCGATCCCTGGAGCGTGCTGAGGAATATGCCGCCGAATGGGAAATCCCCCGATATTACGGCAGTTACGATGAACTGCTCGCCGATCCCGAAATCCAGGTTATCTACAACCCCCTGCCCAACTACCTGCATGCGGAGTGGACCATCCGCGCATGTCAAGCCGGCAAGCACGTGCTCTGCGAAAAGCCCATCGCCCTCACCCCGGAGGAGGTGGACGCCATCGCCGCCGCGGCCCGCGACAACGGTGTGATCGTCACCGAGGCCTTCAAGTTCCGCCACCACCACCAGACAGAACTGGTGCTGCAGGCCATTCAGCAGGGGCGCATCGGTCACATCGAAGGCATGCGCGGCGCATTCCTGTTTGCGCTGCAGGACCCGATCAACCACCGCTGGCTTCCGGAAACCGGCGGCGGCAGCCTGTTTGACGTCGGCTGCTACCCCATCAGCTACGCCCGCATGATCACCGGCGAGCCGCCGGAGGAAGTCTTCGGCTTCCAGCGCCTGTCCTCCTCCGGCGTGGACGACCTGTTCATCGGTGAGCTGCGCTACCCCGGCGACATTCTGGTGCAGATCACCGCCGGGTTCACCGTCCCCAAGTTCACCTCGTTCGATATCTTCGGCAGCCGGGGACGAATCAGCATGGACGGCCCCTACAACCCCCGGCCGCACAACCGCCTGGTGATCACATCCGGAGACGAAGAGGAAGTCCACACCTTCCCCATGTTCGATTCCTTCCTGGGCGAAATCGAAGACATCGCCCTGGCGATCACCGAAGGCCGCCAGCCGCGCATGAGTCTGGAGGAAAGCCGCGACAACACGGCCACCATGGTGGCCCTGCTGGAATCAGCCCGCACCGGGAAACCGGTCCGGCTGTAAGTCAGGCTAATCCGAGCGCTTGTTCGAAGGGATCTTGGGCAGCAGCCAGGAGAGGAAAGCGCCTTCGCTGCGCGTCTGCAGCAGCACCTTCCCGGGGCCGGTCAGGTCCACCACCAGCCCTTCGCCGCCCAGGATAGTTGAGCGCAGGCCGCCAATGGCGCGGACCTGGAAGTTCATCCGCTCGCTGAAGGCCACCAGGTGCCCGGTATCCACCGTGTAGACCTCGCCAGCCTGCAGGTTGACCTCATGGATGGCGCCATAGCTGGACAGCACCAGCTGGCCCGACCCGCTGCAGCGCAGCATGAACAGGCCTTCCCCGGCGAAGAACGTGCGCGCTCCCGACCAGCCGGCATCCACCTCGATGCCGTCTTCGGAGGCCAGGTACGACCCGGACTGGACCAGGATGGTCTCGCCCGACAGGCGGGTGGTGAAGACATCCCCGGTCAGCGCAGGCGCCAGCAGGATCTCGCCTCCCCGCTCAGGCGCGTGGAAAGTGTTGGTAAAGAAGGATTCGCCGCCCAGCAGCGAGCGTGCCAGCGACTTGAGCACCCCGCCGCGGATGCCCGTCTCCACCGTTACGCCGGCGGACATGCTCACCATGGCGCCAGCTTCCGCCCGGATCTGTTCGTTGGGCGCCAGCATAACCCGGGCGACAGCATACGAAGGCCGGTACAGAATTTCGACTTGCATTTTATGTCTCCTGTGTGTAGCTGTGATGGGCTGGATTTACTCATTATGCACAACCTCGCGCCATATTGCAATAACCTTGCTTAAAGAGTATCTGGCCGGAATCTCTCGAGAAACCGGAGATTTCTTTACAGAACCAGAGGGGTTGTGGTAAACTAGCCCTGCACGGTAAGCAACAAATCCAAAGTATCGTTGCTGCCTTTCCGCTCTCGACCAGCCTACGGTGAAGTTCGAGGGCAAACCCGTGGAAAGGAGGTTTCCCAAATGCGCAACTATGAATTGGTCTTCATTGTTCACCCTGATTTGGATCAGGAGGCTCTGACCGGCGTGATCGATCGGGTGAAGGGCTGGATTACCGACGCCGGTGGTTCAGTCGAAAAAGTGGATGTCTGGGGCAAGCGCCGCCTGGCATACATGATCAATAAACAGCGCGAGGGCCAGTATGTGTACGTGGAAAGCAAACTGCCGCCCGAAGCGACTGCTGAACTGGACCGCAATCTGCGTTTCCTGGAACCGGTCTTGCGCCACCTGCTCATCAACCCGGAACTGTAGGAACGTGGAAAGCGTCAGGTTTTGGACTGTGTCAAGGAGAATCGAATGAGCCGCGGTTTGAATAAAGTGATGATCATCGGCCATCTGGGGAAAGACCCGGAAATGCGCTATACGCCGTCTGGCCGGCCTGTCACGACCTTTACAGTGGCCACCAGCCGGACATGGAATACGGCAGATGGTGAACGCCACACCGATACGGAGTGGTTCAACGTTGTCTCCTGGGGAAACCTGGCGGAAATCTGCAAGCAGTATCTCACCAAGGGCCAGCAGGTCTACATCGAAGGCCGGCTGCAGACCCGCCGCTGGGAGGACAGTGAAGGCGCCAAGCATACCAGCGTCGAAATTGTCGCCAGCGAGATGATGATGCTGGGAGACCGCCGTGACACAGGCCAGACCCAGGCGATCGGCTCCTCCGAGCCGCCTGAATATGAGGATGATTATCCTTTCTAGGAGTAAGAAATGGCTGATATGACGAATGAGAGCGAGCAGTTCTCCGGGCCGCGCCGCTACGTAGCGCGCCCCAAGATCTGCCAGTTCTGCGCTGACAAGAATCTGGCGATCGACTACAAATCCGCAGACATGCTTCGCCGCTACATCACTGAAGATGGCAAGATCCGCCCCCGCCGCCAGACCGGCACCTGTGCCCGTCACCAGCGCGCGCTGGCCAATGCCATTAAGCGGGCGCGCGTTATCGCGCTGCTCCCGTATGTTGGTGAAACTTTAAACGATCTCACCCGCTAATCGTTTGGAATTTCATACGCCGGGGCATGGGGTTTTCCTTAAGGCTCCATGCCCTTTTTCGTAAGCACTCAGAGGTCGCCAATGGCTAAACAGCCCAAGACTAAAATCGTTAACCGCCGCCATGTAGCCCGACTGGAGGTTGAGCGCAGGCAGCGAAAGACCATCATCATCGCCGCCATCGCCATCGGTGTGATCGTCCTGGGTTTGCTCGGTTTCGGCCTGCTGGACAGTCTGGTCATCCAGCCTAACAAGGTCGTGGCCCGGGTGGGTGAAAAGACGATCACCGTCAGGGAGTACCAGAAACGCGTTAAATACAACCGCTTCCAGGCCCTGCAGAACATCTCGCAGTACGATGCCTACAACCAGTTGTTCGGCGCGGGCACTTTTGACGCGCAAATCCAGCAGGCACTGTTCGAGCTTATCGATACACAAAGCTACGGCCGCTCCACCCTGGACCAGATGATCACCGAAGAGGTACTGCTGCAGGTAGCCGCGGAACGCGGCATTACCGTCACCAGTGAAGAGGTGGAAAAGGCGGTTCAAGAAGCCTTCGGCTACTTCGCCTCCGGCACCCCGACCGTCTCACCGACCGAGACTGTCGAACTGAAACCCACCTCGACGCTCTCGTCGCTGCAGATGACCCTGGTTCCGCCGACCGCCACTCCCATGATGACGCCGACGCCGGAAGAGACCGAGGAGCCGACCGCGACTCCGACGCAGGCGCCGACCGCCACCCCGACGGAAGAAGCCGCGGAAAGCGCAGAGGTACCCCCCTCCCCGACTCCGGAACCGCTGCCCACCGAAACCCCATACACCCTTGAGGGGTACCAGCAGGTGAAATCGGATTATCTGAACGCCATCGAGTTCCTCGGCTTCAGCGAAGCGGACCTGCGCGAGCTGATGCGCCGCAACCTGATCATCCAGAAGCTGTACGATGAGATCATCGCGGAAATCCCGCTGGAGCAGGAACAGGTCTGGGCGCGCCACATCCTGGTCACCACCGAGGAAGAGGCAAATCAGGTCATCCAGCTCCTGAACGACGGTGAAGACTTCGCTAAACTGGCCCAGGAACTGTCCCTCGACAAGGTGTCCGGCGCGTCTGGCGGTGATCTGGGCTGGTTTGCCCGCGGTCAGATGGTGGAACCGTTCGAAGAGGCTGCCTTCAGCCTGGAAATCGGCGAGCTCAGCGAACCGGTCGAGAGCATCCACGGCTGGCATGTGATCCAGGTGCTGGGCAAGGAAGTCCGCCGCCTGATGGCTGACCAGCTGTCGACGGTTCAGGCCACCACCTTCTCCAAGGTCACCGAGGAAGCCAAGGCCCGGATGGAAATCGTAGAAAATGATATCTGGATGCAGATGGTTCCCACCACCCCGGCCATCCCGCCCAACCTGGCGGGCTACATCTCGGGGAATATCCAGTAACCGGCAAGACGAACGAATCAAAAAGCGCGGGCAGCAAGCCCGCGCTTTTTTCATCTGTCTCAGACCACCATATCTTCGCTTATTTCGTCCAACCTCAGGCTGATCACCTGGCTGGCGGAGTCCTTGCCCATGGTGACGCCGTAGATCACATCCGCGGCCTGCACCGTGTTGCGGTTGTGGGTGATGACGATAAACTGCGTGGTCTGGCTGAGTTCGCGCAGCAGATCGGTGAAGCGGCCCACGTTGGCCTCATCCAGCATGGCATCGACCTCGTCCAGTACGCAGAACGGCGTGGGTGACACCCGCAGTAGGGCGAAAACCAGCGCGACCGCGGTCAGGCTGCGCTCACCGCCCGAGAGCAGCGACAGGCCCTGGTCCCTGCGCCCGGGCAGGCGGGCTTCAATGTCGATGCCGGTTTCAGACGGGTTGTCCTCGTCCGTGAGTATCAGCCGCGCGGAGCCGCCGCCGAACAGCTGAGTGAACATCTTGCGGAATTCGACCGCCACCTCGTCAAAGGTGCGTTTGAACTCCCGCTTCATCAGCGCGTCCAGCTCGGCGATCACCGCGCGCAGGTCCTCATCCGCCTTCAGCAGGTCCTCCATCTGGCCGTTGAGGAACTCGTAGCGCTCCTTCACCTCGGTGTACTCAGCCCGGGCTTCCGGGTTGATTGCCCCCAGGCGGCGCAAATGGGCGCGGGCGCGGTTGATGTTGTCCTCCAGCCCCGGCGGGATCTGCTCGATGCGCGGCAGCTGTTCCACCAGCCCTTCCAGCGGCAGCGGCGTTGGCCCGGTCACCTCGGAAATGTATTCAAAGGCCACCAGCCCGAAGTCTTCCTCGATCCGGCGGCGCAGGTTTTCCAGCCCGTCCTTCTTGCGGCTGTACTCCAGCTGCGCCTGGGTGACCACCCGTTCGACCGCGTTGACGGCCTGCTGCGCGCTCTGATAAGCGCCCTGCAGGTCCTCATACTTCTTTTCCACATCCCGAAGTTCGGCTTCCGCCGGCTCAATCTTGGACTGAACCGCGTCAATCAGCGCGGCCAGTTCGGCATCCTTCTGGCGGTCCTGGTTGCGCTGCTGCTCCAGACTGGCCTGCGTTTCGCGCCCGGCCGCCAGCCTATCCTGGACGGAGACCTGCTGCTGCCGGTTCCGTTCCAGGCTGAGCCGGTACTCCTCCATGCGATGAGCGGCATCTTTCACCGCCCGCGAGGCTACCGCCTGCTGGGTGTTCCAGTGGGCCACCTGGGCCTGCAGCTCCTCCACTGGCAGCGACTGCAGCGCCTGTGACTTCTGGCGAACTTCTTCCCGCAGCGAGCCGGCCTGCTTCTCCAGCTGTTCAAGCTCTTCCGCCAGGCGGTTGAGCTCCTCCTCCGCCTTCTGTGCCTGCCGCGCCTGCTCGTTCAGCTGCCCGCGCTGGAAATCCTGCTTCTGGCGGATCTGATCCACCGCCAGCGAGGCCTGCTGAAACGCCTGCGTGGCCAGCTTCAGCCGCTGGTTGGCCGCTCGCTGAGCGCGCTCCCGCTCCTCCTGCGCCGCCTGGGCTTCCTGGCGGGCCTGCTCGATCTCCTCAAGCTCGTTCTCCAGATCGTTGATCTGGTCCTGGACGCGGTCAATCTCGTCCTGCAGCTCGCGCTTCTGCCTGGGGCGGGAGATCAGTCCAGCCCGGCCTTCCTGCCCGGCGATGACCGCTCCAGACCCGGCAAACACCTCACCATTCAATGTCACCACCCGGGATGTATCGGGGAGCTGCTTGAGCACCCGCCGCGCAGCCTGGCGGTGGCGTACAATCACCACCTGTCCCAGCAGCTGGTTGACCAGCTGCTGCCAGTCGGCCGGGGCTTTCACCAGTTCCGAGGCCACCCCGATGATTTCGTCATCCACCGGGGGCTGGACAGGCTTCGCCCCGTTGAGCCAGACGCCAGGGAACAGGATCGCCCGGCCCCGTGCAGACGTTTCCAGGAACTGCAGCACCGGCTCGGGATCGGTACTGCCGCCCAGATAGATGGCGTCCAGATTTTCGCCCAGCGCGGCCGCCACGGCCACCTCATACTCAGCCGGAACATCCAGGTGACCCGATAGCGGGCTCATGCGGCCTGGCAGGCGGCCCTTGCGCATCTCTTCCAGCACTGACTTCGAGCCCTGGTTCAGACCGGTGAGCGAAGCCTCAGCCTGCTCGAGCACGTCCATCTGCGCGCGCAGACGCGATTCCTGCGTGACCAGCCGGTTGAGGTTTTCCTGCAGTTTCTTCCGCCGGGTCTCCAGCTCCACCGACTGGCGCTGCTGCGCCTGCACCTGCTCGTCATACTCGCTCAGGTCCAGCTCCGCCTCGGTCCGGTCCTGACGGGCCTGGCGCAGTTTCTCCTCGGCCTCTTTCAGGGCCTGGTCAGCGCCCTCCAGTGCGGCGGTCAGGTTCTGCCGGGTGCGGGCTAGGTTCTCCAGCCGTGCGGTCAGTTCCTGCCGGTGTGCCTTCACATGCACCTGCCGTGTTTCCAGCGAGGTTAGCTGGCGGCGGGTCTCTCGCAGCGCCTGTTCAATTGACTGCCGCTGCGCCTGGCGTTCTTCCATGGCTTTGCGGGCCTGCTCGGCCTGCTGCTTCGCATCGGCCAGCTCGGCGATGAGCCGCTCGTGCTCTGCGGTCATGTCCTCCAGGCGGCGCTGCTGGGCTTTTTCTTCCTCCTCAAGCCGGGCCAGGTCGGCCAGCAGGCTGGCCTCCGCGTCCGCCGCGGCCCGCTGGCGCTCGTCGAGAATGGCCTGATTGCGGCTGACCTGCTCCCGCCGGGTGTGCAGCGCGGCCAGCTGATTGTGCCACTCTTCCAGCTGCGAGCGCTTTTTCTGCAGTTCGGCCCGCACGGCGGCGGCTTCAGCTTCCACTTCCTCCAGCCGGTTGCGCGCCAGCCCCAGACGTTCCTCCTGGGCTTCGACCACCTGCTGGGCGTGAGCCACCTCCTGCTGCACCCGGTGCCAGTGGTAGCCGTACCATTCCCGCATCAGCTCCCGCAGCTCGGCCGAAATGCGGTCGTGCTCTTCCGCCCGGCGTGCCTGGCGTTCCAGGCTTTTCAGCCGCGGAGCAAGCTCGCTGAGGATGTCCTGCACCCGCTCCAGATTACGCCGGGTGGCATCCAGCCGGCTGAGGGCTTCCTCACGGCGGGAACGGTACAGACCAATCCCGGCGGCTTCCTCAAAAAACCGGCGTCGCTCGTCAGGCTTCAGCGACAGCGCAGCGTCCACCAGCCCCTGCCCGATAATGGTGTAGGTCCGCTCGGACAGGCCGGACTGGCCCAGCAGTTCTGAGATCTCCTTCAGGCGGACGCGCTGCCCGTTGATCAGGTACTCGTTCTGCCCGTCCCGGTAGGCCTTGCGTCCCACCGACACCTCGGTGAAATCGATCGGCAGCCAGCCGTCTGCGTTGTCGAAGGTGACCACGGCTGAGGCCATGTTAGCCCGCGCACGCAGTTCGGAGCCGGCGAAGATCATGTCCTCGGTTTTCCGGCCTCGCAGCAGGCTGTACGACTGCTCACCGAGCACCCAGCGCAGGGCGTCCGCGATGTTGGATTTGCCCGAACCGTTCGGCCCGACGATGGCGGTGATACGCCCGGGGAACTCAAATTGAGTCCGGCTGGCGAAAGTCTTGTATCCCTGTAATTCGAGTGATTTCAGCCGCGGCTTATACTGGCCGTTATTATTCATCGATGAGACCCTGTTTGATGAGTGCCTGTCTGGCAGCGGCCTTCGCCGCCGACTGCTTGCTGTGACCCCGTCCCGTGCCGTAGACCTGCCCGTCGACCAGCACGTCCACCTCGAACACTTTCAGATGATCCGGCCCGACCGCGCTGCGGGTTTCGTACTTCGGTGCGCCGAAACCCTGCGCCTGTGCCCACTCCTGTAGCATGCTCTTGGGATCCTCGTTCTTGCGGTTGGCCAGTACGTCTTCGGCGGCCTCCTCCAGCATGGGTTCGAGAAACTCAATCACCCGATCCACGCCGCGGTCCAGATACAGCGCGCCGATCACCGCTTCGAAGGTGTCGCACAGCAGGGCAGATCGCTCCCGCCCGCCGGCCTGCGATTCGCCCCGGCCCAGCCGCAGTGCGGGTCCCAGCCTGATCTTGCGGGCGAATTCCGCCAGCTGTTCGGTGTGCACCAGCGCGGAGCGCATGCGTGTCAGGTCTCCCTCCGGCATTTCCGGATAGCGGTGGTACAGCCAGGCGCCGACCACGAAATCGAGCACGGCATCGCCAAGAAACTCCAGACGCTCGTTGTCTTCTATGGCCTCAGGGTGCTCGTTCAGGTAAGACCGGTGTGTGAGCGCCCGGCTGAGAAGAAGCCGGTCGCTCATGTTCAGCCCCAACCGCTGGTCCAGTTCATACGGGGATTCCGTCTCCGGCGACGGAGAGGAACCATGATGGTTGTTCACCTGTACCTCCCGGGAACTCAGGGAGCGCCAGCCACGGACCACAACCGATCCTGTGGCTTGCGTTCCATCAGTTCACTAAGTAAATTATTCTGCCGGGTATTTTAACCCAGAACCTGAAATAATAAGCACAACCGGCTCGGGAACCTGGCCGCGCAGCCGCTCCAGTGCCGCCCAGACCAGCGCGGAGGTCGGCTCGGCGAAAATCCCCCGGCAGGCCAGGGCTTTATACGCAGGCAGGATCTCCTCTTCCGGAATGGCCATGATCTTCCCGCCGCCCAGCTCGTGAATGATGGCCTCGGCCTGTGCCGGATGGCGTACGCGAACGCCCTCGGCCACCGTCGGCCCTTCGGTCACCTGCTCCATCGCCGCCAGCCCGCCGCGGTAATAGGCCTCCACCGGTGCGCAGGCCGCGGCCTGAACGCCGATGTAATGCGGCTGCGCGGGGATCAGACCGGCCCGGGACAGCGAAGCAAAACCGCGCATGACCGAAATCATCAGGTTGCCCTGGCCCACCGGGGCGATGACCGTCCCCGGGTGCCCGCCGAGCTGCTCCCAGATTTCATACGCGATGGTGGCAATGCCGGTCTGGCCGAAAGGCAGAAAGGCATGGCTGGCGTAGGGTTTGCCTTTTTCCGCGTCCCGCAGCACCGCCGCCGCGGCCTCAGAGCGCGGGCCGGGCACCTTCACCAGTTCCGCGCCGTACTGGATAATCTGGTTGAGCTTCGGCCCCGACGCCGACCCGGGGACGAACACCCGGGCTGCAATCCCCGCGTGGGCGGCGTAGGCGGAAAACGACGCACCCGCATTGCCGGAGGAATCCTCCACCGCCTGCCTAACGCCCCGGGACAGCAGAAAGCTGGCCAGGACAGCGCTTCCGCGGTCTTTGAACGAGCCAGTCGGGTTGAGCGATTCAAGTTTGTAAGCCACCTGGGTACCGCCAACCTTGTCTCTCACCAGCGGCGTGCCGCCCTCGCCCAGGTACACCTCCGGCGCATTGTCTGGAAGCCCCAGCGTCGCCCGGTAGCACCAGATCCCGGGCCGGGAGCGATCAACCAGGTCCGGGTTGAACGGTTCATACGGCTCAAAGTCGAACAGCCCCCCGCAGTCAGGGCAGCGGAAGGGAGTTCCTTCGGCAGGATACGCGCGGCTGCATTGACGGCATCGAATGGCGCTCATGTCCTCAATCTCCTCGTTGGGGCCTGTAATCACCTGCCACCCAGGACTCATCCCGGGGACCGATCTCCTTTTTCCAGATGGGCACAATTTCTTTCAGGCGGTCAATACCATAGCGTGCGGCTTCGAACACACCGGTGTCGCGGTGCGCGGCACTGCAGGCCACCAGCACCGTCGGCGTGCCCGGGTCCAGCCGGCCGATGCGCTGCACAATGCAGATGCCTTCCAGCAAGGGCCACTGCTGGCGCATTTCGCCGGCCACCTGCTCCAGCTTGGCCAGTGCCATTGGCTCGTAGGCCTCGTACTCGAGCGCGACGGTCTCAAACTCACCCCCGCGGCTGGTCTTCCCCCGCACGATGCCGGTGAACATGCCCACCGCGCCGGTGGTGGGCAGCGTGATCGCGGCAGTCAACTCGTTCAAGTCCAGCGGTTCTCGGGTGATGCGCAGGATGGTCGGGAAATCACTGCCCCCGCTCACCGGAGGGAAGATGGCCACCTCAGCTCCCTCGGGAACCGGGTCTTCATCGTAGGCGAAGGACTGGTTGATGGAGACGATGCTCCCGGGCATGAGCTCCGCCAGGGCCGGGTGCTCCTCCACCAGCCGCAGCTTCAGGTCTGCCACCGTCAGGCCGGGGCGCAGGTCCAGCTCCCGCCGGGCGGTCCCTGCTTTCTCTTTGAAGTGGGCGAAGAAAAGCACAGTGATCTGCATACGGTATTACTCGTTCACCACGTCGCCGCTCTGGCCGCCGTGTTTTTCCACCAGCCGGATGTTCTGGATGCGTCCGGCCCGGTCCACCGCCTTGACCATGTCATACACGGTCAGCGCGGCCACGGCCACGGCCGTCAGAGCTTCCATCTCAATGCCCGTCTTCCCGGTGGTCTTCAGGAAGGATTCGATCCGCACACCCGGCAGGTCATCGTCCAGCTCCAGGCGCACGTCCACCTGGTGGATCGGAATCGGGTGGCACAGCGGGATCAGCTCGGAGGTCTTTTTGGCCCCCAGCACCCCGGCGATTTGCGCCACAGTGAGCACGTCGCCCTTTTTCATCAGTCCCTGACGGATGAGCGCGATGGTTTCCGGACGCAGAACCACCTCTCCGCGGGCGATCGCGGTTCGCTCCGTGTCCGGCTTGGCGCTGACATCCACCATCCGCGCCCGGCCGGCCTCGTCAATATGCGTAAGTTTATCGGCTGGCATGGATTCATTATACTGGATGGCGCACTGTTCCGCCCCCCAGTCCTCTGCTATAATTACCGGCGTGACATTCCAGATCGCCGAGCACCAGACTGAAGGATACACCGTCTCGACGGACATGTATGAAGGCCCGCTGGACCTGCTCCTGGAGCTGATTCAGCGGGCCGAACTGGATATCACCCGCTTCGCCCTCTCCCAGGTGACCGACCAGTACCTGGAGTACATGCGCTCCATGCCCGAGCGCAGCGCGGCGGAGGTGTCCGCATTTCTGGTCGTGGCTGCTCGCCTGCTGCAGATCAAATCCTCAGCGCTGCTGCCCAGGCCGTCGCTTCCACCGGTCGAAGGCGAAGAGGAAGACCCGGGCGAAGCCCTGGCCCGCCAGCTGATCATCTACAAGCGCTTCAAGGAACTGGCCACCAACCTGGAGAAGCGCCAGTCGGCCGGCCTGCGCACCTACGTGCGCCTGGCCCCGTCACCGAAGATCAGCGGGGCAGCGCAAAAAGTCGACCTCGCCGGCCTGACGCTTGCCGATCTGGCCCGCATTGCCGGCGAAGTGTTCAACAGCCAGTTGAGCCTGCCGGAGCTGAGCGAGGTGGTATCGTTGCCGCGCATCACCATCCGCGAGAAGATCACCAACATCATCGCCTCTCTCAAGAAGCTGTCGCGGGCCTCCTTCCGCACGCTGATGAAGCAGCCCAACAACCGCCTGGAAGTGGTGGTCACCTTCCTGGCGATGCTGGAACTGATCAAGCGGCACGTCATCGTCGCTAACCAGCCGGCCCTGTTCGCCGACATTCAAATCGAAACCAGCGGCGATCTGGGCTCGCTGGACGATCTGGCAATAGAGTTCGAGGAATAGCCGGGATTACTCCTGTTCCCCGGCTTCGGTTTCCTCTCCCTCTGGCAGTTTATACGGCAGCCGCCCGCTGACCCACACGATCATCAGGTTGAGGTCATCCTCGCTGACCTCGGTCTTCGGGTTGGCCTTGCGGAAGGCTTCATCCAGGGTCTCAAAGTTGTCCTCCGCCGGCCAGTGCGTCTGGAAGCCGGGCAAAGCGCGGCGGTTGGCATCCGCCGGCAGCACTTCCCACTCCCGTGAAGTGAGGAAGTCCGCCACCTGTTTCATCAGGTCCGGGTGCAGCCGCGCCCAGGCATCCAGCACCGCGGCGGTGAACTCCGGATCCCGCTCGAAGATGGTTACCGAACTGCGTGCTTTCAGCGGGGCCGGGGCAAGGTTGGCGTTGCGGAAGCCGGGTATCTTTGCTTCACGTTTGAAAGTGTTGACCAAGTCGCTGCGCAGGTCGGCGGGCAGCTCACCCAGCGAGCTCCACACCTTGCGCAGCACTTCGTACTGATATTCCGCCACCATGAACTCATTGATGGCATGGAAGGGTAGGAATTCAACCTGTTCGTCGCTCATAGGTTGATTATATGCCTGCAAAGCAAAACCGGCAGGCGGTCAAGGCCTGCCGGTTTCCGAACTCAGCCTGCTGTTATTCCGAAGGGATAATGATCCACATGAGGATGTAGGGCACCAGCCCCGGAACACCCCCTGGAATGGCGGCCAGGATAAAGCCGATGCGGAACCAGGCCGGGTTGATGCCGAAGAACTCGCCCAGGCCGCCGCACACCCCGCCGACGATCCGGTTGCGGGAAGAACGTCTCAAAGCGTTTCGAGTCGCCATTTTTCACTCCTTTCATTACCCATATACGCAGCCGGGCCGGAGAAGTTGCACTTAATCTGCTTTGAGGGCGCGCAGGCTGAGCGCGTCCAGCCTCGCCACCTCCTCATCGGTTAGCGACCAGCCCAGCGCGCCTGCGTTCTGCTCGGCCTGGCGCGCATTTTTCGCCCCCGGAATGGGCAGCGCGCCTTTGCACATCACCCAGTTCAGCGCCACCTGAGACGCGCTGCGCCCGCCCCGGTCTGAACCGATTTTAAGCATCTCTTTGAGCAGCGGCTCGGAGCGCTGCAGCAGCTTGCGGCCGTACCGCGCCCCGCGCATCCCGCCCATGGGGTTGTCGCGGTTGTATTTTCCGGTCAGCGCGCCCATTGCCAGCGGGCTGTAGGCGATCAGAACCACGTTCAGGTCCTTGCAGCGCTGCAGCAGCCCGGAGAACTCCACCTCGCGGTTGAGCAGGCTGTACTCCTTTCTCTTATACACATCT
>DGEO01000015.1:38723-38863 GCA_002385985.1 Anaerolineaceae bacterium UBA3924 | reverse complement strand
GGTCTGTAAGAAGGTGTTTGCCCCAATCCCATCCAGCCATCTCCGCAGGAGAAGAGGAGAGGGGGGCCTCTCGCCCACGAGGCGTAGGGAGAGTTTTCCACCTAATAGCCGGCAAAGGTCTTCCCCGTCGGATATGTGGA
>DGEO01000015.1:29471-38511 GCA_002385985.1 Anaerolineaceae bacterium UBA3924 | reverse complement strand
GAAGGCGCGAAACCGGCCAGGTTTCGCGCCTTCCTCCACGAGAATTCATCCTCCCTTCCCAGTGACGGAGTTGGGAGCAACCAGCCCGGCCGCTATGGGAAGGGGGTAAGGGGATGGGTGGGCGACAACGCATCCTATCCTTCGGGGAACGTCTCTGCGGGGCGAAGGTGTGTGATGGGTCATAACCCAGACCGCAGGTGGAAGGCAACTTGTTCGCCCTTCACCGGGCCAAAACAGGCTTGTCTTGACGCACGGGCGAGGTTGCGAGTATACTCAACTTTGCCGGGGTGTAGCGCAGTTGGCAGCGCACCGCGTTTGGGACGCGGGGGTCGGCGGTTCAAGTCCGCCCACCCCGACCTGCCTGGTGACCGCCGAGACCTCTCGGCGGTCTGGCAATCTGGCATAAATTCAGCAACAGGTGTGGACATGGCGCGGATAAAATACGATGGCGTAGTCGAAGCCGTCCGCTACTCTCCAGAGGGGCGGGTGGCGCTGGTGCGTGTTTACGAACGCCGCGGGCCGACCTTTTCGGACCGCATCCTGTTGAGCCGGGAGCAGCTGCTGGAGCGCCTGAACCGGGGCGAAAAGTGGGTCATCGGCCAGCGCCAGCCCTTCATGGGCGGCACCTTCGAAACCGGACCGCAGGTCCAGCTGGCCGGCTCAAAGGACGACCCGCTGATCGTCACCGCGGGCAGCAACGGCAGCCAGCGAGACGAACTGCGGGACGTCCCGGTATTCTGACCCGCAGCACAGGCCTGAATGAGTACAACCTCCCCGGTCTTTCTTTCCATCATCATCCCCGCGCATAACGAGGAAAAGCGCCTGCCGGCCACGCTCCAGCAGGTGTGCGGGTTCCTCGATCGCCAGGAGTACAGCGGCGAGGTGCTGGTGGTGGAAAACGGCAGCCGCGACCGGACCTATGAAGTCGCCCGGGATTACGCGGCGGACCATCCCTGCCTGCGCGTGCTGCGCGAGCCGGGCCGGGGGAAAGGGCTGGCGGTGCGAGCCGGCATGCTGGCCGCCTGCGGGCAGTACCGCTTCATCTGCGACGCCGACCTCTCGATGCCCATCGAACAGGTCAACCGCTTCCTGCCGCCGCAGCTGGCGGATGTGGAAATCGCCATCGCCTCGCGGGAAAGCCCGGGGTCGGTGCGCTACAACGAACCGCACTACCGTCACCTGGTCGGGCGCGTTTTCAACACCCTGGTGCGCTGGATGGCCCTGCCCGGCCTGCGCGACACTCAGGCCGGGTTCAAGTGCTTCCGCGGGGATATCGCCGCCGAGCTGTTCCCGCTGCAGACCATCATGGGCTGGACCTTCGACGTGGAAGTGCTCTACATCGCCCGACGGCGCGGGTACCGCATCGTCGAAGTGCCCATCGACTGGTACTTCAACGCGGACAGCAAGGTGAGGGTATGGCGCGATTCGGTTACCATGTTCACCGATCTGCTGGCCATCCGCCGCAACGCCCGCAGGGGACTGTATGAGCCGCCGGGCGAAAATTATTGACCTGCCGGCCGCCCCGGATCTGACCTTCGAGCGAGGCTTCTGGCAGGCCGGGCTGAGCCGGGTCGCCGGGCTGGACGAGGCCGGGCGCGGCGCGCTGGCCGGACCGGTGGTGGCCGCCGCGGTGGTGCTGCCTCAGCAGGAGGATGTGGAAACCCGGCTGGCCGGGGTGCGGGACTCGAAGCAGATGACCCCGCTGCAGCGAGAGCGCTGGGCAGAGGAAATCCGCGAGGTCGCGCTGGACTGGGCTGTCGGCTGGGCCTGCCGCGAGGAAATCGACCGGATCAACATCTACCAGGCCACGCTGCTGGCCATGCGCCGCGCCGTGGACGGGCTGCGCCAGCCGCCCGACCAGCTGCTGCTGGACGCTTTTCGCCTGCCGGGCGTCGACCGGCCGCAGCTGCCGCTGGTGAAAGGCGACGCCCGCTCGCTGTCCATCGCCGCCGCTTCTGTGCTGGCCAAGACCTGGCGGGATGCCTACATGCGGCAGCTCGAGCAGCGCTTCCCCGGCTACGGCTTCGCCCGCCACAAGGGTTACGCCACCAGCGCGCACTTCGTCGCGCTGGCCGAACTGGGCCCCTGCGCCGAGCACCGGCTGAGCTTCGCGCCAATGAAGTCTCAGGACGGGGCGTGCCAGCCTGAGCTGCTGAGCGAGCCGGCCGGGGATCAGCCCGAGACCGGGGGCTAGTCTGCCACGGTAGCGCCGGCCACTTCCGGCTGGATGATCTCCACGAAGGCCTGCACCACCTGCGGGTCAAAATGGCTTCCGGACTGTTCCTTGATGTATTCCAGCGTCTGCTCTGCCGTCCAGGCAGGCCGGTAGGGGCGGTCTGAGCGCAGCGCGTCCCACACGTCCACCACCGCGAAGATACGCGCGGCCAGCGGGATCTCTTCACCCTTCAGCCCCTGCGGGTATCCCGTCCCGTCCCAGCGCTCGTGGTGGCAGTAGGGGATGGCGACCGCCTCGCGCAGGAAGGGGATCGGCTCCAGCATTCTGGCGGCATTCACCGGGTGCTGCATCATCACCTTCCACTCTTCGGCGTCCAGCGGGCCGTTTTTCTGCAGTATGCTGTCCGGCACCACCAGCTTGCCGATGTCGTGCAGCAGCGCGCCGCGGCGGATGTGCACCAGCTCGTTTTCCGGCACGCCCAGCGCCTGCGCCAGCCGGATGGTCAAATCGGCCACGCGCCGGGAGTGACCTTCGGTCTCCTGGTCGCGGATTTCAAGCACCTTCGCCCAGCCTTCCAGGGTGCTGTCGTAGGCCACCTCCAGCTCATGGTTGGTGCGCTGCAGGCTGCTGTACAGCTCGGCGTTGTCGATGGCGATGGCCGCCTGACCGGCCAGAGATTCGGCGAAGTCCAGCCAGTCCCGGCGGGGGGTGAAGGGGCGGCGGTGGAACACTTCCAGCACGCCCTTGACCTCGCCCTTGGCGATCAGCGGGAAGCCCCGGTAGCCGACGAACTCCTCCCCGGCGGGCAGGGAACCGTTCAGGGCGGCGCCGTCCGGGCCGTACAGGTTATCCACGGTCACTATCTGATGCCGGCGCAGCACCTCGGCGGCGTAGCTGTGGTCCAGGTCCAGCCCCTGGCGGACAGCTTCGGCGCGCAGGAAGCCGTGGCTGGCCAGCAGCTGCAGGGATTTCTCGCCGGGCTGGTACAGCAGCACCCGGCCGGCGTCCAGCTCGAGCAGTTCCGCCGCGCGGGAAAGCAGCACGCCCATGGTGATTTGCGGGTCCATGCCGGCGTTGATGGACTGGTCGATCTGGTGCAGGGCCGCCAGGCGCTTGACTCGCTCCTGGGTCTGCTCGTGCAGCATGGTGCGCTGGATGGAGCTGGCGGCAATGTCGCAGATGGCCATCAGCAGGGTGTGGTCGCCTTCGCTGAAGGGTGTCTGACGGCCGACCAGCAGCGCGCCCAGGGTGGTCTGGTCATTGATCAGCGGCAGGCCGATCACGTACTGTCTGGCCTCGTTGAGCTCGCACGTCGGGCCGGTCCAGTCGCCCGCGTAGCCGGTCTCGAGAATCTGTCCTCTGCGGATCACCTGGCTGCACAGCCGGGCGGCCTCACCGGCGATCGCCCCGGTGGCGGACCGCCAGATGCCCACCCCCAGGGTCAGTTCCACCGGGTCTTCTTCCGCCTGGTGCAGCGAGACGGCCACGCCGTCGGCCTGGGTCAGTTCCATGACCTGGCGCAGCCAGCCGGGCAGCAGGGCGGTCAGTGAGCTGGCCGAGCGCAGGTGAGCGGCCACATCCGCCAGCGCGTCGCGCTCCGATTCCCGGGCCACCCGCAGGGTAATGTCGCGGATGAAGATCACGATCAGCATTTCACCTTTCAGAGTCAGCCGCCGGGTGTTGACCTCCGCCGGGAAGATCTGGCCGTCCCTGCGCCGGCCCAGGCCCTGAATCAGGCGGTAGTCGATGCTGTCGATCCTGGCCAGGATGGTTTCCAGCTGCGGCAGGAACTCATTCGCCACCAGCTGGCGCAGATTCTCCCCGACCATCTCATCCGAGCTGCTGTACCCGTGCATCAGGGCAGCTTCTTCGTTGCAGTCCACCACCTCGCCTTCCGGGGTAATGATGAAGATGCCGTCAGTGGCGGCGGCAAACAGGGTGCGGTACTTCTCCTCGCTTTCACGCAGTACCTGTTCGGCTTCCTGACGGCGCTCCAGCTCCGCCTTCAGGGCGGCGGTCTGGTCGGCCACCCGCTGCTCCAGCTCGCCGGCGTGAATCAGCAGGCGGTCCTCCAGCGGCTGCAGCAGCCGGCGCATGCCCAGGCCCCCGGCCACCACCAGCGCGGCCAGGGTCACACCGATTGTGAACGTCCGCCAGAAGGCCGGGCCGTACAGGTTCCCCTCGGAGATATGGATTGCGATGGCCCATCCCGACAGGTCCATGGGATGGCTGAGCACCACATCCTGGTCGGGTGTTCCCGGCTGGAGATGGACATCTTCCCTGCTTTCCATCACCTGAGCCAGGGTGTCCTCAAGACGTGGGTCTTTGACCAGCCGCAGGCCCTGGCCCTGTTCGGCGGCGGCGAGCATGGTCAGCTGGCCTGCGTATTCAATCCCGACCACCAGCCGGCTGTTCGGGGTGGTCGCGTGGGAGGTGTCGCGCATCGCCTGCTCCAGACCGGTCAGGTCGCTGACAAAGTAATCCACGCCCACCGGCTGTCCCATTGGCCCCGGTACGGCCACCGCCATGGCCAGATAAGGCCTGCCTCCGTAGGTGAACAGCCGGAAGACCGGCTTCCCGGCCGCTTCAGGGACTTCCGGCCAGGGGGCGGTTGGCGCGGGGATGCCCACCCGGGCGACCACCCGGTTGTAATTATCGGTGCGGGTGATGCCTGCAAAATCATTCGGCTTTTCGAGCAGCTCTTCCATGGCCAGCGTGAGGGCCTCGCGCTGCTGCCTGGAGTTGCCGATGCGGACCCTGCCCTCCGAGTTGGAAAAGGTCAGGCCGTCCGTCACCAGGCCCTGCAGGTAGGCGGAGAGCAGGGTCTCCGCGACGTGCAGTTCGTTGTGCAGGCGGTCGACAGCGTTTTCACGCAGCAGGCTGTAAAGCGGCGCTCCGCTGACCAGCGACATGACCAGACCGATGATGAAGAAACCCAGCGTGACATAAGCCACGCTGGTTCTGCGAAGCTGCGATGTGGAGTTGGTTGTCACCTGTTGGGAAACGCTCATGCAGTCAATTAGTAAATGGGGATGGTTTTAATAAGAGGGGATAGGCTCTTGCCAGACAACAATCTGATTCTTGCCGAGCCCTTTGGCCTGGTAGAGGGCCTGGTCGGCGCAGTCCACCAGCTGGTCCAGGTTGCCGATGGCCGGGGTAAGCTCGGCGATACCGATGGAAATGCTGACCGAGACGCTCTGGCCGCCTTCAATCAGGGTCGAGTTCGCAATGGCCGCGCGCAGCCGCTCGGCGGCGATGTGGCCGCTGTCGACGCCGGTTTCGGGCATCATCACCACCAGCTCGTCACCGCCGTAGCGTCCCAGAATGTCAGAGGCGCGGAAGGTGTCCCGGCACAGCTGGGCCACCATCTGGATCATACGGTCGCCGGCCAGGTGACCGAACTGGTCGTTGACCTCCTTGAGGTTGTCCAGGTCGATCATCAGCATGCTGGCGGTGGTGCCGTAGCGGCGGGCGCGCTCGTACTCGCGGCGGGCCAGTTCGAAGAAGTGGCGCCGGTTGACCAGGCCGGTCAGGCTGTCGACGAGGGCCAGACGCTGCACCTCGGCGAACAGGCGCGCGTTTTCGATGGCGGTGGCCGCTTCGTTGGCGAAGGCCTGTGCCAGGGCGGCGTCGGCCTCGGAGTAAGCGCCGACTTCACGCGAGTCAATGGTGAGCAGGCCGATGGTCTGGCCGCGCGTCTGCAGCGGCAGGCCGATCCAGCCGCGCACGTGCTGCGCGTCACCCCGGCGCTGGAAGCGCGGATCGTTCTGGGCGTCGGCCAGCACGATCGCCTTGCCGGACTGCACGGCCTCCTGGTACAGCTGGTCCTGGTTGACCCGGAAGCTGAAGTTGATCAGGCGGTCGGGGTGCGAAAAGCCCCGCCCGGCGCGGTAGGTCAGGTACTCACCCTCCTGCAGGAAGATGCAGGCGGAGTCGTAGGGGAGCACCTTCTCCAGGTGGGTCAGGATGCGGTCCAGCACCTGGTCCGGCTCCAGGGCGGAGGAGACGGCGGCGGTGGCGGCGCGCAGGGTCTCCGCCTCGTCGGCGCGCTTGCGTGCGCTGCGCAGGTGCTGGGCGTTCTGGATGGCGATACCGGCCTGGCGGCCGACTGCCTCGACCAGTTCGGCGTCACGCGGAGTGAATTTGCGGTCGGGATCGCTGATGGCCAGGGCCAGTATGCCCAGGCGTTCGTTCCCGGCGGAAACAGGCACGCACAGCAGGCCGGTCAGCTCAGGCCGCAGCCAGGACAGCAGAGGGCCGTCGTGCGCTCCGCGGCTAAGCAGCAGGGGGCGGTCGTCGGTCATCACCTGCCGGGCCAACTCGATGGCTTCGTCCATGCGGTCCATCAGCCGGGCCAGGTGATAATTGTGCACGTAATAGGACTGCAGGGTCCAGGTCTGGGAGTCCACCAGGGCCAGCACGCCTCTGTCCGCGCCGACCAGATCGCAGGCCAACCGCACAATCGCCGGGAGCATGGTGTCGAGGTCCAGCGTGCCGGAGATGGTGTGCACCACCTCGTTCAGCTGCCGCTCGCGGCGCAGCATGTCGGCGGTTTCCTGATACAGGCGGGCATTTTCGACTGCCAGGGCGGCCTGCCCGGAGAAGGCGGCCAGGCGCTCGATGTGCTCGGGCGTGTAGAAATCCGGTTCGGCCTTGTCCAGCGAGATGAAGCCGATCAGGCGGCCGCGGGCCACCAGCGGAGCGCCCATCCAGCAGAGGATGTGTTCAATGCCTTTCACCGGCACCCAGCCGGGGTGTTTGCGCGTGTCCGGAATGATCATGGGGACGCGGTTTTCGGCCATCCACTGCAAATTCGGGGTGGTGTCCAGGTCAAAGCGGAGGGGGCGCAGGTCGCGCTCCACGTTCAGACCGAACTTTTCGTACCCGCGGGCGCGGGTGATGACGGCCTGACTGCCCATCACGATCATAAAGTTGGCCGCGTCGTAGGGGACCAGGCGGGCCAGCTGCACCAGCAGGTGATCCAGCAGGCTGTCCATGTCCAGCGTGCCCGCGAGGATCTGCCCGGTCTGGTGCAGGGTCTCGGCGATGCGGCGCTGGTTGCGCTCGGCCTGGAACAGGCGGCGGTTTTCCTCGGAGATTTGCTTTTCCCGCGTCTCGTCGTGCAGCAGGACCACGTGCCCGACCAGCTGCCCGCGCTGGTTCTGCAGTTCCGAGATCCGCATGTGGTAATAACGCTCGGACTGGCCGTTTGCAGCCGGGATGTGCAGGATGCTCTCCCCTTTGGGGCCGACCTCCACCTCCGGCAGCACAAGGCCCGGCCAGGAGTTCACCAGATCGTCGAGGTGCATGTGCATGAGTGCGGCGGCTGGCATCCCGGCCAGGGCTTTAAATGCCGGGTTGAAGTCGATGATGTGGTCGTCGATGTCCAGCACCATCATCGGGTCAGGCATGGCCTCGATCACCCGGGCGCGGGCGATAGGGAAGACGTTGGTCATCTGGTAGCTGAACTGGATCCACATCATCGTCAGGCCGGCGATCAGAAACCCGAACGGAGTCAGGTCCAGACTGGGCCAGGGAGAGATGTCGAAGATGTAGATCATGTTGGCCAGCCAGGGCAGTATGGCGCCGCCCAGGGCCACCCGGGTCTCTCCGCCGTAGCTGCGGGGCTTTTTCAGCAGCGCCCGGGCCAGCAGCGCGGTCCCGATGACCACCAGCAGGTAAGTATAAACAGCGTTGGCGAAGAAAAGGGGCCCGTGGTGGATGGTGACGTCCATCCAGCCGCCCGGGGTAAAGAAGGGATCCAGACGGGCGTAGAAGAGGTGGTGGATGGGGTCGGTCAGCAGGGCGGTGAAGGCCAGAACCGGTTCAATCAGCAGCAGCAGCCAGTAAGGCCAGCGAAACAGATGATCCAGGCCAACCAGCCTCAGCGCGTATACGAACCAGACGGTGGGGACAGAAAGGATGCCCAGGTAGGCGACCAGGGTCCAGAGGTGCCAGGCGGTCATGTCCGTTACGGTGTAGACCATGGCGCAGCCAAAGCTCCACAGAGCCACCCCGACCATCAGGCTGGAGATGAAAGTGGTGTGACGCGTCCCCCGCTGTTTCCAGGCCATCCAGGCCATTAACAGCGCCAGTACAGCGGTCAGGAGCAGGGGGAAGATGTACGGACAGGTTTGCCAGCCCATGAGCAGTGTGTGACCCCGATGGTAACGGACTGATGAATTGCAGCCGGCGGCAGTTGGGGCTGCCGGTAAATTTCTGAACCCAGTTTACTCTAATTCCGGGCCGAAAAACCGCATTGACAGGGAATTGTAAACTACCTGTTGGTTCCGGCTTGCACTGGCTGACCAGGCGGAGTATGCTCTAGTCATTCAAGCTGGTGAAGAAGGAGGCCTGCCATGCGCCCGAAGACCGTCCTGATTCTGGGGGGATACGGCCACACCGGCCAGATGCTCGCCCGCCTGCTGCTGCGCCACAGCGACGCCCGCCTGGTGCTGGCCGGCCGCCGGCCTGAACAGGCGCTGCGCATGGCGCTGGCGCTCAACCGGGAGTGCGGCGACGAGCGCGCGGCGGGCATTGGCCTGGATGCGGCCGATGAAGAGGGCCTGCGACGGGCCTTCCCGGGGATGGATCTGGTGGCGGTCACTTCCAGCACGGCACGCTGCGCGCCGCAGGTGGCCCGCGCCGCGCTGGAGGCCGGCTGTGATTACTTTGACGTGCAGTACTCCGCCCGCAAGGTCGCCGCCCTGGCCGGGATGCAGGAGGATATCCTCCGGGCTGGCCGCTGCTTCATCACCGACGGGGGCTTTCACCCCGGCCTGCCGGCGGTGATGGTCCGCTGGGCCGCGGACCGGTTTGACGCGCTGGAGCGGGCCGTGGTGGGCAGCGTGATCCAGGAAAACT
>DGEO01000015.1:25675-29211 GCA_002385985.1 Anaerolineaceae bacterium UBA3924 | reverse complement strand
CGCGCCTACCGGAGCATGGATTTCGGCCCGCCCTTCGGCCGGCGCAGCTGCATGGCCATGTTCCTCGAGGAGCTGCGCCCGCTGCCCGATCAGATCCCGTCCCTGCGCGAGACCGGGTTTTTCGTCGGCGGGTTCAACTTCTTTGTGGACTGGGTGGTACTGCCGCTGGCTCTGGCCGGGCTGAGTGTATGGCCGGGGGCGCTGCGCCCGCTCAGCCGGATGATGAAGTGGGGGCTGGAGCGCTTCAGCCGGCCGCCTTACGGCACGCTGCTGCGGCTGGAGGCGGAGGGACACTCCGGCGGCCGGGAAAAACGCCTGGCGCTCACGCTGGGCCATCCGGACGGCTACCTGATGACCGCCGCGCCAGCGGCGGCCTGCCTGCTGCAGGTGCTGGACGGCTCCGCCCGCCGGCCGGGACTGCACACCCAGGCGCAGCTGGTCGAGCCGGAGCGCATGCTGCGGGATATTGAGCGTATGGGCGTGGACCTGCGGCTGGAGGAAAACCCGGGTTAACGAAACAGGGCAGGGATGGCCTGCATCCCCGCCCTGCCTGAAGGCGAATGCCCTGTACTAGTGAATCACCTCAAAGCGGCTGGCGGGCGCGCCGCAGATGGGGCACTTGTCCGGAGCGCTCTTCTTGTGGGTGTAGCCGCACACCGGGCAGACGTAGTAGTCGAATTCTTCCTCGTCCTTGCCCAGGGTTTCCAGCGCTTCGCGGTACAGATCCTCGTGGACCTTTTCGGCTTCCTTGGCCCAGCGGAAGATGGTGGCCGCCTTACGCTCGCCTTCGGCTTCGGCCTGTTCCTGGAACGGCGGGTACATGTCGAACGCTTCGTAGTGCTCGCCAGCGGCGGCGGCTTTCAGGTTCTCGGCCGTCGAGCCGATGCAGCCGGCCTCGCGGAACTCGGCCAAGGCGTGAACAGTCTCAGCGTGAGCGGCCGCGCGGAAAAGGCGGGCGACCTGAGTGTAGCCTTCTTCTTCGGCTTTCTTGGCGTAAGCCAGGTACTTGCGGTTGGCCTGTGATTCGCCGGCGAAAGCGGTCATCAAGTTGTCTTTAGTCTTGCTCACAATTGCCTCCCGAGGGTAATGGTGCGGCAAATCATACTATCTTCGGGGGGATTTGTCAAATGTGCTGGGTGAAAGGGGGGTGATTGTGAGGTATACAGGACAATGTCTATCCGATTAAAGGGTAAATACTCGCCTCCAGTCGCTGCCTGGAACAGGCCCATCCCCGGCCCTGCGCCAGGGTCGGGGGCCGGTGGGCCAGAGATATCCCCGGGCTCAGCGCCCGGCGGGTCTTACGGGTTGACGATGACCACCCCGGTCATGCCCATCGTCCAGTGCGGGATGCAGAAGTAGTTGTACGTGCCGGGCTGGGTGAAGGTGAACTCGTATGTGGTTCCGGCGGGGAGAATCTGGACGCAGTTGGTGTTGTCCGGGGAGCAGAAGCGGCCGTCATAGGAGCCGTTGGTGCCGCTGGTGACGGTGTGACCGCCGGTGGCCCAGACCCAGCGCACGGTGTCGCCAGCGTTGATGGTCACGGTCGAGGGCTCAAACGAGACGCCGCCCGGCCCGGCGCCGACGCTCACGGTCACGACCTCGGGTTGATCTTCAATCGGGGTGGCTGTAGGCTCCTCCGTGACGGTCTCTGATGGCTCCACGGTGCCCGTCTCAGTGGGCTGTACTGTATCGGATACGGTCGGCTCGACGGTGACGGTCTCGGTCGGAGGGATCTCGGTCGGGGCGGGCTGGTCCATCCTGGAAACAAGCGGCAGGTAGAGGTTGAACCCGCCCGGCTGCACGGTCTCAGAGGGTTCCGGCGACACGGTCAGTGTGACTGTCTCGGTGACGGTCTCTGTAACGGTTTCGGTGACCGTCTCGGTGACCGTTTCTGTAACGGTTTCGGTGATTTGCAGCAGGCTGGAGCCGGGGATGGAGGAGTACCCGTAAAAGGCAAGACCAGAGATGGGGGCGGCGACGAGCAGTACTAGAACTACCATCCGTAACAAACGCATATCGCCCTCCAATCATTAATTACTGATAAGAATTATCAACATTTAACAATATAGCACGAATCCCTGGCCTGACACCGGGGGAGATTCCCTATGGTAAATTGCTCAACGGACAGCGGAGGGCAGCGCTGGGGGGGGTTCAGCAGGCGGGGACTTTACACCGGAAGGTTGGTGATTAAAAATCCGCCCAGGAGCAGGCTGGCGATGTTGGCAAGCAGCACGTAACCGAGCACCCTGAGCCTGCCGTGTTCCCTGACCGCCAGGGCGAAGGCGATCAGCTCGACCAGCAGGACCAGGATCTCGAAGACCAGCAGGGCGAGGATGAGGTAGCTGCCGGTGAAGGACTGGTTGAGGGCGATGTTCAAAGCCCCCTGGGTGACCAGGTTGATGATCAGGAAGGCCAGCCAGCTGCGCCGCTGCCGGTAGCCGAACAGGAAGAAGATCAGCCCCTCGATCAGCAGGGTCAGGCCGACGCGCAGCGAGACCAGCGTCACGGAGCGGGCCGCGGTCTGCCCGCTGGTGATGGCGCCGCTGCGGGGGTTGAAGGTCAGAATGTTGTTGTAGCGGCCGAGAAGCGCCTGCTGGATGGGGTACTCGGCCGTCATGCCGCCGAACTCGGCGACCAGCACGGCGCTGTCCAGTGCGGGCCGGTCCACGCCGATCATGTTGTAGTAGAAGCGGTACTGGGCTTCCCAGGCGACCTGGTTCTTGTCCAGCTCGATGGGCGGCAGTTCGCTGCCCTCGAACTTCAGGTAGAGTTTGAGGTCCTGCGGCGGGTTGGAGACGATCACGATCACGCCGGGTGCCTCGGCCGAGTTCGCCCGGACCGGTGGCGCGGCCAGCAGGAGCAGGGTGAGCGCGAGGTTCAGCGCGAGGATAAGTCGGATTGCCAGTGGGCGGGAGGTGAAGGCGGTCTCCATGCTGGTTCGCTCCTGACGGGTAGGGTCGGGGAGGGTTGATCCACCGCACTCATAATGCGGCCGGTGGATGGTTATCGGAGGGGAACTTCACCCTGGATGATAACATGGAAGCGGGTGAAGCCACAGTAGGGAGGGCAAGATCCTACCGGAAAGGTCGTGTCAACTCTCCGGTGTTTGCCATTTTTACCTAGCCAAAATGATTCCATTATCTCCTTGCTTTGTGGAATGCTGTGGGGATCGCTCACTCGCCGAATTTCACAACTGAAGGATCATGGCGGAGAAACTCACGTTATTGAGTGTTAATTGAGAATTGAAAACTGCCCATTATGAAAAGAAGCTCCGATTAAGGAGCTTCTTTCATTTCCCTGTCGGGGCGAGAGGATTTGAACCTCCGACCTCTTGCACCCCATGCAAGCGCGCTAGCCGGGCTGCGCCACGCCCCGAAAGGTGCCGAAGGTGGGATTTGAACCCACACGGCCGTACGGCCACTACGCCCTGAACGTAGCGCGTCTGCCAGTTCCGCCACTTCGGCTTATTGGACTGTAAATAATCAGCGAGAAACCTGTAATAAAACTCGCGGAGAGTGGTCGGGGCGGGCGGATTT
>DGEO01000015.1:0-25514 GCA_002385985.1 Anaerolineaceae bacterium UBA3924 | reverse complement strand
AAGTTAGTCGGGGCGGGCGGATTTGAACCGCCGACCTCACGGACCCGAACCGTGCACTCTAACCGGGCTGAGCCACGCCCCGATCTCTTCCACGCTCGCCGTTTTCACGACGCCACGCAATTATAGTCCACCTTGGGAGCCTGTCAAGATGCCAGATGGGCTTCAGCAGCAGTTTTTTCCCTGCCTCCGGTGCGCCGGAGCGCGGCCTGATATGTTATGATCAAACTAACCCCGGACGGAAGCGAGGAATTCCCCCTGGACCTCTTCTTTGCCTTCATGAAGAAAGTCGCCACCGACACCAACAGCCAGGAGATCGCCAGGGTGACCTCGCTGCTGGACCAGCACCAGATCAAGTACAAGATTCACACCGTGCGCACGCGCAGCAACGTAGGCATGGCCTTTGACGCCGGTTCCTATGCCCGGGCCAATCTGGCGATGTACAAAGGGTCGTCGCAGCCCTCATTTGTCTACTTTGTCTACGTCAGCCGGAAGGATTACGCCCGGGCGCGCAAGCTGCTCTACGGTTCATGATCCGGGCCAGGAAGGAATTGAGAACCAGCCCTGCCCCGGGAGCTCTTCCCGGCCGCCTGCCGGCGCCGGTCAGACCTTCCCTGCCCGGGGAAATGCTAGAATGAGAGCAAATCCCCAGAGGACAGGCCATGCTCAACTCAGACCGCTTTCTGGACGCTTTCAGCACCATCGAAAAGTACACCCGCATAGCCGCCCGGGCCAAGCCCGGTGACTCCTTCACCGGAAACGTGCACCGGGCCGCGAAGTACGACGCCACCATCCGCCGCTACAGCGACATCCTGATCGAGTACGCCCAGCTGCGCAACGCGATCGTGCACGGGCCGCGCGGCGAGCGGGTGCTGGCCGAGCCGAACGACGAGGTGGTCGCCGATATCGAGCGCATCGCCCGGCTGTTGGCCGAGCCTCCCCCGCTGGATCGCTTCATGAACCGCAGCGTGACCATCATGCAGGCGGACGAACCCCTGCTCAAGGCCATCCGCCTGTTTCGCGAGGCCACGTTTTCGCAGATTCCGGTTTACCGGGGCAAGCGCTTCGTCGGGCTGCTGACCACCACGGCGGTGGTGCGCTGGTTCGGCGATCATATTCAGAACGGCTGCGTGCAGGTCGACTCGGTCCGGGTGGAGGAGGTGCTGGGGACCGGCGGCGAGGAGAAGCGCTACCTCTTCCTGCCCCGCCAGTCGACCGCCTTCGATGTGCTGGAAGCATTCGAGGATTACCAGCGCCGCGGCCAGCGCCTGCGCGCCGTGCTGGTAACTGAGCACGGCAAGCCCGACGAGGGCCTGCTGGGCATTGTCACCGTCTGGGATCTGCAGGCCATTTACGGCGTGCTGGGCGAGTAGCCGCCGCCTCACTGAATGCAAAAAAAGACTCCCCCGCGAACGGGGGAGTCTGGTGTTAAGCCGGGGGATATCAGGCGCTGGCTTTGGCGGCGCGGGCGGTGACGTAGTATTTGACCGCTTCGGCGGCGATGGCCGGGATGAGCAGCAGCGGCATCACCAGGCGCCACTCGGTCCAGCCCAGGGGCACGGTGTCGAAGACCCCGTTCAGGAAAGGCACGTAGACCACCGCCAGCAGCAGGGCCAGCGAGACCAGCACGGCAATGTTCATCCATTTGTTGGTGAACACGCCGATGCGCAGCAGCGGGTAGCGCTCCGAGCGGGCGGTGTAGGCACGGACCAGCTCCGAGGCCGACAGGGTGACGAAGGCCATGGTTTCGGCGTACAGAATGTCGTGCTGGAGACCGATGGCGAAGGCGATCAGGGTGACCGTGGTGATGGCGAGGGTCTGCACCACCACGCCGAAGCGCATGAAGCGGTTGATGATCGGCTCACGCGTGGGGCGCGGAGGCTGGTCCATGATGTCCGGGTCGCCTTTTTCGGTGCCCAGGGCCAGGGCCGGCGCGCCGTCAGTGAGCAGGTTCAACCAGAGCAGCTGGATGGGCGCCAGCGGCGAGAGGATGCCCGCAGCGGCCGCGGAGGGGAAGAGGAAGCGGCCGAAGGCGGTGGGCAGGAAGATGATCATGATCTCGGCCAGGTTGCAGGAGATCAGGTAGTAGACGAACTTGCGGATGTTCGAGTAGATGATGCGACCCTGCTCCACAGCCGAGACGATGCTGGCGTAGTTGTCGTCGGTCAGCACCATGTCGGCGGTTTCCTTGGCCACGTCGGTGCCGGTGATGCCCATGGAGACGCCGATGTCGGCGCGCTTGATGGCCGGGGCGTCGTTGACGCCGTCGCCCGTCATGGCCACCACTTCGCCGTTGGCCCGCAGGGCCTCGACGATGCGCATCTTGTGCTCCGGCGAGACACGGGCGAACACGTCGGTGCGCTTGACCTCCTCCCGCAGCGTCTCGTCGTCCATTTCGTTCAGCTGGCTGCCGGTGAGCACCTGGTGGCCGGGCGTCAGCAGGCCGATGCCTTCAGCGATGGCCCGGGCGGTGTTGGGATAGTCGCCGGTGATCATGATGGTGCGGATGCCGGCTTTGCGGGCGGTCTGCAGGGCCGGGGCGACCTCGGGGCGGGCCGGGTCGATCATGCCCAGCAGGCCGACGAAGACCAGATCCTGCTCCAGCTCGGCGGCGTTGACCTTCTCGGGCGGGGCGCTGACCACGCGGTAGGCCACACCCAGCACGCGCAGCGCGTCGCGGGTCATGGAGTCGTTGGCGGCCAGGATGCGCTCGCGGGCGGCGTCGTCCAGCGGCAGGGTCTGTTTGTCATCCAGCGACTGGTAATGGGAGCACAGGCCCAGCACCACGTCCGGCGCGCCCTTGACGGCGATGACGTAGCGGTCGTTCTCGCCCTCTTTGAAGGGGGACAGGTCGTCGCTGGAAGGGCTGCTCACGTTGTGGATGGTGAGCATGCGCTTGCGCACCGAGTCGAAGGGGATCTCGTCCGTGCGCGGGTAAGCCTGGTTGAGCAGCTCGGCGCTGCCGCCGGCCTTGGCGGCCGCCACCAGCAGCGCGCCTTCGGTCGGGTCGCCGACGATGCGGTAGCCGCCCTCGGAAGCGCCGTTGTTCGAGGACAGCGGCTCGAGCACGGCGTCGTTGTTGAGCACGCCCAGCCACAGCGAGGTCATCACCGCCGGGTAATCGGCCGGGTTCACCTTGACCCCGTCGAGGCGGAACTCGCCTTCGGGGCGGTAGCCGGTACCGGTGACTTCCAGCGAGACGCCGTCGGCCCACACGCGGGTGACGGTCATTTCGTTCTGGGTCAGCGTGCCGGTCTTATCCGAGCAGATGACGGTGGCCGAGCCCAGGGTTTCCACCGAGGAGAGCCGGCGGATGAGCGCGTGGCGGCGAACCATCTCGCGCATGCCCAGCGCCAGGCTGATGGTGACGATGGCCGGCAGGCCTTCGGGCACGGCGGCGATGGCCAGCGAGACGGCCACCATAAACATGTCCAGCAGGTTGCCGCCCTGAATAACACCGGCCAGCAGCACCAGGCCGCAGATGGCCAGCGAGGCCCAGCCCAGGGTCTTGCCCAGCTCTTCCAGGCGGCGCTGCAGCGGGGTCTGCTCGTTTTCCACGCTCTGCAGCATGGTGGCGATCATGCCGATCTGGGTGTGCATGCCGGTGGCGGTGACCACGGCGCGGCCTCGGCCGTAGGCAGCCATGGTGCCCATGAAGACCGAGTTCTTGCGGTCACCCAGCGGAGAGTCCGGGTCGATTAGCAGGGCCGCGTTCTTTTCAACGGCAACCGATTCCCCGGTCAGCGCGGCTTCATCCACCCGCAGGTTGACCGCCTCGACCAGGCGGGCGTCGGCGGGGATGAAGTTGCCGGCCTCCAGGAAGATCACATCGCCGGGCACCAGCTCGTTGGCCGGGACGGACACCCGGTGGCCGTTACGCAGCACATGTGATTCCGGTGCGGCCAGCTTCTTGAGCGCGGCCAGGGCCTGCTCGGCGCGGCTTTCCTGCACCACGCCCAGCACCGCGTTGAGGACCACGATGGCGATGATGGCCGAGGCGTCCACCCACTCGCCCAGCAGGGCGGAGATGATGGAAGCGGCGATCAGAAGGATGATGACGAAGTTGTTCAGCTGGTCGATGACCATCTGCAGGAACGTGCGGCCAGGAGCTTCGGCCAGCTCGTTCAGGCCGTACTTCTCCCGTCGGCGGAGGACTTCCTCGTCCGAAAGGCCGGTCTGCAGCGAGGTGTCCAGCTGCTTCAGAACCTCTTCCGCCTGGAGGGAGTGCCAGGTGGCCTGCACGTCGGCGTCCGCGTTGGTTGCCACTGCTTCTTTGGTAAGAGCCATAAAATAAAAATCTCCTTCGGGTAGCTTTAAGATCACGGCCGCCGGTGCGGTCCGCAGGTTTACTCGGGGCCGATGCGGGTCCCGTTGGGTATAAGGGTGTTCTTGGGAATCACCACGATCCCGTCACGCACCACGTACCGGTCGCGGTCCAGGTCCGTGCCGCGGGGGAAGGGGCGAATCTGCACGTCCATGCCGATGCGCACGTTCTTGTCCAGGATGGCGCCTTCGATGTACGAGCTGCGCCCGATGCCCATCGGCACCGGATCCTCCGGACCCGGCAGGCGGCAGGAGTAGTCGTCGTAATCGTCGGAGCCCATCATGACGGTGTCCACCACCTCCGATCCGTCGCGCACCTGGCTGCGCAGGCCGATCACCGAGTTGCGGATCACCGTGTTGATCAGGCAGCAGCCCTCGGCCACCAGCACGTTTTCCAGCCGGCTGTGCTGGATGGTGCTTCCGGGCAGGAAGCGGGCATGCGTGTAGATGGGCCGCTGCGGGTCGAAGAAGTTGAAGGGCGGATCGGGCTGCGCCAGGGCCAGGTTGGTTTCGTAAAACGAGCGGATGGTCCCGATATCTTCCCAGTAGTCGTCAACGTCGTAGCCAAAGACCCGGTGCGAGGTGATGGCCTCCGGAAGCACCTGACCGCCGAAGTCAGTGTGGGTGCTGTTCTCCAGCAGCTCGTGCAGCACGCTCGTCTTGAACAGGTAGATTCCCATCGAGCCAAGGAAGGGGCGGGCGGGGTCGTCGCGGCTGACCATGCGTTCGAGCACGGCCGGGTCGGTTGGCTTTTCGGCGAAGTCGGTGATGCGCTTTTCCGGGGTGCGCTTGAGCAGCCCGAACCGGCCGGCGTCCTCGCGCAGCACCGGCTGCACGGCGACGGTGATTTCCGCGTCGCAGTCCAGGTGGAACTCGATCATCGGGCGGAAATCCATGCGGTACAGGTGGTCGCCCGCCAGGATCAGGGTGTACTCGGCGTGGGTGGAGCGGATCTGTCTCAGCTGCTTGCGGACCGCGTCCGCGGTGCCCTGGTACCAGTCCACCGTTGCCATGGTTTGCTCGGCAGCCCAGATCTGCACCCAGCCGACGTGGAAGGCATCGAAGAAGTACGTGCGGGCAATGTGCCGGTGCAGCGAGACGGAGTTAAACTGGGTCAGCACGGCGATGCGGTACAGGCCTGAGTTGATGCAGTTGCTGATGGGGATGTCGATCAGGCGGTATTTGCCGGCGATCGGTACGGCAGGCTTCGATCGCTGCTGGGTAAGCGGCCACAGTCGAGTACCCCGGCCGCCGCCTAGAATCAGCGCCAGTACATTGTCCAGAGACTTCATATTACCTCCCTCCTCGGTCTATCCTGGTGGATCGTGGCTGCTGGGTGAGCTTCACTCGCTAGGATAGTATAGAACGGGAGAAAGTTCAATTGCGCGACGGGGATTGACGACCGGGTTCGACGTTGACCGCCGGGCTCGCTGCTGAAATGAAGGCCTTCCCGAACAGCATAATTAATAACATCTACCCGGCGGGCCGTGTAGGGACAAAATGACCAAATTTTCCCTACATTTGACACTCGACTGGAGGAGGAAAATCGTATCTAACCGGCGCTGGCGCCGGCGATCCGGCGGCGCAGGGCAGTCCCGGCCCAGATCAGTGCGAAGATGGCCGTGGCGGTGAGCACGATGGCCGCGCCCGAAGCGATGTTGAAGTAGTAAGACAGGTACAGCCCCAGAACACCGGAGAAGGAAGCGAACAGCGCGGCCAGCGCCATCATGACCGGCAGCCGGCGGGTGAGCAGGTAGGCCGACGTCGCCGGGGTGACCAGCATGGCCACCATGAGGGCCACGCCCACCGTCTGCAGCGAGACCACGATGGCCAGCGCGATCAGCACGATCAGCAGGTTGTCCAGCAGCCGGGTGGGCAGGCGCAGGGTCCTGGCCAGCACCGGGTCGAAGGACAGCACCATGAATTCCTTGTACAGGGCGATCACCACCAGGATGATCAGCACGCCCAGCCCGCCGCTGAGCAGCAGGTCGGTGGTGCGCACGCCCAGCACGTCGCCGAACAGGAAGTGGGTCAGGTCCACGGTGTAGGACTGCACGGTGGAGATCAGCGCGATACCCAGGGCGAACATGCCGGCGAAGATGATGCCGATGGCGGTGTCCTCCTTGATGCGGGCGGAGCGGGCCATGGCCCCAATGCCCAGCGAAGAAACCACGGCGGTGCCTGCGGCCCACCAGAAGAGCGGCTCGCGCGCTCCGCCGCCCACCAGGTAGCCGACGGCCACGCCGGGCAGAATGGCGTGGGCCAGCGCGTCGCCGAAGAAGGCCATACCGCGCAGCACCACGTAGGTGCCCAGCACCGCGCAGACCACGCCGACGAGCACGGCGGCGACCATCCCGCGCACCATAAAGGCGTACTGCAGAGGGGCGAGCAGGGTTTCAATCATGGATGTGACACTCCTCACAGCAGGTATCGTCTATGGTCAGGCTCGGGGCTGCGCCGGGCAGCATGCGCACCCGGCCGCCGTAAGCCTCAATCAGGCGTTCGGGTGTGAACACTTCCTCCGGCCGGCCGATGCCGATCATCCGGCGGTTGAGCAGCATTACCCGGTCGAAGCGCTCTGCGGCGATCTCCAGGTCGTGCATGGCGGTGATCAGCGTGACACCCCGGTCGCGCAGGGAATCGAGGACGGTGAAGATGTCCTGCTGCGAGGTGGCGTCCAGGCCGGTCAGCGGCTCGTCCATCAGCACCAGCTCGGCTTCCTGGGCCAGGGCGCGGGCGATGAACATGCGCTGCTGCTGCCCGCCCGAAAGCTGGCCAATCTGCCGCCTGGCCAGGTCCTGCAGCCCCACCAGCTCCAGTGCCTGGTGCACCACCTCCCAGTCGCGGGCGCGGGGGAAGCGGAACAGGCCGATGCGCCCGATGCGGCCCATCATCACCGTGTCCGCCACGGTGGCCGGGAAGGACCAGTCGATCTGGCTGCGCTGGGGGACGTAGGCGATGCAGATGTGCCCGCCTGGCTCGTAGCCGCGGATGGACACCTTTCCGGCGCCCGGCTCGAGCACGCCGGCGATGATCTTGAGCAGGGTGCTTTTCCCCGCGCCGTTTGGCCCGACCAGCGCCAGCCGCTCGCGGTCGCGCAGCTCGAAGGAAATGTTGTCCAGCGCGCGGCCGCTGTCATAGCGCAGGCTGATCCCGGAGACGCGCAGGATGGGCTCATCCTCGGCATGCGGGCTTCCGCCGTGTATGTAAGGGGCGGTCTTCTTCAACTCTTTAAACAGGGCCATGGTTCACCTACCTGCTCAGCGCGCTCACCATCTCACGGACGTTGTGGCGCATAAACTCGAGATAATTCGCGGCCGGGCCGTCCGTATCGGAGAGGGAGTCAATGTACAGCGGCACCGCCGCGGCGCCGGTGTCCTCCGCCACGCGCTCCGCCAGGGCCGGGTTGACCGTGGTGGAGACAAAGATGACCGGCACGCCGGAGGAGCGGATGGCATCCTCCAGCCGGGCCAGGTCTCTGGCGCCGGACTGGGCCGCGGTGGAGAAGGAGGAAGTGATGGCGCCCACTTCCTGCAGCCCGTAGCGGGCGGCGAAGTAGGTCAGCACGTAGTGATCGGACACCAGCACGCGACGGTCGGGCGGAAGGGTCTCAATCTGCTCGCGGATCCAGCCGTCCAGGTCATCCAGCTGCGCTTTGTAAGCGGAGGCCCGCTCGGCGTACAGGGCGGCGTTGCCCGGGTCCAGTTCCGACAGTTCGGCGGCCAGCCGGTCGACCCACAGCTTAACCAGCGCCGGGTCAAACCATACGTGCGGGTTGGCGGCTTCATCATGGTCTTGGTCTTCGCCTTCGTGACCGTCTCCCGATGCCAGCGGCAGGCCCTCGGAAAGCTCGACCAGCCGGTCTTCCGCCCCGGCGTTGGCCACCAGGCGCTCGAGGAAGCCCGCCTCCAGCCCGCCGCCGGCGGCGAAGATCAAATCCGCCCTGGTTAGCCGGGCAACATCCTCGGGTGCGGCCTCGAAGCTGTGCGGGTCGGCGCCGACCGGCAGCAGCACGGTCAGTTTGACCTGCTCGCCGCCAATCTGGCGGACAAGGTCGCCGACGATGGTTGTGGTGGCGACCACGTTCAGCCCGGTGGACGAGCTGGCGGTCTGCGGAGCGGGCGAGCAGGCCGTCAGCAGCGCCAGCAGCAGGAGGAGCAGCGACGCTTGCAGGGTGAGGGGCAGGGGATGTCGATGGCTCATGCTTCCGCCTGCCTTTCAGCGGCCTGGCATGCCGGGCAGAGGCCGAACAGCTGCAGCCAGTGCTGCTCGATGGAATAGCCGGTCTGGTCCGCCAGCCGGTGGAAGAGCGGCTCCAGGTTGTCGCCGGAGAAGACCTCCACCTCGCCGCAGCCGGAGCAGACCATCACATGCTGGTGGCCCTGGGTGGCGCGCAGGTAGCGGTGGCAGCCGTCGGGCTGGTGCAGGCGCTGCACAAGGCTCAGCTCCTCCAGCTTTTCCAGGGTGCGGTACACCGTCACCAGGCCCAGCCCCGGGCAGCGCTCGCGGGCGGCGTCGTACAGTTCGATCGGCCCGTAGGCGCGGGTGCTGGAAGCCAGCAGCTCGACCAGCACGCGGCGGGTGCGGGTCAGTTTGTATCCGGAATCTTGCAGGCAGTTCAGCCATTCGGCGGCCAGGCCGGGGGTGTCAACCATTCAGGGCTCCTTGCAAATGAAAATCGTTTTCATTTTATGAGGGGCGCCCTGATTTGTCAAGCAGAGGAAGGGACGGTGATCAGATGGCAGGTGCCAGTCTCTGTCCCCTTTCCTGCATAGGCGGCGAGGAGGATTCGTCCTCTTAACCACCACCTGCGCTTAAAGATTAACCTTCGAGCGTTCCCCGGGTGACCGGTTTGAAAATCCACCCATCCCCCCTTACCCCCACCTGCACCCACGCAGTGGGTGTTCCCGTAGCAGCGAGTACCCGCGCCTTTAGTCTCTGGCCGGGAAAGGGGGAAGAATTGTTCGTGGAGGAAGGCGAGGGGTATACCCCTCGCCTTCCTCCACTCCAGCCACTCCAGCCAACCACACCCCAGGGCTGGGAGAAGGAGACCTTTCGCCAGCATGTTGGTCAAATTGCTGGTTGAAGATGGGTTAACTTCCTCTACATAAACCGCATCCCGGTTTGTATAGAATGCGACTTTCCCAATTCTATCCAGCTATCTTATCCAAATATGGGGAGAGGTCCGAACTCTTATGCGCCAGAGAGATAGTTCCATTGAAGATAGATTGGATGATAACCACCCCGCAGGATGTGTGGATGGCTGGTGTGGAGGAAGGAGCGAAACAGGCCAGGTTTCGCTCCTTCCTCCACTAAAAATCCTCCCCCTTCCCAGTGACGGAGCCGGGAGCCAGCAATCCGGCTTCTATGGGAAGGGGGTAGGGGGGATGGGCGGGCGACTTCTCACTCTTCACGGCCTGTGACATATGGTGCGGAGACACGCCCCTATGCGAACTCTCACTTCGTGGGTGCAGGTGGGGGATTCCCCTGCCTACCACAGCTCACAATGTGCCACAAGCCTCGATTTGCCTGACCCGGGCAGGGGTCAAGGGTATAATCGAGGAGGAAGCATCCGGAACTGGAAGGGAGGGAGATATGAGCTATCAAGCGGACGAAAACCGGTATGAGCGCATGGTCTACAACCGGGTGGGGCGCAGCGGGCTGAAACTGCCCGCCATTTCGCTGGGCCTGTGGCACAACTTCGGGGGCGTGCATGTCTTCGAGAACGGCCTGGCCATTGTGCAGCGCGCCTTTGACCTGGGTGTGACCCACTTCGACCTGGCCAACAACTACGGCCCGCCGCCCGGATCGGCGGAGGAGAACTTCGGGCGCATCCTCGACCGCGGGCTGCGCGGTCACCGCGACGAGCTGATCATCTCCACCAAGGCCGGCTGGGACATGTGGCCCGGTCCGTACGGCAACTGGGGCAGCCGCAAATACCTGATCGCCAGCCTGCACCAGAGCCTGAAGCGCATGAAGCTGGATTACGTGGATATCTTCTACCACCACCGCCCGGACCCGGAGACCCCGCTGGAAGAGACCATGGGCGCGCTGGATCATATTGTGCGCAGCGGCATGGCGCTGTACGCCGGCATTTCACAGTACAATCCCGAACAGACCCGGGCCGCAGCCGAGATCGCCCGCGGGCTGGGCACTCCGCTGCTCATCCACCAGCCTTCCTACAACATGTTCAACCGCTGGATTGAAGGGGGCCTGCTGGAAGAGCTGGAGCGGCAGGGCATGGGCTGCATCGTCTTCTCGCCGCTGGCCCAGGGGCTGCTTTCCGAAAAGTACCTGCAGGGCATCCCGCAGGATTCCCGGGCTGCTCAGCCCTGGAACAGCATCAAGCCGGAACTGCTCACCGAGGCGAACCTGGATAAGGTCCGCCAGCTGGTCCCGCTGGCCCGGGATCGAGGACAGACCGTCTCGCAGCTGGCGCTGGCCTGGGTGCTGCGCAAGCCCCAGGTGACCTCGGCGCTCATCGGGGCGCGCACCGTCGCCCAGCTGGAGGAAAACCTGGCCAGCCTGGAGCGGCTGGATTTCAGCGAGGAAGAACTGCAGCGAATTGAAGAAATACTGGCCTGAGCCAGTTCAACGTCCGATCAGGAGAAATCATTGATGTACGCCTTTAAAGATGTCGCGCTGGTCACTCCAGGGGGAGTGATTGAAAACGGGGTGCTGGTGACGGAAGAGGACCGCATCCGCGCCCTCGGGCCGGAGGCGGACGTGCCGGTGCCCAGCCAGGCGCAGGTGATTGACGGGCAGGGGATGTACCTGGCGCCCGGCTTCATCGAGCTGCAGCTCAACGGCGGGTTTGGCGAGGACTTCACCGATAACCCCGACTCCATCTGGCGGGTGGCGGCTCAGCTGCCCCGCTACGGGGTGACCTCCTTCCTGCCGACCATCATCACCTGCGGCGAGGACACGCTGAACCATGCCCTGCGGGCGCTGCGGCGCGGCCGGCCGGCGGACTTCCGCGGCGCGGTTCCCCTGGGGCTGCACGTGGAAGGTCCCTTTCTCAACCCGGCGAAGAAAGGCGCGCACAACCCGGCGTACATCACCGCACCCGACGCAAGGCGCGCGGCGGACTGGTCGCCTGAGACTGGCGTTCGCCTGGTGACCCTGGCGCCCGAGCTGCCCGGCGCGCATGAGGTCATCGGGGTGCTGCGCAACAACGGGGTGGTGGTCAGCGCCGGGCATTCCATGGCCACCTATGAGGAGGCGATGGAGGCCTTCAGCGACGGGATCACCTACGGTACGCACCTGTTCAACGCCCAGCCCCCGCTGGACCACCGCCGGCCGGGGCTGAGCGCGGCGCTGCTGCGGGCGCGCAGCGTGGCGGTGGGGATCATCCCTGATGGCATTCACGTGCATCCGGCCATGGTCGACCTGGCCTGGCGGGCCAAAGGTCCGCGCGGGCTGACCCTGGTCACCGACGCGATGGCCGCGATGGGCATGACGCCGGGCGAGTACCGCCTGGGCGATTTCACCGTGACGGTGGACGAAACCTCCGCCCGCCTGGCGGACGGCACCCTGGCGGGCAGCATCCTGACGCTGGATGCCGCCTTGCGAAATCTGATGGACTATACCGGCGCATCGCTGGTGGAGGCGCTGCCCTGCGTCACCAGCACGCCGGCGAGCGTACTGGGCCTGGCCAACGTTGGCGTGATCCGCGCCGGCGCCAAGGCCGACCTGGTGCTGCTGGACCAGGACGGGTATGTGGTCCTGACCATGACCGGTGGAGATCTTTTTTATCAACGAGGGAAATTGAATGAGCCTGCGGAGTGAAATTTTCGAACAACCTGAAGTTATTGATCGCCTGCTGGTCGGGCAGGCCGGAGTGGCCGCGGAACTGGCGCGGGAAATCCACCGCCGTGACATTCGCTACGCCTACTTCGCCGCCCGCGGCACGTCCGACAACGCCGCCCGCTATGCCCAGTACCTGTGGGGCATTCAGAACGGGCTGACGGTCGCCCTGGCGACGCCTTCGCTGTTTTCGCTGTACAACCACCCGCCGCGGCTGAAGGACGCGCTGGTGGTGGGGGTTTCGCAGTCCGGCAAGTCGCCGGATATCGTCAGCGTGCTGGCCGAGGGCCGCAAGCAGGGCTGCCTGACGGTGGCCATCACCAACGCGCCGGATTCTCCCCTGGCCGCCCAGGCCGATTTCGTCCTGGATATTCAGGCCGGGGTGGAGCAGGCCGTGGCCGCCACCAAGACCTACACCAGCTCGCTGATGGCTGTTGCCATGCTCTCACAGGCGCTCAACCCACAGGGGGTCTCCATGGAAGAGCTGGAGAAGATCTCCGGGTGGATGCAGTTCATGCTGGAGCAGGATGAGCTGATCGAGCGCACCGCGCAGCGCTACCGCTACATGGAGCAGTGCGTGGTGCTGGGGCGCGGCTATAACTACTGCACGGCCATCGAGTGGTCGCTGAAGATGAAGGAAATGACCTACCTGCTGGCCGCGCCGTACTCCTCGGCCGATTTCCAGCACGGGCCGATCGCTGTGGTGGCGCAGGGTTACCCGGTGCTGGCCGTGGTGCCGGAGGGTAAGGTGTACGCCGACATGCTGGGTCTGCTGCGCCAGCTGCACGACGACAAACAGGCCGAGCTGCTGGTGATCTCCAACCAGGAGGAAGCACTGCGCCTGGCGAAGTCGCCGCTGCGGCTGCCGGTAGATATGCCGGAATGGGCCTCGCCGCTGGTCAGCATTGTCGGCGGGCAGCTGTTCGCCTACCACCTGACCCGTGCCAAAGGGTACGACACCGAGGCCCCGCGCGGCCTGCGCAAGGTGACCGAGACCCAGTAAACTGAAGCCGTTCCAGTTAAACAGCGCCCGATTGCCGGGCGCTGTTTTGATTCAGGCCAGGGTGACCTCATGGCGGGTATGAGGAGAATCCCCCCGTTGTTTTCTCCGGCAGCCGCCCGTACAATACCCGTACAATACAGGAAATTAGCGGTACAGAGAGGTGCGTGCTGGATGACCCTGGAAATCGGCCTGCTTCTGGCCTTGATCGCGGCTGCTCTGGTTTTGTTTTCAGCCGAGATCGTTTCCCCTGACGTCGCCGGACTGGGCATATTAATCGCGCTGGTGATCACCGGGCTGCTCGAACCGGAGGAGGCCTTCGCCGGGTTTGGCAGCTCGACGGTGCTGCTGATTCTGGGCCTGCTGGTCATGACCGCTGCGCTGTCCCGCACCGGGGTGGTGGACATCGCCAGCCGCTACATCCAGCGGCGCACCACCGACGAGCCGCGCCGGACGATGGGCCTGCTGATGAGCGCGGTGGCCAGCCTGAGCGCGGTGATCAGCAACACGGCTGCCACGGCCTTCTTCCTGCCCGTGACGCTCAACATTGCGAAGAAAATCCGGGCCAATCCCTCGCGGCTGCTCATGCCGCTGGCTTTCGGCTCCATCCTCAGCAGCTCGGTGACGCTGGTCTCTTCCTCAACCAACATCGTGATCAGCGGGCTGCTGGTGCAGTACCAGATGGAGCCGCTGCGCCTGCTGGAGCTCACGCCCGTCGGGATTCCGGTGGCTCTGGTCGGGCTGGCCTACATGTACACCATCGGCAGCCGCCTGATCCCGGTGCGGGAAACCGATCCCGGCCTGGAGGACCCCGGCAGCGAGGTCCCCTACAGCACCGAGATCGTGGTCCAGCCGGGCTCGCCGCTGATCGGCCATCCGGTGGACGACCCGGGGCTGAACGACAGGATTGACCTGACGGTGACCCGCATCCGCGAGCCGGGCGGCCAGTTGATCATCCCGCCGACCGGGCGGTCCATCGCCGCGGGCGATACCCTGCTGGTGCAGACCCGGCGCGACGAGCTGCTGCGCGTCAAGGACATCGCCGGGATTGACATCAAGGTGCCCGAAGAGCCGCAGGACGGGCAGCCGGACCCGCAGGCCGCCGACGTGGTGGAGGGGATTCTGCTGCCCGGCTCGCCGCTGGTGGGATACTCCCTCAAGAGCCTGCGCTTTGCGGAGCGGTACGGCCTCAAGGTGCTGGGCCTGCACCGCAGCGGGCGCACCATTCAGGAGAAAATAAGCGAGACCCGCCTGCGGGTGGGCGACCAGCTGATCATCCAGGGGGAGCCGGCCAAGATCTCCCTGCTCAGCCGCAACAACAACTTCCGCATCATCAGCGGGCTGGGCGAGCGCCTGCCCAACATTCCCCGGGCGCGGACGGCGGTGCTGATCTTCCTGTTGGCGCTGGTGCTGGGCTCGACCGGTCTGGTGCCCCTGACGGTAGCGGTGCTGGCCGGGGTGGTGTTCACCTTCCTGACGCGCACCATCACGCCCGAGGAGGCCTACCGCGAGGTCGACTGGCGGGTGCTGGTGCTGATCGGCTGCATGCTGGCCCTGGGGCGGGCCATGGAGGTGACCGGCACGGCCTCCTACCTGGCCGGGCTGATCGTGCAGTTCACCGGGGGGATGCCGCTCCTGGTGCAGCTGGGGGGCTTCTTCCTGCTGACCGTGCTGCTCACCCAGCCCATGTCCAACCAGGCTGCAGCGGTGGTTGTGCTGCCGGTGGCCGTGCAGACCGCCCTGCAGTTGGGGGCCAACCCGCGCACTTTCGCGGTGATGATCGCCGTGGCGGCCAGCACCTCCTTCATGACCCCGCTGGAGCCGTCCTGCATGATGGTGTACAACCCCGGCAACTACCGCTTTTCGGACTTTGTGAGGGTGGGCACGCCGCTCACGCTGATCATTTTCGCCATCTCCCTGCTGCTGGTGCCGCTCATCTGGCCGCTGCATCCGTAGGATGGAGGTTAATTGGAGAAAATGTATCCTAATATTGACCTTCTCCCCCGGATCGGCTATAATGTAGGTGTCCTCTCCATGGAATCCTTACAGGCCGGAAGGCAGGCGAGGTGGTTGGTAAACCGCCAGCTCCCTGGCGGACCTGATCATTGAACCGAGCACATCAGATCTTTCGATTAGAAGGAGGTTGAGATGGCCCGGATTGATAATACGCTCTACTGCGACGGCTGTGGTGTGGAGCTCACCGCTGTGCCGGTGACCAAGGAAAACCGGATTTACTGCTGCGTCGACTGCCGGGATGGTTTCGAGTGCAGCTGCGCTGCACGGCTGGCAATGGAAGAGGATTCTGCACCCGGAACAACCTCCCGGAGAATGGTTGACTCGATTCCTGACCTGTACGCATAGTCCTGCCTTCTGAATGAATCGAGTGAAAACCGCATAACAACAGGCAAGGCGTAACGGGCGGGCAGCTGAAGCTGCCCGCCCGGTGATTCGCGCCTCGCTCGAGTGCAGCTTGCCAATAACCCGGTTTTCCTCTATGATGGGGGGCATGCCCCTGCAAGAGCGTTTTTTCCCTGAATCGCGCTTTGGCGGCTTCACCCGCGTCGACGGCACGATGGCTTTTTACACCCGGGTGCATGCGCTGCTGCGCCCGGAAATGACGGTGGTCGACTTCGGCTGCGGGCGAGGGGCTTATCAGGACGATCCCGTGCCGGCCCGCCGCGAGCTGCGCATCCTGCGCGGTAAAGTTCGCCAGGTAATCGGGCTGGACATTTCATCCGCGGGCGAGCGCAACCCCTTCCTGGACCGGTTTCACCGGCTGGATCCTGATCATCCGGTCTGGCCGCTGGAAAGCGACAGCGCCGACATGGTCATCTGCGACCAGGTGCTTGAGCACCTGCTGGACCCGGAGAGCTTTTTTACCGAGGCTAGCAGGGTGCTGAAGAGCGGCGGAACCCTGTGCATTCGCACGTCCAACCGCTGGGGGTATGTGGGCCTGGCTTCAAGGCTGCTGCCTTACCGCTATCACGCCAGGCTGCTGGCCTGGGTGAAGCAGGGCACCCGGGAGGAGGACGTTTTCCCGGCTTATTACCGCTGCAGCACGCTGCCGGCCCTGCGCCGGACACTGGCCCGGCACGGCTTTCACGCGGCGGTCTACGGCTTTGAGCCGGAACCGGCCTACCTGGCCTTCTCCGGGCTGGCGTACTGGCTGGGGCTGCAGTACGGCCGGCTGGTCCCCGAGGCGCTGCGCTCGGTGGTATTCGCTTTTGGCTGTCTGGATAAAAACTGAAAACCCGTGAACGGCGTTCCTAGCTGGCCAGCCGGGCGGTGTTGCACCAGTGCTCGTCCAGCGTTTTCAGCACCTGGACCAGCCCGGCGAAGGAGTGCGGCTTCACCACATACGCGTTGCCGCCCAGGTCGTAGCATTGGGCCACATCCTCGGCGGACTGGGAGGTGGTAAAGATAACCACCGGGATGCGCCGGAGCACCGGGTCGCTTTTGATCTCGCAAAGGGCCTCACGACCGTCCTTGCGGGGCATGTTCAGATCCAGCAGGATCAAGTCAGGGCGAGGGTAAGCCTGCGGGTTGCTGTACTGGCCTTTCTGGTGTAAATAATCCATCAGCTCGACGCCGTCCGAGACGAAAACAACCTGATGGGCGATGTTGGCCGCTTTGAGCGCGTCGGTAATGAGCCATTGGTCGTCCGGGTCGTCATCCGCGATCATCACCCGTAAGGGTTTACGCGCGTCCTTCAATCTGGACCTCCTCGTGGCTGGTGGGCAGTATGACAATAAAGGCCGTCCCCTGGTCGGGCTGGCTTTCAGCTGTGATGGTTCCCCCATGCCGCTCTACAATTTTACGACAGATTGCCAGACCAATGCCGCTGCCTTCATAGGTGCTTTTCCCGTGCAGGCGCTGGAAGGGCTGGAAGATGCGTTCCAGGTACTGGATGTCGAAGCCGATGCCGTTGTCCTGCACCGTCAGCACCAGCGCAGGCTGGTCCTTGTAGGTCTCATGCCGGCAGGTCAGGTGAATCACCGGCGGAACGCCGTTTTTATGGAACTTGAGCGCGTTGCCGATCAGGTTCTGGAACAGCTGGCGCATCTGCACCGGGTCGGCGTCCACGCTGGGGAGCGGGTCGGCGTACACCTGGCCGCGGGTGCGCTCGATCTGCACCTCCAGGTCGCTGAGTACGTCGGCCACGACCTGGTTGAGATCCACCTGCTCGAACGGCTGGCCCTGCGTGGTCACTCTTGAGAGGGCCAGCAGGTCGTTGATCATGTGGCGCATGCGGCCGGAGGCGTCCAGAATGCGGTCCAGGTAGAGCCTCTCTTCCTCGTCCAGCCGGCTGGCGACCCGGTCTCTCAGCCGCGAGCCAAAGGTGGAAATCTTGCGCAGCGGTTCCTGCAGATCGTGCGAGGCCACGAAGGCGAACTGCTCCAGCTCCCGGTTGGAGTGCTCCAGCTTGAGGGCGTACTCCTTGAGCGCCCGCTCGGCCTTCTTGCTCTCGGTCAGGTCGAGCACGAAGCCGATGTAATGGCCGGGCAGTTCCAGGCTGGCAAACCCGACCAGCGCGGTCACCCGGTCGCCGTCCGAGCGCAGGTAGTCTTTTTCATAAGGCTGGCAGGCCCCTCTCTCGTCCGCCTCCTGCAGGGCCAGGTATTCTTTTTCAAGATACTCGGGCGCGGTGATGCGGTCCCAGCGGACCCGCCCGGCCTGCAGGTCGGCCCGGGTGTAGCCGATCATGTCCAGGTAGGCCTGGTTGGCTTCGGTCACACGCCCGTCGCGGGATTTGTAGATCACGCCGATGATGTTAGACTCGGCCAGGCGCCGCAGCCGGGCTTCGGACTGGCGCAGCGCGGCTTCCACCCGGTGGCGGATGGCCAGCTCGCGCTCCAGCTCGCGGTTGGCCGCCTGCAGCTGGGCGGTCCGGTCGATCACCCGCTGCTCCAGCTCGTCTTTGGCCTGCTGCAGCTCGCGCTGGGCCTGCTGGCGCTCCCGGACCTCGTCGCGCAGCGCCAGGGTGCGCTCCTCGACGCGCCGTTCCAGGTCGGCGTGTGACAGGCGCAGCTCTTCCTCCCGCCGCGCCAGATCGCGGAAGAGCAGCTGGAAGGGCCGCAGGAACCCGGTCTCGAGGATCGCCTTGTAAATGGAGAAGAAGGCCACGATCTTGAGCAGGTGCCCGAGCACGTTGAACAGGCTGAAGACGTTGGCGTAATTGGTGAAGGAAAGCTCGGAAAGAATGCTGAACCCGAAGAACAGGTACAGGTACCGCAGCACCTGCGGGTCCAGGGTGGCGCGGCGGCGGTGCATCTGCCAGGCGGCCACGGCCAGGATGCCCACGATGATGTATTCGCTGGCAATTTTGAAGGGGGTCAGCTGGCCGGCGTCACCTTCGGTGGGGACAAGCGCGTCGGGGAAGGTTTTCCACAGGAAGATCGAGGCCAGGATCAGCCCCGTCCAGGCGGTGTAGCCCAGCAGGAGCAGGGGCGGGTTGTCTATCCGGCGGCGCAGGAACAGCGGGGCGATCAGCAGCGCCAGGCTCTGCGTGTAGCGGGCGGCGATCCACAGCTGGGTGGGCTCGTTCACCGTCAGGCCGGGGAAGACGCCCATGTTGCGGTAGGCCAGTGTGTGGATCAGGTCCAGAAAGCCGACAAACAGCATGCCCACGCCGGTGAAATACAGGTAATCGTTTTCGAAAAAGCGGCGCGAGTTCCAGGTGAGGATGAAGATGGAGCCGGCGATGACGATGCTGAACAGCTCCGCCAGGCTGTGGAACAGCAGCGCCTGCCAGGTGCTGATCCAGAACAGGACTCCCAGTACCACCAGACCGGTTATCGTTTTCAGGACGGGGAAAGATGTGGATGGCTGCTTGTTCTCAGTGGTCATATCGTATTACTACGGGTAAGGTGGGGGAAACGGCAGTCACCGTAAACATGGCCTTACCTGGCTTATTTTATCAACATACCTCATATCGGGGCAAATTGGACAGGCAGGTGGGAATTCTGGATACGGGTCATGAAAATAAGTTTCCCCGGTATTCGCGACCCGCTGTTGCAGATAGTCTCTATAATGAAGTTGTCTCTATTCTTCAGAATCTCGATCAACACACCTATGGAGGACCACATGACGAACCTGCTGGACATCGAAGGAATTGGCCCTGCTTACGCTGAGAAGCTGAAAGCTGCCGGCGTGACGAGCGTCGAAAAACTGCTCGAGATGGGCGCGGACCCGGCCGGCCGCGCGATGCTGGAGGAGAAGACCGGCATCGCTCACAAGCTGATCCTGGAATGGGTAAACCATGCCGATCTGTTCCGCATCCGCGGGGTGGGCGAGGAATATTCGGACCTGCTGGAATGCGCCGGGGTGGATACGGTGGTCGAGCTGGCCCAGCGCAACCCGGAGAACCTCTACAAGGCGCTGATCACCACCAACGAAGAGAAGAAGCTGGTTCGACGGACGCCCACGCTGGATCAGGTGAAGGACTGGGTGGACCAGGCCAAGAAGCTGCCCCGAAAAGTCACCTATTAAATCGCAAGCAGCATCGTATGATAGTTCTCCATAGGCTGGCAGAGCGAGTCTATGGGTAATTGACTGCGCCGGATCAATCCGTACCCGGCGGGTGAACAGAAGAAAAGGCCCCGGCATCCAAGTGCCGGGGCCGGATGTTTAGCTGGCGGCCAGTATGGCGGCCAGGTCGGCTTCCAGCGTCTCCTCCGGGCTTTCGATGATGCGGCCGATCTCCTGCCCGTCCCGCAGGATCACAAACGTGGGCACGTACTCGATCCCGTACTGTTCGGTCAGGCCATCGGCGTCGGTTTTGGTGTAGTCCAGGCTGATGTAGGTGATCTGGTCCTCGCGCAGGCCGGCTGCTTCCGCCAGTTTGATCCAGCGGGGCACTTCGCGCTGGCTGTCCGGGCACCAGAAGCCCAGGAAGACCATCACCTGGATATCCTCCGCGCCGGCGCGGATGGCCTCCACCAGAGACGGATCGGGGGTGTAGTCCTCCGCGCGCAGGTCTTCCCAGCCGGGCTCGGACTGGATCTGGGCGACGCTGACCTCGCCCAGGGTGTATTCCGGGGCGTCGGGGGTGGCGGTCTGCGCGGGGCCGCAGGCAGCCAGCAGCAGGCTCAGGGCGGCCAGCAAAAGAGTCAGGGTGCGAATGGGGGACATGGACGCTTCTCCTTATTATTTTTAACCACAGAGGTAAAGATTGGCCGGAATTATATCACCGGCGGCGAGGGCTGCACAGCGCGGCGGCCTCAAGAGGGCTGGTTCAGGAGTAAAAACTGGACAGGTTGATCCGCTTTTGTGACATCTGACACGCACCGGGGGTGACAGGTGTCACTGCCTGTTCTCGACCGCCGGGGCTTATACTGGTTGAAATCTTGTTGCAAACGATTTGCAATAAAAGGCCCGGTACATGTCCAATTTAGTCCAAGAGGTCAACCTGCGCCTCCAGAGTGACGGCGGGCGGATGACCACTCAGCGCCGGCTGATCCTGCAGGCACTCGAGCGGCTTTCGGACCATCCCACCGCGGAGGAAATACACGCCCTGGTCCGGAAAAGCGATCCCAGCATCAATCTCTCCACGGTTTACCGCACCCTGCGCTGGCTGGAGAGCCTCGACCTGATCAGCTCGCATCACCTCGATCAGAACAAGCACCAGGACCGTTTTGATCCCGTCTCGGCGACCGATCATTTTCACTTCCGCTGCGAAAAATGCGGTACCATCATCGAGTTCAACGACCCGGCGGTGGATGATCTGGTCGCCAGTTTCGAAGCGCGCCACAACTGTCAGGTGAAAGGCGCCACCCTGATGTTTTACGGGCTTTGCCCCGACTGCCAATCAAAAAAGGATTAGAGGTTCCAGCATGCAAAATTGCCATACCATGCCAGCCGTGGCGTTGAACTCCGGCCAGCGGATTGCCCTTGTGGGCAATCCGAACGTGGGCAAGTCGCTCTTCTTCCACCGCCTGACAGGGACCTATGTGGTGGTATCCAATTATCCCGGCACCACGGTGGAGCTTTCGCAGGGCACAGCCAAAAGCCTGGGACATGCCACGGTGGTCGACACGCCGGGCATCGTCGCCTTCCCGCCGCGCACCGATGACGAAGCCGTGACCGCGCGGGTGATCCTGCGCGAATCCTTTCGGGCGGTGCTGCAGGTGGGGGACGCGAAGAACTTCCGCCGCACGCTGCTGCTGACCGCGCAGCTGGCCGAGCTGGGCGTTCCGCTGGTGCTGGCGCTGAACATGATGGACGAGGCCCAGGCGCACGGGCTGCAGGTGGACGTGGAGCGGCTGAGCCAGATACTCGGCCTGACGGTGGTGCCCACCATCGCCACCCGAGGAACCGGCGTGGCCGACGTGGAGCGCGCCCTGGAGCAGGCCCGCCCGGCCGCGCTGGAGCTGTGCTACCCGGCGGAGCTGGAAGACGCGCTGGAGAAAATGCAGCCGCTCTTCCCGGAAAGCACCACCTCGAGCCGCGGGCTGGGGCTGCTGTGGCTGTCGGGGGATGAAGTGGTGGACTCCTGGCTGCGCGAAGCGGCCCGCCCCGAAGATTTCCAGGCGTTGGAGCGCATCCGCCGCGAGCTGAAGGCCGACCTGGCCCAGTCGCCGGAGATCGTCATCCAGCAGGTGCACAACGACTGGGTGGACCGCGTCTGCCAGCAGGTGCTGCACCAGAAGAAGCAGGAGGGCGTCGGCTTTGCCGCCAGGCTCAGCCGCATCACCATCCACCCGCTCTGGGGCTTGCCGGTGCTGGCGCTGGTGCTGTATGGAATGTACTGGTTTGTGGGCGTGTTCGGGGCCGGCACCCTGGTCGGCCTGCTGGAAGAGGACCTGTTCAGCGGGATAGTCAATCCCTGGGTCACCGCGGCGATCGAGCGCCTGATTCCCATCCCGTTCCTCGTGGATATGCTGGTCGGCGAGTACGGCCTGTGGACCATGGGCATGACCTATGCCGTGGCGCTGCTGCTGCCCATCGTGACCACCTTCTTCATCGCCTTTGGCGTTCTGGAAGACTCGGGCTATTTGCCTCGCCTGGCGGTGCTCACCAACAAGATCTTCCGCATGCTGGGGCTGAACGGCAAAGCCGTGCTGCCGATGGTGCTGGGCCTGGGCTGCGTGACCATGGCCACCCTGACCACCCGCATCCTGACCAGCAAGCGCGACCGGCTGCTGGTAATTTTCCTGCTGGCGCTGGCCATCCCCTGCTCAGCGCAGCTGGGTGTGGTGCTGGGCATGCTCTCGGCCATTTCCGCTTCCGCCGCGCTGATCTGGTTCGGCCTGATGATCGGTGTGCTCCTGCTGGTCGGCTGGCTGGCGGCAAAACTGCTGCCCGGCGAGCGCACGCCTCTGGTGGTTGAACTGCCTCCTCTGCGGCTGCCGGTGCTGTCGAACGTGGTGATGAAGACGCTGGCCCGCCTGGAGTGGTACGTCAAGGAGGCGGTGCCGCTGTTCCTGATCGGCACGCTGCTGCTGTTCGTCCTGGACAAGATCCACGTGCTGCCCTGGCTGATCCAGGCCGGCGAGCCGCTGGTGACGGGCTGGCTGGGCCTGCCCGCCGAGGCCAGCTCGGCCTTCCTGCTCGGCTTCCTGCGGCGTGACTTCGCCGCCACCGGGCTGTTCGCCATGCAGGAGACCATCGGGCTGACCAATTTGCAGGTGCTGGTGGCCATCGTGACCATCACCCTGTTTGTGCCCTGCATCGCCTCGACATTCATGATCATCAAAGAGCGCGGGGTGAAAACCACCGCGGCCATGCTGGCCTTCATCTTCCCCTTCGCCTTCCTGGTCGGCGGGCTGCTGTACCGCGTACTGACCTTCCTGGGGTGGGGCGCATGAGCGAGGAAATGGTCACCTGCGCGCTGTGCGGGCACACCTTCGATCCGGAGAACAACGCCGCCTGCCCGTCCTGCCCGCTGAACAAGGGCTGCAGGATGGTCTGCTGCCCGGCCTGCGGCAACACCAACATTAACCCGGCTCGCTCGACATTGGCCGGCTGGTTCAAGAAATTAATGGGAGAGAACAGCGATGGAACGTCAGTCCTGGAGGCATAGGCACAGAAGGGGACAGAGCAGCGAGCAGTTTACAGTTGATGGGCCGTTTACTCTGGCCCAGATCCAGCCCGGGAGCCAGGTGGTGATCGAGGATTTTGCTGACCTGGATTCCAGCCTGCGCTGCCAGCTGCAGGGCTACGGCATCCTGCCGGGCCGTCAGGTGACCGTGCTGCAGCACGCGCCCGAAACTGTCGTCCAGGTGGAATACACCGAGCTGGCTTTTGAAGCCGAAATTGCATGCAAGGTGCTGGTGCGGCCGCTCTAGCACCACAGATGGGTTGACAACCCCTGGCTTGATTCTTGCACCCGACTCCTCTGCTCAGTTATGGAGGGATCGGGTGCCGCTGTTATTGAAGCGCACATGGAAGCGGGCGGTCCCGGTCAACCGGTAAGGCATCAGGATGGTAGAGGTTGACATGAGCTGCCCAATCAATGTGCTTCTGGTAACCGATCAGGTGGAAGACGCGCTGTGCATCGAAACCGAGCTCGCCGACGCGGGCTTTCAGGTGAGCAGCCTGCGGGTGGAGACAGCGCGCAAGTTTCTGGCGCACCTTAATCCGCCGCCCGATCTGATCATCTCCGGGGACCAGCTGGCCCAGTTCTCCGGCGCGGAGGCCTTCCAGCTGCTCCAGTCGCTCAACCTGGAGATTCCCTTCATCCTCTTCGCCGACCCCATCGGCGAGGAGCAGACCGCCCTGGCGATCAAGCAGGGGGTGGATGATTTCGTGCTGCGGCAGAACCCCTCCCGGCTGGGGCCGGCCGTACGGCGCGCGCTGGAGGAGCACCGCCAGCGGCGCGAGGAGCGCCAGAAGCAGGAGATTGAGAGCGAGATCGGCGAGCGCTTCCGCCTGTGCATCGAAGAGATGCCCGCCGGGCTGGCCATGTTCACCGCCGTGCGCGGCGCGGACGAGGCTGTCGAAGATTTCCGCATTGTGTACCTCAACCGCGAAGGCCGGTCGGAAACCCGCTTCTGGGGCCGGCTGACCCCGGGCGCGCTGCTGCTGGAAAGCTCGGCGGAGTTCCGCCGCAGCGGCCTGTATGAGGCGTTCCGCCGCACGGTTGAGACCGGCAAGCCGGTGGAGCGGGAGTGGATGGTACCGGAGCAGCCCGGGATGGCCCAGGCGATCGAGGCGGCCTACGATATTCGGGTCAGCCGGATGGGCGACGGGCTGGTGGTGATCTGGCGGGACATCACCGAGGCGAAGCGCATCCAGCAGGAGCTGCGCCGCCTGAGCGTGCAGGATGCGTTGACTGGCCTGTTCAACCGCTCCTACTTTGAGGCGGAAATGAAGCGCCTGCGCTCCAGCCGCCTGTATCCGATCTCGATTCTGGTGGCGCATGCCGGGCTTGACAGAGCAGGGGGGCGCTTCCGGCCGGGGGATGAGGAGACGCTGCGCAGGGTTGGTCGGCTGCTGGTCTCCTGCTTCCGCAGGGAGGACGTGGTCGCCCGGCTGGGCGGGGACCAGTTCGCGGTGATTCTGCCAAAGACCGGGGCAGAAGCCGCCCGCCGCGTGCTGCAGCGGGTGCGAGATGCGGAGCGGTGCCAGCTGCTGAACCTGAGCCTGGGCATGGCGACCGTGGAGAAGGGTGAGGACCTGGCGGAGGCCTTCAGCCGCGCCGAGCAAGACGCGCTGCAGGATGTGCTGACCGGCAGCCAGCTGCCGGCGGATTGAGAAGTCTGGCGGGGCGGGACATAAAACGAAAAGGGGGTATTACCTGGGCTAGGCACATGAGGATTAGCGGTTATGGTTGGGGTATACGCAATATTGATGCTATTAGACTCTTGAATACGGTGCGCCCAGTCTCAGGTATCAATGTTGCCAAGCATGACGGACACCATGGCCGCTTCCTTGAAGTAAGAATTAGCTCGCTACTCTGAACGGGCTTATATAAAGTGGTTGCATGAGCTGGGAGAGTATAAAACTCAGGCTGAGTTTGCCGAGTTCCTTGGGATAACGAGGGCGCGATTCAACCACTACTTCAATGGCCGCAGATCCAGAATTGCTTACAACGATGCTCTCAGTATCGCTCAGAAGCCGGGGAATTAGGAAATTTTGGTTATTCTCGGCTATGCCCGGCCAACACGGGAAGACCCGTTTGCCGGCCTTCCCTCCTGGTTCACCAGACAACTGCAGACAGCGATCAACGAGGCATGATCTGAACTTGAGGCCAGGGGAATCCCATCCGATAGCATTGAAGCCATAGAAATTTGCAGGAACCTGTTCGCCAGGCACGGGTTTGAGTTCAAAGACACCAGTAGGCACCCGGATAACTGATCTGATGCGCGGGTCGAGAAAAACAGTAAGGATACACCCCCTATAGGGCACGGATGTGAGAAAAAAACCACCCGGGTGGGTGGATCTGTGG
>DGEO01000013.1:17929-88962 GCA_002385985.1 Anaerolineaceae bacterium UBA3924 | reverse complement strand
CCCTACCAGCTGACCGGAGCGCAGCAGCAGGCCATTGCCACCATCCGCGCCGACCTCGCCTCGACTCACCCGATGAACCGCCTGCTGCAGGGAGATGTCGGCTCCGGCAAGACTGTGGTTGCCGCTCTCGCCGCTTCCATCGTGGCCAATAACGGCGCGCAGGTGGCCATCATGGCCCCCACCGGCATCCTGGCTGAGCAGCACTTCCACAACTTCCAGGACCTGCTCTCGTCCGATAACCCAGACGAAGGCTACCCCCTCCGCCCGGAGGAAATCGCTCTGCTGGTCGGCGACACACCCGAAGCCGAAAAGCAGCGCATCCGCGAAGGGCTGGAAGCGGGCGATATCAAGATCGTGGTCGGTACGCACGCGCTGATCGAAGGTCCCATCGTCTTCAACCAGCTGCAGCTGGCCATCATCGATGAACAGCACCGCTTCGGCGTGGCCCAGCGTGCTCTTCTGCGTTCCAAAGGCGACAATCCCCACCTGCTCGTGATGACAGCCACGCCCATTCCGCGCTCACTGGCGCTGACCCTCTACGGCGACCTGGACCTCAGTATCCTCAATGAGATGCCGCCCGGACGCCAGCCGGTCAGCACCCACCTGCTCTCTCCGCTCGAGCGCGAACGAGCCTACCAGCTCATTCGCTCGCAGGCACAGAAAGGCAACCAGGCCTTCATCATCTACCCGCTGGTGGAAGAAGGGGAAAACGGCGAAGGTCAGGCCGCGGTCAACGAGCACGCCCGTCTGCAGAAAGAGGTCTTCCCGGACCTCCGTCTGGGGCTGCTGCACGGCCGCATGAAGCCGGAGGAAAAAGACCAGGTCATGACCAGGTTCCGCACCCGCGAATACGACGTGCTGGTCTCCACCACGGTCATCGAGGTCGGAGTCGACGTGCCCAACGCGACGGTGATGCTGATCGAAGGCGCCAACCGCTTCGGGCTGGCCCAGCTGCACCAGCTGCGCGGCCGTGTCGGGCGCGGCAAGCAGCAGTCCTACTGCCTGCTGATTCCGGAAACCCAGGACAGTCTGGAGAACGAGCGCCTGCGGGTGATGGTGGATACCAACGACGGCTTTGTGCTGGCGGAGCGGGACCTGGAGCTGCGCGGGCCGGGCGACTTCCTGGGCACCCGCCAGTCAGGCCTGGCCGAGCTGCGTATGGCCAAACTAAGCGATGTTCACCTGATCGAAAAAGCCCGCCGTCTGGCTCAAGCTCTCTTCGAAAGGGATCCCGACCTGTCCGCCCCCCAGCACCGGCTGCTCCGCAAGGCGCTGGATGAGTACTGGGGTGACGGGCGAGGCGATATCAGTTAAGGAGTTACATGGTTCGCGCAGTTTTTCCCGGCACATTCGATCCCATTCACTTTGGGCATATAGACATCGCTCATCGTGCCGCCCGCCTGTTCGATGAACTGGTCGTTGCCGTCTACGACAAGCCCCTGAAGAACCTGCTGTTTTCACCCAAAGAACGCCTGGAACTGGTGGCTCAGGCCTTTGAAAAAGACCCCAAGATCCGCATCATGGGGTATTCGTCGCTGACGGTGGACTTCTGCCGGCAGATCGACGCCCAGGTCATCGTCCGCGGCCTGCGCGTGTTCTCCGATTTTGAACACGAGTTCCGCATGGCCCTGGCCAATCACCGCCTGGCGCCCAATGTGGAAGTCATGGCCCTGATCACCAGCGAGGAGCACACCTTCCTGTCATCCACCACCGTGCGCGAAATCGCCTCTCTGGGGGGCGATGTCAGCACCATGGTGCCTGCGTTTGTCGAAAAGGCGTTGAAGGCCCGCTACGCGGAACTGAACGACGGTGGTAATTTTGTAGCCTTCACATCATTGACTGATTAGCTTTTCCCGCAGCCGCACAACAGTCTCGCACTTGCTCATTCCGGGGAGGAGATATGGACATTCTACATTTGGTCGACCGACTGGAGGAGTTGTTCAACGAAAGCCGGCCAATCTGGTTCACCCACAGCGTCGTGGTGGATGAGGACAGGATGCTGGACCTCATCGATCAGATGCGTGTCTCGATCCCCGAGGAAATCAAGAAGGCCCAGCAGCTGCTTGCCCAGCGGGACCGCCTGCTGGCCCAGGCCCAGGAAGAGGCCAACCGCACCATCCAGCTGGCGCGTGAAAAGGCGGAGCATATCCTGGGCGATGAAGGCATCGTCGAAGCCGCCAACCAGCGGGCTGCCGAAATCATCGCCCAGGCAGAGGAGGAGGCCCGCATCACCCGCCTCGAGGCCGACCAGTACGTGCTGGAGAGGTTCTCTCAACTGGAAAGTGAAATGGAGCGCATCCTGACCCAGGTGCGCAACGGCATCCGCATACTGCAAAACGAAGCTCAGGAAGCCCACCCCTACGAAGAAGGACAGTAATCGGCTTTCTTCGCCTTCCATTCCATACCAGATCCCGGAAAATCACCGCCCCGGAGGTTTCCCTTCGGGGCGGCGTGTTTATTCACTTTTCTCCGCTGACTCTTTTTCTTTCTCGTCTTCGGTCTTCTTTTTCGGCTTGCGCTTTCGCGGCGGTTTGACCGGCTCCGGCTCCAGCGCCAGGTCCAGCACCTGGTCCATGTGCGTCACCGGCACAATGCGCAGATCGGTGCGCACCTTCTTTGGCAGGTCCACCAGGTCCTTCAGGTTCCGCTCCGGGATCACCACCGTGCGGATGCCGGCCCGGTAGGCTGCCAGCAGTTTTTCACGTACCCCACCAACCGGCAGCACGCGGCCGCGCAGGGTGATCTCACCCGTCATGGCCACGTCCTTGGAAATCTTGCGCTCGGTGAAAGCCGAAATCAGCGCTGTGGCGATGGTAATACCCGCGCTCGGCCCGTCCTTGGGAATGGAGCCTTCGGGGATGTGAATGTGTACGTCCACGCCTTCATACATGTCCGCAGGCAGGTTCAGCGTTTCGGAGCGGGATTTCATGTACGACAGCGCAGCCTGCGCGGACTCCTGCATCACATCGCCCACCTGGCCGGTGATCTGCAGATTGCCCTTCCCGTCCAGGATCAACACCTCGACGGGCATGATTTCGCCGCCGTTCTCCGTCCAGGCCATGGCCGTGGCCACGCCGACCTCGTTCTCCTTCTCCGCTTCGGTCTGGAAGAACTGTGGCGGACCGAGGTATTTCTCCACCATCGCCGGTGTCAGCCGGGTCGGGTAGCGCCTCTTCTCGGACTTCAGGCGGGCCAGCTTGCGCGTCATCCGCCCGATTTCGCGTTCCAAATTGCGCACTCCGGCTTCGTAAGTGTATTCACGGATGATCTTGCTCAGCGTGTCTTCCTGGAAGTAAATCTCACCCGCATCAAACCCGCTTTCCTCCAGCTGGCGAGGGATCAGGAACCGGCGGGCAATTTCCACCTTTTCTTCCTCGATGTAACCCGGGAACTCGACCACTTCCATCCGGTCCAGCAGCGCCGGCGGTATGGAGGCCAGGCTGTTGGCCGTGGTGATGAACATCACCCGCGAGAGGTCGTAGGGCAGCTCCAGGTAGTGGTCGGAGAAGGCGTAGTTCTGCTCGGGGTCCAGCACTTCCAGCAGCGCCGAAGCGGGATCCCCGCGGAAATCGTTGCCCAGTTTGTCGATCTCGTCCAGCATGAACAGCGGGTTGACTGACTTCGCCCGGCGCATGGTCTGCAGCACTCGCCCGGGCAGCGCCCCGATGTAAGTGCGCCGGTGACCGCGGATTTCCGCCTCGTCGCGCACCCCGCCCAGCGAAACGCGCACGAAATTGCGCCCCAGCGCCTCCGCGATCGAGCGGCCGAGCGAGGTCTTACCGGTTCCCGGCGGTCCGACAAAGCACAGGATCGGCTGGCGCAGACGTTTCGGCTTCAGGCTGCGTACGGCGATGTATTCCAGAATGCGGTCCTTGGCCTTCCCCAGACCGTAGTGGTTCCGGTCAAGCACCCTGGCCGCGTTGCGCACGTCCAGGTTGTCCTCGGTTTCATTCGTCCAGGGCAGCTCGATGATCCAGTCGATGTAGGTGCGGATTATGCCAACTTCGGGCGCCATCGCAGGCATCTGGGCCAGGCGCTCCACTTCCTTCTGGGCAGCCTGCTTGACCTCGGCCGGCAGTTCGGCCGCTTCCACTCGCTGGCGCAGCTCGTTGATCTCACGCGAAAACAGGTCGCCTTCGCCCAGCTCGGTCTGGATGGCCTTCATCTGCTCGCGCAGGTAATACTCCCGCTGCGAGCGGTCGACCTCGTTCTGCACCCGGTTCTGGATTTCATCCTCCAGCTGTAGCACATCCAGTTCCTGAGCCAGCAGCCAGTTTACCCGCTTCAGGCGCTCCTGCGGGTCCGGGATCATCAGCAGGCTCTGCCGCTCGTTGAACGGCAGGGCGATGGCCGTGGCGATCATGTCCGCCAGCCAGCCAGGCTCCTGGATGTTCATCGAGAACAGGTGGGCCTCATCCGGCAGGCTGCGGTCCATCTGCACGCAGCGTTCAAACAGGTCGCGGGCGGTGCGCATCAGCGCGTCCACCTGGCGGTTGACCTCCTCCGGCTCGTCGATCGGCAGCGCCCGAACCCGGTAGAAGGGGTCCTCCTGAACAAACTCGACGATCTTCACCCGGCGGCGGCCCTGCACCAGCGCAGAGCTGTTCCCGTCCGGCAGGTTCAGCAGCCGGCCGACGGCCACCTCGACCCCGATTGGCAGGAAGTCCTCCGGCCCAGGCTCATCAACCTCCGGATCTTTCATTACCAGGGCGATGACGGTTTCGTAGTTGAACTGGGCTTCCTGGATGGCCATCAGGTTCGGCCCGGGGGTGATGAAGATCGGTGAGACCATGTGCGGGAAGACCACGATGTCCCGCAGCACAATAGCCGCAGCCTCAATCAACCCGGCATCGTTCGGTTCAGCGTCCGGAACCTGGTACAGTTCCTCCGTCCGCTGGTGCAGCGAGGAGGAAAAATCATCCATCCGGTCCTGCTTCTGAAACCAGCTATCTTCTATCATTCAGCGATCCTCACTCCAGGTTAACCCTTGTAAACCCGATCATTATACCCTGCCTGCTTATCCCGGGTGAGGGGCGCCGGCCTGGCTGTGCATAATTTGACGCGCGGCCGCGGCGACAAACAGGCTGCCGGTGACCACCACGGCGCATTCTTCGCTGGCCAGCTCCATGGCTGTCACCAGCGCGCGCTCGATCGGAACCACCGCCCGGGCCAGGCAGCCGAACTGGTGCGCCAGCGCGACCAGATCGTTCGCGTTCAGCGCCCGGGGATGCGTCGACTCGGTGGCAATCACCTGTTTCACCCGGGGCAGCAGCTCGCTGAACATGCCGTAAATGTCTTTATCTTCCGAAGCTCCGAACACCAGCACCACCGGCCGTCCGGACAGGTAATCGTCCAGCGCCAGGCGCAGTTTTAGCGCCGAGTCGCGGTTGTGAGCAGAGTCCACGATGACCAGCGGGCTGCGCCGCAGGATCTCAAAACGCCCCGGCCAGACCACCTCGCGAAAACCGGCGGCAATTTGCTCTTCAGTGATCGGGAAACCTTCTTCCCGGAGCACCTGAAGCGTCGCGTAGGCCGTGGCCGCATTTTCCAGTTGATGATGCCCCAGCAGCGGGATAAACAGATGAGCAGGCGCCCAGCCGCTGGCTGATCCGGTCTCGATATAGCGGTCCATCCTCTCCTGCTCCTCTTTTCGCCAGAGCAGCAGGCTCTGCCCGTCCAGCGAGTGCTGGTGAGGGGTAAACAGTATGTCTCGTCCTACCTGAACCAGCTTCGTCTCCCGTTCAAAAGCCACCCGTTCCACCACCAGCCGGGCTTCCTCACGCTGCGGGGCCATGACCACCGGCCGGCCGGGTTTGATAATCCCGGCCTTCTCAAAGGCAATCTTTGCCAGCGTATCACCCAGCACTTTGGTGTGGTCCAGTGACAGGGATGTGATCACTGACACCACCGGCTTGACCACGTTGGTGGCGTCCAGCCGGCCGCCAAGACCCACTTCAATGACTGCCACATCCACCTTCTGCTCGGCGAAATACAGGAACGCCGCCGCGGTAGTCAGCTCGAAGGTGGTTAGCTGCTCAATCTCGGCCACGACTGGCTTCACCTGGTCCACGATGCGGACCAGATCAGCGTGTGAGATCAGCTGCCGGTTGATCTGGATGCGTTCGCAAAATTCTTCCAGGTGCGGCGAGGTGTAAAACCCGACACGGTACCCGGCCGCCTGTAGTGCGCTGGCGACCATCGCTGCGGTCGAACCTTTCCCCTTGGTTCCTGCGACGTGAATGACCGGGTAAGCCTCCTGCGGATTGCCCAGCCGGCCCATGAAGGTTCTCATGCGGCCGAGGTCAAATTTCTCTTCGGCATAACGCAAATTTCGCGTCAGGCTATAATCAACGAAGCTGTAAAGGTAATCCAGGCATTCCTGGTAAGCTTTTTCTACGTCATTCATCGGACGCATCCTTGCTCTTCAGGGTGAAGGGATTGTACCTGACCGCCACCCAATGTGCAAGGTTGCCGTCAGGCGTAAGGCAAGCATCCCCATGGCTTCCATCGGTTTCCTGACCCTGCATCTCCTCCTTCCGGGCTGCCGCTCGTTGAAAGAAAAACGCGGGCGGCTGAAACCGCTGCTGGCCCGTTTGCACCGGGATTTTAATATCTCCGCGGCGGAAATTGACCGGCAAGACATATGGCAGGAGACGGTCGTGGGATGTGTGGTTATCAGCAACGATGCCAACCATTCCTCCCGCCTGCTGCAGCAGATTCCGGAAACCATCGAAAAGAACTGGCCAGACTTCCAGCTGATCGATTCAACCCTGCAACTGCTATAGGAGCTGTCATGGACCTGAACTTAAAAGACAAACAATGCCTGATCATCGGCGCCAGCCGCGGGCTGGGCTTTGCCACGGCGAAAACGCTCAGTGAGGAAGGCGCCTGGGTGGCCATTAACAGCCGCAGCGCGGACAATATTCAGGCGGCTGCCCGCCGGTTGGAAGATGGCGGCGCAGAAAAGGTGCTGGCGCTGCCCGGCGATGTTCACGACCCGGAGGTGCCCGCAAAGCTGGTGGCCGAGGTCGTCAATGACTGGGGCGGGCTGGATATCCTCATCACCAACTCCGGCGGTCCCCCGGCCGGGTCCTTCGAAGTCTTTACTGATGAGGACTGGATGGCTGCCTTCCAGCTGCTGTTCATGAGCCACGTGCGCCTGATCCGCGCCGCGCTGCCGTATCTGCGAAAATCGGAAGCGCCCTCGGTTCTCACCATCACCTCCAACTCCGTCAAGCAGCCCATCGCCAGTCTGGTCCTGTCCAACAGCATCCGCGCCGCCACTGTCGGCCTGACCAAGACCCTGGCCATTGAGCTGGGATCGGAGGGCATCCGCTTCAACTCCATCCTGCCCGGCTGGACCGAAACGGAACGGGTGGACGAGCTCATGCAGCACCGGGCAAAGACCAACCAGACCAGCGTGGAAGAAGAGCGCGCGAAAATCGCGCAGCAGATCCCCCTGGGACGCATCGGCCGGCCCGAGGAGTTTGCCCGCGCGGCGGCTTTCCTGGTCAGCCCGGCCGCTTCGTACATCCATGGCGTGATGCTCACCGTGGATGGCTCCGCATACAAGGGCACAATGTAGCGCTGCACACAATCGGTCCTTCTCACCGGGCCTGAGCTCAGGCCCGGTTTTCCTTGCTTGCCCAATTTGGACCATAATCGTGTAAAATTAGGTGTTCCCTGACCGGGGCAGACAGGCATATCCCCTGCAAGTACATTTACTGGAGCATGAATTGACCATTACCGCGCAAGATATTCAGCAGCGCCTGGAGCGCGTGCTGCCCACTGTGCAAAAACCCGGCCGCTACGTCGGCGGCGAGATGAACCAGCGAATCAAGGACTGGGATTCCGTCCAAACCCGGGTGGCCCTGGCCTTCCCGGACATCTACGATATCGGAGTCCCCAACCTGGGCCTGGCGATCTTCTACGAATCGCTCAACGACCGGCCGGACACGCTGGCCGAGCGAGCCTACCTGCCCTGGCTGGACATGGAAGAAGCCATGCGCCGGAACGGAATCCCGGCCTACGCGCTGGAATCCAAACGCAGTCTGGCGGATTTCGACATTCTGGCCATCACCCTGCCGTACGAGACTCTCTACACGAACTCCCTCAACCTGCTGGACCTGGCCGGAATCCCGCTGGAATCGGCAGACCGCGATGAAAACCACCCGCTGGTCATCGCCGGCGGGCATGCCACCTACAACCCGGAACCCATGGCCCGGTTCATCGACGCCTTTGCCATCGGCGAGGGCGAAGAGGTGATTCACGAGATCGTGGACGCACACCAGACCTGGAAGCGTTCCGGTGCATCCAGGCAAGCGCTGTTGGAAAGCCTGGCGAGCATCCCGGGCGTGTATGTCCCTTCGCTATACGAAGTCTCCTACCACCCCGATGGAACTGTGGAACGGGTCACCCCCCTGCATCCCCGGGTTCCTGCAAAGGTGACCAAGCGCATTGTTCCCGTGCTGCCGCCCCCGCCCACGCGCTTCATCGTGCCCAATATCGACGTGGTGCACAACCGCGTCTCGGTGGAAATCATGCGCGGCTGCACCCGCGGCTGCCGATTCTGCCACGCAGGAATGGTCAATCGCCCGGTGCGCGAGCGGCCCGTGGAACAGATTGTCAGCGCCATCCGCACCGCCCTGCAGCACACCGGCTACGAGGAAGTGGCCCTGCTCTCGCTCTCATCCTCTGACTACACGAAGATTGTCGATCTCGTGGACGCCGTCAGCCGCGAAGCCAGCGAAAACCACCTGGTCGTCTCGCTGCCCTCGCTGCGCATCGAATCCTTCTCCGTCGACCTGATGGACAAACTCAAGGGCGTCCGCCAGGGCGGCTTTACCCTTGCGCCTGAGGCCGCCACCGACCGCATGCGCGCGACCATCAACAAGCCCATCGCCGCAGAGCAGCTGCTGGAAACTGCCCGCGCCATCTACCAGCGCGGCTACCAGACCATCAAGCTGTACTTCATGATCGGCCACCCCTCCGAAACCCTGGAAGACGTGCAGGCCATCGCCGACCTGTGCAAGGCGGTGCTGGCCGAAGGCCGCCGCATCATCGGCAAGCGGGCCAATCTGCACGCCGGGGTGAGCACCTTCGTTCCCAAGCCGCACACCCCCTTCCAGTGGGTGCCCTGTGACACGGTCGAGCAGATCGAGGAGAAGCAGTCCCTGCTGCGCCGCGAGCTGCGCGGACCCGGGCTCAAGCTCAACTGGACCGACCCGAAAGAGACCATGCTCGAAGCCTGGCTCTCCCGGGGCGACCGGCGCATGGGAGAGGTCATCTTGCGTGCCTTCCGGCACGGCGCGAAATTCGACGCCTGGCAGGACCAGAACCACATGGACGCCTGGTATGCGGCCTTCGAAGAGACCGGTCTGGACCCCGCTTTCTACACCCACCGGCACCGCTCGCTGGACGAAGTGCTCCCCTGGGACCACATCAGCACGGCGGTGAGAAAGTCCTACCTGGTGCAGGAGTACCGGAACAGCCTGACCCAGACCCTGCGACCAGACTGCCGCGAGCAGTGCTTTGCCTGCGGCATCCTGCCCACCTTCGCCGATATGCGCCGGGCATATCCGGGCGAGCGCTGGAAGTGCCCAGAGGTTCGTTCTCCTCGGGCTGTCAGGGCATAGGTGATCATCATGCAGCGATTTCGCATTTATTACGCCAAATTGGAAGCCCTGCGCTATACCGGCAACCTGGACGTACATAAAATCTGGGAGCGCAGCTTGCGCCGGGCCGGGCTGCCCGTCGCCTACAGCCAGGGGTTCCATCCGCAGCCGCGTATCCAGCAGGCCTGCCCGCTGCCGCTCGGCTTCCTCAGCCAGGCGGAGATCGTGGATATCTGGCTGGATTCGGAAGATCTGACCCCGGAACAGGTGTGCGAACACCTGTGCACGGCAGTCCCCGCAGGCATTTCAATCGACCAGGTAGAATCCGTGCCCGACCTGTACCAGCCGGCGCTGCAGTCCCGTACCATTTCTTCCGATTACCGGGTGGAGCTGCTGGAACCGGTTGACCGGACCGACCTGACCAGCCGCATCAACGCCCTTTTAGATCAGCCAGCAGTGATCCGCCAGCGGCGCGGCAAGGAGTATGACCTGCGCCCGCTGGTTCTGTCCCTGTGCCTGTCAACGGACCAGGCCGGAGAATATCCTGCTCTTCAGATGACCCTGTCCGCCCGGGAAGGAGCCACCGGCCGCCCGGAGGAAGTGCTGGATGAGCTCGGCATCCCGGCCACCGCCGCCCGGGTGACCCGCACCGGACTGACCTACCTGTAGTCCCTGTACCCCTGATCAACACGCCACAGAAAGGACCACGATGGAACCGCGAAGCATTGTTTACCTCATCACCAACTACGGTATCGGCCAGACCGGCGACCAGGCCCTGCGGGCCAAACTGACCGCCACCTTCCTGCGCCTGCAGCTGGAGTCCGAGGATCTTCCCGGAGCCATCTGCTTCTACACCGAAGGCGTCCGCCTTGCCTGTGAAGGCTCGCCAGTGCTGGAGGAGCTGAAGCAGCTGGAAAAAAAAGGTGTTCGCCTGATCCTTTGCCAGACCTGCCTTCAGCAGTTCGGGCTGGTTGATCAGGTGCAGGTCGGCATTATCGGCGGGATGGGCGATATCATCACCGCCTTCCAGACAGCTGATTCCGTCATCACCCTGTAAGCAGTTTGAGCCCATCCAATTACATCATTCACCAGTGCTCCAATCCGGACTGCCGGTTTCGCTTTCCGGTCCCACCGGGCGTCCCCCGGCCCATCCGCTGCCCGCACTGCGGATCCCACTGTGAACCGGCAGCAGTGCCCGCGCAGCCTCCCACCGGAAACCCGCGCGCGGCCAACCCGCCCGGCCCGGAAGTCGCCGCCCTGCTGGACAACATTCGCTCGAGCTACAACGTTGGCTCCATGTTCCGAACTGCCGACGGCGCGGGCTTGAGCTGCCTGCACCTGGCGGGCACCACGCCCACGCCCGAACATCACGGTGTGGCCAAAACCTCCCTGGGTGCTGAATTCTCCGTTCCCTGGGAGTATCACCGCAACGGTCTGGAAGCCGCGCAGCAGCTCAAGGACGCGGGTTACCAGCTGTGGGCGCTGGAAGTCGGGTCGCAGTCTGTGCCGCTGTTCGAAGCGCTCCCGGCGCCGGACAACCCGCCTATCCTGCTGGTCGTGGGCAACGAAGTCGCCGGGATCGATCCGGGCATCCTGGCCATCTGCGACCGCTTCATCTGGATCCCCATGCAGGGCTTCAAGCGCTCCCTGAACGTCGCCACCGCCTTCGGGGTCGCCGCCTACCACCTGCGCTGGTCACATCGCGTACCTGCAGCCAGTCAGCATTGACCACCGGCTGGATTGAGAATACAATTTCATCACCATCATCTGGAGTGGATCCATGCCTCTATACGAATACGTCTGCCAGGACTGCGGAACGCGGTTTGAAGCTTTTCGTTCGATGAAGGACGCCGACGAGGCTATCCGCTGTAAAAACTGCCTGAGCCTGCACACCCGCCGGGCGCTCTCCAGGGTGGCGGCCCGCTCAGCGGACGGCAGCTTCTCCACCGGTTCAGGCTGCTCCGGCTGCAGCGGCGGCTCCTGCAGCTCCTGCCATCACTGAAACATGAAGAACCTTTTTGGCCAGGACACCACCGCGCTGATTACCGGAGGCTCCAGCGGCATCGGGCTGGCTCTGGGCAGGCTGCTCGCGTCCCGCGGCGCAAACGTCTGGCTCCTGGCGCGGGATGAAAAGAAACTGCAAAACGCCCGGGAGCAGGTGATCAGCTGCCGGCGCAGCCCCAAACAGGAAATCCTCACCCTGAGCCTGGACCTTTCATGCGACGACGAAGTGCAGGCGAGACTGGATGCGTTCATGCACAGGCACGGTGTGCCGGATCTGCTGATCAACTGCGCCGGCGTGGCCCATCCGGGCGAGTTCCTGGACATGGACCCCGGCATTTTTCGCTGGATGATGGAGGTCAACTACTTCGGGACCGTGAACGCCTGCCGGGCCGTCGCCCCGAAGATGGCCCGCCGCGGTGAAGGCCGCATCGTGAACGTCTCCTCCGTCGCCGGTTTCATGGGCGTATACGGCTACTCCGCCTACGGGGCCTCCAAATACGCCGTGCGCGGCTTCAGCGATGTGCTGCGCGCCGAAATGAAATCCCACGGCGTTCAGGTGTCCATCGTCTTCCCGCCCGACACTGACACGCCCCAGCTGGCCTATGAGTCGCAGTACAAACCGGCCATCACCCGCGCGCTAGCCGGCGAAGCGCAGACCCTCTCCGCGGATGTCGTTGCCGAACACATCCTGCACGGAGTCGAGCGCGGGCAGTACGTGATCATCCCCGGCCCGGAAGGCCCCTGGCTGTGGCGGGCCACCAACTTACTGGGAAGCCTGTTTTACCCGGTGATGGACTGGATGATCAACCGGGCTCGCCGCCGGCTGGGGCTGCCCCAGCACGTACCCGCCCAGCAGGACCAGACATATCCACACCAGATCAGCGAACAGCAGGTGCACCAGCTGCATCCAGACCGGTGCCAGCAGCAGCACGTTGATCACTCCAAGAACTAACTGGGCGGCGAACAGCCCTGCCAGCGCCAGGCTGAGCCGCTCCACGGCCCGTTCGGGCAGCTGCGCGCGCATCCACCAGCCCATCCCTGCCAGATAAGCCCCCACGATCACGGCGATGATGGGGTGAAAGATCCTCAGCCGCACGAGGAAATGCGCCGTGGGCGAGAAATCCTGGCGGATCCCCTCCGCCAGCGAGCTGACCGGGAAAAGCGTATCCCCCAGCGCGGTAACCGCCCCGCTGGCCCCCAGCACGATCATGGCCACTACACCCAGTACCAGCGGCGTCCCCAGCCTGCTGTTCCAGATCAGGCCGCGCGGTTCCTCCTGACTGGACCACAGCGCCGTCAGAGTGAGCGCTGCCAGCAGGATGAAGGTGTTGGCCAGGTGCCCCATCATCCAGAAGGCCCGTTCGATGGAGGTGTTATCGGCCACCATCTCAAACAGCACCAGCCCGGCGCCGACCAGCGCTTCGGTCAGGGTGAACACCAGCGCCGTCGCCGCCCCAAACCGGACGGTATGCCGGGGCGGGTAGGCCCTCCAGGCCCAGACCACAAGCGCGACCGCTAGCACCAGCACCAGGCCGCTGGTCACGCGGTGGGTGAACTCCACCACCGTTTCCACCTGCGGCGCCCGTGGGATGATTTCGCCGTTGCACAAAGGCCAGTGCGCGCCGCAGCCCGCACCGGACCCGGTCGCCCGGACGTAAGCCCCCCACAGGATGACTGCCAGATTGTAGCCCAGTACGCCCCGGGCAAAGCGTGAGAATCGTGTGTTGACCATCGTTGACCCCGCTGCGTATTTCCTGACACCATCTTATGTACACACGGGCTGAAAGTCAAATCTTTCCGCCGGGGATATTGCCCTGCCCTCCAATTGAGTGACTTTCAACCGGCTTAGTCCTCTCTTTCGTCAAGTGACCTCCGCTCAGGGGGTATGATATACTCATTGAGGCATTCTCCATCCATTTCATCTACTGAGGTGCAAAATATGAAGAGAGACTTCCTCGCGATCGCCGACTACTCATCGGAAGAAATCCAGGACCTGCTCGATCTGGCGGTAACGCTCAAGAAAGAGCACCAGGCCGGCGGGAACAAGCCCTACCTGCAGGGTAAAGTTCTCGCGATGATTTTCCAGAAACCGAGCTTGCGAACCCGGGTAAGTTTCGACATGGCGATGCGCCATGTCGGGGGGGATGCTCTGTACCTCTCACCGAATGAGATCGGTCTGGGCAAGCGCGAATCGGTTGCCGACATCGCCCGCGTACTGGAGGGCTATGTCGACGCCATCATGGCGCGTGTCTTCGATCACGAACACGTCTGCGAGCTGGCCCGTTGGGCCAATGTTCCGGTCATCAACGGCCTGAGCGACTACAATCACCCCTGTCAGGCGATGGCGGATGCCCTGACCATTTATGAGAAATTCGGCTCTCTGAAGGGCCTCAACGTATCCTTCGTCGGTGACGGCAACAACGTGGCCGTTTCCCTGATGCACGTCAGCGCCAAGCTCGGCGCCAATTTCTCCATCGCTTCGCCGAAGGGCTATGAACTGCCTGAAAACGCCGTTCAAATCGCGAAGGATATCGCCAGCAAGACCGGCTCGAAGCTGACCTTCGTCAATGACATCCATGAGGCCGTGAAAGGCGCTCACGTCATCTACACTGACACCTGGGTCAGCATGGGCCAGGAAGAAGAAAAGGCCCTCCGGGAGAAGGCATTTGACGGGTACCAGGTGAACGATCAGCTGCTCACGGAAGCGGATCCGGATGTGATCGTCATGCACTGCCTGCCAGCTCACCGCGGTCAGGAGATCACGGACGAAGTTGCCGACGGGCCGCACTCGATGCTCTTCCCGCAGGCCCACAACCGTCTGCACGCGCAGAAAGCGATCCTGGTTCGTTTGTTTGGAAAGGGATAGAAATGGAGACATCCACAGCCACCAACTCGTACTACATTGAACTGGAAGAAAAATACGGCGCGCACAACTACCACCCCCTGGACGTCGTGCTCGATCGCGGGGAAGGCGTCTGGGTCTACGATGTGGAAGGCAACCGCTATCTGGACTGCCTGAGCGCGTACTCCGCGCTGAACCAGGGCCACGTCCACCCGGCCATTCTCAAGGCGATGACCGAGCAGGCTCAGAAGATGACTCTGACCTCTCGCGCCTTCCGCAATGACCAGCTTCCCCTGTGGTACAAGGAGCTCAGCGAGCTGACCGGGTATGAGATGTCACTGCCGATGAACAGCGGCGCTGAAGCGGTGGAAACTGCACTCAAGCTGGCTCGCAAATGGGCCTATCTGGTGAAGAAGGTCCCCCGCCATCAGGCGGAGATCATCGTTGTCGAAGGAAACTTCCACGGCCGCACCGTGACCATTGTTTCCTTCTCGACCGAGCCGCTCTACCGTGACGACTTCGGCCCCTTCACCCCCGGCTTCAAGGTCGTCCCCTACGGCGATGCGGAAGCCATCGAGAAGGCCGTCACCCCCAACACCGCCGCCATTCTGGTGGAGCCCATTCAGGGAGAAGCCGGTGTGGTGATCCCGCCGGCCGGTTACCTGCGCAAGATCCGCGAGATCTGCGACAGGAACAACGTGCTCTTCATCGCCGACGAAATCCAGACCGGCCTGGGCCGCACGGGCAAGATGTTCGCCTTCGAGCACGAAGGTGTGCGCCCGGATATGGTCTGCATCGGCAAGGCGCTGGGCGGCGGGTTCTATCCCGTCTCCGCCGTCGTGGCCGACCGCCCCGTCATGGGCTTGTTCACCCCCGGCGAGCACGGCTCCACCTTCGGCGGGAACCCCCTGGCCGCGGCCGTATCGCGCGCCGCTATGATAGTCCTTGTGGACGAGAAACTGGTGGAACGCTCCGCAGAGCTGGGCAAGTACTTCCTCGAACAGCTGGCCGAAATCCCGAGCAAGCACGTCAAAGAGGTTCGCGGCCGCGGTTTGCTCATTGCTGTTGAGCTGAAACCCGAGGCTGGCGGCGCCCGCCGCTTCTGCGAAGCGCTGGAAAAAGAAGGCGTGCTTGCCAAGGAAACCCACGAAACCGTCATCCGCTTCGCCCCGCCGTTGATCATCGACAAAGAGACCATCGACTGGGCGCTTGAGCGCATCCGCAAAGTCTTAACAATGGAATAGCCCATTACAACATAGCCCACCTTTCATCGGAGAAAAGATGGACTGGAGAGAGACATACCGCTCCCGCTGTGTATCACCGGAAGTGGCCGTTCAGGCGATCCAGAGCAACAACAGAGTGTTCTTGACCGGCAACTGCTCCGTACCGCATAAACTGCTCGATGCGCTCGTCGCCCGGGCACCTGAACTTGAGAACGTCGAAATCTGTCAGGCACTCACCGTCGCCGGGAGCGAGTATGTAGCTCCAGAAATGCAGGGACATCTGCGGGTGAACTCGCTGTTCATCAGCGCCAACGTCCGCCAGGCCATCTGGGAAGGTCGCGCGGATTTCACCCCGGTTCTCCTGTCCGAGTTTCCGCTGCTGTTCAAGCGCGGGATACTCCCCCTGGACGTCGCTCTGGTCCATCTTTCTCCGCCGGATGAGGAGGGCTACTGCACTTACGGAATCGAGGCCGGGCTGACACGCACAGCCGCGGAGTCAGCCCGCATCATCATCGCTGAAGTCAACCAGCAAATGCCCCGCATGCTGGGCGACACAAAGGTCCATGTCAGCGAAATCGACTACATCGTCCCCGTGGACTATCCCCTCTCGGAACTGTCGATGAGTGACGAGAACAACGCAGACGTGGTCCAGAAAATCGCCGGATTCATCGCCGAGCGCATCCAGGACGGCGCCACCCTGCAAACCGGCATCGGCGCGATCCCCAACGCGGTGCTGGGTTTCCTCAAGCACAAGAAGGACCTTGGCATTCACACCGAGCTGTTTTCAGACGGCGTGATTGAACTGGTCGAGGCCGGGGTGATCAACGGGCGGCGGAAGGCCATCAATACCGGAAAGATCACCGCCGGTTTCCTGCTTGGCACCCGCCGCCTGTACGAGTGGGCCGACAACAACCCCGCCATCGAGCTGCAGCGCACCGAGTACGTCAACAACCCTTTCAACATCGCCAAAAATCCCCACATGGTGGCCCTCAACTCGGCCATCGCGGTGGATTTCACCGGACAGGTCTGCGCTGACAGCATTGGGACGCGCTTCTACAGCGGCGTCGGCGGGCAGATGGACTTCATCTACGGCGCCAGCCTCTCAGAAGGCGGTCTGCCGATCATCGCCATGCCTTCCACAACCACGCTCAGGGATGGCACCGTGGTGAGCCGAATCGTGCCCACGCTGAAAGAAGGCTCCGGCGTGGTCACCTCGCGGAACCACGTGCACTACATCGTCACCGAGTACGGCATGGTCGACCTGTACGGCCGCTCCGTTCGCGAGCGCACCAGACTGCTGATCTCCATCGCCCACCCGGACTTCCGAGACGAGCTGACGCACGCTGCCAGGCAGTTGAACTATATATAATCAAGTAAATACCGCTGCCAACCGGGGAGGGTGAACCATGGTCCGTAAGGCCAGGATTGTCGCCACCATAGGCCCGAGCGTCGACTCGGAGCCTGTGCTTCGCAGCCTGATTCAGGCCGGGGTCGATGTCGCCAGGTTGAATTTCTCACACGGCACGCATGAGGAACACCTGGAGCGCATCCGCCTCCTGCGTGCCCTGTCGAAGGAGTTCGACCGGCCCGTCACCATCCTGCAGGACCTGCAGGGGCCGAAAATGCGCGTCGGCGATCTGCCCGACGGCGGCATCCCCCTGAAGGCCGGGCAGGTGGTGCTGCTGGCCCCGACCGACTCCGACGGAGCTGAGCCGCCCTCCGGCGGCGGTTCGATCCGCATTCCCATGGACGTGCCTCAGCTGGCCCGCAGCGTCCGGCCGGGCAACCGGGTGCTGCTGGACGACGGCCAGCTGGAACTGCAAGTGACCGAGGTCCGCGGCGATGTTGTCGAAGCCCGGGTGATGCTCGGCGGCTTGCTCAAATCACACAAAGGCGTCAACCTGCCCGGCGCCAGCCTGGACATCCCTGCCTTCACCGAAAAAGACCGCCTGGATCTGGAGTTCGGGCTGAAGCACGGCATCGATGTGCTGGCCATCTCTTTCGTTCGCCAGCCGCAGGATATCGAAGTCGTGCGCCATGCCATCCGCGAGATCGATCCGAATAAGCTGGATACCCCCATCATCGCCAAGATCGAGCGGCCCGAAGCGCTGGACCACCTGCACGAGATCATCCACGCCGCCGACGGCGTCATGGTCGCCCGCGGCGACCTGGCCGTCGAAACCTCCCCGGCGCTGGTGCCCATCATCCAGAAGCGGCTGATCGAGCTGGCTCACCGCCACGCGAAAATCGTCATCACCGCTACCCAGATGCTCGATTCGATGATCCACAACCCCCGCCCGACCCGCGCCGAAGCTTCGGACGTGGCCAATGCCATCTTCGACGGGACGGACGCGGTCATGCTCTCCGGCGAAACCGCCAGCGGCGAATATCCGGTCGAAGCGGTGACCATGATGGACTCCATCATCCGGGAGGCCGAAGCCAACGCCGATAAATGGGGACACGGCATCCAGTTCCCTGACGAGGTGCCCCAGGAGGACTCCATCTCCATCGCCCGGGCGGCCAAAGAGCTGGCCGAGGACCGCAACGTTGCCAACGTCGCCCTGTTCACCCAGACCGGCCGCACGGCGGTGCTCATGTCCAAAGCCCGGCCCAAGGTGCCCATCCTGGCCTTCACGCCCGAAGAGCGCACTTACCGGCGTCTGGGCCTGCTGTGGGGGGTGAAGGCCTTCCTGGTCCCCTATGCGTCCTCGGTCGAATCGATGCTCAGCCATGTGGAGGTGGGCATCGCCGCCTCCACTGATCTGCAGCCCGGCCAGCAAATCGTCTTCATCAGCGGCTACCCCGTCGGCGAGCGACGCCTGCCCAACTTCGCCCTCCTCTACACCCTGGGAGACACGGGTTCATCATGACCTTCAGCACCTTCATCAGCGCAGACGAGCTGTGCGCGCACCTCAATGACCCCGACTGGGTCATCATCGACTGCCGCTTCGATCTGTCCAATCCCTCCTGGGGGCGAGAGGACTACCTCCGGAGCCACATCCCCGGCGCTGTGTTCGCCGACATCGAGCTAGACCTCTCCGGGCCGGTGACTCCAGACTCCGGCCGGCACCCGCTCCCCGATCCTGACACACTCGCGAAGAAGTTCGGCCAGTGGGGGATCGGCCCGGACACACAGGTGGTCGCCTATGACAGCCAGAGCGGGTCCTACGCTGCCCGCCTGTGGTACCTGCTGCGGCTGTGCGGTCACACCCGCGTATCCATCCTGGAAGGCGATTTCAACCTCTGGCTCCAGGAAGGGTACCCGCAGCGTTCCTGCGGGGAGCACAGCACCGCACGGGAGTTCACCGGCACGTTTGACCAGAGAAAGTTGATTTCCGCCGGGGAGCTGCTCCGGCTTATCGGCAGCGATCAGCCTTTCCAGCTGGTCGATTCCCGCGCTCCGCAGCGCTACCGCGGCGAGATCGAGCCGATCGACCGGGTGGCCGGTCACATTCCCGGCGCGGTCAACCGGTTTCACGGCGAAAACCTGACCCCGGAAGGCAGGCTCAAGCCCGCAGAGCAGCTTCGGGCCGAGTTCCTCGCCCTGCTGGACGGGTTTTCTCCAGAACAGGCCGTGTTCTACTGCGGCTCCGGCGTGACCGCCTGCTTCAACCTGGCCGCCATGGAGGCAGCCGGGCTGCCTGGCGCGAATCTCTACCCGGGCGGATGGAGCGAATGGATTCAAGACCCGGAGCGCCCCATCCAGCGAGGATAAGAAAAAAGGCTGGTCCGATCGGACCAGCCTCATCATTTATCGACCTGAGCGCTAGAACATCAGCGCGTTCAGCTTCGCCATGGATTCGCGCGGCGGGCGCAGCCGTTCCGGCGACAGGCGGTTCAGCGGCTCGTCCACCAGATTGTAGCGGTCGAAGATCGTCGTCGTGTCCGGGTTGACATACAGCAGCCCGGTCAGCAGCCAGCGGTTGCGCTCAGCCTCTTCCAGCCGGCGCAGCGCTTCGTAGATATTGGTCGGGTCGTAGTCGCTCTCCAGCTTCTTGAGCATCACCACGGACCCATCGTGCAGCTCGACCGTGCGCACGCTGCCTTCCTCGAAATCCTCGACGGTGATCTCGTCCCGCGCCGGGATGTAGGAAATCTCGTGCAGCGGCATCTCGTTTTCCTTGCCCCAGGCGTAGGAGTGGATCGAGGTCTCCACGTTGTGGAAGGTGACGCAGGGGCTGATGATGTCAATCACTGCGATGCCCCGGTGGCTGAAGGCCGCTTTTATCAGTTCCTTCACCTGCTTGGGATCGCCGGCGAACGAGCGAGCCACGAAGGTGGCATTGGCGATCAGCGCTTCCATACAGATGTCCACGGGCAGGTAGCGGCTGGTACCCTGCTTCTTCAGGGTCAGGCCCTGCTCCGCCGTGGCGGAGAACTGCCCTTTGGTCAGGCCGTACACGCCGTTGTTCTCGACGATGTAGACCAGGGGCAGGTTGCGGCGCATCACATGCTTGAACTGGCCCATGCCGATGCTGGCGGTATCACCGTCGCCGCTTACGCCGATCCCCTTGACTGAGGTGTCGGCGAACAGCGCGCCCAGCGCCAGCGAGGGCATGCGCCCGTGCACGCCGTTGAAGGCAAAGGAGCGGTTCAGGAAGTACGTCGGTGACTTCGAGGAACAGCCAATACCGCTGAATTTGACCACCTCTTCCGGAACCACATTCAGCTCATACAGCGCCGAGACAATCTGCGCCGAGATGGAGTTGTGGCCGCACCCCTGGCACAAGGTGCTGGGAGCGCCTTTATAATCGTTCCGCGTCAGCCCGGCTTCGTTGGTATCCGCTTGCTGTCGAACAGTCGGTTGGCTGGTCATTTTACTTTTCCTCCAGAGATTGAATCTGGTCGTAAACCCAGCGGGCGGTCAAAGGCAGCCCGTCCATATGGGCCGCGCTGTGCAGCCGGGTGGCATACTGAGGATAAGCCAGCGTCAGCAGCTGGTGCAGCTGGCCCTGCTGGTTCATTTCCACCACGCAGATCTTCTCATGCCGCTGGATGAAGTCATCCACTTCCTCGGTGAACGGGATAGCCCGCAGCCGCAGGTAATCCACCGGGATGCCGTCCTTTTCGAGCAGATCGCCGGCCTCCTTGATGGCCGGGTCCGTCGACCCGAAGGCAATCACCCCAATCTTCGCGTTCTCGCGCGGATGGATTTCTGGTCTGGGCATGTATTTCTTGGCCGTCTCGAACTTCTTCGCGATACGGTCCAGAACACGCTGCCACACCTCGGGGTCCTCCGAGTAACGGCCCAACTCATCATGCCCGGTGCCGCGGGTGAAGTACGCGCTGCGGGGATGCCGGTTGCCGACCACGGTGCGGTAGGGAATGCCGTCCCCGTCGACGTCCAGGTAGCGGCCCCAGCTGCCGTTGGTCTTCTCCAGCATCTTCTCGAGGTCCTCTTCCCAGAGCACCTTACCCCGGTCCATGGGCTCGTCCGGGTACTCAAAGCTGCGGGTCATCCACTGGTTCATACCCAGGTCGAGGTCGGAGAGCACGATGACTGGTGTTTGCAGCCGCTCGGCGATATCAAACGCCCGCCAGCCAAACTCAAAGCATTCGGTCACCGAACCGGGCAGCAGCAGCACGTAGTTGGTGTCACCATGGCTGATGAAACTGGCGAAGGTCAGGTCACCCTGCGCGGTGCGGGTGGGAAGCCCGGTGCTGGGACCAACGCGCTGCACATCCCAGACCACCACCGGCACCTCGGTGTAATAGGCCAGGCCCAGATATTCAGCCATCAGGCTCAGCCCAGGCCCTGAGGTGGAGGTCATCGCCCGCAGGCCGCCCCACCCGGCGCCGATCGCCATGCCAACAGCTGAGAGCTCGTCCTCCGCCTGGACCACGGCCATGGTGTTCTTGCCGGTCACCGGGTCTTTGCGCAGTTCGGAGATATACTCATTCATCGATTCCACCAGGCTGGAAGCCGGGGTGATGGGATACCAGCCCACGAACTGCACCCCGCCGTACAGCGCACCCAGGGCAGCGGCGGTGTTGCCGTCCGCCATCACGTAGCCGTCGGTGCCGTTCATCGGCTCCACCCGGTAGCGGTCGGTCTTGGTCAGGTTTTCCTTTGCCCAGTTCGCCGCCGCCTGGATCAGGTTGAAGTTGGAATCGATGGCGTTCTTCTTGCCTTTGAAGTGGAAGTCAAGCGCATCGTAGATCTTGTCCAGATCGATACCCAGCAGTTCCGCCAGCACGCCCACATAAACCATGTTGGAGAGGTAATCCCGCAGCTTGGGCGGCGCGTCGGCCTCCTTGACCAGCTGCTTGACCGGCATGGTATAGGCGTGGATGTCCTCACGAGTCACCTTCACCGGGAGGTCATCCGGGTACAGCAGCACCCCACCCGGCACCAGGCTGTCCAGTTCCTGGTTGAACGTGGTCGCGTTCATGGCGACCACAATGTCATCCTCGGCAACCCGGGCCAGGTAGCCGTCCTTGCTAACCCGGATGGTGTACCAGGTGGGCAGGCCCTTGATATTGGAAGGGAAAATATTCTTGCCAGAAACAGGGATACCCATCCGGAAGAGCGCCCGCAGGATCGTGGTATTTGCAGTAGCGCTGCCCGATCCGTTCACTGTGCTGAACGTGATGCAGAAGTCGTTGACAACGGGCGGAAGGTTGGACACGGCTGTCCTGTCCGGAGACTGTTTCGGTTGCATAATCGCTCCTGATGACTCCTTTATGGTGTTCCCGACCACATTATTCAAAGTGATGTCGCAGCATGGGCCTGGCCCGATCGCGCAGCAGGTTCATGTGCTCGATCAAGGCATCAAACCCTGCTTTATAATTCCCGGTGCGGATTGCATCCACTATCTGCTGGTGATATGCCCAGATCCGCTCGAGGTAGGCCATATCGGTGTAGCGGTGCAGGCCCACCTCTTCGTACATGGCCCAGTAAGCCTCGAGCGCTCCCAGCACGAAGGGGTTGTTCAGCCGGCTGTAAATGGTCAGATGCAGCTCGCGGTGCTCCTGCTGCGGAATCTGGGCCGGCGTGCCGTGAATTTTCTCCAATGCCCGGTTGATCAGCTCCTGCAGCCTGTTCTTGTCCTCTGCGGTCAGCAGGCTGACGGCCTCGTACCAGTAAGCCGCTTCGATGTGGCTGCGGAAGTCCGAGTACCGCTTGAAGCTGTCTTCGTCCACGCTCTGGGCGTAGGCCAGGCTGAGCATCACCGCCGGGCGAAAGTTGTAGGGTAAACGACGAATGCCCGTGCGCGGCCTTACTTCCACCAGGCCCAGCGCGCGGGCAACCTCCAGTTGTTCTCTCAGGCTGGCGATGCTGATTCCGAGTTCCTGACTAAGAACATTTAATGGCGGTAATCTGTCGTCGCCGTTGGTCTTGGCCGCGAGGTATTGTAAGAACTCGGATAAAAGGTCGGTCTTCGACCGATCGCGCAGCATGACGCTGATCTCCAATTTCATCCATTAATCTGATCATTCAGACAATTCAAGTATAGCACACCGGCCAGCAGAGGTCAATCATGACCAAAGTAACCCTTCAGATGGTCATTTCATCCTTGTATATACAGGCTGAACCGGCTTTTCTCGCTGTTTTGACCACGCCCGTACCGGACGAAAACTGAGCTTTTCCTATGAATGATCTGATGATTTAGCCAGGTCCAGGATAGCGGCGGTCAGAATCGCGGCCGCGACCGTTATGGAGCGCTCGTCAATCTCAAACTTTGGATGGTGATGCCCGTAGGGCGTCCCTTCCGCTGAAGGCGCCGCGCCGACCATGAAATAACAGCCGGGAACCTGCTCCAGCATGTAAGCCATGTCTTCTGATATAGCGACCCGGTAAGTCTCGTCGATGCGCAGATCCGGCACGGCTGCAGCAGCCGCGGCAGCGGTGACTTTCGCCACCTGCGGATCATTGATCACCGCTGGCGTCACCGGCTGAATTAACACCTCCGCTGAGCAGCCCATCCCTGCGGCCACATGCTCCGCGACTGACCGCACCCTCTCCAGCACCCTTTCACGGACATCCGGCTCATAGGTGCGAATGGTTCCCCGCAGCAGGGCAGCATCAGGAATGACGTTGAACGCATCGCCGGCGGAGAACTGTGTCACACTGACCACCGCCGATTCCAGCGGGGAAATACTTCGTGACACCACAGACTGCAGCGCGGTCACCACCTGCGCACCGGCCAGCACCGGGTCGGCGGTCTTCTCCGGCATCGCGCCGTGGCCGCCGTGCCCCTGAATGCGAATGGTGAACATGTCGGCGGCCGCCATCAACGGCCCGGGGCGGATGACAGCTTTTCCCATTGGAAGCTGGTTCCACAGGTGCAGCGCCAAGGCTGCCTCGGGAACCGGATCATCCAGCACCCCCTCGGCAATCATGCGCTCCGCGCCGCCCAGCCCCTCTTCGGCCGGCTGGAATACCAGCTTGACCGTGCCGTGCAGTTCCTCCCGCCGGCTGGCCAGCATGCGCGCGACCGTCAGCCCTACCGCCACGTGCCCATCATGCCCGCAGGCATGCATCACCCCCGGGACCTGGGACGCATATTCTGCCCCGGTCTCTTCCTGAATGGGCAGCGCGTCCAAATCCACCCGCGCCATCACCACCCGGCCGGGGAGATTCCCCTCGATGAGCGCAGCAACGCCGGTCTCCGCGATCCCGGTGCGCACCTCATAGCCAAGCTGTTTCAGCTCCCCCGCGATGATCCCGGCGGTTCGCTTTTCCTGATACCCCAGCTCCGGGTGCCGGTGCAGGTCACGCCGGATGGACTGCGAAAAAGGGAAGAGGTTTTGCGCCTCTTCCCAGATTTCACTCAGACTTCTTCTTTCCACGACCTCTCCCCCGTCGCCGCCGTTTGCTGGCAGGCGCCTGGCCAGCGCCCGGTTCTTCCTTGCCGGGTTTGGGCTCGCCCGCATCGCCATTCTGGCCGTTGGTATCTGCATTCGCCTGCGGAGGTTTCTGTTCCGCTTCCGCTCTGGGCGGCGGGGTCGGGATACCCCCCTCCTCATCAATCAGGCGGATGTCATCTTTGGAATACATGCGCTGCCCCAGGTTGACCACATCTACCATCACGGATAGCTGCAGCGGAATCTGCGAGATGACCTTGCCTTCGCCGTCCGGCGTGATCACCCGCTTGTTGCGCTTGGGCAGCTGCTTGCGGTACTCACAGTACACCTCGTACTCGTAGATCAGGCAGCAGCGCAGCCGGCCGCACATGCCGGTGATTTCCGATGGTGTCAGTGAGATCCCCTGCTCCTTCGCCATTCGAATGGAGATGGAGCTGAAATCCGTGAGGAACTGCGAGCAGCAGCGCGTCTCCAGACCGCAGGCGCCCATGCCGCCCAGCAGCTTGGCCACATCCCGCGGACCGATCTGCCGCAGTTCCACCTGGCTGGGCGCATAGGCCCGCTGCATGTCCTGGCGCAGGCTCTTCAGATCCACCTTATCTTCGGACTCGCTGCTGAACATGATGGTCAGGCGGGAGCCGTCGAAGCTGTATTCCGCGGCGACCACCTTCACGCCCTGCAGGCGCAGCTCGCGCACCCGCTGCTGGCAGGCGGAAACGACCTCCACCTCTTTCTCATACCAGGACTGGCGGATCAGCAAGTCCCGCGGAGTCGCCAGCCGGTCGACCGGCTTCAGCGGACCTTCCTCCGTTTTCGGAGGGCCGCTGATCAGCTGGGCCACCTGACCCAGCTGCCAGCCCCGGCTGGTCTCCACAACAACTGAGTCGCCGACCTTCACTTCAGGCAGTGTCGATGCGTCAAAGTGGTAGATTTTTCCTACCTTTGAGAAGCGAACGCCGACGACTAGATTTTCAGTAACTGAATCCATATGGCCTATTCTACCATGCGAATAGGTACAGCGCCTTTACTCTTAACTGCCTCCACGCTCAGGCGGGCAGCGATCTGTTCCGCCACCGAGCGCATCGCCCTGGCTGCCGCTGAATCGGGCAGTGTCTTGACGATCGGAGCGCCCTCATCCCCGCCCACGCGTACTGCCGGGTCCATGGGGATGCCGCCCAGGAAGGGCACATGGTAATGAGCAGCCAGCTTCTGACCTCCGCCCGTGCCGAACACGTCCATCCGCTGGCCGTCCGGCAGTTCCAGGTAGCTCATATTCTCAACCACACCCAGAATGGGCACCTGCAGCTGCTGGAACATCTGCACGCCCCGGCTGGCGTCATCCAGCGAGACCTGCTGAGGCAGGGTGACGATCACACCGCCGCTGAGCGGCATCGACTGGGCCAGGCTGAGCTGCGCATCGCCGGTGCCGGGAGGCAGGTCGATGACAAGATAATCCAGCTCGCCCCACTCAACATCGGCCAGGAACTGGCGGATGGCGGAGTGCAGCATCGGCCCGCGCCAGATCAGCGCCTGGCCTGGCGGCACCAGGAAGCCGATGGACATCAGCTTCACCCCGTAGGCTTCCGCCGGTATTAGCTTGCCGTCCTTGAAGGGCGGCAGGCGCTGCACCCCCATCATGGTGGGGATGTTCGGCCCGTAGATATCCGCGTCCAGCAGGCCGACTCTCGCGCCGCTGTCCGCCAGCGCCACCGCCAGGTTGACCGCGACTGTCGACTTGCCCACACCTCCTTTGCCGGAGGCGACAGCCACCGCGTTCCGGACCGGCAGCTGCAGCAGCCCGCGCATTTTTCCGTCCGAGACCACATTGGCATCCAGATTCACGTCCACCTCGCTCACCCCCGGAATGGCCAGCACAGCCTGGCGGGCTTCGCTTTCAATCTTGCCCTTCAGGGGACAGGCAGGCGTGGTCAGGGTAACGGTGAAGGACACCTTCCCGCCGTCGATTTTAATATCTGAAACCATATTCAGGCTGACCAGATCGCGATGCAGCTCTGGTTCCTGGACCTTGCTCAAAGCAGCCAGTACGGCTTGCTCGGTGATGGGTGCTTGTGTCATTCGTTATCTTTCCTTTATCCTGGCCGGGTGATGGCCAGGCGGTAGCAAATCAGGCCTTGTTCAGGTGTTTTTCCACATCCGCGCGCGACTGTTCAAACTGCGCGATCAAATCCCGGTCCTCGCCGCGGAAGCGGCGTACCGACTGCCGGGCGCACTGGGTGCAGCCGCGCATGGCGCGGAACGAATCAGCATTGCAGGTCAGGCAGTTGTTCATGCGCACCATCATCAGCACAAACGCCATCTGGTCCAGCCGGTCGGCGTCCGGCGAAGAAATCCGGTCGACCAGTGCCTGCCATTCGGCATTGCGCTGCGAGCGCAGAGCAGGCGCGACCCGCAGGGGAAAGATCATTTCTGTGTCCGGGTTATACATGAGTAACCTGCACCTTTCTACCCGTTATCATGTGCCGGGCTGCTGCGTCTTTCACCGCAGCCCCTGTTAGCGTCGTTCTACTGTTCAGGAAGCCGCTTTCGCGCTTTTGGCTTTCTCTTTTTCAGCCCGGGCTGCTTCTTCACGCTGGTAATTCGTCGGCCGGATCTCAGCGTAATAGCTCACCGGCCGCCCCAGTCGTTCCATATCATAGATGTGATCCTTCATTCGGTCAAGAGAGGCGATCTCGAAATCGTGATCCATCTTGATGGCATCGAACGGGCAGTACTCCGCGCAGAAGCCGCAGTTCATGCAGATGTCCACATCGATGTAAAAATTCTTCGGCTGGGGAACCGGCCGGCCGGTAACCGGATCGGTTGTGCGCTCGATCCAGATGCACTGCGGCGGACACACCTTGGCGCAGATGCCGCAGGACGTGCAGCGGTAGTTCTTTTCACCGTTCTCGCCTTCCTCATATACCAGGAAGGGAAGATAACGGAACTCCTCCGGAGTAGGCAGTCGCTCCTCCGGGTACTGCACGGTGAAAATCCCGGCCGCGTCCTTCGAACGCCGGCTTTCCACCCCTTCCCGGGTAAAGTAGCGCCGCCTGCCGCCCTTGATGTCCTGGATGAACGTGTCGATCAGGTGTCGGAGCGTGACCCCCAGTCCTCTCAGTATGCCTTTGCCGATCATCATGTCACCTCCGTCCGCCTAGCGATCGACTTCGCCCAGAACGATGTCGATCGAGCCTAAAATCACCACGGCATCTGCGATCTTGTGCCCGAGGGTCATCTGCCGCAGACCAGTGAGGTTGATAAAAGAAGGGGCTCGCACATGGTAGCGCCATGGATTGGGCTTTCCGTTGGACACAATGTAGAAGCCCAGCTCGCCTTTTGGCCCCTCGACGCGGCCGTAGCTTTCTCCGGCCGGCACGCGCACCTGCCAGGCCTGTTTTCCGGTCAGAACCGGTCCATCCGGCAGGTCGCGGATGGCCTGCTCGAGGATGCGCAGGCTCTGCCGGGCCTCGTCCAGGCGCACCAGATAGCGGTCATATACATCGCCATGCTCGCGCACGGCCACGTCAAACTCAAACCGGTCGTAGATCGAGTACGGGTCGGCCCGGCGCACGTCGTAGGGCACGCCGGAAGCTCGCAAAACCGGCCCGGTCGCCGACAGCGCGATCGCCTGTTCAGCCGTCAGCACACCGATGCCCTCACAGCGCTCGCGCAGGATCTCGTTGTTGGTCAGATACGCATCCAGCTCATCGATCTTGCGGGGCAGGCGGTCGAGCACCAGCCCCTTGATCCGGTCCAGGCTGCCCTCAGGCAGATCGCGGGCCACCCCGCCGAAGCGGAAGTAGTTGCACATCATGCGCGACCCGGCGACTTCCTCAAACACATCCAGGATCAACTCCCGTTCCTCGAAGGCGTACAGCGCCGGGGTGAAGAACGCGCCCAGGTCGTTGAGCAGGAAGCCGATGGCGAAGAGATGGTTCATTACACGGGTGAGCTCGGCCATAATCACCCGCAGGTACTCCGCCCGCTCAGGCGGCTGAACCCCCATCAATTTCTCCACCGCCAGCGCGTAACCGAAGTTGTTGCTCATCGAGGTGACGTAATCCAGCCGGTCGGTGAAGGGCATGTTCTGAATGTACGTGTTGCGCTCCCCGATTTTTTCGTGATTGCGGTGCAGGTAGCCCATCACCGGCTTGAGGTCCACAATCGTCTCGCCCTCCAGCAGGGCCACCATGCGGAACACGCCGTGCGTCGAGGGGTGCTGCGGACCTAGGTTGACGATAATCTGGTCGGTGCGCAGCTCGGACTCCGATTTCTTCAGGCTGCGGTACAGCGCTTCATCCGTATCTGGCATCCAGGTGTTGGGATCAAACCCTTCGGGGTACTGGACGTTCTTGCCGTATGGGTTTTGGTCCTCCGCACGCTTGACCTGCCCTTCCGGCCAGCGGCTTTTAAAGGGCTTGAACTCTTCTTCGAAGTAAGGTTCCTTCCAGTCCTTGCGCAGCGGATGGCCGGCGAAACCCTCCCACAGCAGGATGCGCCGCGGGTCCGGGTGCCCGCTGAACTGGATGCCCATCAGGTCGTAGGCTTCACGCTCCTGCAGCTCCGCTCCCGGGAACAGCGGCGTGAGGGACGGGACCACCGGATTATCTCTGGGAACCTGCACGTGCAGGGGCAGGATCGGGCCGCCAACGGTTTTGAAGAAGTGGTAAACCACCTCCATCATGTTGTCCGGATAGTAATCAACCGCGGTCACCGAGGTGAGGAAGTCGAAGCCCAGTTGGTCCCGCAGGTACACGGCGACCTCGGTGAGCTTGTCCGAGCTGACGACAAAGCCCTCATAACCGGGGCGCTCATCCCGGGTCACACCTTCAGGGAAGGCAGCGGTCAGGTCAGGCAGTTGAATGGCAGGGACGGTTTGTTCAGCCACGGGATCCCTCCTGCTTTTCGTCGGACGGTTCACCTTCGCGCTCCGCGGGCGGTTCCAGTTCAGCCGCAGCCTCTGCTTGCGGCTGAGAAAGCGCCTTGATGCGCTCAAATTCGCGCGGGTCCATCAAATCCGGCCCCAGGACAGGCACCGGAATCGGCTCGCTCTGCCTGGACTGGTACCAGGGCGTGCCCTTGATCGTCTCGGTCTTGATCTTTTCCTGCAGGGTCATCAGCCCGTGCAGCAGCGCCTGGGGAGTGGGCGGGCAGCCAGGGATGTAGACGTCCACCGGGATGAACTTGTCGATGCCCGAGACCACGTTGTAGCCTTCCTTGAACGGCCCTCCGCCGGACGCACAGGCGCCCATGGCGATGACGTATTTCGGCTCCGCCATCTGGTTGTACAGGCGCACGATCTGCGGCACCATCTTCTTGGTAACCGTGCCGGACACGATCATCACATCCGCCTGGCGAGGACTGGGGCGCATGACTTCCATCCCAAAACGCGCCAGGTCGTAGCGGCTGGCGGCAGCCATGACCATCTCGATCGCACAGCAGGCCAGACCGAACATCATCGGCCAGAGGGAATTGGCCCGGCTCCAGTTCCATATCCGGTCGATGGTGGTGACAGCGACCTGCCCGCTCATTTCAGGCGGTACTTCATATCCGGGGGAGTTGAACTGGGTTTCGCCCATCCACTTATCTCGCTTTCTTTCGAATTCGATCCGTGTACCCTGGAAAAATGGAGTTCGTATATTTCATTGCTAATTGTACCCGCCCCGGAAATCCTGTCAAGCGAAGCGATTAAAGATAAAGTTCTTTTGTTTTATTCGTCAATAACGCTATAATAAATGCATGAAGCTGCCATCCCGCGAAGCCATTTTGCTCTACATCCGGGATAAGAAAGAGGTCACCGTCGCCGAGTTGAGCCGGAAATTCCAGCTGACCCCGGCCAACATCCGCTACCATGTTAAAAAACTGCAGGAGGACGGCCTGGTGACGGTCACCACCCCCGAGCCGTGGAAGCGGCGCCGGGGACGTCCGGAACTGGTTATCCAGCTGGCCAGCCGCAGCCGGCCGGACAGCCTGCCGCAGCTGGTTCACGCCCTGCTGAGCGCTGCCGGCGAGATCCAGGATCCGGTGGTGGCCGCCGCTTTCAGCTCCGCCGTCCGGCAGCATCTGTTTCCCGGACCGGCCCGCGGCGGCAGCCTGACCACACGGATCAACCGGCTGGTGGCTTCCTTCAACCACCTGAATTACCAGGCGCGCTGGGAAGTACACGCCGCCGGCCCGCGCATCATCTTCGCCAACTGCCCGTTCGCCCGGGTGATCGCCAGCCACCCGGAACTGTGTGAGATGGACCGCCAGCTGCTCGAAGAACGCACCGGCCTGCCGGTCACCTGCCTGCAGCGGTACAACCCCTCCACACGGCGCGGTACCTGCATTTTCCAGGTCATCCTCCAGCCCGAAACGCCCGCGAATGTGGTACCCGCCGGGATGTGTTTCGATGACCCCGGTGATCCAGCAGCCCCGGTGGAAGGGCAGTAACTGCACAGCAGACCCGGCCAGCCCGGGTTGGTTTTTTTACCGGTCGTACTCCCGGGTCACTGGTCAAGGTCTCGCGGCTCACCGTCTTTCTCCGACGGTGAGCCTTCGCCGCTGCCGCTCTTGACGGACCCTTGCAGCCGCGCGCGCCACAGCAGCACCAGTCCCGCCGCGGCCAGAACCGCCAGCGGAGCCGCATACCACAGCCAGCGGCTGCCGCTTTCCACACCCGCCGGAATACCCGGATTCTGAGCCTGACCGGCCGGTCCGCCCTGACTTCCAGAAGGCTCCTTGTAGTTAATCGGCACATCGTCCGCGGTGTCCTCCGCAAGGACGACCGGCGGGGTGATGTTGTTGGCCTCCAGTAAATAGGCCGTCAGCTGCCAGTATTCGCTGTCCAGCAGCGAGCCGGGATCTTGCCAGGGCATGGAACTGCGCAGGTATTCATACAGGTCCAGCGCTGTATCGAACCGCAGTAAAGCACCCTCCCCCATCACAGGCGGGACATAGTGCGGAATCTCAAAACCATCCTGCGGATGGTTGGCCGCGTGGCACTTTGACTGCCAGCAGTTCTGGTCCGCAGGATTCCACTGCGCGATCCATTCCGCGGTCAGGCCGCGGCCCACATCCCCATGACAGGACTTGCACACCAGCCGGTATATTTCTGCGCCGTAATCCGCCTGAGTGGACCCCGGCGGCATGGTGGGCAGGATCAGCCAGGATTTTCCCTCCGATCCGCCGGCCGGTTCGCCCACCTGCATACCCGGAGGTTCGGCTGTCTCCTGCGGAAGCACCTCAGCCGAAGCTGCCTGCAGAGGTGGAAACAGCAAAAGGGCCATGCCTGCTGCCAGCGCCAGGAAAAGCGCGCACAGCAGTCCCCGCTCGATTGTTCGCTGGTTCAAATGCCTGCCAGGAAGCATCCCTGTCCCTTCACCAATTGGATATTCTGGATGGTATTTCTTGCTGTTATTCATAAGTGTACCATCATCGGATGTTGGAGGATTCAGGATCCCCGGTTCGGACAGGTGGCAACCTGGGTTACAATAGTCAAGCCGCCGCGGGATGGCGGGACGACTGAGCAAGAAAGGATTGACCCGGTGACCAGTTGGAGACAGGCCCTTATCTCGATCGCCAACGATGTCGAGTCCCTTTTCGATAACCTGCGCTATGGTCTGGCCGACCGTCTGGGTGAGCCGGGCAAGATTCAGATTATCGCCTACAACGGCTACGGCAGTCGATCCCGCCTGCGCTTCACCGGCCGGGTGCTGGAGGATAAGGGCGTCACCCCGGCACTGGACAATGACAGCCTGTGGCGCAACCTGCTGAACACCTACCGGCGGATGGAAAGCGATGAGATCCGCTTTGCCCGCCTGCGCGTCCGCTACCAGGATTATGTGGCCGAAGTCAGCGCCGACGAAGAAGGGTTCTTCGAAGTCGAGGTCCCGGTTACCCGCCCGCTCGATCCCGGCCGTCTGTGGGAAACCGTCGACCTGGAGCTGATCAGTCCCAAGCCCTCGAAGCAGGACGGCCCGGTGACTGCCCGGGCGGAGGTGCTGGTTCCCCCGGCGAACGCGCGGTTTGTGGTCATCAGCGACATTGATGACACCGTCGTTCAGACCGACGCCACCCACCTGATCAAGATGGCGCGCAACGTTTTCATGGGCAATGCCCGCACACGTTTACCCTTTCCCGGTGTGGCCGGGCTGTACCGGGCGCTCTTTGCGGGCAGCAGCGGCGAGGAATGGAACCCGCTTTTCTACGTTTCCAGCAGTCCCTGGAACCTGTATGACCTGCTGGTCGACTTCTTCCGCCTGCAGAACATCCCCATCGGCCCGGTACTCTTCCTGAGGAACTGGGGCATCAATTACAACGAAATCCTGCCGGTTCGCAACAGTGAATACAAGATCAGCGTGATCCGGCAGCTGCTCAACTTCTACGAAGACCTGCCCTTCATCCTGATCGGCGACAGCGGGCAGGAGGATCCGGAAATCTACGCCAGCGTGGTGAAGGAGTTCCCCAACCGCATCCTGGCCACCTACATTCGCAACGTCAGCCGCAAGCTCTCGCGCACCGAGGAGATCAACAACCTGGCCCGGGAGATGATCGACGCTGGAGCCACTCTCATTCTGGCCGACAACACGGTGGAAATCGCCGAACACGCCCTGGAAATGGGCTGGATCCACCCGGACCGCATGCCGGAGATACTGGGCGAAAAGGATAAGGACGAAGCGCCGCCTTCTCCGTTGGAAAAGGTTCTGGGGCAGGACCTGGACGAACCGCCCACCGCCGTCGTCGAGCCGGAAGGCCGACGGGAAACCGAAGAACTGAAGCAGGCCATTGACGAAGGTGCACTTGACGATATGGTCAAAGACGCCGGCAAAGATCAGTCAGACCGGCCGCCGACCGTTCGCATCGACCCGAAACACGGTCATGAGGACCAGGACAAATGACCCCGGAACCATATTTCTGGGAGGTGAAAACCCTTCAGGAAATGTCGCCTGAAGAATGGGAGTCCCTGTGCGACGGCTGCGGCAAGTGCTGCCTGTACAAGCTGGAAGACGAAGACACCGGGGAGTATTTCTACACGCATGTCGCCTGCCGCTTTCTGGACCTGTGCAGCGTCCGCTGCAAGGTCTACCCGCAGCGGCAGGAAAAAATGCCGACCTGCATCACGCTCACTCCGGAGACCGCAGGGCAGTATAAGTGGCTGCCGGACACCTGCGCCTACCGCAGGCTGGCCGAAGGCCGTCCCCTGCCCGCCTGGCATCCGCTGGTTAGCGGCGATCCGCAGCAAGTGCACCGCTACGGGCGATCCGTCAAAGGCATGGACTTGGTCCCCGAAGCACAGGCCGACCTGGACAACCTGGAAGATTACATTATCGGCGATTGACACGGATCGGGCGGAAAGCCAGTGCGAGGTTCAATCTGGACGATCAGGTCCTTATGAAACTACCCTGTCCCGGTAGATGACAGGGTGTACTGTGCCTGATTTCAATTGTTCTCAGCTCATTCCGTCGGATACCCGCTCTTCGCCCATTCGTTCATGCCGCCAGCCATACTGCTGACCTGTTCAAACCCGGCATTCCTGAGAATATCCCGGGCGGTCGCGCTGCGGTTGCCGCTGCGGCACACGACCACGATTTCCTGGTCCCGGGGCAGTTCGCTGAGCCGGCTCTCCAGCTGGGCCAGCGGCACCAGCACTGCGCCGGGAATGTGGACCTCCTCCCACTCATGCGGTTCGCGCACATCCAGGAAGAAAACACCATCCTCATACTTCTGTGCGGCTACATCCACCGAAATCTCCGGCGGAACATCAGCCACCGCCGGCGGGTTGGGCTGTGACAGGCTGATCACGGCAAAGGCAAGGAGGAGGAGCAAGACCAGCCCGGCGAGTAAATAGGGGATCCGGCTGTTCCCCTTCGAACGTGTCACTTTTGCCATTCTATCCTCCGCCTGAATAACTGCTTTGTTGATTGGATGCAGCAAGAGGAGATTCGTTGCAGCACTCGCCGCTATACGGTCAGCTCCAGCAGGTTGCCATCCGGGTCCAGCACCACGCTCTCGAAATAACCGTCCCCCGTCCATCGCGGCCCTGAGATCACTGCAGCCCCCTTTTCTCTAAGCTCAGCGGTTTTCTGCTCCACCGCCTCCACCGATCCTAGCGAGAGGGCCAGATGGGCGTACCCGACATGCTCACCTGCCGGGCAGGACTGCACACCTTCGCGCCGCATCAGCTCGATCCGGCCACCGCCCGGCAGGCTCAGAAAACGAGAAGTGAAGCCCTTCGCCGGATTCTGGTACAGAGGTCCGGGAAGGGCTCCAAAATGCGCCTGGTAGAACGCACTCAGCCGCTCGATATCATCTGTCCACAGGGCGACATGCTCGATCTTCATCGCCGGGGATCGGGTTTCACCTGCTGCTACTTGAGGACGGCGTCCACCGTCGGTACTTCGTAGCGCACCATCTTGTCGCGGTACTTTTCTGCCAGTATCTTGTTGTTCGCGTCTCCTTCCGGCAGGTTCGAGCTCACGATCACAGGCGGTTTCACACCGCGCTTCTCCAGCGACTCCGCCGCGTGAGACATGATTGCCTGCACGATGGCCGCGCCGACCACCGTGGAGGTGGCCCCCACGCGCAGGCCGCTCTCGGGCAGCGCAACGCTGGCGTCACCGGGCACGCCGTGCGTGTCGATGACCACATCCGCCAGATCCATCAACTTCTTTCCAGACGAGTGACGTGGCGGAACCTGGCTGCTGTGCTGCCGGGAGGTAATCGCCACCACCTTCAGGCCGCGCGCTTTCGCTTCCAGCGCCATCTCCACCGGGAAGGCGTTGATGCCCGAGTTGGAGATGATCACCATCACCCCGCCCGGCTCCAGCCGGTAATGCCCGAGCATGATGGCCGCGAAGCCTTCCAGGCGCTCGGCATCTCCGCCAAGCGGATCTGGAATAACCACCACCGGGGCCAGACCGCCTGCCCGCCAGTAGGCATCCCGGGCAATAAAGGTGGAATGGCCGCTCCCGAACATGGTGATCACCTGGTCACGGGAGATGGCGTCAGCGATCAGCTCGCCGGCCGCCTCGATCGCAGGCTTTTCCTGGCTGAGTACTGTCTGGAGCTGATTCAGGCAGCTTTCAAAAACCCGGTCAACGATGCTCATCTTATCCTCCATCCGGCAGCAGCGAGGTCAGGTACGCACGGATATCCGCCGCGCTGGACAGTCCGAGTACATGGCTGGCGATTCTCTGCGCTTCTTCCACCGTGTACCGGCGGATCTGCTCTTTGACGAACGGAATGGCCCGCGGGTTCATGCTCAATTCATCTACGCCCAGCCCAAGCAGCACTGGTGCAGCGATCACCTCACCGCCCAGCTCGCCGCACAGCCCGACCCAGATGCCGGCCTCGTGGGCCGCTTTGCACACCATGCCAATCAGTCGCAGCACCGACGGGTCCATGGAATCGGCCAGGTGCGCCACGTGGGGATTGGTGCGGTCCCCGGCCAGCGTGTACTGCGAAAGGTCGTTGGTGCCGATGCTGAAGAAGTCCACTTCCTTCGCCAGGATGTCCGCATTGATCGCCGCCGAGGGCACCTCCACCATGATGCCAATTTCGGCGTTGCGCGCGTACGGAGTACCGCTGGCTTCCAGCTCTCCCTTCACCCGGCGGACGTACTCATTCGCCTGGCGGATCTCACCGATGGTGCTGATCATCGGGAACATGATCTTCAGGTTGTGTCCCTCTCCCGCCCGCAGCAGCGCCCGCAGCTGCGGGATCATCAGCTCTTCGTGCTGCAGCTCCAGACGTGCGCCACGCACGCCCAGGAACGGGTTGAGCTCCTCATTCATGTGCAGGTATGAAGCCGGCTTGTCCCCGCCGATATCCAGCGTGCGCGCGACCACCGGCCGGTCGCCAAACACCTCCAGAATCTGGCGGTAGACCGAGTACTGCTCTTCCTCGGTGGGCGGTTCGGTGCGGTCCAGGAAGAGGAACTCGGTGCGCAGCAGGCCTACGCCTTCAGCCCCGTACTTGACCGCTTCCCGGGCGTCCTTCACCGAGCCGATGTTGGCCACCACTTCCACCTGCTTGCCGTCCCGGGTGACCGCCGGTCTGGTGGTTTCCTGGAACGCGCGCTTGAACTTCTCATCCAGAGCCGCTCTGCGGGAGATGTAGGTGCGCTGTGTGGCTTCGTCCGGGTTGAGGATGACCTTACCCGCGCTTCCGTCCACCACCGCAGTGCTGGCCTGGCGCAGCTGCTCCATATACTGGCCCAGCCCCGATACTGCCGGGATGCCCAGCGCCTTGGACAGGATGGACACATGCGAGGTCGGGCCTCCCTCGGCCGTGCAGAACGCCAGCACCTTGCTGCGGTCGAAAGTGACCGTGTCTGAGGGGGTCAGCTCGTGCGCCACGATGATGGAAGGCTGTGCGAGACTGCGGCCGTCCTGCTGTTCACCGGCCAGTACCCGCAGCACGCGCTGAGATACATCGCGCACGTCGGCGGCGCGCGCAGCCATGTACTCATCTTCCATGGAGGCCATCATCTCGGCGAACTTTTCCATTCCCTGCTGCCAGGCATATTCCGCGTTCACACCCAGGCCGCGAATATCCTCGGCCACCTGCTCCAGCAGCACCGGGTCATCCAGCACCATCAGGTGAGCCTCGAATATTTCAGCTTCACCCGCCAAGTCCTTCCTGGAATTCTCCAGGACAGCCTGCAGATCCACCTTCGCCTGCTCGATGGCCTCTTCCAGGCAGCGGATTTCCTGCTCAGGGTCGGCAGCAGCCTGCTTCTCGGCTTTGATGACGGTCGTCGAGTAGAAGAACAGCGGGCCGACGGCAATACCCGGCGAGATCGCCAGGCACTTGATTTCCTGCATCACCGCCCCCCTACTCACCGAAGTCGCTTTCGATCAGTTCAACAAGCGACTTGATCGCGGATTCCTCGTCCTCGCCCTCCGCCTGGATGCGGATTTCATGATCCTTCAGCACGCCAATGGACAGCACGCTGAGAATACTCTTGGCATTGACCGGGGCTGTGGCCCGGGTCACATTTTCAACCATCACCTTACTCTTAAAGGAGGACGCTTTCTTGACAAACATTGCTGCCGGGCGGGCGTGCAGGCCGACTTCGTTTTTGACTGTAACGTTAATGGATGCAGCCATCTTTCAATCCTTTCTGGTTTTTCTGGTTCGTTTAATGCGATTTGGGTGGATAGGCGACATTGAAAGCCCGGGCATAGCGCGGCTGATCGGTCCGCTGCGCGTCAGGGTTGCCGCCCTGGGCCAGTTCGATATAGTAAGGGATCACCTGAGCCGGGAGCAGGAACAGGAACGGCTCAAAGGCCGGTTCGACGGCCGGCAGGCGCACAGTCCAGTCGACCAGGGGTGAGACCTCCCGGTCGTCCTGGCGCACCACCGCGAATGCCGGCGAGCGGATCTCCCGGGCCACCAGCGCAACCCGCTTTACATACTCCCGTGTGGCCTCTCCTGCCAGGATGACCGTGCTGATGTCCTCAGCCAGGTAGCCCACGCCTCCGTGCAGGAAGTCCACGATCGGGCGTCCCTTGGCCGGGAAATGCGCCATTTCTTCGCAGCGCAGCGCGAACTCCCAGCCCACCGGCAGCAGGTGCCCCGAAGCCGGAATCACAGCAGCGCGGGAAGCTGCCATCTGCTCGCCGATCAGCTGGCAGCGCTCGTCGATGGCGTCCAGCGTCTGGCGCATCAGCTCTGGCACTTTCTGGAGTTCGCTCTCATAGCGCGCGATCTGCTGGCTGTCTCGACCGGTCACGCGGGCCAGTTCGATCGCCAGCATGGCAATGCCTGCCAGACGGGTGGTGTAATCCCACACAAAGCCGTAGCCGCCAGCCGCCACGCCGGTGATTTCGCTCTCCTCCACCAGCCGGGTGCCGTTCAGGTTGACGAACGAGGCCACGAGCGCGCCTTCTTTCCTGGCTTCGCGCACATGCTCCACCGTTTCTTTCGAGTTCCCCGACGCTGACAGCCCGATGACCATGGTCTTCTCGTACGCGTATGCCACCTTCGAGAAGAGCGCTTCCGAGCTTTCCACATACGCAGCCGGGATGCCGGCGATCTCTCCCAGCAGGTGCGTGCCCGACACGCCCAGATGGAAGGACGCCCCGATGCCGGTCAGCAGAATCTGGCTGCAGCCCCGCTCCACATAAGCCCGGGCCATCTGCCGCACAGGCTCCTGGAGGATGCGCAGTGATTCCTCCACCAGCTCCGGCTGCCGCTGGATGGCTTCGTAGATCCAGAAGGGGTGCGAATGGCGCGGCTCAAGCCCCAGGCTGCGGTACATCACCGGCATTTCAGCCGCGTTTTCGTACACCTCCTCCTCGTAATTGAAGGATAGTGTGCTTTCGCGTATGTCTTTCTCAGTCATCTCTGCTCACTTGATCTCGTTCTCCAGTGTTGAACAGGCCTGGTCCACCGCTTCCAGGACCGGTTTCAGCTGCTCCTGGATATCGGCGATCTTCTTAAGCACCTGTTCGGTGGACCCTTCTTCCAGTTCGGAGAGCGGCGGGCCGGCCTGGCGCGCATCGTTCTCCGAGATAGTCTTCTCGAACAGCGCCTGAATCACCTGCTGCTGATACGCAATGATGGTCAGCATCTGCTGAACGGTCCGCAGTGTAACCTCATTCGTCGACATTGCCCGCCCCAACCACAAAGAGGTCTCCTTGCGGTTCATGAACAATTCCTGAGGGGACTTCGGACTGGATTTCCGAAACATGAGAACCTTCCGTTCTAGCGTAAAGCTTTCTATTGCCTGCGCGCATCCTCCGCGCACTTCGCATCCTGCATGCGCTGTAGGATTTTTCTGTACCACTCAATAATCGTGATATCCGCCATGACCTCTTCGGCCAGGTCGTGTCAGGGTCTACCGCAGCGCTTTCTTCAACAGCTTGGAATCCTCTTCGTACCAGCGGTCGATCATCTTGTGGTTTTCTTCTTCCGACAGCTTGTCGTTGTGCGAGGGGAACACAGGCCGCACGATACCCTTCTGAGCCAGCAGGCTGGCGGTTTCCGAAGCCAGCGCCTGCAGAATGATGCACCCTGCGATGGTCGAAGACGCCCCGACTTTGGCGGGGAAGCCGTCCACGTCCACCAGCGCGTCGCCTGCCGGCACGCAGTTGTCGATCACCAGATCAACCACCTCGAAGAGCTTCTTGCCGCTGCTGTGATACGAAGTGCCGGCTTTGGAGTGAACCAGCGAAGTCACGCCCACCGTCTTCAGGCCCATCTTCTTTGCTTCCATGGCGACTTCCACACCCATGGTGTTCACACCCGAGTTGGAAACCACGATCATGACATCGTCCGGGGTGAGGGCGTAGTTCTGCAGCACCACTTTGCCAAATCCTTCCACCTTTTCCAGGAACAGGGACTGCCGCAGCCCCATGTCGCCGGTGTTGCGGGCGATGTAGGAGGTGGAAATCTCGTGGATGGGCAGCCAGCCCGGGTAGCTGCCGATGCGCGGGGAAATATCCATGGTGGGGATGAAGGAGTGACCGGTGCCGAACAGCACGCCCAGCCGTTCCTTCGCCATCGCCTCAGCCACCCAGGTGGCAGCGGTGTGGATGTTTTCCATCTGCGTTGACTGGATGCGTTCAAAGATATCGCCAAATGCCGTCAAAAACTTTTGTGCAGTCATAATTCCTTCTTTCTTTCCTCGTTACTTGAGATTTAGGACCTTGCGAGCATTAGTGTCCGTGATTTTGCGGATATCCTCATCGGTGATATGCAGCGGTTCCGGGAGCGCCTTCGATGCCTCCTGGGCGCCTTTCAGCAGGTCCAGCATCTGCTTCGGCTGGTACCAGGGATAATCCGAGGCAAACAGCACGCGGTCAACGTTCCCGACCACCTCTTTCATCGCCACCAGCAGGAACAGGAGCAGCCCGTAACCGGTGGCCTTGCCCACCGTCGCGGAGATGTCCACATAGATGTTGGGGTGCCGCCGCATCATGGTCAGGGTTTCCTGGTACCAGAACCGACCGGCATGTGCCATCATAATTTTCAGATTGGGAAAATGAACCGCTACCTCATCCAGCAAATGCGGATTCGAGTAGCGGTCTGACATCTGGGTGGGTCCGGAGCCGGTGTGGAACAGAATCGGCAGCCCGTAGGACTGCATCTGCTCGTACACCGGGAAGTTCAGCGCATCACCGGGGTTGAACATCTGCATGGGCGGGTGCAGCTTCAGCCCGCGCAGGCCAAGGTCCTCGATGGCATGCTTCAGCTCGGGCACCGCGTCGGTGGAATACGGGGTGACGCCGGCAAAACCGATCAGCCGGTCGGGCGCTTCCTTCACCACATCGGCGATAAACTCATTGGATACGATCCACTGTACGCTCTCAGACCTCAGCGGATGGACCACGCTGGTCTCGATCTGAGCCTCGTCCATGGCATTCAGCAGTGCCTTCGTGGAAAAAAAAGTCGCGCCGTCTTTGTCACCAAAATATCCCCGGGAGGTGAGGTATTCCTCGATGTAGGCCGGGGTATCCTTCCAGTCCCATAGATGAGTATGGATGTCGATCATGGCTTCTGTCCTTTGGCTTCAACGCTGATTCGTTGAGCAATCCGGCTCAAGCCCGCGTGCATCGCCCGGGCCGCGGTTTCTTTGGTTCCATCCGGAGCCAGGTGGTGGGTCTCCAGCGCGACCGCGCCTTCATAGCCGTCCTTTGCCAGCAGGCTGAGGATCTGCTCCCATGGCACCACACCCTCTCCAATCGGCACGTAGCGGTGCGGCCGCCCGTTCTCCGGCTCAAAGCGCAGGTCTTTGGCGTGCACATGCGCCACCTGGCGAATGATCCTCGGGTAGGCGGACAGGATGTCCTCTTCGCCGGAACGCACCCCTGTGCACGGGTCCCAGAGCAGTTTCAGCCATGGGGAATTAACCATCTCCACCAGTTGGACGGCGCGGCTGCCCCAGTCAAAATAGGTGTGCGGGCAGTTTTCCACGACCAGTGGAATGCCTGCCTTCTCCGCCAGGTCAACCGCCGGCTGCAGCCGTTCCGCCGCCAGATCGTACACCTGGTCTGTGGTCGGCCCTTCCCGCCAGAAGGCGAAAACCCGGACCATGGGTGCATCCAGCGTCCTGGCAATATCCAGGGCACGCTGCAGGTAGCGCAGGTGATCTTTGTAGCTGCCAAAGGTGGTGCGGAATGATCCCTTCCACTGGATGACCTCCGGGCTGTCCTTCAGGTGACAGCGCAGGAAGGCTGTCGAGGATACGTTGCACACCCGCAAACCTCGCTCAGCCAGCAGTTGTTGGAGCTCTTCTACCGTCCGGTCGTCAATCTCCTCGATGCTCTGCTCGCCGACCGCATGGATTTCGATATCCTTTACGCCCAGCTCACACGCCAGATCCAACCCGCGCACCAGATCCGGGCTTAATTCGTCGTTGATCGCGCCAATGCGAAACATACTTATCCTTTCGGGATCCTCCGCTGTTCCAGCAGGCGGTTGATCGCTTCGGCCACCCCGCCCTCTTCAGATGACCTGACCGTGAAATCCGTCTGTTCCTTCACTGCGTCGGGGGCGTTCTTCATCGCCACTGAGACCCCCGCGAACTGAAACATGGGGACATCGTTGAAGTTATCGCCTATCGCCATGACCTGGTCCGGCGAAAGTGAGAGCATATCGCTCAAGAACCGCAGGCCGGTACCTTTCGATACACCCTGCGGGACAATTTCGATGGATCGCCGGGAGGAGTACACGATTTCCAGACCGTTCAGCGACTGCGCGGCCTCGCCGAAGGCGTCCAGCCGGTCGTAATCCTTCATCTCCAGGATAATCAGCTTGTTTGCGCCCTGGCGAATCAGCGGGTCCAGGCTGGGCAGGATCTTTGGCGGGCGGCCCAGATAGTAGGCCTCAGACGCGGCCGATGCGCCGTCGATTTCAGCGAAGTAGTCATCCCCCACGTAAAAACCGGTGTACAGGTTGAACCGCCGGACCAGGCTGAGGAGTTCTTCCAGCTTCTCCTCGTCAATCCTTAGATCCAGCAGCACCTTCCTGCTGGTTCGATCGACGATGTAGGTACCGTTGTAGGCAATAATGAAATCGAAAACGAGCGCTTCCTTCAGCGCGTATTCAATTCCAAACGGCGGCCGGGCCGAGGCCGGGACGATATGAATGCCGGCTTCAGCCGCATCACGAAGCGCCTGCGCGGTGGCCGGGTGCATCGTGCCGGCTTTGTTCAGCAGCGTCCCGTCCAGGTCGGTTCCGATCAGCTGGATGTTATTCAGCCTTTCCATTGAACCGCCTTTCCGTTCGCCAGCTGCAGCGCTTTCACCAGTCCATCCTCATCATTGGTCGGCACGACTAGATCCGCGGCGTCCTTGACCACCTGAGGAGCGTTGCCCATCGCCACGCCCAGACCGGCCACTTTGATCATGGGGATATCGTTTTCCCCATCCCCGACGGCCATCACCTGGCTCATCGGAATGTTCAGGTAACTGGCCATGTGCTGAACCGCCACCCCTTTATTCACCCCCGCCGGGGTGATTTCCATGTACACCGGCGAGGAGTAAGTGATATGCAGGTCCAGCTGCAGCTCGTTGATTTTCTTTTCCAGGTCCAGCAGCGGCTCGCGTTCCATGACCAGCGTCATTTTCAGCGGTTCCGAATGGATATCCTGGAGAATATCCTCCATCTTGCAGATGTTGACGCCCTCGATGCTGGTCAGCCAGGTCAGGTACCGTTCATCGCCTTCCCAGTACAGCTTTCTGGGAAGCTCCACAAAGATGCCGGCGCCAGCCTCGCGGGCCAGCTCGATGATGGTCCGCATGGTGGCCTGGTCGATGAATGCCTGGCGGATGATCTCGTTGGTGCCCAGCCGGCCGGTCATGGCCCCGCCGGAGCTGACATACCACAGGTCGCGCCCGATCTGGTTGATGATCAGGCTGACGCCTTCGGCATTCCGTCCGGAAATGATCACTACTTCCACACCGTTATCTATCGTTTCTTCCAGCGCCTGGCGGACTGTCGGGGTGATGACACCCTTCGAATCCACCAGAGTGCCGTCTACATCTAATGCGACTAATCGATACATCAATAGTCTTCCTGTTGGGATGTGATCTTCGACCTCACTGGCTAGCCGACCCTGGCCCAGGCTTTTTCCGCCGCCGACCGGCAGGCCGCGTCGATTACCTCCTGCACGCGCAGCCCCTGGATCAGGTCCGGTTCGTAGGGCTGTCCTTCCACCGTGCTGCGGATGAACGCCGCAGCGCTGGCGATATGGAAACGCACCATTCCGGCAGGGACGTCTCCCCCCGGAAGCGCTGCGTCAGGGTAGCGCTGCATGGTGGGGATCTTCAGCCATCCTCGCTCGGCCTCAGGCATGCGCCGGTCCGCCAGATACAGGTGGTTGGGATCTTCCAGATCCCAGCGCAGTGAGCCTTCTGAGCCGTATACCTCAACCTGGATGCCGTTCTGGGCGCCGGTGATCAGGCGGCCGGCTTCAATGGTGCCGAACACCCCTCCGGGCAGATTGGCCTGCAGGATGAAATGGTCATCCGTCTCGACCGGTCCCTGCGGGCGCTGTGGGATAAATGTGCGCAGCTGCGCGCACACTTCTTCCGGCTGCCCAACCAGCCAGCTCACCAGGTCGATCACATGCGCACCCAGATCGCCCAGCACACCGGTGCCGCTTTTCTCCGCAGAAGCCTTCCAGCGCAGGCTCTTGTTCGGATCCGTGTAGCTGGAGCGGTAATATCTGGCCCGGAAGGTGTAGAGCTGGCCCAGCCGGCCCGATTGGATTAGTTCACGGGCATACTGCAGCGCCGGGTTGAAGCGCATCTCAAAGATCATCTGCGCGTTTCGGCCGCGCTCGCGGGCCAGCCGCACCACCTCACGCGCCTCTTCCAGCGTGTTGGTCAGGGGCTTGTCAATATAGATGGCCTTGTCGGTCTGCAGCGCGTCCAGCAGCATGGGATAGTGCAGGTAATTGGGCGGCGCGATGACCAGGCCGTCAATATCATCCCGCTGCAGCAGCTCGCGGTAGTCTGTCGTCGCGAAGGGGAAGCCGAAGTGCTCCACGGCTGCCCGGGCGCTGGCTTCACTGCTGGTCGCAATCCCCACCAGCTCCACAGCGGGGAGTCTGGGATAGTAGGTTTTGACATTCAGGAAAGAAGCGGCGTAGATCTTGCCGATTCCAAAGCCGATAATGCCCAACCGAAATCGATCCTGACCGGTCACCTGCCTTTCAATCCTCCTTCCTTCATTAATTCATTATAGATGAAGGCTGCTGCGGGCTATAAAAAAGGCTTTGCCGCTGATGGGTTGCTGCCCACTGGCGAGGACTGGCATCCTCAGCCCGGCAAAGCCTGGCAAGGTCAGTTTTAGGAGAGGTCCTGACCAGTTAATCGCTAGTTATCCAACCCAAGCTTCTTGCGTGCGTTCGCCCACTCGACCACCTGCTGCCCGCCAAAGGGAACCAGCTGAATCCAGATCCGGATTCCCATTTTGAACAGCTTCTCGGTGTCTTCAATTTCCTGCGGGGATAGATCCGCATTGGGGGCCACTGTCCTGGAGCCAGGCTTGTGGGCCATCGCGCCGAAGTTGATATCCTCCGGCTTGTATCCTTTTTCCACCAACCGCAGGAAGGTCGCCGGATATTTCGCCAACAGCATGATGCGGTCGTTACCCTTATCCAGATTCTGCAGCCGTTCACTGGCCTGATCCACTGTCATCGCCTCCAGCTTGATTCCAGGAGGGGCGGCGAACCGGAAAATGTCAAGCATCATCGGCGTCGCAGCAACCTGATCATCAACGATCCAGATCGCTGTCGCATTGCGCAGTTTGCTCCAGCCGGTAATGACCTGACCATGGATCAAGCGGTCATCAACGCGATTCATAACTATAGTGGACATGCACTTCTCCTCATTGATGATTAGGATTGCTGACGATACTGGTTGAACGCATCAACAATGTTCACCACACCCATCTGTCCGGCAGAAGTGGCCAGTTTTGCCAGTTCCCTGACATCTTCTTCTGTCTGACGCGCCATCAACATTTCCACCAGCATGGGCAGATTGACGCCAGAAACAGCGTACAACTTGTCATTTTCCTGGGTGAGCAGCGCGGAGGCATTGGACGGCGTTCCGCCAAACAAATCCAGGCAAATCAAAACCCCGGAACCCGTGTCAACCTTCTTGACCTCTTCGCGGATCCGATCGACCAGCCCTTCCAGGCTGTCGCCGGGCATCAAAGATACAGTGGCAACCTGTTCCAGATCCCCGATAATCATCCCCACGGAGGTTAATAGCGCGTCAGGCAAAGGACCATGAGCAGCAAGAACTACCCCTATCATTCGTAATTACCCTTCATGCTGTGTAAGCGTCCACAGGAACATGGACGCTTACACAGCTGTAAAAGATTCGATTAGAAGATGCGAAGCGCGGTCAGCCAGGGCAGGTTGAGGATCGCGCCCAGGAAACCGGGCAGGTAGCCGATCGCCACCACAACGATAACCATCAACAGGGCCCGGTTGATGGGCCAGCCGCGGTTGCGCATGCCGTGCCACAGCCAGACGGTCAGCAGCAGCGGGATCAGGCGCGGGAAGATGCCATCCAGGGTCTGCTGAACCGAGATGGACAGCTCACCGGAGGTGTAGGCCAGCGGGGTGACCAGGGAGACCGTGGTCGCGCCGATAGCGCCGGCGACGATCAGACCGAGCACCGCAAAGGAGGTGGTCACCCGGCGGAAGCCGCCTTCAGCCAGCTCGCGCATGGAGGCCATACCGTAGCGGTAGCCGAACATGAACAGCCAGCGCGAGATCAACAGGATGATGACCGGATAGGCGATCATGTAGAAGATCGGACCAACCGGAGAGCCATTCGCACTGATGCCCATGCCAATAGCCAGCAGGATGGGGATCAGGGTACCGGGGATCATCGAGTCGCCGATACCGGCCATCGGACCCATGATACCGGCCTTGACCGAGTTGATCATGTCGTCGGTGATGGGGGCACCGTTGGCGCGCTGCTCTTCGAGGGCGATGGCCACACCGTGGGCAATCACGCCTGTCTGCGGCTCGGTGTTGAAGAACACCATGTGGCGCTTCAGAGCCAGGCGCATTTCTTCGTCATTGTCACCATACAGCCGCTTCAGGATGGGCGACATCATGTAGACGAACGCCGGGGCCTGCATGCGTTCCATGGAGAACGCGGAGAGGTTAAAGAAGATCCAGATCCACCAGGCGCGGTTCAGATCGGCTGGATCAACTTTCTTAACGACCGCCTGATCGGCCGGTTGCGTAGTCGTTCCAAATTGCTCTGCCATTTTACGCCTCCACCGTTGTTTCTTCCATGCGGGAGAAATACATGTAGTAGACCAGGGCGATGATGACACCAAACACAGCGATGGCCACGATGGACAGGCCCAGGTAGGAAACCGCTGCCCAGCCCAGGATGAACCACATCAGCATGCGGACGTTCGGCGTAATCTGCAGCAGCAGGATGGCGATACCGACGGCCGGGAAGGCGCCGCCCAGCAGGCCCAGGAACTCGAGGAACCAGGGGGCCTGAGTTTCCAGGAAGGTGATCAGGTTCGGGGCAAGCTCGCCGCCGAAGAACAGGATCACGAAGGGCAGCACGCCGCGGAGGAAGAACCACGGGATCTGCGCCAGGTAGTTGATGCGGATGATCCCTTCCAGGTTGCCTTCTTCTGCGTACCGGTCGCCCAGGTGCGCCCAGGCAGCGTTACCGACAGAGAAGATCTGCCAGACAGCCACACCGATCACACCGAAGCCGACCGAGATCGAAACCGCCACCTCAGGTGCAGCACCGGAGATCATGGCCAGGGGGATGCCAAGGTAGCAGACAAAGCTGAGGTCTGCCGGCACGGTACCGCCCGGCGTGATCAAGCCGATGAACACAGCCTGGACAGCCACACCGATCAGGACACCCGTCGTCACATCACCCAGGATAAGGCCAACCAGAAAGCCGGCCACCAGCGGTCGCGTTAACGTATACCAGCCACCCGTTGTGCCCAGGATCCAAGGAGTAGACAAGGCGCCTAAATAACAGATCAGAGCAATCAAAGCAGCTTGCAAGAATGACATTTGATTTTCTCCTTGAGAATGGATTCCATCGATTAGTCAATCGACGAACAAGAAAGGACTGGTTAGTGCAAGTTTCTGTGTCTCTCTCTGTACACACTCCTTTCTACCATCTCAATGGCCCGATCTGGATGTTACGGCCATAATTGCATGACCGTTGAGTATCCCGCTCTCGTAGTCGGACGAACTACGCACACCCAAGATCGATTTCTCACTTGACTGAGAGGTGGATAATAATTGAAACACCGCTGATTACTCATCGTTCCTGTGCAGTTCTCCAAATAGCCTGCTCAAGAAAACTCTGATCATATTATCAGCTTATATCAGTATAAAACCCTCCCGTATCAATGTCAAGCGGTTTTAAAGATCGATTAGGAACAATAACCGGGCCTAATACTGATCGGATAATATATATATTGTTACTTCTGTTCGTCCAGTTTGATATTTTCAGGTTGACTAATAACACAAGCTTGTTATAATATGTTAATATCAGTGCCTTTATAGTAGAAAGTGCAGGGAAAAGTGGTGATCGCAGCCGAACGACGTCGACGAATCATTGAGCTGATTGAACAGCAAAACACAATCACCGCGAAAGAACTCCAGAAGAAGCTAAATGTCTCCACCATGACCGTGTGGCGTGACCTGCGCGAACTGGAGGAGGAAGGGGTGCTTTATCGTGTGAGGGGCGGAGCGGTTCGAAGGAAAATCGACCCTGTGGTCGAGCCGTTCTTCGAGTTCAAGCAAAACCTCAACCATGATCTGAAGTCCAGAATTGCCCAGCTGGCGGCGGAAAAGTTTGTTTCTCCCGGCGAAATCATCATCCTGGAAGGCGGCACCACCATCAGCGAGATGATCCCCTTCCTGAAGCACACCGACCTGACCATCATCACCAATGGTCTGGGCGTTCTCAACCTGACGCGAAAATACGCCAGCGACGCCACCGTCATCTGCAGCGGCGGGATCCTGCGCGAGCCTTCACGCACTTTCGTCGGGCCGCAGGCTGAAGGCTTCTTCCGGTACATCAATGCGCACACATTCTTCATATCCGGTACCGGCATCACGGCCAAAGACGGCATCACCGACCCCAGCCCGCTGGAAATACAGGTCAAACGGGCAATGAAATCCAGCGCCCAGCGAACCGTTCTGATGGTGGATTCGACGAAGTTCGGTCTCCGCTCACTGTCGCAGATCATCCCCCTGACAGAAATTGACCACCTGATCACGGATGCCGGAGCGCCCAGGGACATGCTGGATGAAATCGAGCAGCTGGGCGTGAAAGTTCACATCGCGGAATAGGCGGTCGTTACCCGCTAAACATCAATGAATGAAAGGTGGAATTAATGGAGCTTACCAAAGAGCTTTTCACCCGGTTGGATCCGACAGCCGGGGTGATCGAAGGGAAAAGTGTCTCTGCCCGGCGCTTGAGCGATTTAAAGGGCCTGTTTGCAGACGAAGCCGCCTTCGACCAGGCACTTCAGGAAGGCGACCCGGTAATATATGAAACCTCAGGGGTGGAGTCAGCCAGTGGTGAAGGCGATCTCCACTACGCAGCAGGCAAAATACTCCCCGGCAAGATTGGCCGGGAGTATTTTATGACCAAAGGCCATTACCACGCCTGGAAGCCGGCTGCCGAGGTGTACATCGGCTTTCAGGGTCGGGGCGTGATGCTGCTGGAATCCGAGGATGGCAGGCAGGTTGAGCTGGTTCCCCTGGAAGCCAACAGCATCGTCTACGTGCCCGGGAACACCGCCCACCGCACCATCAATATTGGTGACGAGCCGCTGACCTATATCGGCATCTATCCGGCCCGCGCAGGACATGATTACGGCAGCATCGCTGTGAAGAACTTCGCCCATGTCGTTGTGGAAGTGGACGGCGAACCCAGGTTGATGAAACGAGAAGATTTTCTCAAAGAAATAGCCATAAACAAGGAGCTGTGACCTATGACCAATTATGTGACCAAACCCATTCCATCTGAAAAACCCCCTGTCAAGCGTGTATCCCGGCCCTGGGGAAGCTTTTCCCAGTATGCTTTTAACGAAGAAGTAACCGTCAGCCTGATGACTGTCGAGCCTAACCAGCGGCTGAGCCTGCAGTCGCACACCGGCCGCGGCGAACTGTGGATTGTATTCGATGAAGGCGCGGTTGTTGAGGTCGATGACAAGGTTTACCACCCCAAACCCGGGGATGAGATCTGGATTCCGGCCAACGGCCGCCACCGCCTGAGCAGTTCTGGCCCGCGCGTGCGCGTTTTAGAGGTAGCCTTCGGTAACTGGCAGCAGGAAGACATTACCCGGTACGCGGACGATTACCACCGTCCGGAGCAAGGAGAGTAACAGAATGGATATCCAAAAAACGTGGCGAAAAACCACGCAGTATCTGGCACCTGCCCGGCTGGGAACCACCCCCGAGGACGGTTACGAACTCTACCCGGGTTTCCCCATTGGTTCCGGAAAGGTGTTCGCCGGCTATGACACCCTGGCCCGCGAGCTGGTAAAGCACCGGCAGGTCATTATCGACGGCTACGGCGGCGTTTTCTGGAGCAACTTCCGCCAGCAGCTGCAGGCTGCGCTGGAACCGCTGGTAAAAAAGGTCGACTGGGTGGATGTACACCAGGCATTCAAATCCGAGGCCGAGATCCTCGAGATGATCACCCCCTACCTGGGCGGCGACGATCCCATTTTCGGCACCCGCTTCCCTGGCAAGTTGGCCGATTTCTTCGACCCGCAGAAGCTGACCTCGCTGCAGCCGCAGGGTGAAGCCGATCTGCGCATCCTTTACGGCCCGGGCGCTGCGCTCGCAGGAGTGGATGGGTTCGTGGTCTACCTGGATGTGCCCAAGAACGAGATCCAGTTCCGTTCGCGCGCCGGGGCGATCACCAATCTGGGCGCCGCTTCACCGGATGCGCCCAAGAAGATGTACAAACGCTTCTACTTCGTGGACTGGCCTGCCCTCAACCGCCACAAAGCAGAGATCCTGCCCCGCATCGACCTGGTTGTCGACGAGCAGCGCCCGGACGAGATCACCTGGATGCGCGGTGATGACCTGCGCGAAGGCCTGCGTCTGATGGCCAACAACTACTTCCGGGTGCGCCCATGGTTCGAACCCGGCCCCTGGGGTGGGCAGTGGATCAAGGAAAACATCCCTGGCGTCGCCGATGAAGTCCCCAACTACGCCTGGTCCTTCGAGATGATCAGCCCGGAAAACGGGATCCTCTTCAAGAGCGATGACCTGCTTCTCGAAGTCAGCTTCGACTTCCTCATGTTCCAGGAAAACCGGGCCATTCTGGCCAAGTGCGCCGAACGCTTTGGGTACGAGTTTCCCATTCGCTTCGACTTCCTCGACACGGTCGACGGCGGCAACCTCTCCATCCAGGTGCACCCCAGCGACGAGTACATCCGCAAGCACTTCGGCGAGACTTTCACCCAGGATGAGACCTACTACATCCTGGAGGCCGATCCGGATGCCACTGTATATATCGGTTTTGAGGAAGGCATCAACCCGGATGAGTTCCGCCGCGAGCTGGAGCGCAGCTTCAAAGAGAAGAAGGAAGTGGACATCCCCCGCTTTGTCAAGCAGCTGCCCAGCAAGAAGCACGACCTGTTCCTGATCCCCAACGGCACCATCCACGGGTCGGGCCGCGGGAATGTGGTTCTTGAGATCAGCGCCACGCCGTACATCTTCACCTTCAAGCTGTACGACTGGCTGCGCCTGGACCTGGACGGCAACCCTCGCCCGCTCAACATCGAGCGCGGGTTTGAAAACCTGCGCTTCGAACGCAGCGGCAGGCGGGTTGAGGAAGAACTGGTCTCCCATCCGGAGGTAAAAGCTTCCGGAGACGGCTGGCGGGTGATCCACCTGCCCACCCATCCGCAGCACTTCTTCGACGTCGACCGCCTGGAGTTCGAAAAACGCATCGATGTCGAAACAGATAACAGCGTGCACGTGCTGATGCTGGTGGAAGGTGAGTACATCTACCTGGAAACCGCCAACGGCATGCGCCAGCGCTTCAACTACGCTGAAACCTTCTGCGTGCCGGCCGCGGCCGCTCACTACCGCCTCGTCAACGAGGCCGGCGGCACCGCCAAAGTGGTCAAGGCCTACATGAAGCCCGACCGCTGCTAGCATACTAGAGCCTGGGCCTGGTTTTTGCATCAGGCCCAGGCCTCCGCTTAATCAGCAAGGATACTGCCATGACAGCACAAATGACCCCTAGAGAACGCGTTATCACTGCTCTGGCGCACCAGGAACCGGACCAGGTTCCCATCGCGCTGGGCGGTGGACCGTACGGTCTGGTGGATGACCTGTACTTCAAGATGCTGGACCTGCTTCAGCTGGGCGATCCGGTTCCGCCGTTCCGGACCGGGCACAACATCTCTTACATGGACGACCGCCTGCTGGAAAAGCTGCAAATCGACACCCGCTACGTATGGCCCGGCCTTTCGCCTTCCAGCCCCGTGCCGTCCCCCGACAACCCGGACAAGATCGTGGACGGCTTCGGGCAGCCCTGGGTCCGCGCCGTGCCGTACTACTACGCCGACCGCGGCATCCTGGTGGACTCTACCGACATCAATGACATCGATTCGCTGGTCAAATGGCCCGACACCAGTGACCCCAAATGGACAAAAGGCGTTCGCGAGCGGGCGCAGGCGCTGCGTGAAGGAACCGACTATTTCGTCATCGCCCGCATGGTCACCTCCTACGGACCCTTCCAGATGGCCTGCAGCCTGCGCGGAACCGAGCAGTTCATGATCGACATGACCGAAAACCCGGATTACGCCATGCACCTGCTCGAGCGCATCACCGACACGATCGTCGGCCTGCTGCGCGGATATCTGGAAGCCGGTGGAGCCTACTTCGACATGATCGAGCTGCCGGGTGACGACTACGCCGGGAACACCAACCTGGTCATGTCACCTCGCATGTTCCGCCGCTTCATCCGCCCGCAGCTCGAACGCATCGTGGGCACCATCAAAACGTTCAACCCGAATATCAAGGTCATGCTGCACAGCGACGGCGCAATCGAAAAGCTGCTGCCGGACCTGATCGAGATCGGTGTGGATGTGGTTCACCCGCTGGAGCCCCTGCCGGCCATGGACCTGGATGCCATCAAGGAAAAATACGGCAGCCAGATCAGCTTCCTGGGCGGAATCGACATCTCCCACGCGATGCCAGGCACGAAGGACATGGTGATCGAAGAGGTGAAGACCCGCATCCGCCAGCTTGCGCCGGGCGGCGGTTACATCCTGGCACCGGCCAACCACCTGCAGGCAGACGTGCCGCCGGAAAACGTGGTCACCCTGTACGAGACCGCCCGCCAGGTGGGCCGCTACCCGATCCAGATCGGCTGATATCAAGTCATCGGGCTAACACAGGAGGGACAATGGACAACACCAACCCGATTTCGACTTACCTCGATCAGGCGCAGACCATCCTGGAGCGCATCCGCTCAACCCAGATGGACGCCATCGAGCGTGCCGCGCAGGTCTGCGCCAATTCGATCCTCAACGGCGGGCTGGTTCATCTCTTCGGCACGGGCCATTCCCGCATCTTTGTCGAAGAGATGTTCCCCCGTCACGGCAGCTTCCCCGGGTTCCACCCTATTGTGGAGCTGTCGCTGACCTATCACAACCCGGTAGTGGGTGCTAACGGGCAGCGTCAGGCCATGTACCTGGAGCATGTGGAGGGTTTCGGCAAGGTCATCCTGCGTAACTTCGTGCTCACCCCGCCCGACAGCTTTATGGTCTTCTCGCACAGTGGGGTGAATGAAGTGGTCATGGATGTGGCCCTCGAAGCCCGCCGCCTGGGCCTGCCGGTGATCGCCGTGGTATCGGTGGAGCATGCCAGCGCGGTCCGGGCCAGACATTCCTCCGGCAAGAAGCTGATGGATGTCGCCGACGTGGTGGTGGACACCTGCGTCCCGGCAGGAGACGCCATGGTGCGCATCGACGGTCTGGAGGACCCGGTCGGTCCCGGCTCGACGATCGGCGGGGCAGCCGTCACCAACGCCATCAAGGTCCGCCTGGCGCAGCTGCTGACCGAAGCCGGCCAGCCGCCGCTGGTGCTGACCAGCAGCTACTTCGTCGGTGAAGAGGAGTCGCGCAAACGCTTCGACGCCACTTACGATGACTTCCGCCGCCGGGTGAAGAAGGTGTACGGAGGCTGACCTCGACAGGATCCATCCTCCCCTTGAAGGAATCAAGACATACCGCCGTGTAACCCACACGGCGGTAAGTTTTCGATCACGCGAAGCAGAGCCGGTTACAGGTCGCGGTTTTGGAAGGTCCGGATGGCAAGGGCCAGTGCGGCCAGCAGGTACAGCACTGCATAAGCGATCATGACCATGTTGGGAACCGAGAGGGTCACAAACGGAGTCATCTGCAGAACGGACGATACGGCCGACTGCATCTCATACGTAGCCCTGCGCCACATGGCTTCGGTGGGGAACAGCAGGCTGGTGGCGATTCCCACCTGCACGGCCGTCTGATTGTTGAAAATCGAGCCGATCTGCTCGATCCACCCTCCGATAAACGCCAGCCCGTACAGCCCAAAGACCGTGCCGCCGGTCGCCAGTGCAGTCATCGCGCTGGAGCAGGCCAGCGCGAAGGTCATCATCAGCAGCGCTTCCAGATAGATCAGCAGCAGCCCGCGCAGCAGGTTCTGCGCCACAAACCCCGACTGGAAATACACACTTGCCACCACCCCGCCGGCCAGCAGCAGCAGGTACAGCCCCAGCAGACCCGCAAAGGCCAGCCATTTTCCCAGCACCACGTCCGATCGGCGCAGCGGTTTCGCGACGATGGTCTGGATGGTGCCTGAGTTGATCTCCCCGGCCAGGGTGTCCGCGCTCAGCAGCGCCCCCATGGCCACCGAAAGGAAGGTGGCCGCATACAGCCCGGCCAGCAGCAGGAAGTTGGACATCTCTCTGAGCACCAGTAAAGACGCGATTGATCCGCCGGCTGCGGCAGCCTCCAGGCTGATCTCGGTATAGATCATGCGAAAGCCAATCGAATACACCGCCAGGAACAGCACGCCCAGTACCAGTCCGGCCAGCACGATTTTCCGGCGGATGGCTTCGCGAAAGGTCATGCGCGCCAAAATCCAAATCTTTTTCACAGCCCGCCGTCCTTTCCGACCGTTTCGATGAACAGCTCCTCCAGCGACTGGCGGCTTCGGGAGATGGAGTAAATATCCACCCCCTGCTCCACCAGATAGCGGGTAATCTCCGGGATGGCGTCGTCCTTCTCGACGAACAGAGTCACCTCCTGCCCATTGGCGTGGATATCCCGGCCCCACCTGGCCATATCGGAGAGGATCGCTTCCGTCAGGCCGGTAGCACAGATGGTGACCTGAGCATGCGCATCCGCCAGCGAATCAAGAGACAGCACGCGAACCACCTCGCCGTGTTTGATAAACGCCACCCGATCGCAGGTAATCTCAATTTCGCTGAGCAGGTGCGAGTTGAGGAACACGCAGGTGCCTTCTTCGCGCAGTTCCTGAATGATTTCTCGCACCAGCCGCCGCCCGACCGGATCCAGCCCGGAGGTGGGCTCATCCAGAAACACCAGCGCGGGATGGTTCAGCAGCGCCTGTGCCAGCCCTACCCGCTGGAGCATGCCTTTAGAGAAGGTGCGCAGCTGCTTCTTGCGGAAGGGAGTCAGCCCGACCCGGTCCAGCAGCCCGTCGATGCGCATCTTGAGCGCTTTGCCTTCCAATCCCAGCAGCTCGCCGTGCAGCTGCAGGAACTCCCCGGCGGTCAGCCACTCCTGAAAACGGAAGTGCTCCGGCAGGAAGCCGACACGGGCCAAAACAGCCCGGTCGCCGAGGGGCGCGCCGAGCAGCCAGCCACGGCCGGAGGTGGGCTTCACCAGCCCCAGCAGCATTTTGATGAATGTGGTCTTCCCTGCCCCGTTGGGGCCGAGAAAACCGAACACCTCACCCTGCGAAACCTGCAGGGTGAGGCCTTTCACGGCGGCGAACTCGCCGTACACTTTTCTCAGTTGATCGGTATCAATTGCGGTGACAGTCATACACAACCTACGGGAGCGCGTTGGCCATGTCGATGGCCTGCTGCGAGTTCATACCCAGCCCGCTGATGGTGTAGATGATCCCATCCTTGACCCACAGCAGCGCAAACTGCGGGTTTTCCTGCGACCGGCGCTCGATTAACGTGCCGGTCACGCCATCCACGCTGACCTGCTCGTGAATCGCGGCGCTCCGCGGAATGGGCACCAGCAGCGTGGACGTCCAGTCGACCGTGCCGGTGAAAGCCGCCGCTTCCTCCGGGCTCATGCCGGTGAACTCAAGCCCGATGCGGGCCAGCGCTTCAATGTCCAGGTCAGCCGGCGCGTTCACGCTTGGCGTGGGGATCTGGGCGAAGATCAGGCAGTCGGGATAACGTCGCTGCGTGGTGCTCTGCTCGGTATTTCCCGACACCTCTGTCCCCGGTTTCGGGCAGGTGCCAAAGGAGACGCTGACCGATTTCGGTACCTCGACCGAAACCTCAGCTCCGTCCACCGATTCAGGCAGGACCAGATCACTGCGCCCGGCTTCATTGAGCAGCGCCTGGGCCCTGGAGCGGTCGATGGTGAGCGAGAAGGCCGCCGCGTCAGTGACATAAATCTGGCTGGGCTCCATGCCTTCGGGTATGCGAACGTTGAAACCCGCCATCTGGCTGGCCTCCGCTACAGAGCCAGCCGCCGCCGGATCACCCGGCTCCTGCCGGACATCCACGGCTGAGGAGATCAGATCAGTGAACTGGTTACCCAGCGAACCGTCGCCAGTCAGCTGCTCCAGGCCGGTGAAATCCACCGACACCACCCGCACCTGCTGGACCCGGAACAGGTTCAGCAGTTCGCCGGCCAGCGCCCGGGTTCCCGGGAAAGCCAGCACCAACACCAGCAGCAGCACGACCGCTGCGCCAAAACGGAAGAGAGGACGTGTGAACCACCTTCCACTCATTGTTGACTCCTTTTGTCGGTCAAGTTTCTGGGAGAAGCGCGCCCAGGCCTGCCGTGCGGTGGGCACGCGCTCATCAGCCGGCTGGAGGAAGGCCAGCAGGCGAGCCGTTTCCTGGCGCTCGAGATCCAGCCGCTGCACGCGGGCCTGGCAGGCCTCGCAGCTCTCCAGATGGTGCAGCTGCCCGGAATCCAGTTCGTCATCGAGCGCTGCCCGCAGTTCTCCTTCAGTCAAATGTGATTTCATCATACCTCTTGCACCAGGGAACGATACTGTTTCTCAAACGCTCGCTCGGCTCGGACCAGCAGGGGACCGATCGAGGCCGGCGCCACCTGCAGCGCGCTGGCGATCTCCCTGTACGAAAGACCGGAGTAGCGCAGGATGAGCAGCTGTGCCTGCCGTTCGTCCATCTGCGAGAGCACATATCTCACCTGCTGGCGCTCCTCCTCCCGGGCTTGAATTTCACCGGGCTGGTCCGGGTCATCCAGAGCAAAGCGCCCGGCGGTCAGCTCATAGTGCTCCCGGCGCTTCCCGTCCCGTATGGCGTTCAGGCCAAGATGGGTCGCCACCCGGTACAGCCACCCGCCGGTGTTCTGGATCTCGGCCCGCTTCTGGCGCAGGCGGTACAGGCGCATGAATGCTTCCAGTGCCAGATCCTCCGCTTCCGCCGGATCGCTGACCAGCCGCCGCAGGACGCGGACCACAGACTCCCAGTGCTCCAGAAACAGCGCTTCAAAACCCTGAGCGTCGGATTCTGTGTGGGAATTATCAGACAGATGTGTCTTCAAATGCTTCATCGACTCAATCATACATTTAACCGACCATAAAATCTCAGGGTCAGGCCGCCGTTCTATGAGATTAACCCCGTCCGGACGAAGAATCGGACACCATAATTGAAAATGAGAGACAATGAAGGTTCTCAGTTGAACCAGGCACCTCTGCAAACAAGCGTTTCCCGTAAAGCAGGAAACGGCGGCTTATCACCGCCGTTTCCGAATTGCTTATTGAAGCTGCGCTGCCCTATTCCACCGTGACACTCTTTGCCAGGTTGCGCGGCTGGTCCACGTCCAACCCCTTGAGCGAAGCGATGTGGTAGGCGAACAGCTGCAGCGGAATCACACTGACCACCGGGCTGAGCCGCCAGGGCGTTTCCGGTACCCAGAAGACCTCATCCGCCAGGCCGGCCACCCGCTCGTCGCCTTCGGTCGCCACCGCGACCACCGCTCCGCCGCGGGCCTTGGCTTGCTCGATCTGGCTGATCATCTTCTCATACCAGGGATCCTTCAGCGCCAGGGCAATCACCGGCATGTCCCGGTCGACCAGCGCGATCGGTCCGTGCTTCATCTCCCCGGCCGGGTAGGCTTCCGCGTGGATATACGAAATCTCCTTGAGCTTGAGCGCGCCCTCGTAAGCGATGGGCATGTTGATCCCGCGGCCCAGGTACAGCGCGTTGCGGATGTATTTCATCTCCCGCGCCACCTGCAGCACCTCCGGCTCCTTCTCCAGCGCTTTTCCCACCAGCGCTGGCACCAGCCGCAGATCCTGGACCAGCTCATAGCGGCGGTTTTCATCGATCACCCCGCGTAGATCGGCCAGGTACACGGCCAGCATGTACAGGTCCACCAGCGGCGCGGTGAAGGCTTTGGTCGAGGCCACACCGATTTCCGGCCCGGTCTGCATGGAGATGTATCCGTCCGCCAGGCGCATGGCCTGCGAGCCGATGGCATTCACGATGGACCACAGCGTCGCTCCCTTACGGCGGCCTTCTTCCATCGCCGCCAGCGTATCCGCCGTCTCACCAGACTGGCTGATGGCCAGCACCACCGTGTCTTCGTCCACGATCGGGTCCCGGTAGCGGAACTCGGAGGCGATGTCCACCTCCACCGGGATGCGGGCGATGTCCTCGATCAGCACCTTTCCCACCTGCCCGGCGTAGGCCGCCGTCCCGCAGGCGGTGATAAAGATCTTCTTGATGCGCCGGGCGTTCTCCGCATCCACGTTGAGCTGAGCCAGCGTGATTCGCCCGTTATCAAAATCCACGCGGCCGGCCAGCGTGTCGGTCAGCGAGCGCACCTGCTCATGAATTTCCTTCTGCATGAAGTGGCGGTATTCACCCTTCTCCGCCGAAATCGGGTCCCAGTTGATGGTGTTGACCTTCACCTCCACCGGCTGGCCGTCCAGGGTCATGACCTGAACGTCCGCGCGGGTGACGACGGCCATCTGCTGGGATTCGAGGAACACCATCTGGCGGGTGTGCTCCAAAATGGCGGGTATGTCCGAGGCGACGTAGTTCTCGCCCTGGCCCAGCCCGACGACCACGCCGCCGGCGTTACCGATGCGGGCGGCGACGATTTTGTCCGGCTCCCGTGAGGAGAACACCACCACCCCGTGAGCGCCCTGCAGGCGCTGCAGGCTCCGGCGGACCGCCTCCACCAGGCCGCCTTCCACCGAGAGGAAGCCTTCGATCAGGTGAACGATGCACTCCGTGTCCGTATCGGAGGTGAACGGAACGCCTTCCGCGGTTAGTTCCTCGCGCAGTTCAAGGTAGTTTTCGACGATGCCGTTGTGCACCACGACCACCTCGCCGGTCTGCCCCATATGCGGGTGCGCGTTCCGGGCGGAAGGCTCGCCGTGCGTGGCCCACCGGGTGTGCCCGATCCCCAGCTTGCCGGAAACCGGATTAGCCTGAACCAGCGCGGACAGCTTTTCCAGCTTCCCGGCATCCCGGCGCACCTCAATGTGGCCATTTTCCAGCACCGCCAGGCCGGCAGAGTCATAACCCCGGTATTCCAGCCGCTTCAGGCCGTTCAGGATGATCGGAGTTGCGTTCTGCTCGCCAATATATCCAACAATACCGCACATTGTGATCCTCCAAGGGTCTTTGTGTAGTCAACAGCCCGCGTCAGGGCGCAGGCAGGGAGAGATACAGATCGCTCCGGAGGGCCACTCGGGAGTTGTCGATCGGATTCACATGTATCGGGGAAAAGGTGCAGACGATGAGAACTCGTCTGGAGGGCTTCCGCTGACCTTTCGATTTTCCCGGAACCATTTCTTCCTGCTCCGGTTAGCCCTGCCTTGCGGCAGGGAACCCTCAACCTCGTCAACCTGGCGGTTCTTACCCCCGTCCACCAGGGCCATGCGCTTTTCCTTTCCCGGAATTGGTTGATTGGCCTGAGCACCTCCTGTATACAGCTTTCCGCCATTATACCTGAATCGCCGGGCGCGGTTTCATTGAATCTGCTAATAAAGGCTCTCCCCGGGAGATCGGGGAGAGCCTTATCACGGTCGTATCACTCAGGCGTGCTGCTGGATCAGTTCCACAACCTCGGGGAAGTCGATGCCCAGCCGCTGCACGGTTTCCAGGGTCGGAATGCCGTTCTTTGTCCAGCCGCGGCGCTTGTACACGGCGTCCACCAGCTGCTCGTAGCGGTCTTCGCGGTACTTGCGCAGCGCCTTGATCTTCTCCTCGGTGCTCATTCCGGTCGGGTCGATGCCCACTTCCTCTTTGAGCTGGGTATCGTAGCGCTCCTGGCGGGACTCATACTCGAGCACGGTCACCGGGCCCATCGCGCGATACGGTGGGTAATCGTCCTTGCGGGTACCAAAACCCATGCGCAGGTTGAACAGCCGCTGGAACTGGTACACCCGCTCGGACTGCTCGATGATCCCATCGGGGGTTATCGGCTGGCCGGTGACGCCCTCGTGCAGCCAGCAGTAATTTTCCACATGCTCGGGCACCTTGGCCGGTTCCGCCGCGGTCTTGTTGCTGACCGGGGTGATGTCGTTCCAGGGCAGCTTGCACAGCCCATGCAGGCTGAACCAGGTGCGGAAGATCGGGAAGTAGTTCAGCGCCTCAGCTTTGGCCTCGAAGGTGGGCAGCTGCTTGTGAACCAGCTCCATGAAGATCAGCCAGGCTTCGTCATGCTGTGGGCCTTTGGAGGCCAGCGCGTAGCCGCCCTGCTGGGCCAGAGATTCCTTGGAAATGTACTCGGAAATCTCCAGACCCTTGATCTCCATGCCGATGTCCTGCATCAGCGCCGGATCCGCGCCGAAGTGTTCGATGTAGTAGTTCTTCTGGTAGCGCACGCCCTGGCCGACGATCACGCCGAACCCCTCGCCGCGAGCCATCTGGTGGATCAGCTCCAGCGCGGCGTCCGCGTTGCCCCACTCCAGCTTCAACCCGCCGGTCCGCTCCTCGTTGAGGATGCCGTACTCGTAGCACTCCATGGCGAAAGCGATCGAGTTGCCCAGCGAGATGGTGTCAATCCCGTAGGTGTCCGCGTAGAAGTTGATCTCAAGCACATCATCCGGGTCGAAGATGCACAGGTTGGAGCTGACCGCGCCCAGGGTCTCGTATTCGGGGCCGTCAACAAAGACCGCCTTCCCCTTGTACGGCCCGGTCCGCAGGTGGAAGTGCGGCACGCCGTGCGCGCAGGCCATGGTGCAGCCGTACCAGCAGCCGTCGGGCCCGCGGCGGTCGTAGCGGGGTTTCCACACATGCCCGGCCACCTTCTCGGCATCCTGGTGAGCGCCGAAGCGGAAGTTCTTGACCGGCAGCAGGTCGAAGCGGTTCATGATTTCAACCAGATACGGCGTGCCCGTTCCGCGCATGTCGTTCTGGGAAGCGTCGAACTCGGCGATTTCCTTATTGATGCGGCGGCCGGCTTTGCGCACCAGTTCGATGTCCGCGCAGCCGTTGTTATCCCCGCCCATATCGGTGAACTTAACCACAATGGCCTTGATGCGCTTGTCGCGCAGCACCCGGCCGCAGCCGCCGCGCGCCGCCTGCTTGTAGCGCACCTCATCCCGCTTGGGATCGTAGTAGCTCACGTTGACCCCGCAGATGGCCACATGGTCGGCCGCCGCCCCGGCGGAAATGACCGAGATGCCGCGCATTTCCTTCGGCGTCTCGCCGAACATCTCCGTCATGATGCGGTTGATCAAGTGGCTATCCACCGGCTCGAGAGGGGCTTCTTCAATGGTCACCCGGCCCTGGTCGCCGTCGATGTAGATGATCACATCGGACTCAGCCTTGCCCTGGATCTCCAGCGCGTCCCAGCCCGAGAACTTCAGGTAAGGACCGAAGTAGCCGCCGCTGTTGCTGTCGATTACCGTCCCTGTCTGCGGGGAGATGGACAGCACCGTGCACTTCCCGGAACCGGGGTAGGCGGTGATGCCTCCAATCGGCCCGCCGGCGACGATGAACTCATTCTCCGGGTCATTCCACTTTGTCGTCGGCTTGACCGCGTTCCAAAGCAGCCACAGGCCGAAGCCGCGCCCGCCGGTGAAGGTATCCTTCATCTTCTGATCGACCGGCTTGCTGAGGATTGAATTGTCGGATAGATTGATGTACAATGTTCGATTGGCATACCCGCGAACCACCGGGTGAAGTTCATATGTGAACTCTGCCAGTGTTTTATGAGCTTCCCGCATCTGGGCGAGATCAACTTCTAGCATGGCACCATCTCCTGGAATGTCATGGTTATTGACATGGGGGTGATATTAAACCATTATCATTATAAAGGTCCGGGTTCTTCTGCCATCCTTGAACCTGTCACCTTCTCTGTCGATGAAAGTCACTAGGCCCGACGCCCCGGCCGTGGTTAGGTGCAAGATGCCAGCCGGAGGGTTGATGCTATAATGATCAGCCAGGATAAAAACCAGTGATGAATTTTGAAGACCAACTGGACGTATATCTGCGCTCGCGCTTTACCTTGATCGTGCTGGTCAGTGTGGAAGAAGAACGCGCCATTAACCGAATCGAGGAAGTCTGCGAGCGGACCAACCGCCGCTGCCTCAGCTGGGACCTGGCGGATGGCTTTCGCAGCTTGACCCCGGTCGCGTTGAGCAAGGCCAACGGGCTGCCGCCAGCCAAAGATCCGCTGACCGCGCTGGAATATATCGAAAAAAGCGAGCCGGTGGATACTGTCTTCATCCTCAAGGATTTTCACGAGGCCTGGACCAATCCTCAGATCAAGCGAAAGCTGCGCAGCCTGGCTCAGCGGCTCAAGACCACACCCAAGAGCATCCTGATCACCACGGTTTCCTCCGAAATTCCGGACGAGCTCAAGGATGAAGCCGTTTTTCTCGAGCAGTCCTATCCCACCGCCGCTGATTTGGAGGAGGTGCTCAAGCGTTTGACCTCCAATTCCGGCGTGCGGGTGAACCTGACCCCGCTGGGGCGTGAAAAGATCATCCAGGCAGCCCTCGGCCTGACCGCCGCGCAGGCGCAGCGGGTGTTCGCCAAATGCATCGTCACCGACGGCCAGCTGGACGACCGGGACATCGACCTGGTCAACGAAGAAAAGAAGCAGATTATCCGCGAGAGCGAAGCGCTGGAGTTCTTCCCGGTGGTCGAGACGCCGGACGATGTTGGCGGACTGGACGTGCTCAAGAACTGGCTTCGCATGCGCCAGCGCGCGCTCACCCAGGAAGCCCGTGATTACGGGCTTCCCGCCCCCAAAGGGATCGCCCTGATCGGCATCCCCGGCACAGGGAAGAGCCTGACCGCCAAGATGGTGGGCGGCATGTGGCGCCTTCCGCTGATTCGCCTGGATGTTGGCGCACTGTTCGGCAGCCTGGTGGGCGAATCGGAAGAGCGCACCCGCCGAGCGCTGCGTCTGGCAGAAACCATCGCCCCCTGCATCCTGTGGATCGACGAAGTGGAAAAGGCGCTGGCCCACGGCGGCCTTGACAGCGGCACCAGCACGCGGGTGTTCGGCAACATCCTGACCTGGATGCAGGAAAAATCGGAGCCGGTGTTCGTCGTCGCCACCGCCAATGACATCTCCAGCCTGCCGCCGGAACTGCTCCGCAAGGGCCGTTTTGATGAAATCTTCTTCCTCGACCTCCCCAACCTGCGGGAGCGCCGGGAAATCTTCTCTGTCCACCTGACCAAGCGGGGCCGCCTGCCGCAGGATTACGACCTGGACCGGCTGGCCGCCCGCTCGGAAGGATATGTCGGCGCGGAAATCGAACAGGCCATCATCGACGCCATGTACCTGGGGTTCAACGATGGCATGAGGGAGTTCACCACCGAGGACATCCTTTACGCCCTCGACCGCCAGGTGCCGCTTTCCGTTTCTCAGCGCGAGACGATCGCCGCGCTGCGCAGCTGGCTGAAGGAAGGTCGCGCGCAGTCCGCCTCATTTCTGGAAGCAGACGAGGCCGCGGACCAGTTCGTCTCCATCCAGCCGGAAAAATAGTGCTCAGCCAGGTCTGGTCCCTCATCCGGCCAGCCCCTTTTTCGCGATGGTGGCATAACCGTGCGAACATTTGCTGTTGATTTTGGAACATCCAATACAGTCATCACCTCCTGGGACGATAGCGCCAGGGAGGCCCGTTCGGTGCACCTGCCCGACTACGGGAAGTGGGCCGCGCAGGAGTCTGAGGAAATATCCGTCATCCCCTCTCTCATCCATTACGGCGAGGGGAATGCGCGCTGGATCGGGAACCAGGTGCTGGAGAAGGGGCTCTACCACTCCCGCCGCACATTTCGCTGGATGAAGCAGTACATCAGCCATCGCAGCCCGATGCGCGTTCGCCTGGACGGCCGGGAGATCACGCCCTTCACCGCCGGGGAGGATTTTCTCACCGCGGTGCTCGGCATCGCTGCGAAGGAGCATGACCTTGAAAGCGCCAGCGTGGCTTTCAGCGCCCCGGTGGAGGCCTTCGAACACTATGAAAACTGGCTCACTCGCCTGGCGGAACACGCCGGCATCCGGCATTATTACCTGATCGACGAGCCATCCGCTGCCGCGCTCGGCTACAGCGCCCGCATTCAGCCCGGAAGCGTCTTTCTGATTTTCGATTTTGGCGGGGGTACCATGCACGCCGCCGTGGTGCGCATGGAAGAGGACCACCCGGATCGCAACGGGCCGCGCTCGCGCGTGCTGGGCAAGGCTGGCCGGAACACCGGCGGATCTCGTATCGACCAGTGGCTGTTTCAGGATATCCTGCGCCGCCACGGCCTGCGGGACTCCGATGACCCGGTCCGCGAGGCCAGCACCCGGCTGCTGGTGGAAGCCGAGCGCCTGAAAGAAGCGCTCTCAGCCTGCGATCAGGCAGCAATGAACCCGATTATCCTCCCTGACGGCCGGCAGATGGAGGCAGCCTTCACCCGGCAGGACCTGGAGCAGCTGCTTGAACGGCAGGGCCTCTACGCCGAAATCACCGCCACGCTGAACGCGGCCATCCAGCACGCGCAGGAGCGCGGCTACGGCGAGAGTGACGTCCAGGCAGTGCTCATGGTCGGCGGCAGCAGCCAGATCCCCAGCGTTCGCGCCCTGCTGCAGCGGCGCTTTGGCGCTGACCGCGTGTTCTGTCACCGCCCGCTGGATGCCGTCGCCCGGGGAGCAGCCGCTTACGCCTCCGGCGTGGACTTTTTCAACCACATCCAGCACGATTACGCCGTCCGCTACGTCGACCCGCTGAACAAAGCCTACGAATACCGCATCATCGCCCGGCGCGGAACGCCCTATCCCACCCCCGAACCGGTGGCCCGCCTGCTGGTCAAGCCCACCTTCACCGGGCAGAAGAGCCTGGGCGTGGCCATCTTTGAAATGAGCGCCCGCCAGCAGGACTCCCCGGCCTCGCTGGAGCTGATCTTCGACCCCGACGGAGCGGCCCGGCTGGTGCCTGTCACTGCAAAGGAAGCAGCAGAACGTTCCCTTTTCTGGATGAACGAGGACAACCCGACCTTCCTGCCCGCGGATCCACCCGGCGAACCAGGGAAAGCCCGCTTCGAGGTCGAGTTCCGCATCGATTCGCGCAAACGTCTGACGGTCACCGCCAGGGATCAACTGACCGGCTGCCAGGTGCTGGTTGATCACCCGGTCGTCCAGCTGACATGAAAGTGAGTGATCCATGTCCCATTTTTCCCGCTTGAAAACCCGGTTTGTGGAAAAGGAATACCTGCTCAAGGCCCTGACCGATCTCGGCTACACCTACGAGGAAGGCGAACTGACCATCGAAGGGTTCAACGGCAGGCAGACCCCGGTGGACATCCGCATCTCCATTCCGGTGAGCTACGATATTGGTTTACGAAAGAAAGGCGATCATTACGAGATCGTCGCCGACTGGTTCGGTGTGCGCGGGATCAAGCCCAAAGACTTTGAAAACAGCCTGGCTCAGCGCTACGCCTATCACGCCGCGCGGGACCAGATGGAGCGGCAGGGGTTCAACCTGGTCGAAGAGACTCAGGATAACGGCCAGATCCGGCTGGTGCTTCGCCGGGCGGCCTGAAGGGAGGCAGCATGGAACTGCAGCAGATCGAAGTGACCATCGACAAGAAGGGCCAGGTGCAGGTTCAGGTGCGCGGCGTCAAAGGCCTGGAGTGCCTGGAGATCACCAAAGACCTGGAAGCGGCGCTCGGCGGCGAAGTGATCCTACGTGAGATGACCCCGGAAGCCCTGGAAGGCGATCAGTCCTCCGGCGACCAGCTGCATATCAAGGGCTCATGAGCAAGGTTCTGCGGCTGCATCACTTCGAGCCAGCCAGCCGGGCCAACGGCCCGGGCCTGCGCGCGGTCATCTGGGTGCAGGGCTGCACGCTGGGCTGCCCGGGCTGCTTCAACCCGCTGACTCACCCTCGCAAGGGCGGGTTCGACTGCGACCCGGATACTGCCGCGCAGTGGGTGCTGGATGCCCGGCAGCATGGTATCGAAGGCGTAACCATCAGCGGCGGCGAACCGCTGCAGCAGCTTGCCTCGGTTACCCGGCTGGTGAAGCTGATCAAAGAGAACAGCGATCTCTCGGTGCTGCTCTTCAGCGGGTTTTCCTGGGAGGAAATCCAGAAGATCCCCCGCATTGACGCGCTGCTGACGCATATCGACGTCCTCCTGGCCGGCCGCTACCGGCAGGAGGAAAGGGTTGCCAGCGGCCTGCTTGGATCCGCGAATAAGACCGTCCACCTGCTCACGCCGCGCTATACGCTGGCGGACCTGCTGGCGGTGCCGGAGGCGGAAATTACTATCGCCCCGGACGGCGAAATTCATTTAAGCGGCATCAACCCCCTGGAGATGTGACCCGTGATGACACCCGAACAGCTCGCCAGCCTGACCACCATCCTGCAGTCCCTGCATCTGCCGGCCGGCCTACCTCCTGCGGACCTTCACCGCTGGGTGATGATGGGCGCGGTGCTGGCGCTGGAAGAGGACGCCTCTGGCGAGGCGATCAGCCTGCTGCGGGATGCGGTAATCACCAGCCCGGTGCCGCAGACTCAGGAGCTGGCCCTGCGTGCCATCGGCCGGCTGGCGGCTGGCGGGCACGAAGCTGCCAACCGGGCGCTGTTCCATCTGGCCGTCGACCGCTCCCACCCGGGAGCAGGCCGCCTCATCCAGGAAAACAGCCTGACCGCCGTTGACCCTGACCGGCAGGTGCTGTTCGACTTTCTGCGCGAACCGGCAGAGGAGCCGGATGTACCAGAGGTTGACCTCTCCCTGCTGACCGGCGCATTCCTGCGCTCTGACCAGCCTTCGGTGCGATCGCGTGTGCTGCAGGCCGCCCGGCAGAAAGGCCTGGAAGCCTGGACCTGCATCGCTGAGTACCTGGCCGATCCATCCAGCGAACGCCTGGACCGGGTGCTGGATCGCTACCCTGGCCTGAAGACTGCCGAACGAGCCCTGCTCCTGGACCAGCTCGAGCAGCTGGCCGGCGGCGGCGAGGAGACCGCCCGAACCGGCCTGGCGGAAATCGCCCTGCGCTTCGATGAGCCTGCCGCCGCCCGCATCGCGGTCGACAGCCAGTTCGCACCCTCCGACCCTGTCCGCCAGGCGTTGTTCTTCTTCCTGACCGAGCAGTGGGAGGCATATGAGCGGCTGGATTTCACCCACGCGCTGCTCGAAACCGCCTTCGAGGCCGCCGACACCAGCCTGCGCCAGCGCATCCTGGCGCACAGCCGCTTCACCGGGCAAATCGGCTGGCTTGGCTCCAGCCGCCAGGGACGCCTGCGCTGGCTGCAGGACCTGAATCACGCCGACTGGACCTACACCATCAACCAGCTGGACCGGGATCAACGCTATGCCGAGCTGTGGAAGCTGGCCCAGTCCGGCCCGCCCGTTCAGGCCGCCGCGATTGTGGACCGGCTGAACCAGGCCGGTTTCAACCCGCTGCCCCCCGGTGAGGAGGAAGACTGGGAGGTTCTCTGCCGCCTGGCGCGGGATGCCAGCCAGTTCCCTCCGGATTTTCGCCCGCAGCGCAGGATGACCGCCGACAGCCCGCTGCTTTCCCTGGCCGCCAGCCCGGACGGCAGGCTGCTGGCTGCCGGCACGCCGCTGCCGCTGGTCCACCTGTGGAAACTGCCCGACGCGAAACCACTCCCCGCGCTGTCAGGCCCGGTCTCGCAGGCCCGGGCGCTGACCTTCTCACCTGACCGCCAGACGCTGGCCTGCGTCGGCGACGATGCCATCCTGCGGGTCTTTCGCCTCTCCGATCACCAGCTGGTCAAGGCCATGGCCGGGCACACCTCACTTGTGCGCGCTCTGGAAATCCACCCCGACAGCAAAGCCGCCTTCACCGCCAGCTTCGACGGGACCCTGCGGGCCTGGCGCTATCCGTTCGGCTCCGAACTTCTCACCATTCGCCCGGGGACGGGGGAATTGTTCAGCCTGGCGCTGAGCAGCGGCGGGAACACCCTGCTGGCCGCCGGGAGCGGAGCGGTGGTGCATGTGGTGCGCTGGCCCGAGGGGGTGGAGGTCCGCCGGCTGGAAGGTGCGTCGGATGCCATCACCAGCCTGGCTGCCCCATTGGACGGTCAGCTGGCGGCCGGATACAGCCGCGACCGCATGGTGCACATCTGGAACCACGCCAGCGGACGGGTGGTCCAGCAAATTCAGGTTACCGGTGAACCGATGACGGCCCTGGCCTTCCACCCGGACCAGCAGATCCTGTTCGGCGCGGATTACGGCGGCGGCGTTCATCTGTGGAGTACCGGCAGCGGGCAGGAACTGGCCGGCTGGCACGGCCACAAACAGCCTGTGACCGGCCTGGTCTACCTGGAAGCGGAAGAAAAGCTGTTCACAAGCGCAGGTTCCGAAATCCTTCAGTACGACCTCAGCCCCTTCTTCCTGCTTCACCGCCCGGTATCCGCGGCCGGTCCAAGAGAGCTGGCCGACGTGCACGACTGGCTCCGGCAGGAGCAGCTGCTCCCCGGCCTGGCCGCCTGGCTGGAGTGGGCCCGGGCGCTGCTCGAGCGCCGGATGCGCTTCGACATCCAGGTTGAAGAGCCGGAAGTGATCCAGGTCGGCGATTTCGATCTGCACATCTAATAGCGGATTTTGCTCTTGCTGCCGGGCGCCTGGCATTCAACCGGTTCATCGCCGGGTGAACGCGCCTGCCTGGTTCGCCGTCACCTTCTCAAGAACGGCGGATGTTTCATTCCCGCCCGGACAGAAGCACCTCTTGCGCCGTTTCGAGCACGGTGTCGCGCCCGTCGATCACATCCTGAATGGTTCTCAGCACGGGGAAGTCCGGCTCAATTCCCTGCCCTTCGATGAGCGCGCCGTTGAGCCGGTGAAAGGCCCCGGTCGAGAAGCGAGCCTGCGCGCCGCCGGGCAGGTCGAAGGAGACCGGGTTGCCGCTGCCGCCGCCGGTCACCTGCCCGACCGTGCCAGCCCGCCCGCTGTCAACCAGCGCGGCGATGAAGTTCTCAGCAGTGGAGAAGTTGGCCGGATCGGTCAGGAGGATTACCGGTCCGTGATACGTGTTTCCTCTCGGCTGAACGATGTAGGTGCCCCGTGATCGATAGCCCCTCATGGGCAGGCGCAGGGGATACACTTCATAGCCGTACTCGACAACCTGATCGAAGAACCGTCCTGCGATCCGGTCCGAGATAAAGGTGGATCCGCCGCTGTTGCCGCGCAGATCCAGGATGATCCCCGGCGCATCCATCAGGCTGTCCAGCGCCAGGTCAAATTCGGCCACCAGATCATGCCCGGTGGATGAGGAAAAGGTTGGTATCCGGATCAGTCCGGCCCCGGAAGGCAGCCGCTCACCCCGGATTAGCGGGGTGGAATCGAGCTGTGCGGTTTGGCGCCCACTGCTGTCCTCTTCCCGCTGCAGGAGCACGCTGACCACTTCGCCCTCCGCTGCCAGGAAGGACACCTCTGCGGTCATACGGTCTGCGGGCAGGCTGAGCAGCCGGAAGAACGCCAGATATCGCCGCTGCCAGGGTGTCGAAACGATTACCCGTTCTTCCTGCTCAGCGACCAGGTCTTCCACCGGTCTCCCGTCCACCGACAGCAGGATGGTTCCCGGGATCAGCCCGGCCTGCCTGGCCTCCGGTCCACTGGACGTGATCACCGCCCGGCCTTCGATTTCCTCCGCCACTGCGAAGCAGCACCACTCTCCCGCCGGGGCGTTCACGCTCAGTCGGGTATGCCCGTCCTGCAGCCCGCGCAGTATTTCATCAACCAGCGCGTAGTATTCCTCGTCGCTTTTGACCTGTGCGACAAGAGGAGCATAGTGCTCGCGGACCGCCGCCCAGTCCACACCCTTTTCGTCAAAGTACGGATAGGCGGCCTTCATCGCCCCCCACAGCCGCTCGAAGTTACCGGCGTATGAGGCTGTGTTCGGGAGAATCCGGCCGATCCTGTACAGTGACCACAGCGAGTACCCGCCAATGACCAGCACTGCGGCCAGCATAAAACCCACCAGCCCCAGTTTGACCCGCCGCGCCTGGTCCGCCTGGCTCCGTAGATCTACCGACCACTGCCAGACCCAGAGCCCGCCAATCGCCGCCCCGGCCAGCACTGTTCCAGCCCAGACAGGCCAGCCGTCGAGGTTAAGCAGGCCATAGCAGATCAACCATCCCAGCGCTGCTCCACTGATAATGTTGAACAGAACCCACAGCAGGCGCGTGAGTGTGTACCCCGGCCTTTGCCGGAGTAAGGCAAGAAGATTGGGCATGGTGGGTCCTCCGGTAATAGAGATCAGGTGATCAGATGCGGGGGCAGGTGGTCGGTCCGGTTGGCGTAGACCAGATCCCAGTGGCCGTCAATGTAATCGATACGGGTGATGGCGGTATTGTTGATGATAAACCAGGCCGGGGGTTCCTCCGGCAGGCCCAGAATGGCCCCCAGGATGTGGTTGTAGAAATGGCCATGACTGAAGAAAGCCACCCGGTCGTCCGTCCCCCCGTGGCGTTCGAGCAGCCCGGCCAGCAAACGTTCAGCCCGCGGCCGGCGCTCAGGGCGCTCCTCGAAAGACCGGTTCCACCATCCATCGGGGTAGAGGTTTTCATCAATGACCAGCTCCGGATAGGTATGGCGCAAATACCGCGCCGTCCGGCCGGGCCTTCCCATGCGCTCGCCGGTCGCTGGATCCGTCAGGAACACGCCGCCGGTTTCGTGCAGCTCGTACCATGGAAGCAGCGGCAGCTGCAGCCGCTTCGCCACGGCAGCTCCCGTTGCCACCGCTCGCTCCATCAGGCTGCAGTACAGATGGGTCAGGCCAAATCCGGTGACATTCAGATCGTCGCGCGGATTGGCCGCCTGTTCAGCCCGCCGGGAGGCCAGGAATTCTGCCAGCCGTTCAGCCTGCTCATGGCCTCCGGCGGTCAGCAAGGGATCTTCACAGCGATAGTCA
>DGEO01000013.1:0-17770 GCA_002385985.1 Anaerolineaceae bacterium UBA3924 | reverse complement strand
GTGTTAATCAAAGGTTATTATACATGGGGCGGCGCCTTCTGTTGACCTGATGTTCGCCGCCCGGACCACAAACGGAGCCCTCCGCCATGGAGTATCTCGGACACTGGGGAGACCGGCCCCTGACCATCAGTCTCAAACCCAACGGCCTGACCGTCAGCCTGCAGCACAGCGGCCGCGCGGACGTGTACTCCTTTGACGCTGCCGGCCGGCTGTGGACCGCCCTTCACGAGGGAGTCTCCTACCGCCGCGGGCTGAACGGGAAAGTCATCGCCAAGTGGAAAACAGCCGGCCGCGATCGAGATCGGCGCTGGCTGACGGTTGAGGAGTCTGACGCTCTGCTCGCCCGCGCCAATCATTGGCTATGCGAATTACTGGAAGAGGTCCATGCCGGGCAGCCCAATCTCTCGCCCGCTATCCCCGCGCCCATCATCGCTGCCCTGGAAACCGCGCGCCGCTTTGACCTGCATCTGGCCCACCAGGACGCGCTGGCCTTCGCGCAGGTCTACCGCCCGGTCGGCATCCTGCCTCCGGACCAGTACATGGCCCTCACCCTCCAGGCGACCGAGGGCTGCTCCTTCAACACCTGCACCTTCTGCGACTTCTACAGGGACCGCCCGTTTCGCATCAAGACTCCCGAAGAGTTCCAGGCCCACGCCCGCGCGGTCAAGGACTATCTGGGTGCCGGGCTGACCCTGCGCCGGACCATCTTTCTGGGAGATGCCAACGCGCTGGTCGTCCCTATGCGGAGGCTGGTCCCGCTGGTTGAAATCGTCCACAGAGAGTTCGACGTCGAGCAGCTGGGTGGGATCTACGCCTTCCTGGACGGGTTCAGCGGCGAGCGAAAAACCCGCCAGGAATATTCCCGGCTGGTCAGCCTGGGTTTCAAGCGCGTCTATCTGGGGCTGGAAAGCGGGCACGATCCCTTGCTACAGTTCCTGAAGAAGCCGGGTTCCGCTGCCGACTGTGTGGCTGCGGTGCGGGCAATGAAAGACGCCGGGCTGGCCGTGGGCGTGATCGTGCTGCTCGGCGCAGGCGGGCGCCAGTACGCCGCCCCCCACGTGCGCGACACCGTCCGGGCGATCAACGCCATGGAACTCGACATGGATGACCTGATCTACTTCTCAGAGCTGGTGGAGAGCGAGGGCATGGCCTACGTAACCGCGGCCTATCAGGCCGGGCTGAAACCGCTCACCCCCGCAGAACGCGCCCGTCAGGCCGAAGAAATCGAAAGCCAGCTGCGCTTTTCGGCCATCGGTGGCACGCCTCACATCAGCCGCTACGATATTCGCGAGTTCGTTTATTAATGACATCGAAGGAGACATCATGGAAACGAGCCTGCCGGTCGGGAAACTACCGCCGGAGCTGTTGAGCCAGCTAATCCAGAGCGCGCCCACCACCGGCAAACGGGTGGTCCTCGGCCCGGGAATCGGTCTGGACTGCGCCGTGCTGGACCTGGGAGAAACCTATCTGGTTTTCAAATCCGAACCCATCACCTTTGCCACCGATGAGATCGGCTGGTACAGCGTCCAGATTGCCGCCAACGATATCGCCACCACCGGCGCGGTCCCGCGCTGGATGCTGATCACCCTGCTGCTCCCGGAAGGGAAAACCACCCCGGAGCTGGTCGCTGAAATCGGTCGCCAGCTGTTCGACACCTGCCGGCAGATGGGCATCCTGGTGATCGGCGGGCACACCGAGATCACCTACGGTCTGGACAGGCCCATCGCCAACACCACCATGATCGGTGAGGTGTCGCCTGAGCATCTGGTCACGCCGCAGAACGCCCGCCCGGGCGACCGGGTGCTGCTGACCAAAGGCGTACCCATTGAGGGTACGGCAATCATCGCTCGTGAGCTGGCCAGCCGGCTGGCGGATGCCTTCAGCTCGGAAGAGATCAAAACCGCGCAGGACTTCCTCTACGAGCCGGGTATCAGCGTCGTGCGCGACGCCGCCATCGCCATCAGCGCCGGGAAGGTCAGCGCCATGCACGACCCCACCGAGGGCGGCATCGCCAACGCCCTGTGGGAGCTGGCCGTTGCCAGCAGCTCCTCGCTGCATGTCGACCTGGACGCCATCCCGGTTCCCGGACTTTCAGCGAGGCTCTGCCGACACTTCAGCCTGGACCCGCTGGGCACCATCGCCTCCGGCGCGCTGCTGCTGACAGCCCCCCCGGAGGAAGCTGAGAAAATTCTGGCCGCCTACCGTCAGGCCGGCGTCGCCTGCGCGGATATCGGTCAGGTGGAGTCCGGGCCAGCCAGAGTCTGGTACGGAAAAACCACCAGCCCGAAGGAACTGCCCCAGCCGCGGCGCGACGAAATTGGCAAGATCTTCGAATCGCCGTCCAGCTGACAGGAGAAAATCGTTCCCGGCCCCGAGTGAGGGCGAAAATTGTGGTATACTAACCCCGTTGACTGCGTAGCTCAATGGATAGAGCGCTACCCTCCGGAGGTAGAGGCTGAGGGTTCGACCCCCTCCGCAGTCGCTGACGGCCCGCCGGTTTTCCGGCGGGTTTTTCGTTTAACTACCATCATGGCAGACCGGATGAGAGAACGGGGAGTATAATCTTCCTGGCCCCACCCATTCTCAGGCGAATACTCCTCATCACGGCGGAGAGCACCCGGCCCTTCCGCCGGTGTGATGCGCCCGGGGCACCAATACCGGCATGGAGGTACGCACATGAACGTGCTCATTTTCAACTGCGGCAGCTCCTCGCAGGGGTTCAAAGTCTATCAGGTGAACGGGGACGGCCAATCCGTCCTGCTGGCCGGCGGAAAGGCCCGGAATGTCGCCACACGCACCCGGGCGGAACCGGTCCTCGAGTGGAAGGCGGGCACGGAAAGCGGCACAGTTCCGGGCGACCTGCCCACCCACCGCCTGGCCGCGGAGAAGATCCTCACCCTGCTGGAGGAAAAGCAGATCCGGGTCGACGCCATAGGGCACCGTTTCGTCCACGGCGGGCCTTATTTCGATCGAACGGTGAGAATTGACCCGGCCAGCCTGGAAACGCTGCGCCGGTGCCTGCCCTTCGCGCCCATCCACAACCCCAACTCCTTTTCCGTGATTGAGGTTTGCCTGGAGCGGCTGCCCGACGCCCTGCAGTTGGCCGTCTTTGACACGGCCTTCCACGCCGGAATGCCGCAGGTGTCTCGAACCTACGCCATTCCGCCAAAGCTGGCCGAAGAACACGGCTTTCACCGGTACGGTTTTCACGGCCTGTCCCTGCAGTGCGTCTCGCGGCAGGCTGCGGTTCTGCTCGGCCGGCCGCTGGAGGAGCTCAAGCTGATCGTCTGCCACCTGGGCACGGGCGGTTCCAGCGTCACCGCCGTGAAGGGCGGTGTTTCGCTGGACACCTCCATGGGTTACTCCCCCCTCCCCGGGCTGGTGATGTCCACCCGCAGCGGTGACCTTGACCCCGAGATCGTGCTCGAATTGGTTCGCGCAGGCCGCACGCCGGAGGAGGTCAGCGCCATTCTCAACAACCAGTCCGGTCTGCTCGGGCTGTCGGGCCTGTCCTCCAACCTGCTGGAGATCATTGAAGCGGCGCAGCTGGGAAACGCCGCCTGCCAGCTGGCCTTTCATGTCTATGCGCATCGTCTGCGCCATTACCTGGGCGCATTCACCTGGCAGCTGGGCGGCGCGGACGCCATCATCTTCACCGACGACCTGGGCATGCGCTGCTGGCAGGTGCGTGAGAAAGCCTTTACGGGTGTGGAGAGGCTTGGCGTCGAACTGGACCCGGACAGGAACCGGAAAGCGCCGGTTAACTCTCCTGCTCGCATCAGTTCCGACCGCTCCCGCACGCAGGTCTGGGTGATCCCAACCGATGAGGAAAGCGAAATCCTGCGCGAGGTCATCACGATGCTGCAGCCCGAGCACGTTTAGCCGGCTGCAGGAGAAAGGTTAAGAAAACCAAAATGGGGCCTGCCGCCGGACAATAGGCGCGCAGGCCCCATAAACTGCCCTTATGGGGTTCTTTGGTTACCGGTCGATCCCGAACCCTTTGCGCAGCGCCGCGGCCGCGGTGTCCATCGCCTGGCGGGCGGGTTCGATCAACGAGGTCAGCAGGAAGAAGCCGTGCATGACCCCTTCGGTGCACACCACCTCCGCTGGCACGCCCGCCTTGCGCAGCTGATCTCCATAGACAGCCCCGTCGTCGCGCAGCAGGTCGTACTCCGCCGTAAGGATCAGCGCCGGCGGCAGGCCGCTAAGGTCTTCCGACGCCATCGGGACGAAATACGGGTTCTTCCAGTCATCCGGGCTGCTCATGTACTGCTCATAGCACCAGATCAGGTCCTCCCGGGTCAGTCCGTAACCGCTGGCCATCTCCCGGATGGACGGCCGGTCGATGGCCGGGTAACCCAGCGCCGGGTTGACCAGCACCTGGTAGGCCAGCCGCGGACCGCCCCGGTCACGGGCCAGCAGGGCCAGCGCGGCGGCGAGGTTTCCACCAGCGCTCTCGCCCAGCACCGCGATCCTCGCCGGGTCGCCGCCGTAATTGGCGATGTGTCCGGCAGTCCAGACCAGCGCGTCATAGCAGTCCTCCAGCGGGACGGGGAACTTATGCTCTGGCGCAAGGTGGTGCTCCACCGAGACGGCGATGCACCCGACCCGGTTGACCAGCGCGCGGGAGACGTGGTCGAACACTGCCAGGCTGCCGGCGATCCAGCCGCCGCCGTGAATGGTCATCAGGACGGGGAAAGGCCCCTCACCGGCGGGAGTATATACGCGGACGGTGATGGTCCCCTCCTTCACCGGGATGGTCACGTCCTCCACCCGGGCGACAGGTTCCGGCTCGCCGAGCATGGGGAGCATCGCCAGATTCGCCTGGCGAATGACATCTAGTGGAAGTGTGTGCGTTGGCGGCGCCCCCGCAGAGGCAGCCTGCAGCTGCTGGAAAAATGGATGTAGCGGCATGAGCTGTGTCCCTTTCTGTAACTGACCTGTGTTCAAGTATCGATCAGGAGGATGGAAGCCAGGGATGGTTCGGTAAAAAAATGGAAATGTCTGCAACCACCCCAAACCCGGTGGTCTTTCATCAAAACATGCGGATGACCTGGCTCATTGACCGGCCTCCGGCGCGCCTACACCGTATTCCTGACAACCAGCGTCAATGGCATTTGCACGATTTCTGGCTGGCGGTCCTTGCTTTCTATCGCCGCAGTGACCATTCTGACGGCCGTGCGTCCTGACTCTTTCAACTCCTGCCGGATGGTAGTCAGGTTGATGAACTCGGCGATGGTGATATCGTCAAACCCCAGGACAGCCAGGTCCTCCGGTATGGACAGGCCGCGCTCTCTGGCTGCGCTGATCACGCCGATGGCCTGGGTGTCGCTGGATGCGAAGATCGCGGTGGGCGGTACCGGCAGGTCCAGCAGCCGGTGGGCCTGCTGCCTGGCCTCTTCCATGTTCTGCGGGGCGAGCGCGACGTAGGCATCCGGCAGTGACACACCTTGTTCAGCCAGCCGCTGCCTGAAAACGTCCAGCTTGAGCCGCCCCAGGGACTCGGAATAATCCGGCGGGATCATGTCGCCCATATATGCCAGGCGGCGGTGACCCCGTTCCAGCAGGTAGTCCGCGGCCATTTGGGCGCCCGCCCCGTGGTCCACGCAGATCTGGTGGATGGGACACGTCAGGGTGGACCGGGCGTCGGTGAACAGAACGACGGGGACATCGTTCGCGATGAACCGTTCGATGATTTCGTCGTTCATGGCGACGCCAATGACGATGATGCCGTCCACCGGCTGCATCAGCGCCAGCTGAGTCAGGATTCCGTCACGCTGCGCTGAGCTGGTGACAAGATAGATCACGGCTTCATAGGTCATTCCGGTCAGGGCCTCAAACATCCCGCGCAGCCGTTCGACAAACGAGTCGTCGGTCAGAGATGGGGTCACAATCCCGATGCGTCCGGTGCCCCTGCGGGCGCGGGCAACTGCGTCCTGGCGGGGAATGAATTTGAGTTTATCGATCGCCGCCAGCACGCGTGCTCTGGTGGCCGGCTTGACCTGGTCGGGGTTGTTGAGCACCCGTGAAACCGAAGCGATGCTGACTCCTGCTTCCCGGGCTACGTCATAGATGGTTGCTTTCGCCATAGAACACCGCAAGAGAATGTAAATGCTTACATTTCGTAAAAAGCACTTTCAGTATAGAGATTCATCGCTATAATGTCAATAGTGATCCTCGCACTGATCCAACATTCTGCGAACCATTCATCCTCCCCACCACTACGCCGCGCAGGCGAGAAAGGACCGTACCATGGCACGTATCAAAGGGCTGAACCCAGACTGGATCGACTTTTCTTCGCGCATCCCGCAGGCAAAAACCGATCACATCACCCGCCAGTGGCGGGACATCCCCTACGGCAACGCGGACCTGCAGAAGCTGGATATCTACCTTCCCGAGGAAGGCGACGGCCCGTTCCCCTTCATTGTCAACGTGCATGGCGGCGGCCTGACCGCCTGTGACAAACACGATTTTCACCTCTACCCGACCCTCTTCGCGCTGGAGCAGGGCTTTGCCGTGGTTGCAGTCAATTACCGGCTCTCTCCGGCGGTGCGCTATCCCGAGCACTACTATGATCTGTGGCGCGCGCTCTGCTGGCTGCAGCAGCATGGGACTTCTCATAAGCTCGACCTGAACAACATCTTCCTCTGGGGCACTTCTGCGGGCGGGAATCTGGTCCTGCATGCAGGCTGTGAGGAAGGCATCCCCCTGCCGGAGGATCTGCAGGAAGCGGCGCGAAGCATTCACATCAACGCCGTGGCAGCCATGTGTCCGGCGATTGACTTCACTCAAATCGGCGGCACCGGCAGCATCATCGAACGGATTATGACCAGACTGATTCTGAAAGACGTGAACAAGCACGTGTTCGGCTCCAATAAAGTGCCGGAAGATGCCGCCCGGCTGAGCAACCCGACCACGCACATTGATAAGGGCATCGTCCCGGTGTACCTGCAGCAGGGCACCCGGGATCCCGCCGTACCTTACCAGCAGGTCGAGGCTTTCTACCGCCGCCTGACCGGCATCCTGCCCGGGGAAGACCTGGTCTTCCATGTACTGGAGGGCGCTCCGCACGCCGGGGCCAGCGAACATTTCTTCCTGCCGGAGAACATCAATCCCATCCTGGAGTTCTTCAGACGGCATATGCGCTAATTTCTACCAGGGCAAACACCCGGGGACTGGCAGTATTCTAATAAAACAAACCGGATGCTCCCCCTACGAGAGGAGAATCCGGTCTACTCCAGATACCACAGCAGGTACCGGATCAACCGGTTCCCCTGCCTCCGTCGATAATAGACTACTTCCTGGGATCAGCCGTGCCGCCGCGCTGGTAATTGGGCGCTTCGCGGGTGATGGTGATGTCGTGCGGGTGGCTTTCGATCAGCCCGGCCCCGGTGATGCGCACCAGCCGGGTGTTGCTGCGCAGATCGTCCAGACTGGCCGCCCCGGCATAACCCATGCCCGAGCGCAGCCCACCCACCAGCTGGTAGACGAATTCCGCCAGCGGGCCTTTATAGGGCACCATGCCCTCCACCCCTTCCGGCACCAGCTTGGAGGGGCCGCCCTGGCCGGAGCCGTAGCGGTCCCGGCCGTAACCGCGCAGCGCACCCAGCGAACCCATGCCGCGGTAAGACTTGAACTGCCGTCCTTCATACAGGATCTCCTCACCAGGGGCTTCCTTTAGTCCGGCAAGCAGGCTTCCCAGCATGACCGTGTCCGCCCCTGCCACGATGGCCTTGACAATGTCGCCGCTGTACTTGATGCCGCCGTCGGCGATCACCGGGATGCCCCGCGGCCGGGCGACTTTGGCACAGCGGTAGATGGCGGTCAGCTGCGGCATGCCGGTGCCGGAGATCACCCGGGTGGTGCAGATGGACCCGGCCCCCACGCCCACCTTAATCGCATCCGCCCCGGCGTCGATCAGCGCCTGCGTCCCGGCCTCGGTGACCACATTCCCGGCAATCACCGGCAGGTCAGGCCGTATGGCTTTGATGCGCTGGATGGCCCGGATCACCCCGGCGCTGTGCCCGTGTGCGGTGTCGATCACCACCACATCCACGCCCATCGCCGTCAGGCAATCGATCCGTTCTTCCAGGTCGGCTCCCACCCCCACAGCCGCTCCGACCAGCAGCCGGCCGCGGCTGTCCTTGGCCGCGTTCGGGTACTGCTGGCGCTTCTGGATGTCCTTGACGGTGATCAGACCTTTTAGAACCCCTGCCTCGTCCACCAGCGGAAGCTTCTCGATGCGGTGCTTTTGAAGGATAGCTTTCGCCTGCTCCAGTGTGGTGCCAACCCGGGCGGTAATCAGGTTCTCCGCAGTCATGAACTCGGCCACCGGATGCGACATATCCTCCGGCTCAGTAAAGCGCAAATCCCGGTTGGTCAGGATCCCCACCAGCCGGTTGGTTTCGGGATCGACCACCGGCAGCCCGCTGATGTGAAAACGGGCCATGATCGCGTCCGCTTCTTCCAGGGTGGCAGAGGGAGACAGTGTGATCGCGTCGGAGATCATCCCCGATTCAGACCGCTTGACAATCTCGACCTCGCGGGCCTGCTCGGCGGGCGAGCAGTTGCGGTGCAGGATGCCGATGCCGCCTTCCCGCGCCAGAGCAATTGCCAGGCGGGATTCGGTGACGGTATCCATCGCAGCGGAGAGCAGCGGGATGTTCAGGTACAGGTCGCGGGCCAGCCGTGCCTGCACGTTCACCTCGGAGGGGAGCACCTCGCTGTAACCCGGTTCGATCAGCACATCATCAAAGGTCAGGGCATCGATTTGTTCAAACAGGGTCTGGTTGAGCATTCCAATTTTCCTATTGAGTTGGTGGTGAGTTTCGACCGCCGGTCCCCCGCCACAGTGGGGATCGCTAATGGCAGCCGTTTCAGTTGTCTATACAGCATCGGAGTCCGGCATTCGCAAAGTTTACCACGGTCCGGCATTTCGGGCGAAGGAAGATGATTATGAAAGAAAGACCACCGGCATTTCGACATTGAAAAGGATGGAGAATACGGATAGAACCTCACACGCCGGGCACAGAAAACCTTGATTTTCCCCTCCGGTCGGGATATATTTGGTACGGTCCAACAGTCCTCCGCTCGACAGTATTTTGAAACAGATAATCTTTAGATATCGCTCAAATACGGAGGACTTATGTTCTGCGAACACTGCGGCAGCCTGATCGTCAGGGGCATGACCGTCCGGCTGGACAGCTGCGACACCCCGATGGTGATCTGGTGCATGGACTGCGTCGAGCGGATGGACGAGATCGCACGGGAGCGGGGCGACGTGCTCGGGCTGTACATCCCGGGTGTGGCTGACTATCCCAGCCCTTTCCACTTCAGCTAATCAAAATCTTATAAAAACCTGCTATAAAAAGAATGGGAACGAGAGTTCCCCCGATTACAACTGGCATAGTAGATCAACTGGAAAGGGAACAACGCATGTTTGGCTTTTATGGCGGGTACGGTTTATATATCTTGTTCAGCCTGCCGGCGCTACTGCTTGGCCTGTGGGCACAGATGAAAATCCGCACAGCCTTTACCCGGTATTCTCAGGTCCGCACCGCCAACGGCATGACCGGGGCCGAGGTCGCCCGGCGCATCCTGGACGCCAACGGTTTGCACAATGTGCCCATCGAGGTGGTCCGCGGGGTACTGAGCGACCACTACGATCCGCGCGCACGCGTCCTGCGCTTGAGCCCCGGTGTGTACAACGGCAACAGCGTCGCCGCCGCCGGTGTGGCCGCCCACGAAGCCGGGCACGCGCTGCAGCACCAGGCCAACTACGCTCCGCTGGCCGTGCGCTCGGCCATCATTCCTGCCGTGCAAATCGGCTCCTGGCTGGGCCCGATCATCTTCATCATCGGCCTGCTGATGTCGGATACGCTGGCCTGGATCGGCCTGCTGCTCTTCGCCGCCACGGCAGTCTTTTCGCTGGTCACTTTACCGGTGGAGTTCAACGCCTCTGAACGGGCCAAGGCCTGGCTGCGGGACATGGGCCTGGTTTACGCGACAGAGATGAAAGGTGTGGACAGTGTGCTCAGCGCAGCCGCGCTCACCTATGTTGCCGCGGCGGTTCAGGCCATTTCCACCGTGATGTATTACGCCTTCCTGCTGACAGGCAGCCGCAGGAACTGATCTGTTCTCCAGTCGAACCAGAACAGCCCCGTCATCATACGGGGCTGGATTTTTTCCTCTTCACATAAATTTCAGCCAAATTAATGAATTCTTAATCCCCCAAATAATAGTAAGATTGTGATAAACCTTACAGACAGAAGTTATCCGGGGAGGTTTGTGTATGGAGGCGAAATCCGGCGTACCCGATATTATTGTCCGGCGGCTGCCGCAGTACCTTCGCGCCCTGACGCAGTTGCAGGCACAGCATGTTCACTCCACATCTTCGCAGGAGCTGGGTGAAAAGCTGGGCATATCCCCCGCGCAAATTCGCAAAGACCTGTCCCAGTTTGGAGAGTTCGGAAAGCAGGGTACCGGATACTCTGTCAACTACCTGGTGGATAAACTGCAGGAAATCTTAAACGTTAAGCGTGTCTGGGACATTGCCCTGGTCGGGGCAGGCAACCTGGGTCATGCCATCGCCCGCTATCAGGGGTTCACCAATCGAGGCTTCCAGATCCGCCTGGTGTTTGACCAGGACCCGGAAAAAACCGGCGAGCGCATCGGTGACCTGATCATTCAGGACAGCCGCAAAATCAAAGAACTCATCCCCGCGCACAATATTCATATTGCGATGATCACCGTTCCAGCCTCGGCCGCGCAGAAAGTGGCGGAAGAGCTGGTGGCCGCCGGCGTTCGCGCCATCCTGAATTATTCACCCAACCCGCTCTCCGTGCCCGACTGGGTGCATGTGGAGCATATCGACCCGATCATCCAGCTGCAGCACATGACCTATTACCTGGAATAAAAAGCTCCTCTTTCGAGGAGCTTTGTTTTCAGCCTGCCTGCAGGCTGCGCTTGAGCGCATCCCGCATGGACAGCGCGCGGGCTGCGCCTTCCGCGGTGCAGGTGGTGGGATTGTCCACCAGGTAGGCGGGCAGTCCCAGCGATTTGGTCAGGTATTTGTCCACGCCGCGCAGCAGCGCGCCTCCGCCGCAAAGGGCCACCCCGCGGTCGATGATGTCCGAGATCAGCTCCGGCGGCGTCTTTTCCAGCACCCGCTTAACCAGACTGACGATCTCATTCAGCGGCTCTTCAAGCGCATCCACGATATCGTCCGTGGTCAGCGAAACCGGGCGCGGCAGGCCGGTTACCTGGTCCTGCCCCTGCACCTCCATGGTCAGCTGGGTCTCCTGGGGAATCGCCGCCCCAATGCGGATCTTGAGCTGCTCGGCGGTCGGCTGCCCGATGATCAGGCCGAATTTCTTGCGCACATAGGCGATGATGGCGTCGTCCATACGCAGCCCGCCGGTGCGCGATGTTTCCGCGGTGACGATGTCGTTCATTGCCAGCACAGCCACCTGGTTCGTTCCGCCGCCAAGCGAGATGATCATGTTGCCCGAGGGCGTGCCGATGGGCAGGTCAATGCCCAGCGCGGCGGCCAGCGGCTGCTTAATCAGGAAGACCTCGCGGCTGCGAGCGCCCAGCCCGGCCTCATGGACAGCCCGGCTCTCGACGCTGGTGACGCCGTATGGTACTGTGATCATGATGCGCGGGGGGAACAGGCGCATCTTACCGATAATCTTCTCAATCAGGTACCTGAGCAGGTTTTCGGTGATCTCATACTCGGCAATCACGCCGTTCTGCATCGGCCGGATCACCTCGATATTCTCAGGGACGCGCCCGTACATGTCTTTGGCGGCCTGCCCCCATTCCACCATTTTCAACTCGGAGACCACCAGAGCAACCATGGTCGGCTCCTGGAGCAGCACCTGGTTGCCCTCGGCGATCACCGTATTCATCGTTCCTAAGTCAATGCCCAGTTCGCGGGAAAATAGAGGCATACAGCCGTGAATCCTTCCTGTTGTGCAGATGTTCCGCGCGCACCCCTCCGCAGGAATAATCAGTCGTTCTTATCTCTACCACTAACCCTGCCGAACCGCCGTGCGGCGTTCAGCCTCAGGGTCGAGCGCCGCAGCGCCGCTTCGACCTCCAGGAACTTTTCTGACATCTTTGGATCGTCGGCCGCCTGGCGAAGCAGTTCCTCGGCGCGCTGGCGGGCTGTCTCGGCCCGCTGAATGTCAATTTCTTGCACATTCTCCGCTGCGTCTGCCAGTATTGTAACCCGATCTGGCAGGACTTCAACCACTCCGCCGGCAACAGTGAAGATTTGCTCAGTGTCTTTGTAGCGCACCCGGATCAGGCCGTAATTCAGCGAGGAGAGAACCGGTGAATGACGGGGCAGGATCCCCATCACCCCCTCCGTGCCGGGCAGCACCACCATGTCTGCTTCGCCGGAGAAAACGCTCCGGTCCTGCGAGACGATCTCACATCGCATCGGCATGATCGCCCCCCTTTAGGCCGCCTGGGCCATTTCTTCCGCCCGCTTGACCACATCGTCGATGGTCCCGGCCATGTAGAAGGCCTGCTCGGGCAGGTGATCGTGCTTGCCATCCAGGATTTCGCGGAACCCGCGAACCGTCTCCTTGAGCGGCACATACGCGCCGGGACGGCCGGTGAACTGCTCGGCTACGAACATGGGCTGCGAGAAGAAGCGCTCGATCTTACGGGCGCGGGAGACGATCAGTTTATCGTCCTCGCTCAACTCGTCGATGCCCAGAATGGCGATAATGTCCTGCAGGTCTTTGTAGCGCTGCAGCACACGCTGGACCTCGCGGGCGGTGTTGTAGTGTTCCTCACCCACGATGGAGGGGTCCAGGATGCGCGAAGTGGAGGCCAGCGGGTCCACCGCCGGGAAGATGGCCTTCTCGGCGATGGAGCGCTCAAGGGCGATGGTCGCGTCCAGGTGAGCGAACGTGGCCACCGGGGCCGGGTCCGAGTAATCGTCCGCCGGCACATAGACCGCCTGCATCGAGGTGATCGAGCCGTGCCGGGTGGAGGTGATGCGCTCCTGCAGCTCGCCCATTTCGGTCGCCAGTGTGGGCTGGTAACCCACCGCCGAGGGCATGCGGCCCAGCAGCGCCGAGACTTCAGAACCTGACATGGTGAAGCGGAAAATGTTGTCGATGAACAGCAGCACGTCGGCGCCCTGATCGCGGAAGTATTCCGCCATCGTCAGGCCGGTCAGGGCAACGCGCAGGCGCACACCGGGCGGCTCGTTCATCTGGCCGAAGACCATCACCGTGTCCTTGAGCACGCCCGATTCGAGCATTTCACGGTACAGCTGCGTCCCTTCGCGCGTGCGCTCACCCACTCCGGCGAAAACGGAGTTACCGTGGTGCACGGTGGCGATGGAGCGGATCAGCTCCTGGATGATCACAGTTTTACCCACGCCGGCGCCGCCGAAAATGCCCGTCTTGCCGCCTTTGGTGAAGGGCGCGATCAGGTCGATCACCTTTAATCCGGTCTCAAAAATCTCCACCCGGGTAGCCTGCTCGGAAAACTCCGGGGCCGGACGGTGAATGGGGTATTTTAGCTTCGCGTCCACCGGGCCTTTGTTGTCGATCGGCTCGCCCAGAACGTTGAACACGCGCCCCAGGGTCTCCTTGCCAACCGGCACTCTGATGGGCGCAAAGGTGCGCCGCACCGGCAGCCCGCGGACCAGGCCGTCGGTCGATGCCATGGAGATGGTTCGCGCCCAGGAGCCGGGCAGCTGCCGCTGCACTTCCAGTGTATCCACCCGCCCGTCCGGCCGGGTCACCTCTAAGGCTTCGTAGATATCGGGCAGGTTATCCTCAGGGAACTCGACATCGACCACGCCGCCCTGAATTTGAACGATTTTTCCGTCCGTCTGTGCCATTCAATTCCTCCCATATTCATTGCCAGGAGGCGTCATTCTTCGGCTGCCTGGCTCAAAGCTTCCGCGCCGCCGGCAATATCCAGCATGTCATTGGTAATCATGTTCTGGCGAACCTTGTTGTACTCCAGGTTCAGGTGCTTGATCAGCTCCGAGGCATTGTCGCTGGCGTTGCGCATGGCCACCATACGGGCGGCATGCTCGCTTGCCTGAGCAGACAGTACCGCGTGATATACCTGCAGGCTGATAAACCGGGGAACAAGATCGCTCAGCAACTCTTCCTGACCGGGCTCATAGCTGAACACACTGCGGTGGTTGGTCTCCTCGACCTTACCGTATCGGCCGTTTTCCTGCGCCGCCTTCACTTCCAGCGGCAGCAGTCGGGTGATGGTCGGCTCCTGGCGCGCCATCGAATGGAAGTGGGTGTAGCCCAGGTAAACCTCGTCGAAATCGCCCTTCAGAAAGTCATCCACCACCAGGCGTCCAATCGGGGAAACGTCAATGTACGAAACCGACCCCGGCAGGTGAATGAAATCGGCGATCAGACTCATCCGGCGCCGGATGAGCATATCCCGGCCCTTCTTACCCACGGCCACGTAAGAAACCGGTACCGGCGATTTGCCAAACCGGTTGTAGACCTCCCGGAACATATTGATGTTGTAGGCCCCGGCCAGGCCGCGATCGCTGGTGATCATCACCACCAGAATGCTGTTCACCTCGGGCCGGTTCGCCAGCAGGGGATGCAGATTGGTGTGCCCCGGCTGGCTGGCCAGGTGCAGCAGCAGTTCCCAGGCTTTGTCGGCGTACGGGCGGCTGGCCTGCACCTTTTGCGTCGCTTTGCGCACGTAGCTGGCGCTGACCGTCTCCAGCGCTTTGGTTACCTGCGCCAGGTTTTTCACGCTTCGGATGCGCTGCCGCATCTCACGAATGGATGCCATAGCGAACGATCCTTATCCTTCTACTTCCCGGAACGCCGCTTCCAGGTTTCATTAAAGGTACGAATGGCCTCGCGAAGCGCTTCCATGGTCGATTCGGTAATCTCCTTCCGCTCGGCGATATCGCGAGGGATTTCGGGATGGTTGGTTTCCATGTAATGCAGCAGGGCCTTCTCCCATTCGGTCACCTCCAGCACGGGGATGCTGTCAGCATAACCGTTGACCCCGGCAAACAGCGAGATCACCTGGTTCTCCAGCGACATGGGCTGGTACTGAGGCTGCTTGAGCAGCTCCTGCAGGCGCAGGCCGCGGTCCAGCTGCTGCTGGGTGGCGCGGTCCAGCTCGGAGCCGAACTGCGCAAAGGCGGCCAGCTCGCGGAAGGCGGCCATATCCAGGCGCAACCGGCCGGCCACCTGCTTCATGGCCTTGGTTTGCGCCGCGCCGCCAACGCGCGACACGGAAATACCCACATTCATAGCGGGGCGGATGCCCGCGTTGAACAGACTGGACTCCAGGTAGATCTGTCCGTCAGTAATCGAAATGACGTTGGTCGGGATATAGGCCGAAACGTCGCCAAGCAGCGTTTCAATGATCGGCAGCGCGGTCAGCGAACCGCCGGTATTGGCCACGCGGACAACCTTGAAAAACTCGGGATTCTCAAGATCATCCAGAGCCTGCTCCGCCTCCTGCTTCGCGATCGGGCTGGTGAAGATCATCCCGTTGTAGGCGTCTTCACGCTGAGCGACCTCGCCCTCAAAGCTCTCCGGCACAATGGCATAGGAGACCGCCAATTGGGCAGCCCGCTCCAGTAGGCGGGAATGCAGGTAGAATACATCCCCCGGATAAGCTTCGCGGCCGGGCGGTCGGCGCATCAGCAGGGAGACCTGCCGGTAGGCCCAGGCGTGCTTGGAAAGGTCGTCATAGATTACCAGCGCGTCTCGTCCGGAGAACATGAAATACTCGCCGATGGCGCAGCCGGCATACGGGGCGATGTACTGCAGCGCCGCCGGCTCGTCCGCTGAAGCCACCACCACGACGGTGTATTCCATTGCACCGGCTTCCTCAAGCAGCGCAATGGTTCGGGCAATGGAGGACTTCTTCTGTCCGATGGCGACGTAGATGCAGATCAGGTCCTTGCCGCGCTGGTTCAGGATGGTGTCGATCACGATGGCGGTCTTGCCTGTCTGGCGGTCACCGATAATCAGCTGGCGCTGTCCGCGCCCGATGGGCGTAATCGCGTCCACCACCTTCAGGCCGGTCTGCACCGGCCGATTGACGTCCTGGCGCTCAATAACGCCCGGCGCCAGCGATTCCAGCGGGCGGAAACCTTCGAAATGGATCGGGCCTTTATCGTCAATCGGCTGGCCGAGCGCGTTGACCACTCTGCCCAGCAGACCATCACCAACCGGGACGGAGGAAATACGCCCGGTGGAATAAACCTTCATCCCCTCGGTAATGGTGGAGTAGTCGCCGACCACGATCACCCCGACGCGGTCCTGCTCCAGGTTGAAGGCGATGCCCATGACGCCGTTGGAAAACTCGACAAGCTCCTGAGAGCTGATACCGGTCAGGCCGCTCACCTGAGCAATGCCGTCCCCTGCTTCAATCACTTCACCAACATTCCGGACCTCGAGCTGCGGGGTATACTTATCGATCTTCCCCTGCAGGTCACTGGTCAGCTGCTTAATTAGATCCGACATTGAACCTCCACCGATTCAGGCAATTCAAATCATCACTGGGTCAGGCCGGCGACGGTGTCAGCGTCCAGCCGGGTGATCAGATGGGTCACCAGCTGGACAGCGTGATCGAAATCATCGCGGTGCAGAATGGAGCTGTGTGAGTGAATATGCCGGGCGGGAACGCCGATCACTACGGTCGGCACGCCGGCATTGGTCAGGTGAATGGCCGCGCCGTCCGTCGCTCCGCCTTCTATTGTCGACAGCTGCACCGGGATCCCCAGCTCCGCGGCGATATCCATCACCAGATCGCGCAGCTTCAGGTTGGGGATCATGCGCGAGTCATACAGCAGGATGGTCGGGCCTTTGCCCAGCTTAACGTTCGATTCTTCCGCCTTCACACCCGGCACATCCCCGGCGATGTCGGCCTCGAGCACGATGCCCACATCCGGGTTGATCACCCGGGCGCTGGTCGTCGCCCCGCGCAGGCCCACTTCCTCCATCACCGTCGCCGCGGCGAACACCGTGTTGGGATGCTCGCATCCCTGCAGATTCCGCAGGGCGGCAATGGCGATGGCCACCCCAACCCGATCGTCAAAGGCTTTGGACAGGTAGGACTTCCCGTTGGCCATCACGGCAAAATCTGCCCGCGGGATGACCGGATCACCGGGACGCACGCCGGCTTCTTCCACCTCCTGCCGGCTGGTCGCGCCGATGTCGATGTACATGTCTTTCTTTTCCACCACCTTCTTGCGCTCATCGGCGCTCAGCAGGTGCGGCGGCTTGACACCGATCACGCCGACCACATCCCCCAGCCGGGACTTGACGATCACCCGCTGGCCCAGCAGCACCTGGTCGAACCATCCGCCCAGCGGCAGGAATCGCAGAAAACCCTCATCCGTGATCTGCTTGACCATGAAGCCGATCTCATCCAGATGCCCGGCCAGCATTACCCGAGGTGCCGGGGCTGTGCCTTCTTTGCAGCAAATCAGGCTGCCGAGTTTGTCCTGGGAAAGCTCACCCAGTCCCTCAAGATAGCGCCGGGTGACTTCCCGGACGGGAGATTCATATCCTGGTATTCCATGGGCTTCGGTCAGGTCTTTGAGCAGTCTCGTTGTATCGTCCACGCTGTAATTCCTCGCTCGGGTCTTGAGATCCTGGCGATCATAGGATAAACAACCGCCGATCCGCCCAGGTAATGTTCAGTGCATAACATTAAAATCATACCTGAAAGGGGGGGCTTTGTCCAGCAAAATATGTTGTGGCCTGCCTGCACGGAAGAGAGGCTTCCTATA
>DGEO01000002.1 GCA_002385985.1 Anaerolineaceae bacterium UBA3924 | reverse complement strand
TATTCGGAGATCGCGCGCCAGTTTGGTGTTTCCCTGCGCCAGGTTCAGCATGTGGCCCGCTTCATCAGCGAAAACCTGACCCCGTTCCCGGCACGCTCGCACTGGGGTGATGTCCGCCAGCCGGGCCGCACCCGGGCGGAGGTGTACCACCATCCGGACATCCTGATCAGCTACCTGAATGACGATCCGCGCAACCCGCTGTCAGTTGAGATCATCCTGCCGATCAGCGGAATGCTGCGCATCAACCCGCTCTACCGGCAGGTGCTGCGCCAGGGGCAAGTCACCGAGGAGAACCGGCAGGCCCTTAAAGAGGACATGGAGCGGGCTTCTCTGTTTGTGAAATGCATCCAGCAGCGCAACCACACCATGCAGCGTCTGATGAGCCGCGTGGTCAGCCTGCAGCGCGATTTCATCCTTTACGGTGAGCGGCATCTGCGGCCCATCACCCGGGCGCAGATTTCTGCCGAGCTGCAGGTTCACGAATCAACCATTTCCCGCGCAGTCGCCAATAAGGCGGTACAATTACCAAACCGCAGGATTATTCCTCTGTCCGATTTCTTCGACCGCAGCCTTAACGTGCGCACTGTCTTGCGGGACCTGATCGCCAACGAAACCAGGCCGTTGAGCGATTCGGAGCTGGCTCAACTGCTGGCCAAAGAGGGCTTTTCTGTCGCCCGCCGGACAGTGGCAAAATACCGGTCCATGGAAGGCATTCTTCCGGCGCACCTGCGCCAGACTGCCACAACCCGGAGAGTATGAAAGAACCGCTGACCAGCCCATCACCAGTATTTCGACGGAAAGATGCAAGCATCCCTCTAGACCCTGGCGTGGTGAGCGCGCTGCTTAACCTGCTGCCAGACCCGGCCATGGTGGTACAGAAAAATCAGGCGCTGGTGTACGCGGCCAACAGCGCCTTTTTCCGTTTAACCTCCTATTCTCAGTCGGAGCTTTCTGGCCGCGGGCTGGACTCATTCCTCCCCGGGTTTGACCTCAAGACCTTCGCCAGCGGGGACAAATGCCATCTGGATCTGGTCAAGCGGAATGACGAGCAAGTGCCCGTCCAGCTTCAGATGAGCGGGCTGGACCGGTACGGGATCTGGGTCATCCTGTCCATGATCCCGGTGAGCGAACTGCGAGGAGATACCGAACAGATCCACGAGGAGATCTTCCAGGCCCTGTTTGCCATTCTACAGATGGACAACCTGAGCGAACCGGGCAGGGTATTTTCTGAGATTACCGCGGTGGTCCAGCATCTGTGCCAGACCGACTTGATCAGCCTGTACCAGGCGGAAAGCGCGGTCCCATCCCTAACCAAGGTCAGCAGCTGCGAGGAAGAGCCAATGTTCCCCGATCAGCTGCCCTCGACCGACCTTATTCAGCCTGACGACGTGCTGCTGTGGAAGCCAGGCAGGCGGGTTTACACTGAAATCCACCGGGTGGCCCGGATGCACGACCTGAGCTGCGTGGCCAGTATTCCGCTGGGTCAGAACGGGGCCTGGTTCGGGCTGCTGGTGGTGGGTGACCGCCAGCGGGTGTATGAAGACCGGCTGGTGCAGGTGCTCCGGCTGATCGGGGTGGCAGCCAGCTCTCTGCTGCAGGAAATCTACCTGACTCAGACGCTGCAGCAAAAAGTGGACGACGGCAAGCGGCTGCAGCTGATCCGGGATACAATTGTGGATAACAATCGAACCGGAATCCTGGTTCTCCATCCCGACGGCACGATCGACGAGATGAACCCGGCTGCCGAATGGTTGTTAGGTTATTCCCAGTCCGAAGTTCACAACCAGCCTGTTGAAAATGTGGTTATTGGCACCGGACGCCTGGCGATGGCGATCGCGTCCGCCTTGAAGGGGATTCCTACGCCCAACCTGGGGCAGGTTTCGCTGCACCGGCGTTCGGGTCAGGCCTTTCCGGCGCACGTTCAGGTCGTTCCGGTCATGGATGGGGAATCGGTCGAAGCGATCATCCTCTACCTGGAAGACATTTCAGAGCATGAGGAGATCCGTGCCCGGACCCAGCAGCTGGAGCAGCGAGCCGTTCTGGGGGAGTTCACCGCCATGTTTGCGCACGAAGTCCGCAATCCGATCAACAATCTGTCCATGGGCCTGCAGATTCTGGCGACCCGGCTGGATGAAAACGATCCCAGCCAGGAGATCATCAAACGCATGGAGGATGACTGCGGCCGCCTGAACCATCTGATGGAAGAGGTGCTGGCCTTCTCGCGGCCCTATGAGCCGCACACGGAGAGCGTGGACCTCGTGCTGTTGATGAAGCGGCTGGTGGACCGCTGGAGGCCGCGCATGATGCGGAAGAACATCGAGCTGTTCATGAAGGCGGATGAGGAACTTCCGCCCATCACAGGCGACCTGCGTGCGCTGGAGCAGGTCTTTACAAACCTGATCAGCAACGCGATCGAAGCCATGCGCGACGGCGGCGGCACGCTGGCGGTGGTGGTTCAATTGAACACCACCATCTCCTCTCACCCGCACATTGAGGTCCGCGTGTCCGATACCGGACCGGGGATCCCGGAGGAAGTGCGCGCGCATATTTTCGAACCCTTTGTGACCACGAAATCCACCGGCACCGGGCTGGGGCTGGCCATTACCAAGCGCATAGTGACCGCACATCGCGGGACAATTGAATTAAACTCATATCCGGGTGGTACTGTATTTCATGTGTATTTGCCGATTGCTGAGGGAGAGTGACCATGGGAATCACTGTATTAACCGTTGACGACGAAAGCCATGCACGACAGTATATCTCCGAGTTCTTAACTCCCCTTGGATATGAGGTCGTTGGCGTAGGGACGCTGGGGGAAGCCAGAACCGCGTTGAACCGTCTGGACCCCGATGTGGTCCTGCTGGATGTCAACCTGCCCGACGGGTATGGCCCCAACCTTCTGTACGAAACCCGGGACCTTCCCAACCGTCCGATGATCATTCTAATCACCGCCCACGGCGATATTGAGATGGCGGTCGAGGCCATGAAGAACGGGGCGTTTGACTTCCTGACCAAGCCCATTCAGCTGAAGCAGCTCAAGCAGTCCATCGACCGGGCCTGCGAAATGGTGGCCATGCGCCGCGAACTCTGGCACCTGCGTGAGACACAGCGCAGCAGTTTGCAGTTCATTGCCGGTAAAAGCCCGGAGATGCAGAAGGTGCTCACCTATGCTCAGCGCGCCGCCTCCGCCTGCGTGCCGGTGCTGATCACCGGAGAGACCGGCACGGGCAAGGATGTGCTGGCTCAGTTTATTCACCGCAACGGGCCGCGGGCTAACAAGCCGTATATCGCCATCAACTGCGCGGCCATCCAGAACACGGTGCTGGAATCCGAGCTGTTCGGGTATGAGGCCGGGGCGTTCACCGGCGCGGAGCGGCGCAAGCACGGCTTGATGGAAGTGGCTGACGGCGGCGTGCTGTTCCTGGATGAAATCTCTTCCATGCCCCTTGATATTCAGGCCAAGCTGCTGCGCGCGATCGAAGAAAAGGCCTTCCGGCGGGTGGGTGGGACCAACCTGATCCATATTGATGTTCACATCGTCGCCGCCTCGAACCGCAACCTCAAGTCGATGATCCAGGAAGGCGAGTTCCGCCAGGACCTGTACTACCGGCTCAAGGTGGTGGACCTGGACCTGCCGCCGCTGCGCGATCGAAAGGAAGACATCCCCGAGCTGGTCGGTTTCTTCATCCGGCAGTACAACGCCAAGCTGGGAATGAACGTTGAAGAGGTGAGCCAGCCGGCCATGCAGGCGCTGATGTCGTACCGATGGCCGGGCAACATCCGCGAGTTGAGCAACGCCATTGAGCGAGCGATGCTGTTCTGCGACGGGCAGAAGATCGACATGGCGGACCTGCCCGCGGATGTGATAAAAACAGCCCAAAACGAATAGCTGGCACGGATCTTGCACGATAGCCTCCTGAGATAGCGTATCAGGAGGCCACCATGTTTTCTATGAGCATTTCAGAGTTCTTGATGACGACCGCTCTTGTGCTGTTGGGCCTGGGCGGTCTGTCGCTGGTAATCGGACTGATTATTCTAGCCACCCGGGTGCTGGGCAGCGATGTCAAGACCCTGGCAACACAGACGGCCAAGCTGGCGCAAAAGGGGATCGCGGAAGATTTCTCGGGCGTGATCGGCAACGCCTCCGCCCTTGTGCAGTCGCTGGAGCAGCTGGTGCGCACGGCCGCCGGTGTGGGTATTTTCCTCGCGTTACTGGGCATCCTTCTGATCGCTGGTGCATATTTCGTCGTAACGAACATTCCCTAGCCGTTCCACATTATCCATAAGCCAAATCCCATTAGTCATTACTGTGCAAGCAACCAGGAGCCGGCATGCATTCCGCTAAACATCTCGAAGACCTGCGCCGAAGACTTCCTCCCGCGATCTCACCCCAGGTGGTCACAGCCTTATACAATGACCGGTTGGTCAAAACAGCGCTGGAAGACCCGGCTATTTTCCGGCTGGTGTTGGAGCGCAGCGGTGACCAGGTTGAGGATTGGACGCCCGCGGCCCTGAGCCTCCTGGCCGCCGGCGTGCAGCGCACGTCTGCTGAACTGGCGGATCCCTCGCTGCCTGCGCTGGATGCAGAGCAGCAAAAGCAGGCCCTGATGGTGCTGGAAGAAGTGCTGCGCAGCGGTAAAAGCCCGCGCACGCTGGCTGATGCCGGCTGGCTGGCGCTGGCGCTGCGCGAGCGACGCCGCAGGACCGCCTCCTGGAACGGGCTGCTGAGCGAGTTGACCGCGCTGCCCGGTGCTGATACGGATCAGATCCAGGATACCTGGCGGACTGCACTGGTTTGCCTGTACGGGCTGGTCCCGGATGGGGTGGACCTGATGAAAGCGCTGCTGCCAAAGCATGACCTCCAGCCCTCGGCTGGCTGGATCAGCAGCATGGTCTTCGGCAATCCGCTGGCGCTTTCCGAACAGAAAAACCTGTTCATCGAGCTGATGGTCCGGCTGCCGATGCGTTTGCAGGTGGACTGGCTGGTCTATCTGGGCAGCCACGGGCATGCAGAACTGGCTCAGCAGCTTGCGCAGTTGTTCCTGCAGAATTACGAAAACGCCAGCCTTGCCCGGGATAAAGCAGCCTCGCAGAACCTGGAAGATCTGCAGGCTGAAGCCATGCAGTCACAGGCGCTGGCGGCCCTGTACCAGCTGGCAGGCCATGCGGACGACGCCGTCAGGCTGCTGGATGAGGCCATCAGCCGGCTTGACACCTGGCGGGCTTCACTCCATGTGCAGATGGCCGCGGCGGAAGTGGAGCTGGAACGCCCCATGTCGGCCGCCGCGCACTGCGAAACCGCGCTGGACTGCCTCACCTCCGACGCCACGACCGGCGACCAGGTGGCGCGGATTGCCCTTGGCGCTGTGCCTTCCGCGACGCTGATCGATCGGCTGGATGCGCTGCAGGTACCGCTGGTCCGGCTGCACAGGGCGTGGGAAGCCTACCGTGCCGGGAACCTGGAGGCTGCACGGGAATCAGCCCGCGAAGCCGTGCGCGAGTACATAGAGGCAGACCACAGAGAGCCGGTAATCCCGGTTCCCGCGGTCCTGTCGCATGATCTGTCCGCCTGGCTGGACCGGCTGAGCCAGATGGGGCTGGCGCAGGAAGCGGTCGATTTTGGTGAACACCTGCTGGATAAAGCCGGGCTGGATGGGACACTGCTGGCGGAGCTAACCCGGGCGGCGTATAAAGCCGGCCTGGTCTCCAGAGCGCTGGATTACGCACAGCAGGCCGTCCTGCTGGAACCCGGCAGCCCGGACCGCTACCGGCAGATTGCCCGGCTGTGGGAAGCGCTGGAGAACTGGCCGCGCGCAGCCGCCGAGCGCCGCTCGCTGCTGCGCCTGCAGGCCGAACCCAAACTGGAGGGTCAGCTGGCCTTCATCCATGCCGCGCTGCAGGCGGGGGGGTCTGGAGAGGGTGAAAAGAATTGCCGGGGGGCGCTGACGGGAACGCCCGGAAAAGGGCCGGGCCAC
>DGEO01000049.1 GCA_002385985.1 Anaerolineaceae bacterium UBA3924 | reverse complement strand
CTCAGCTCCACTCACCCACATACTCCCTGTGCGCGGAGAGGTATTCCTCCACCAGCGCACTGGCGCGGGAGTAGGACAGCACCAGCGGGTGGGCCATGAGGGCCTCGACCGCCAGCTTCCGGTCTCTTCGCCGTATGGCTTCCACGGCCAGGCGCTCGTAGAGCTTCACCGCCCGCATCAGGCTCAGCGGCAGGGCGGGCACTTCGCCAATCTTCAGGGGATGCACGCCGGTCCCGTTCACCCGGCAGCTGACTTCGACCACGTCGCCAGCCGCCATTCCTTCAATCGCGCCCTGATTGGGCACGTTGAGCGCGGTGTACAGCGGTTCGCCGCTGACCAGCGCGGCAATCACGCCCAGGGCCACGCCGGCGTAGCCCTCGCCGGCCTCGTCCGGCACCGGGGCGTCGAAGACTTCGTTTTCGGGGCGGGTGGCGGCGCGGGCGTCGGAGCGCATGTAGGTGGCCCCGCGGCGCTGTTCGTAGCCGAAGAAGATGCGTAGGGCGCGCTCAGGGTCGCGGCGCGGGTCAACCGCTGCCAGCTGCTCGATCAGCCGGCGGTTGAGGGCTTCAATCTCCTCGCCGCGGGTGATGGCTTCGCTCTGCAGGGCGGCCAGGGCCTTTTCGGCGTGGTAGTAATAGTAGAGGTACTCGTTCAGGTGCATGCCCATCCGGCGCACCAGCCGCGGGTCGAACATGCGCTGGTGCTCGCGCAGGAAGGCGTCGTCGGCCAGGGCGCGGGGCAGCTGGTCCTGCCCGTCCAGCCAGGCGCGGCGCGTCCAGGAAAGGTGATTGAGGCCGAAGACCTCCGCCCGGATACGCTCCGGCGGCACCCCGGCCCAGGCGGCGATGCTGGCCTGGCCCTGGTTGGCCCCGTCGCAGATGCCGATGGCGCGCTCGAACCCGTCCTCGCGCAGGGCCTGGCTCACCAGCCCGGCCGGGTTGGTGAAGTTGTACAGCCAGGCATTGGGGCTGAGCTGGCGCAGCAGCCGGGCACAGCCCAGAATGGCCGGGATGGAGCGCATGGCCATGGCGAACCCGCCCGGGCCGGTGGTCTCCTGACCGATCACGCCGTGGCGCAGGGCGATGCGCTCGTCCAGCACCCGGCCGCGCTCCTGCCCGACCCGCACGGCGGTGACCACGTGGTCGGCCCCCTCCAGCGCGCGGCGGGGGTCGGTGGTGATCTCCAGGCGGAAAGGGCTGCCCGCCCGGCGCACCAGCGCTTCGTTCAACGCGCCGAACTGCTCCAGTCTGGCCGGGTCGGTGTCCAGCAGCCACAGCTCGTCGACGCGGACCCGCTCCTGCCAGCGCAGCAGGGTCATGACAAACAGCGGCGAGCGCACGCCGCCGCCTCCAATCAGGGTGAGTTTCAACGTTCGCGCTCCTAAAGGTACTGTTTCAGTTGCTCCAGGGTGGGCACCGCCCGTGCCCCGCCGTGCCGGGTGGTGGACAGCCCGCCGCAGATGTTGCCGCAGCGCAGGCAGGTTTCCAGGGGTTCGCCGCGCAGGTAGGCGTAGAGAAAACCGGCGTTGAAGGAGTCCCCGGCGCCGGTGGTGTCGACCACCTCCACCGGCAAAGCGGGGGAGTGGTACAGGCGGCCTCCGGTGAAGGCGTAAGCCCCCTGCCCGCCGCACTTGACCACCACCAGCGGGCAGTACTCGGCCAGGCGGGCGGCGGCCTCGCGCGGGTCTTCCACCCCGGTCAGCTGGCAGGCCTCGGACTGGTTGGGGGCGAAGATGTCGATGGCGCGCAGCATGTCGGTCAGCCCCGGCTCGCTCAGCGTGCGGGTGACATACTGGCAGTCGGTGAACACCCGCCCGCCCTGGCGGTGAATCAGGTCGACCAGGCGCAGGCTCTCGGGGCTGCCGTCGAAGGGGGCGTTGACCACCCACTTCGGCTTCTGGGCCTGGATGACCGGCTCCAGGGCGTAGGGCGGGAAGGGGTCCTGGTAGGAGATGAAGCCCCGGTCGTGCACGAAGGAGAAAGAGACGCTCAGCGAGCGCAGCGGCTGGTTGAAGATCTGGAAGAGAGAGGTGTCCATGCCCTCGCGCTGAGCCTCCTGCAGGATGAACTGGCTGAACACGTCGCTGCCCAGCCGGGCGGTCCAGCGGGCGCGCACGCCCAGGCGGTGCAGCGCCGCGGCCAGGATGTAAGCCCCGCCCGGGGCGATCTCCATGGCCTGGCCGAAGATATCCGCGCCCAGCCGGGGCGGTTCGCTCAGCCCGGTGATGATGATGTCGCAGAAGTAATCGGCCAGCACCAGCACGTCACAGTCGCTCATGGGGTTCCTCCGAAGCCCGCGCTCGCGGGTATGGATTAAGTCTACCCCGATTTGGCCGGGGTGTCCTCCCTGCTCCCTGATCATCCCAAAGGGTGAGGGACGAACCACCCCGGGGGTTTATTGACTTTTCTTACCCGGATAGGTACATTTAACTCGAGGGACATCCCATCATGGGGGTCACAAAAAAAAGAAAACGACCACCTCGAGACAAGGAGTTCGACATGGCTTTAGAAATGATACCTCTCCCCTACGATTACTCGGCCCTGGAACCGGCCATTGACGCCAAGACTGTGGAAATTCACTACACCAAGCACCACACCGCGTACCTGAACAACCTGAAGGCCGCGCTGGAAAAGCACCCAGACCTGGCGGGCAAATCGGTCGAGGAGCTGCTGAGCGACATCAACAGCGTGCCGGAGGACATCCGCACCGCGGTGCGCAACAACGGCGGCGGCTACATCAACCACAATCTCTACTGGGCCATCATGGGTCCCAACGGCGGCGGTGAGCCTTCAGGCGCGCTGGCCGAGGCCATCAACTCGGCCTTCGGCAGCTTCGCTTCCTTTAAAGAGCAGATCGAGAAGGCCGGCATGACCCGCTTCGGTTCCGGCTGGGCCTGGTTGAGCCGCCGCAGCGACGGCCAGCTGGTGATCCACTCGACCGCCAACCAGGACTCCCCCCTGATGGAAGGGCTTTACCCCATCCTGGGCGTGGACGTCTGGGAGCACGCGTATTATCTCAAGTACCAGAACCGCCGCAACGAGTATCTGGCCAACTGGTGGAATGTGGTTAACTGGGCGGAAGTGGAGCGCCGCTTCCAGCAGGGACGCTAATCCTTATTGATTGTTTCTCCTCCTTAAGGTTCGACGACTGTTTCTACCCGGTTGGACGGAAAACGCGCCGCAGAGGCGCGTTTTCTGCTTTAATCCCGGGCATAATTGATACTGTGATTATCGTTCTGAGCGAACCGGCCCGCCATCGGGACGGACCCGACCTGAAAAAAAGGAGCCGACCATGACTGAATCCGCCATGCTGCCTCTGCCGGATCTGCTGCAGTCCCTGCTCACCCTGCTGGAAGAGGCCTACCCCGGTCCGCCCGACCCGGGGGCGACCTGGTTCATCGACAACGAGCCCGACGCGGGCATCCTGGGCACAATCAAAGGAGTGACGGCGGCGGAGGCTTCCGTCTCGATGGACGGCAGCGGAAAGCCCGGCACGACCATCGCCTCCAACGTCGAGCACCTGCGCTGGAGCCTGGCCAACGTCAACAATACGCTGCGCGGGGGCGAGTACTCGCCCGACTGGCGGGCCAGCTGGACCGTGGTGGAGGTAGACGAGGCCGGGTGGGACCGGCTGCGCGGCGAGCTGCGCCGCGAGTACGAGGACCTGTGTGAGGCCATCCCCCGGGTGCAGGCGCTGGACGAGGTCTGGCTCAACGGGATGCTGGCCCTGATCCCGCACGCGGCCTTTCACCTGGGGCTGGTCCGGCAGATGATCGAACGGGTGCGGGCGCAGAAATAGCAAAAGACCCCGCCCGGAGGCAGAACTGCTCGCTTCCGGGCGGGTATTTTGTCTTTTAGCGGATCCGTTTCCGCTAAGCCGGCCCGGCGCCGTCGGGCGGGACGTTGTGGTTTCCGCGGAACAGGTTCTCCGGGTCGTAGCGCCGCTTGACCGCTACCAGCCGGTCCCAGGTGGGGCCGGGGTAGGCCACCTGCGCCCGGCCTTCGCCTTCGATCCCCAGGAAGTTGACGTAGGAGCCCAGATAGCCCTGGTTCAGGCTTCTGGCGAAGTCCTCCACCCAGGCCTCGCGGGCGGCGCGCTCCTCCGGCCCGTTGTAGAAGGCGGCCAGGTTGACCATGATGGGCGCCTGGCGGTGGGGGTAGGCGGTGGCCTCCACCGGGACGCGGGCCGCGGCCCCGCCCAGCACGCGCACCTGGGCTACGCGGAAGGGCGCGTCCGAGGCCTGCAAGTTGTTGATGATCCGCTCAGCCTCCTCCCGGCCGATGCGGTCGACGTACAGGTTGCGGCTGGCGGCGGCGGGGTGGTAATCACCCTCCTCGGGCATGAACAGGTCCGTATAGCGGATGGGGCGAACCATGTCCGCCAGGGGTTTGGCCAGGGCGCGGAAGGGGGCCAGCGCTTTTTCGCCTTCCTCCACCGGCCCGGCATAGGCCAGGATGCCCAGGATCACCAGCTGGCCGGTCAGCTCAGGCGGCAGGAAGGGCATGGGCGGGGCGACCATTACGTTGGCGATGGTGGACAGCTCCTCGGGGGCGGAACTGGCCGCGTCGACGAACCCCGCGAGGGTTTCCGCCGTCGCCGGCAGCACCAGCAGGCCGCCCAGCATGGAGGGCACCTCCTGCAGGCGGAAGAGGAAGCGGGTGACCACGCCGAAGTTGCCGCCCCCGCCGCGGATGGCCCAGAACAGGTCCGGGTGGTTCCCGGAGTCGACGCGCAGCAGCTGGCCGTCCGCGGTGACCAGATCGGCCGCCAGCAGGTTGTCGATGGTCAGCCCGTACTTGCGCACCAGATAGCCGACCCCGCCGCCCAGGGTAAGGCCGCCGATGCCCACCGTGCCGGTGTCGCCGAAGCCGGTCGCCAGGCCGTACTCCGCCGCGGCGCTGGTGTACTCGCCCGTGGTCAGCCCGGATTCGGCCCAGGCGGTGCGGCCCTCGGGGTCGATGTGCAGGTTGTTCAGGCCCTTCAGGTCCAGCAGGATGCCGCCGTCGATCAGGCTCAGCCCGGCCGGGCTGTGGCCTCCGCTGCGCACGGCCAGCGGCAGGCCGGTCTCGCGGGCCAGGGAGACGGCGCGGGCGACGTCCTGGTCGCTGGCGGCGCGGATGATCACGGCGGGGCGGCGGTTTTCGAAGCCGCCGTAGAACAGCACCCGCCCGGCGTCGTAGGCCGGGTCGCCGGGGGGAATCACCTGACCGGCGAACTCGGACCGCAGGCGGGCGATGTCGCTTTCACTCAGGATATTCAATCCGTTTTTGCTCGCATCCGGATACATAGTACCTCCTCATACATCAAGAGCGGCGCCAGGGCGGGCGCGAGGATGGAGCAGCCGGGACGGGCATGGGACGGCGGTAATGCGGGCTGCCGGTGCGGTGGTGGGAAACCCGGCACGATGTGCCGCCGCGTCACATGACTATATAAAAGGCTGCGGCTGGCGTCAAGCGCGGGGGAGTGGGGGATTGGACCCAATCCCCCACCTGCCCTCATGGGGGTGAACCCCCCTTCCCGGCCAGGGACCAAAGGCGCGGAGATTTGCCCCTACGGGAACACCCACTTCGTGGGTGCAGGTGGGGGTATGGGGGGATGGGTGGAAGAAAAATCCCAGGAGGAAAGGGAAGCGCACCCCCATGGACTATGCCCATGGGAGCAAGGGCAGCTCTGGCGCTGTCAGGCTGCCAACTGGCAGTGACTCTCTCCCACAGCCGCTTTGAGAGAGTGTGTGAATAATTGCAATAATTGCAAAACTGGTACTTTACAGCGGGAAAAGAAATCGGTATTATATTGCCAACAAGCACACGGCCTTGCTACAACCCAACGCGGGTCCCCGAAAAGTACGTTCGACCCGGGTTCCCGTATGCATACAGCTGAACATCGCCGCCACTCCTGGACTGTGGTTCTTGCCCGGGCAGGCTCTTGCACTGGATCACCTCAGATGCCCGTTGTACCTTTATTTTTTCCTTCCCCCGTACAAGTGAATATCCAACATTCTACCTCGCCGATTTAGGAGGAGTGCCCATGTTGTTTACTTCGATCATTAATGGTTTGCTGCTGGGTGGTATGTACGCCGCTGTAGGGGTAGGCTTCTCGCTGGTGTGGGGCGTCATGAACACCGTGAACCTGTCACACGGGGCGATGATCATGCTGGGCGCGTACACGACCTACTGGATGTCCCAGTATATCGGGGTCAACCCTTTGTGGTTCGTGCCTGTCGCCATGCTGGTGACGCTGTTCATCGGCTACCTGCTGCAGAAGTACGTCATCAACCTGACCATGAAGTCAGGCACCAACATGACCCTGATCCTGTCGCACGGGTTCAACCTGTTTCTGGTGAACGCGGCCTACATACTCTGGAAGGGTGACTACCGCTCAATTCAGTCACCGTTCTCCGGGCAGGGGTTAAATCTGTTCGGGACCACCGTCCCCTACTCGCGGCTGATTGTGTTTGTCATTGCAATCATTGTCGCCATTCTCCTGCAGTTATTCCTCTCGCGGACGAAAACCGGCACCGCCATTCGCGCCACGGCTCAGAATAAGGACGCCGCGCAGCTGGTGGGCGTGAACATCAGCCGGATTTACTCCATCACCTTCGCCATCGGCTGCGGCCTGGCGGGCGTGGCAGGCGCTCTGATGAGCACCAACTTTGTGGTTACGCCCACCTTTGGTGATCCCTTCATCGGCCGGGCTTTCGCCGTCGCGGTGCTGGGCGGCCTGGGTACGGTCTCCGGCGCGGTGCTGGGCGGCCTGGTGCTGGGGCTGGCCGAGACGCTGGGCGCGCTGGCCTTCGGGCCGAGCTTCCAGAACGCCATCGCCTTTGCCATCCTGGTGCTGGTGCTGGTCATCCGCCCGCAGGGCCTGATGGGCAAGAAGTTCTTCTAAGCCCGAACGCTTGAACAGATACATCACTGAGAGGAAGATCTCATGGCGAGCAGATTATTGAAACAGTGGAACCAGAGCAAGGAGACCCTCTTCAGCCAGTCAGCGCAGCGGCGCATCTGGCTGCCGGTGGGCATTGTCTTCCTGCTCGGAGCGATTGCGTTTCCTTTCATTGGTACCGGGTACTGGATCCGCGTGCTGACCAGCGCCTTTATGTACGTTGGCCTGGCCTCCAGCCTGAATATTATTATGGGCTACACCGGGTACACCGATTTCGGTAACGTGGTCTTCTTTGGCGTGGGCGCGTACACCACCGGTGTGCTGGTAGGTCAGTTCAACTTCCCGCTTCCGCTGGCGGTGCTGTGCGGAGCGCTGCTGTGCTCGCTCTACGCCGCGCTGCTGGGCCTGCCGCTGCTGAGGCTGCGCGGGCACTACTTCTCCATCGCCACCATCGGCGTGATGGACGCCACCCGCGAGATCGTCACCAACATGAAGATCACCGGCGGCGGTATGGGCATGTCCTTCCCTATCTTCGACATCAGCCCGCAGATGTTCAACATGCTGGCCTATTACATCATGCTGGGGCTGGCGGCGCTGTACGTGCTGGCGAGCTTCCTGATCCGCCGCAGCCGCTTCGGGTTTGGCCTGCGGGCCATCCGCGCCGACGAGCAGGCGGCGGGCATCTCGGGCATCCCGACCACGCGCTTCAAGGTGACGGCCTGGATGATCAGCGCCTTCATGACCGGCACGCTGGGCGGGGTCTTCGGGCTGTGGTTCTCCTTCGTCGAGCCTTCGGACGTGTTCGACATCATGATTTCGCTCAAGTTCATGATCATGGTGCTGATCGGCGGCGCGGGCACGGTCTTCGGGCCGGTCATCGGCGCGTTCTTTATGGAGATCGTCTCTGAGCTGGTCTGGGGCCGCTTCCTCGAGCTCCACATGGGCATCCTGGCCATCATCGTGATCCTGACCGTGATTTTCGTGCCCAAGGGCATCCTGCACTACGTGCAGAACCGGATCGGCCTGAAGGGCATTCTGGCCGAGATGCGCCAGAACAAGATTTAGCCCCGGCAGGTAGAGGTAATCATGAGCGAAACCATTCTGGAAGGCAAAGAAGTCACCGTATACTTTGGCGGTCTGGCGGCCGTCAAGGATGTCGACTTTGACGTCCGCAAGGGCGAGATCCTGGGGCTGATCGGTCCCAACGGGGCGGGCAAGACCACCCTGCTCAACCTGATCAGCGGCGTTTACCCGCTCTCGAAAGGCCAGATCATCTTCAAAGGAGAGCGCATCAGCGGGCTGCAGCCGCACGTCATCGCCCAGAAGGGCATCTCGCGCACGTTTCAGGTGGTCAAGCCCTTCCCGGGCATGACCGTGCGCGAGAATGTGGCCGTGGGCGCCATGTACGGCAGCGCCGATCATCGCGAAGACGTGACCGGCGCAATGAAGCGCGCGAATGAAATTATCGAGTTCGTCCACCTGGAAAAGGCCGCCGACCGGCGCGTGGAAGAGGTCACGCTGGCCGACCGCAAGCGCATCGAGCTGGCGCGCGCGCTGGCCATGCGCCCCGACCTGCTGCTGCTGGACGAGGTGATGGCCGGGCTGAACCCGACCGAGGTGGAGAGCATCATGCAGCTGATCCGCAAGGTGCGCGAATCAGGCGTGACCATCCTGGTCATCGAACACGTGATGAAGGCCATCATGGGCCTGTGCGACCGGGTGCTGGTGCTGCATCACGGGCAGCGCATCGCCCTGCAGACCCCCAGTGAAATTGTCAACAACGAACAGGTGATTAAGGCATACCTGGGTGACCGGTACGGGGCCAAAAACCAGGCCCAGGGAGGGCACTGATGCTGCTACAGGTAAAAAACCTCAACTTTGCTTATGGTGACGTGCAGGCGCTGTGGGACATCAACCTGGAGGTAGGGAAGGGCGAGGTGGTGGCCCTGGTGGGTTCCAACGGCGCGGGCAAGAGCACGCTGCTGAAGAATATCTCTGGCCTCCTCAGGCCGCGCAAGGGCTCGCAGATTATTTTTGACGGTGAGGACATCACCAACACCACGGCGGACGTGCGCGTGCGCAAGGGCATCGCCCTGGTGCCCGAAGGCCGCCAGCTGTTCGCCGGCCTGACCATCCGCGAGAACCTGATGATGGGGGCCTTTACCCGCAGTGACGTCAAGGCCATCCAGGAGGACCTGGAGAGAATCTTCGCCCTGTTCCCCATCCTGGAGGAGCGGCAGGCGCAGCTGGCAGGCACGCTTTCGGGCGGCGAGCAGCAGATGTGCGCCATTGCCCGCGGGCTGATGTCGAACCCCAAGCTTCTGATGATCGACGAGCTTTCCCTCGGTCTGGCGCCGGTAGTGGTGGACAGGCTGATGGAAACCATCCAGACCATTCACGACAACGGCGTGACCGTGTTCCTGGTCGAACAGGACGTGCAGGCTGCCTTCCAGATGTCGGAACGCGGCTACGTGCTGGAGACCGGCCACCTGGTGCATTCCGGCAATTCCAGGGACTTGATGGAGGACGAGGCCATCAAGAAAGCCTACCTGGGCATCTGATCGGCGTGGACAACTGCCGTCCTGACGGCAGATGATCTAGACCTTCAAGGAGGAACCGAATGGGCAAGAAGCTTTATGTAGTAATGACGTGTCTGCTGTTGCTCAGCTTCCTGCTGAGCGCCTGCGGCGGCGGCCCGGCTGCCCCCGCTTCAGGTGAAGGTGAGGGCGAAAAGGTCATTAAGATCGGCGTCGCGATCTCGATGACCGGCCAGGTGGCTCGCGAAGGTAAGTTCGAGAAGGACGGTGTCGACTACTGGAAGGACCTGGTCAACGAAGCCGGCGGTATTGATGTTGGCGGTGAGAAGTACAAGGTCGAAGTGGTTTACTACGATGACCAGTCCTCTCCGGAAACCAGCATGAAGCTGACCGAGAAGCTGATCACCGAGGACAAGGTGCAGTTCCTGATCGGCCCGTACTCCAGCGGTATCCAGACCGCGGCGGCCGCCATCGGTGAAAAGTACAAGATCATCACCATCACTCCGCTGGCCAACGCCACCACCATCTACGACAAGGGCTACAAGTACATTTTCTCGGTGCTGCCCCCTGCGACCCAGTACTTGCAGCTGCTCATCGACATGGCCGTCGAGCTCGACCCGGCCCCCAGGACCATCGCCATCATGGTGCGTGACGATCCCTTTGGCACGAGCGTGGCCGAAGGCGTGCGCGACCGGGCGATTGAGAAGGGCCTGGATGTGGTCTACTATGAGAAGTTCCCCAAGGACGTGAACGACGTTTCCACGATGCTGTCGGCCATCAAGGGCCTGAACCCGGACATCGTGGTCGCCTCCACCCTGTACCAGGACGCCGTGCTGATCACCAAGCAGGCCAAAGACCTGCAGGTCTGCCCGAAGATCCTGACCTACTCGGTGGGTGTGTCCATCCCCGACTTCCCGCAGGAACTGGGTCCGGATGCCGAGTACATCATGGGCGCGGAATGGTGGCTGCCCAACATGGGCTGGAAGGGCGAGGTCATCCCCTCCTCTGAGGAGTTCGGCGTCGAATTCGAGAAGAAGTTCGGCTATGCCCCGTCCTACCACTCCGCCGCTGGCGCGGCCGCGGGCCTGATCCTGCAGCTGGCCATCGAAGATGCCGGCACGCTGGACACCGAAAAGGTGCGCGAAGCCCTGCTCAACTTCGATCACCAGATCTTCTGGGGCCCGACCGCCTGGGATGAGACCGGCGCCAACATCGCCGGGGCTTCCGGTGTGATCCAGATCCAGAACGGCCAGGTGGTGTCCATCTACCCGAAGGACATCGAGCAGGCCACCCCGATCTACCCGATGCCCTGCTGGAACGAGCGCTAATTCTGGCTGCCGTTTGTCTCTAGTCTGAACACGTTCCTGAGCGCCGGCAGCCCTTGCCGCGCTCAGGAACGCTTTTATCCCGGAATTTCAGTTTGAGGAGCGACCATGGCGGATTTAACCTGTCAGCTAGGCCCTCTCAAAATGCGCAACCCGTTCGTGCTGGCCTCGGGTGTGCTGGGCACCAGCAACCGGCTGCTGGAGCGCATCGCCTGCCTGGACATCGGCGCGGTGACCACCAAGTCCTGCAGCCTGAACCGGCGGGCCGGCCACGCCAACCCGACCGCGCTGGACTGGGGCGCGGGGCTGATCAACGCCATCGGCCTGACCAACCCCGGGGCGAAGGCGGAAGCAGAGAACCTGGCCGCCATTCTCCCCCGGCTGCACGAGGAGGGGGCGCTGCTGTTTGTCAGCATTTTTGCCAAGGATGTCGCCGAGTTCGGCGAAACCGCCCGCATCCTGGCGCAGGTCCAGCCGGACCTGATCGAGGCCAACCTGTCGTGCCCCAACGTGGCGGATGAGTTCGGCATGCCCTTCGCGGCGAAAGAGGACACCGCCGCGGCCGCCACCGAGGCGGTCAAGAAGGCGGTGGGGGACCTGCCGGTGGCCATTAAGCTGGCGCCCAACGTGCCCAACATCGGCGCCATCGCCAGGGCGGTGAGGGACGCCGGGGCGGACGTGATCTGCGCGGTCAACTCCATGCCCGGGATGATCATCGACGCCCGCTCGGCCAGCCCGGTGCTGAAGAACAAGGTGGGCGGCATCTCGGGGCCGGCGCTCAAGCCGATCGCGCTGAAGTGCGTGGCCGATGTGGCCCGGGCCGTGGACCTGCCCATCATCGGCACGGGCGGCGTGTGCAGCGGCGTGGACGCGGCCGAGATGATCATGGCCGGGGCGACGGCCGTCGGGGTCGGCTCGGCGGTGTACTACCGCGGCGTGGATGTGTTCCAGCAGCTGCCCGCCGAGCTGGCCGCCTTTATGGACGAAGAAGGTTACGCAGACCTGGAGTCGATGCGTGGAAAGGCGATCCTATGACATTTTCCAACCCCATCCCCATCCGGCCTGGCCTGCTTCACCAGACCTACACCATTACTGATATTAAGGAAGAGAACTACCGCACCCGCACGTTCACCCTGGACCGGCCGGTGCCGGCCGAGCCGGGCCAGTTCGTCATGGCCTGGCTGGCGGCGGACTCGGAGATCCCCTTCTCCATCACCGGCGATGATCCCTTCACGCTGACGGCCACGGCGGTCGGCCCGACCAGCCCGCTGGTGAAGGGGCTGCAGGTGGGCGGGCGGCTGCGCGCCCGCGGGCCGATCGGCCACGGTTTCCGCCCGCACGGGCAGAAGATGCTGCTGGTTGGCGGCGGTTTCGACATTGGCCCGCTGCTCTTCCTGGCCCGGCGCGCGCTGGCCGGCGGCGCGGCGGTGGATGTGATCCTGGCGGCCCGCACGGCGAAGGAAATCATCATGGTCGAGGCCTTTGAGCAGGCCGGGGCCTGCGTGCTGGTGACGACGGAAGACGGCTCGCAGGGCGAAACCGGCCCCGTGACCGGGCCGCTCGAGCGGCTGCTGCTCGACCCCGCAAGCCGGCCGGACGGCGGCGTGTACGCCGTTGGCCCGGTGCGCATGCTGGAGGAGATCGACCGGGTGTGCGGCGAGCATAAGGTGCCGCGCCAGCTCTCCTGGGAGGTGGTCATGCGCCGGGGCCGCTGCGCCATGGGCCTGTGCGGCGAGTGCGAGCTGCAGCTGCCGGATTCGCTGGATGATCCGGACCGCGCCGCCTGGCTGGTGTGTTTGGACGGGCCGGTCTCTCACACGGAATAGAGACGGGGGCAGCGCCCCCGTCTCCCCCTGGAGGGAGTGTCGCCCCCTCCCGCCAGGCATGGGGGTGACGCCCACCCATCCCCCACCTGCCCCCATGGGTACAAGTAGGGGATTGCACCTACCCCCCTACTTGCGTGAGTTCACCGCGTAGAACGGCTCGCGGGGGAAGTCCGCCCAGCTGCGGTACCACCGCTGCACGTAGGGCTTGATCTCTCTCATCCGCTCGGCGTAGGCCCGCTGCGCGGGGGTCAGGCCCTTTTCCACGCAGGCGCGCACCTCGCGGTACAGCGCTTCGACGTCGATGGTCTGGACGGCTCCGTCGACGACGACCGCCTGCCCATCCACCAGCACGTCCCGCACGTGCCTGCCGCGGGCGCGGTGGATGAACAGCAGCCCCGGGTCCAGATCCGGGCTGGCCCAGGGGTCGGCGGTCATCTCGGCCATGTCCAGGGTGATCAGGTCGGCCTTCATGCCGGGCCGCAGAGCGCCCACCTCGTCCCCCAGGCCCAGGCAGCGGGCGGCATTGCGCGTGCCCATGGCGATCACCTGGTAGGGGTCCAGCGCGGGGGTGTCTTCCAGGTCGAAACCGCTCAGCCGGTGAATGTAGAAGATCATGCGCAGCTCGCCGATGGCGTCCTCGTCGTCGTTGAAGGCCTTTTCGTCGATGCCCAGGGCCACGTTCACCCCGGCGCGCACCATCGGCACCACCGGGGCGATGCCGTTGCGCATGGCGAAGTTGCAGCTCGGGTGGTGGGTAACCGAAGCGCCCTTCTCGGCCAGCAGCTCGATGTCAGCCTGGTCCACGTAGACGGCGTGGCCCAGAGTGAGGTGTTCGTCCACCAGGCCCAGGTCGTTCAGGCGCATAAGCAGCGATTTGCCGTGGCGCCGCAGCCCGTAGGCGCGCTGGATAGGCGTCTGCAGGGTGTGGATGTGGACCGGCAGCCCGCCCAGGGCATCGGCGCGCTCCTTGACCCGGAGCAGGTATTCGTCGCTGGCGCCGTGCGCCCAGGAGGGGCCGAAGAAAATGCGCGTCAGCCCGCCGTTCCATTTCGCGTACAGCTGCTCGAAGAGGGCGAAATAATCCTCCCGGGCTTTTACTTTGTCGAAGAAGACCAGCGGGCGGGCGAACTCCTGCAGGTGGGGCGGCAGGGTGGCGAAAAAGGCCTGGTCGTCGTAAGCCAGGAAGTTCTCGTCGCGGATGCCCGGGGAATAGGCGGCGCGGATGCCGGCCTGGCGGTAGGCGCGCAGGGCGGTCTCGGCCTTCGCCAGGGCGTCGGGATCGCTGACTTTGCCCATTTCGTTGTGGTGCAGCGTGGTGCAGCCGTTGCGCAGGTGGCGCAGGGCGGTCAGCGGAGCGTTGAGTTCGGCGGGCAGGTCGACGGCGAAGGCCCAGTCGAGCAGCGCGTTTTCCAGGAAGTCATAGCCCGGGCCGCGCTGCAGGAACGAGAGACCGCGCCCGTGCGTGTGGGCGTCGATCAGGCCGGGCAGCACCATGCAGTCCGGCCCGCCGAGCAGGGCGGCCTGAGGGTGATCGCGGCGCAGCGCTTCGTAAGGGCCAACGGCGGCGATCTCGCTGCCAGAAACCAGCACGGCGGCGCCGGTCAGCACGCCGGCCGGGCCGAGCGCCGCGTCGGTGAAGACATATTTGCCCCGGACAAGGGTTTCCATGCGGTGTTCCTCCGGCGGTTGGGTGAATGGGGATCCGCCTTTATCCTACCGCCCGCGGGCCGGGGCGTCAACCGGGAAAGCGGTTCAGGAGCCTTTCACCACGTGGATGTTGAGCACGCCGGTGCCCAGCGCGCCTGCGAGACGCAGCCAGAGGGCCATGTACATCTCCACGCCGCGGGCGGTGGTGATGTCGCCCAGGTCCAGAATGTGCTTCCAGCCGAACCAGGCTTCCAGCCACTCGCACACGGATTTCTTCGCCTCCGCATCGTTGCCGCTGACGAAGATGGTGTGCTCGCCGCCGGCCACCAGGCGCGGGTTGACCATCAGCCGGGCGGTCACGGTGTTGAGCGTTTTGACCACCTTTGTGTAGGGGAAGGCGCGCTGGATTTGTTCGGCCAGCGAGTCGGTGTTGGCCACGAAGAGGGCGGGCGGGCCGGACGGCGCGGCTTCCAGCGGGTTGGCGACGTCGATCAGGATCTTATCGGCCAGGTTGGACGCCCCCGCCGACTGCAGCGCGTTCAGCGAGCCGGCCCCGCTGGTGGCGTTGATCACCAGTTCGCCGAAGCGGGCTGCTTCCGCATAGGAGGCCAGCTCGACGCGCGGGTGCTGGGACAGCCAGGCGTTGAAAGGCGGCGTGCCGTAGCGGCCGTGCTCGTCGCGGGCCAGAGTGGCGGCCGGGGAGCGGGTGCCCATGACCACCTGGTGGTGCAGTTCGGCCAGCCGCGCGCCCAGGGTCTGGCCGACGATGCCGGTGCCGAGGACAGCAATTCTCATCATTCCCTCCTGTATGCTGCTCGAAGCGGACCGTCGTATGCGAGCCAGTCCGGGGCGGGTGCCGGCCGGGCTGGCTGTGTCACCAGTATAGCAGGGGATGGCGGGTCTCATGGAGGGGGTGGACCTCATTGTGTGAGAGGCTCTCTGCGGGGACGTGCCCTGCGCTCGTTTCGGGACGACCTCCCCTGCGGAGTGCTGTGCCCCGTGATCTTGTTCCAACCAGGAAAACCGGTCCAGATTTTTGACACATTTACTCGAATACTCAAGTTGGGTGAGTCATTATCTCAATAACTTGTTATAATTTTCTGATAAAACCGTGTCCTAACCAACCTCACATCTTCCATACTAGACTGGATTCTGTCTCAACCCCGCTGCCAGATCTCTAACGACAACTTTTCAGCTGAATACATCTGAACAGGCTAAACGTCCTGTCTGACAGCGTTTAGGGAGGGATGCTGTCGAATAAAAGGCACGTTTCTTCACAGCAAGGGAACAACATCAATGACGTCATCGAAGCCTTTGTACCGCAGCGTGATCATTGTGGCCGCATGCCTGCTGGCGGCCGTACTGGTTTTCTGTTTCGTGATCCCCGGCACTTCCGCAGCCGCCTCCCAGCGGACGCTGCAGGATTCCTGGCAGCGCCTGGTGCAGGCTGGATCGTATGAATTTGCCACCACCGTGGAGCAGGTCACCTACCCGGCTCCGGCTCTGGCCAATGTGGGCGAGTCTTCCGTCCGGGAGACGTACCAGATCAGCGGCAAGGCCGACCTGACCAGCCAGATCTACCAGGTGCGCCTGTTCCAGAACCCGGAGAACCTGCTCAACCAGGACGACGGGGTAGAGATTCACATCGAGCGGAACAGCGCTCGCGGCCGGGTGATCGGCTCGGAGGAGTGGGAGGAGCTGAAAGACGTCTCCGCCTCTTCCTTCTTCCTGGGCGACACCAACTCGGCTTTTCTGGCGGCAGCCAGGAACATCCGCGAGGTGGACAGCCAGACCATCGCCCTGCCGGACGGCGGGAAAGTGGCGGTCACCCGCTACAGCTTTGATGTCGATTCCGACCGCTATGCCGCGATCATGCGCGACCAGATGGTCGCCGAACTGCAGCGCGCGGGCGAGCTGCCGCTGGGCATGAACCTGGAGGTCTCCGAGGAGTACCGCCAGATGGTGGCCGGCGGCGAAATCTGGGTGGATGCGAACGGGCTGCCGGCCCGCATGACCGTGACCATGCAGATGCCGCCGGAGAAGAACGGTGACCGGGTCGAGGCCACCATCACCACCGAGTACTTCAACCACGCCGCCGGCCAGCAAATGGCTGCCGGCGTGCCCGGCTTCTTCTCCGGGCTGGCGGGGCTGCTGCCCACCGGACAGAAAGCCGCCGAAATGGCCATGAGCGCCGGCATCTTCACCGGCGCCGTGCTGCTGGCCAGCCTGATGCTGGTCTTTTCGCGGCGCAAGTGGGCCTATGCGGCGGTGGCCGCATCGGTAATCCTGTCCATGGTGGTCACCCCGCTGTGGCAGTCGGTCAAGGCGGCGGATTTCAACGCAAAGCAGGCCGAGAAGGCTGCCGCCCGGGAGGAAACCCTGGCGCAGGCCAGCCAGCAGGAGGTCGACCTCTGGAACCCGCACGCCAACCCGCTGGACCGGGTCGAGACGGGCGGTTACAGCCCGATGCAGCCGGCTTTCAAGGTGTCCGCGCAGGCTGCGCAGCCAACCGCAGCCGCGGACTCCGGTGATGTTGACACCGACCAGGACGGCCTGACGGACGCCTACGAGAGCCAGTTCGACATTACCATCCTGAACCCGAACAAGGCCGACACGGACGACGACGGGCTGAACGACAACGTCGAGCTCAAGCTCAATCTGGCGCCGGGCCTGAAGGACACCGACGGGGACGGCATCTGGGATATTGACGAGGTGCGCCCCTTCTATGCCGGCGACAGGGACTGGTATCTGAACCCCGGCGAGCGCGACACCGATTATGACGGCATCATTGACGGGATCGAGTGCCCCGAACGCGCGAATGGCAGCTCCAACGGCGTGTGCCGCGACACCGACGGTGACGGCATTCCGGACGCCTTTGACAGCGACGACGACAACGACGGCGTTCCGACTCTGTACGACGAGTCGCCCTATGTGGTCGACTACCAGGTGTACACGGTCGACAGCCCGCTGCGGCTCTCACTGCAGGGTGCCGGCCAGCAGCCCATGCTGTTCACCTACCAGCTGATCCCCGCCAACGAAAAACACCTGACCTACGCCCTGAACGTGCTGGACTGGCCCTCGGGCGATAATGACGGTCAGATTCAGCGGGTGAACGGAAGCACCTTCGCCGATCACATGAGCAGCGAGCAGGCCGATACCGACCCGCGCTCGCGCTACGGCGACCTGCGCCTGATCCCGATGGCGGAAATCCGCCTGAGCGGCGACCTGGTTCCGCTGCCGCTTTCGCGCACCGTCGAGGTGAGCGTGAGCGAAGGCAGCTTCAGCGCCAGATTCGAGTTCACCTCCAGTGAAGACTTCCCCGGGAAGACCCGCATCGAGCTGACCTCCGGTTCGATTGACTCCGGGCGGACGCTCTATCTGGGGCAGGGCATGTGCGACGATGTCCGCGAGGTGGCCCGGCTTGATCTGCGCTCGACCGGCGAGTCCACCGTGGTGAGTGTGCCCCTCGGCCCGCTGGCCGGCGGGGACTATGTGCTGTTTGTGAAGGACAGCAGCGCGAAGATGGGCTCCTGCGCGCCCATTCCGCCGGTGGCGCACGGCAAAATGAGCGAGTACGTCTACGATTCCACCACCCTGCAGGCCTACGGCGGGGCGGCTCGCAACGACACCAACGGCGATGTGCTGATCTACACGCCGCTCTCGGTGGTTTACGATGAGTCCGGCGGCAAACCGGTGGCCTTCTCCACCCGCGTGCCGTTCACCAATGAGTTCGGCGGTTTTGACCTGTCCACCCAGGAAGTGCGCCTGGTCTGGCTGCTCAACATGCTGACCGATGTGTGCAAGCCCATGCCGGACGACTACTCGGAGAGCAAATCCGGCACCTGGTGTGATAAAGACAAACTGGACCGCTGGAACACCGATATCTCCCGGGTGGTGCACAGCTACACGGACGAGTTCCGGCTGGCCGGCCTGTCGGTGGTGGAAGAGCATGGCGTGGACCTGGCGGTGATCTTCGAAAACCCGCAGACCGACACCGATCTGCAGTTCGACGATCCGCTATGGGGCCTGGCCAACGGCCTGGAAAACACCTTCCTGGCGGGCCGCTCGTCTGACGGCCAGAACCTGGACCTGACCATCGCGGAGATCCAGCGCCGCTTTGACCCCGATCACAACGGCGATATCACCGATCCCACGCTGCTGTGGGGCTTTGATCGCGACACCTTCCGGGTGTACACCTACCAGTACGCCACCGCCGATGAAGTGACCTCCACCATCGGTGACAGCGTGAGTGAGATCCTCACCGGTCAATTCAACCCGACCTCCGCCGAGGTGGTCACCCTGCTGTTCGCGCGCATGATCCAGCAGCGGACCTCCTCGGTCGGCGAGGACGGCGCCAGCTGCTCGGCGGCCGGGTGCGTGATCGACCTCTCCGGCAAGGGGACGGTCACCCAGGCGATGCTCAACTGGGCGCCCTACAGGCGAACCGGGGACCAGTGGACCCCGTACGATGTCAACGCGTATCTCGACCGTCTGGAAGCCAACCTGCGCACGCTGCCGGATTACCAGCCGGTCGATGAATCGCAGGACGCCCGCGATTACGCGGACGGCACCGTCGGCCTGGCGAAGCTGCTCTACCAGAGCCTGGTGACCGGCACGGCTATGCTGGTGGCCCTCAACGGCGCTCCGGTGATCAACGTCCCGGCGGTCAAGCACGACGAGGACGTGTTCAACGAGTTTAACAATAACAAGGGCACCGGCAAGATTGTCGCCACCGTGATTAACACGTCGGTGGAATTGATCCTCGACGGTCTGAAGAACACCCCGCACCTGCTTTCCTCCATTGTCTTCGGAGAAACGAACATGGCGTGGGGCTTTATCAAGGCGTTCGGCCACGGCGCGGCACAGAAGGCCTCTCCGATCACCAAGCTGCTGACCACCACCTTCCGCAAGGTGGCCTTCGGGGTGGGCGTCGGGATTGTGATTGCCGCGATCGCGACTCTGGCCATCCTGTATCTGGTCGGCGGCAACTCGCCGATGGGCATCTGGGCCGGGCGCATCCTGTTTGCCACCTTCAGCGCTGTTTCGGCCGTGCTGGCCGGTGTGGCGCTGGTCAACGCCATCAAGGCAATTAAATCGGTGGCGGAATCGAGCAAGGCCGCAGCCATTATCGGCGTTGTGGTCAGCGCAGTGATCACCTGGGGTGTGTTCATCTACTCCTGGATTGCCTCGGGGGCCACTTTTGGCTCAGTAGCCTTTAACAACCTGCTGGCTGAAGCCATCGCGGCGACCTTCACCTTGCTGTTGATGGCGGCGCTCTCGGCCACTGTGGTGGGGGCCATCATCGTGGCCGTCATCGGCCTGATCGATGCGCTGATCAACACCATCTGCATCCTGGCGGGGGCCAACGATCTGGAGGAGGGCCACTGGGTGCGCCAGTACGTGTGTATTGGCATCTCGGGCTGGATCACCAAGATTATCAAATGGATAATCTACTCGAACACCTACTTGATCAACTATGAAGACGGCAACCGGCTGTCCTTCACCTATGTGGACCAGGACCTGGAGGACGTTTCCGCCGGCATGACCTACGGCAACAACATGCGGATCGCGATCGGGGTGAAGAACACCATCAAGAAGTCCTCCGTTCCGATCGACTGGAAGGCGGCCGCTTACTTCTGGCAGTACTCGGACAGCAACGCCAAATCCGCCGCCTTTGCCTACAAGCTGCAGACCAGCAAGAAAGACATTCACAACGGCCTGGACCGCGGCGACTCGACATCCGGCTGGAAGTGGATCGCTGACTCCACCTGGGAGCAGGTGTTCCGCGCGGAGACGGACGGTTTCTCCGTCCCCGTCCCGCCGGTTGGCCTGAACCAGGACCCGGTCCTTTACCTGACCGAAGGTTCCGCCATACCGGTGCAGGAATGCTGGGCCATCTTTATCCCGATCCTCATGCCGGCCCCGCTCCCGATTTGCTACGTCCGCACGGAAAGGGCCTCCTTCAGCACCGACATTTCCGGCGGTCTGACGGTGGATGTGTTCCCGCGCACGCTGGATGAGTTCTACACGCTGGTGCAGGACTCCTCCATGCCCGGTGGCTACAGGCAGGCCTGGACGCTGAGCGGGAAGCTGCCCTTCCCGGTGTTGAAAGACGCCGACGGTGACGGACTGCTCTCGAAGGCCTACCCGGGAGGCAACGACCCGGACGACAGCCAGTATGATACCGACGGTGACGGCCTGTCCGACTCCTTCGAGCTGTCCCTTGGCACCAACCCGCGCATGGCCGACACGGACGACGACGGGCTGCTGGACAGCGAGGAGGTCGTGCTGGGCACTTCGCCGACCCGCAAGGACTCCGACGGCGACGGCCTGTCGGACCTGGACGAAATCCTGGGCTGGCTGTACACCTACGACTTCACCGAAACCGGCGCGCCGCTGGAGACCATGGTTTACCCCGATCCGCTCATGGCTGACTCGGATCTGGACGGGGTGACCGACTACCTGGAGAAAGTCTACGGCTTCCACCCGCGCGTTTACCAGAACTCTGACGTGCTGGAATACGAGCTGTCGATGCGCGAACTGGACGCGCCGCTGGTGATGCTGCGCTTCAACGAGGAAGTCGGCTCGCTGGTCTTCGCGGACTCGTCCAACTTCGGATTCTCCGCTTCCTGCGTGGCCGGCGAGTGCCCGCTGAGCGGCTTTGACGGCCGCTACGGGGCCGCGGTGCGCTTCGACGGCGGCGAGCTGCTGCGCATCACCACCTCGGCGAAGGCCATCACGCTGGGCGAGGACCAGCCCTTCAGCGTGGGCGGCTGGGTGAACACCACCACCGGCGGAACGCTGTTCTCCAAGTGGAACCAGTCCGCCGGGGACGGGGTGCGCTTTGAAATCACCTCTGACCTCCGCCTGGCGCTGATCAGCGCCCACGGCACGGCGACCAGCCAGAGCGCGGTGCCGGCCGGGACCTGGGCCCATGTGGCCGCGGTCTTTGACGGCACGCGGGCGCAGTTCTTCATCAACGGCAGCCCGGCGGGCACGGCATCCTTCTCGGTGCCGGCCCCGACCGGCAGCCCGGTGGAAATCATCCTGGGCGCCTATGAGGGCAGCGGCGGCCTGACCGGGTTCTACGCCGGCGGGCTGGACGAGCTGGCCTTCTTCGACTTCGCGCTGCCGGCCGCCGATGTGGTCGAGCGCTGGATGATGGCCCGCTACAACTTCAACGACTCGTACGTCCGCCCGGGCGAGGAGCTGGTCTACAGCTCGACGGTCACCAACCTGCTCAACTCGCGCTTCGCCTACGGCCTGCTGACCACTGTCATCGACAAGGTGGACGCGGTGGTCGACTGGGCGTCGAAGCTGCTGCCGCGCACCTTTGTGCTCTACCCCGACAACCCGGTGGTGCAGGGGGTCAACAGCGAGACGATGGAGACCCGGCTGCAGATTGAGCCGGATCACGCCGTCACCGAGGACGTGACCTTCACCCAGACCGCCACGGCGCAGATCGTCGACCGGCGGTCCGAATCCAACCTGGCCGAGCTGTGGCTGCGCTTCGAGGAAGGCCCCGGCGCTCAGAAGTTCGTCGATGACTCGGGCAACATGCCTCCGCGGGATGTGACCTGTACCGACTGCCCGTACGCCGGAGAGACCGGTATGCTGAACCGGGCTGTGCGGTTCAGGGGCGATTACATCCAGCGCATCGATCTGCCGGACCTGGGCACAATGAACATGCTCGACCGCGGCTGGACGTTCGCCGCCTGGGTGAAGCCGGATCCCGGCTCCTACGGGACCCGCATTCCTCTGGTGGACAGCGCCGGGAACCGCTTCTCCATCGAGCTGGTGCGCCAGATTTTCGGCGGTTACTTGCCGGCGGTGTATGTGAACGGAAGCAACGTGCTGCCGGCCATGAGCTGGCGCACGATGAAAGTCAACGTCTGGAGCCACCTGGTGGTCAAATTCGAGCAGGCCACCGGGAGGCTGACCGTGTACATCAACGGCGGCGAGGTCTTCTCTGTCGACGCCGCATCGATTAAGGGCAATCCGGAGACGGACAATCTCAGCCTGTGGCTGGGCGGGAGCATGCCGGCCGGCTTCGCCCTGGACGACCTGCGCATCTTCAGCCGGCCGCTGTCGGCGATTGACGTCAACCGCCTGGCCGAGCGGCCGGTGCTGGAGCTGACCATGGACTCCGACGGGTTTGGCGATTCGTCCGTCTACAATCAGAAGGTCGTCAACCCCAAGAACTGGCCAGCCCGCAGCAGCGAAGCAGTACGCGGCACATCGCTGTACCCGGGTGAGAAATCATCACTCGGCTACATCTACGTGGACGGCAACGAGCTGCTGGATATGAGCGACGGGTCGTTCACCTTCTCGCTGTGGGTCTACCCGCTGCCTCAGTCAAATTCGACCTGGCAGGGTATCTTCGGCCGCCGGGAGCTGAACAATGAGCATTACGCCTACCCGACCCTGGAGCGCCAGGGGAACAGGCTGCGCTTCGGCTTCGGGGACGGGTCGCAGTACGTCTCGTACACCTCCGGCGATGTGCTGACGGAGCGTAAGTGGAACCAGGTGACCATCACCTTCGCGCCCAGCCCCACGGAAACGGGCAAGTACATCTACCGGCTGTACGTGGACTCGGACCTGAAGGAGTCGGCGGTGTTCACCTCCACGCCTACCTCCGCGACCAGCTTCTATGTGGGGCATTCCAGCAAGAGCTACCGGGTTTATCTGGACACGCTCTACATGGATGATGAGCATGACGCCGGAAGTCACGCCGAGCCGTACATCGAAGAGTATGTCAACGGCTCCCACGTGCGTAACCCCATGGGCGAGAAGAGCCTGGGCGACGGCGATTCGTACCACGTGAACTACGCCAGGGTGTATGACAACTTCGAGACCGTCCGGTTCGAGGTCTGGGAAGCCGACAGCACCTCCGGCGACGACAAGTGCGGCACCCTGACCCGCACCTGGTACGACTTCCCCGACAACGGCCTGCAGACGCTCAACCTGTCCAACGGGTTTGACGGCAGGCTGACCTACCAGATGACGCGGACCTCGATCCAGTTCTTCGGTTACATCGACAATCTGGAGGTGTACCGCTACGCCATCGACAGCGAGCAGGCCTACGACATCTTCCACTCCGAGCCGCTGATCGCCCGGCTGCCGCTGGACGACCGGCCTTCCTCCAATACCTTCGAGAATCGCGCCGAAATCGGCGTAGCTGACGACGGCGTGTGCGGCGGAATCGCCTGCCCGGCTGCCGGCACCACCGGCCTGATCAACCAGGCGGTCCGCTTCGACGGCGCCGACGATGTGATCTCCGTTCCGGTGCGCTCCACCGGCAGCTACATGATCTCGCTGTGGCTGAACACGACCACCCTGGAGAGCGGCGTGTACTCGCTGTACAACGGGGACAACCTCTACCACCAGCTGTACCTGAAGAACGGCAACATCTGCTCGCTGGTTTCCTCGACCGAGATGTGCTCGCAGGGCGGCAGGGTGGCTGACGGGTCGTGGCACTTTGTGGTTTACGCCAATAACGGCAGCACGGCCGACCTGTGGCTGGACGGCGAGAAAGTCGACTCGCGAACCAGCTCGCCGGCAGTGCCCAGCCCGGGCACCACCGCCAAGCTGGGTTTCGCTCCGGGCGTCGAACACAGCATGTTCAACGGCCAGCTGGACGACGTGCGCCTGTTCCGCTATGCTCAGGATGAGGCCACCATCAGATCGCTGCAGTCGCGCGCCCCGATCTTCATGGCCCACCTGGACGAGCCGGACGGCAGCCAGGGCTTTGACGATGCCACCCCCGGCGACTTCCAGCTCGACTGCTCCGGCGCCTGCCCGAGCGGCGGCCTGCCGGGCCGGCTGCAGTCGGCGGTGGAGTTCAACCAGCCGGATGCGGCCCTGCGCCTGCGGCAGGAGCGCCTCTCCACGGACACCACCGGCTTCACCGTTTCGGTGTGGGTCTACCCGACCCAGGTGCGCCCGTCCGAGCAGTCCATCCTGACCATCGCGGACGGGTCCAATGCCAGCCCGCGGGCGGCCATCAACCTGGCGGCCGGCTCGACGGCCATCAACGTGTACCCAGCCGACGGCAGCGGTGTGCACACTTCCTTCGCCGAGCTGATCCAGAACACCTGGAACCTGATCACGGTGGTGGTGGAACCGGATCCCGCCCGGAACGGTGAAAACTTCTTCCTGTATATCAACGGCTACCTCGACTCTTCCTGGACGGCGAACGGGAAGAGGACCGGGCTGGGCCGCGTAACCCTGGGCAGCGGGGCCGGTATGTCCGGCGCGCCGGGCGGTCCCTACACCGGTAAGCTGGACGAGGTGGCGGTGTACGCCTACGCCCTCAACGAGATCGAAATCCGCGATATCTTCACCTACCAGATGGGCCAGGTGGAGGAAACCGCTTCGCTGACCATGACCATCGACGCGGACGATCCGTTCGCCGAGCTGGTCTCCTACAACCTTGACTTCCCCTACTCGGATGAGAACGACCGGGTGCTGCACGTGGAAGCTTCGGACGCCACCTCCGGCATCGCCATGGTGGAAATGAAGGTCCAGCATGTGGACGCGCCTGCCGTCGAGTGGTCGCTGGCCCCGGTCTGTCTGGACGCCCCGGGCGGCACGGCCTTCTGCCCCACCTTTGACCCCAAATACGGCGAGGGCCGCTACACGCTGTCCTTCCGCGCGGTGGACCAGGTGGGCAACCAGGTGGAGACCGGCGGGTACGAGATCCTGGTCGACCGCACCGCGCCGAGAATCTTCGCCAACCTGCAGGACGGCGGGCTGTACGCTGCCGAGCCGCATCCCACCATCCCGGGCACCTGGGTGCTGCCCATGCGCGGCACGGTGCTGGACGACGTGCTCAGCCAGGGTATGCCCGGAAGCGGCCTGGACCTGAGCAGCGTGCGCGTGACCGTGACCAGCGAGAACGGCGAGCTGGCCGGCATGGGCCAGGCGGTTCCAACCCTGACCCCGGCCTCCAACGGCTATGAATGGTCGCTGGACTTCCTCTTCCCCGAGCGCGAGCCGACCGGCGTGATGAAGGTCACCATCGAAGCCAAAGACCGGGTGGGCAACCTGGCCACCCGCGTGATCACCATCCTGCTGGATGCCAGCGCTCCGGCCGCGCAGCTGGAAAGCCACCGCGTGCCGGAGGAGAAGGCGGCGGCCCTGACCGACGAGTCCACCCTGGGTGAGAAGCTGCTCACCGGCGGGCGCGTGGGCGGCATGGTCAGCGACGAGCCGCAGGAAGGCATCCCCTACCTGACCGAGGCCGGCAAAGCGGCCGCGTCAGGCGTGGAGCGGGTTCAGGTGGCCTTTGAGCCTTCGCTGAACGTCTCCACGCTGTACAACGAACCCTATCCGGAGGACCTGCTGGCCTGGCTGCCGCTGGACAGCATCACCATCCCCGAGAACGCCGAGGGTGTGCCGGATGAAACGCTCCCCGAGCGCTACTTCATGGACATCTCCCCGTTCCAGTTCTCCGGTGTGTGCTCCGGCGAGAACTGCCCGGAGGTGGGCGAGACCGGTCACCGCAGCGGCTCGATCCGCTTCGACGGAAATGACAAGTACATCAACCTGGGCAGCAACGTGAACCTGGCCAACCGCTCCTTCAGCGTGCTGGTGTGGGCCAAACGCGACCAGGCCGGTCACAGCGATCCCTTCCTGTGGCAGGGCCCGCTCACCGTGGCCGGGCAGCGCTTCCTGTTTGGTATCGACTACGCCGACCGGCTGGTCTGCGGCTTCGGCGGCAGCGACCTGGTCACGGCGGAAGCCTTCGGCGACACCGAGTGGCACGCCTACGCCTGCACCTACGACGCCGAAACCGGCCGCCGCGTGCTCTACCGCGACGGTCAGGAGGTGGCCGCGGACACGGCTGCTCCGGTGGCTGAAATGAACGAGGACCTGTTTGTCGGCTCCGCGCCGGTCGGCAGCCTGGACGGCTCGCTGGACGAGCTGATGGTGCTGGGCCGCGTGCTGACCGCCGAACAGGTGCGCGAGCTGTACACCGGCTACCAGACTGTCTTCCACCTGACCGTGGAGGACACCTTCCTGGCCGGCGGTGCGCAGATCATCGACCGCTCGGGCTTCTTCCACAGGGCCACGCTGCTGGCCGGTGACGGCGACGAGTTCAACAAGGTGACCGACGGCGCGGTGGGCGACTTCGCCCTGCACTTCGACGGCGACGACTCGCTGGCCGTCGACCCGGCCTTCAGCCTGCAGCTGGACCGTGGCGCCTTCACCCAGATGGCCTGGATCCGGCCGGACGCCTCCGCCGGGCCGGGCGGGATCATCAGCCAGTTCAGCGAGAACCCCGAGCTGCGCTATCCCTCGATCTACCTGACCGAGAATGACGGGTTGATCGCCGGGTTCGGCAGCTATTACGCCTGGAACCAGGTGGAAAGCCCGGCCGGCGTGATCCAGCGCGGCGCCTGGAACTTCGTGGCCGCCCGCTACGACGGCCAGACCTACAGCCTGTACGTCAACGGCCAGCTGGTGGCGAAGACCAGCGAACTGGCCGGCTTCAAGCCGTACCCGGCCAACCAGTTCCAGATCGGTGATGGGTTTATCGGTGACATCGACGATGTCAAGATCTTCACCCGGGCGCTCAGCGACCTGGAGCTGGCCGCGCTGGCCCAGTCCGGCTGGCGCGATGCGGCCCTGGCGGGCAGCGCCTGGTCGTCCCCGGTGCCCGAGTACCTGGAAGGCCCGTACCAGGCCAACGTGCGCGGCTGGGACAACTTCGGCCACTTCGCCACCGGCTACGATGTCAGCCACCAGTGGGGCGGCATCATCGACACGCTGGCGCCGCGCTTCACCTTTGAGCGCGTGGTGGACCCGCAGAACCCCGAGCTGGTGACCTACACCTTCAGCGTGGAAGACTCCAATCTGGATGAGACTTCCATCCGGCAGAACCTGTGCCCTGAAGCGGCCGTGAAGCGCGAGTACTTCAACGCCTCCTGGCTGCTTTCGACCGGGGTGCCGCCAAACACCAACCTCTACCGGATCAGCGGCACCTGCACGGTAGAAGCCCGCACCTATGAGCCCACCGGCATCTACGCCTGCGACCTGGCGGGCAACTGCGTGGGGAAGGAGTACCCGGCGGTGATGGGCGAAAGGGTGTACCTGCCCTTTGCCGCCAACGGCGAACCGGGTGCGGCTGCGGCCAGGCCGCAGTCCCCGGCCCGCCCGGCGATCAGCGCCGAGCTGGCGGAGAAAGTCTCCACCTGGGCCACGCTGGCGGAAACCACCTCCCGCGCAGACGCGGGCCAGGCGCCGGTCATCGACATCTGGACCGGCACGCTGACCCCGGCTGACGTGCGCAGCCTGTTCCACAGCAACCTGCGCGGAACGGTCAGCGACGACACCGAGGTGAGCGAGGTCCGCGTCGAGATCTGGAAGGACGGCGAACTGATCTACACCACCCGGGCCTCGGTCTACGAAGGCCTGTGGAACGCGGTCTGGTTCTACCCGCCGGGCGGCAAACCGGCTGACGGGGTCTACACCCTGAAGGCCACAGCCGTCGACGCCGCCGGTCACGAGACCAGCGTCGAGCGCGAGCTTACCGTTCAGCTGAAACCCTAGCCGCGAGAGGAGGGCGTCATGACACGACACAGCACAGCGCAATCATTCCTGCGGCGGGGGGCAGCTCTCTGCCTGATGGCGGGCCTGCTGGCGGCCACACCCGGACTGGCCGCGGCCGCCGGCAGCCCGCTGGGCGAGTTTGACCCGGGCACTTACCCGACCGGCCTGGCTTACGGGCCGGACGAGTCCGTGTGGGCCACCGTGACCGGGCCGGCCGGCATCGCCTGGCTGGGCGTGACGTCGGCCGGCGTGCAGCCGCTGGCGGACCCCGACGCGCGCCCGCTGGACATCATCGTCGGGCCTGACCGGGCGCTGTGGTTCAGCCTGGAGCGCGGCGACGCCATCGGGCGGCTGGAGCCGGGCGGGGAGGTGACCACCTACCCCCTGAGCGAAAACGCCAGCCCGGCGGCCGTTGTGCTCGGGCAGGACCGGGCGATCTGGTTCACCGAGTATGAGGCCAACCGCATCGGCCGGCTGACGGCGGACGGCGATCTGACCGAATACGACCTGCCCCGGGCGGGCAGCAAGCCGCTCGGCATGGTCTCCGCGCCGGACGGCGGCCTGTGGTTCGTCGAATGGGGCGGTTACCGGCTGGGCCGCATCAGCCTGAAGGGCGAAATCCAGGAGTACGACATTCCCAACCCGCCTGCGCGGCCCGTGGACCTGGTCTACGGCCCGGACGGGGCGCTGTGGATCCTGTTTAACAGCGGGCGCACCATCCAGCGCTTTGACCCGCAGGCGGAGCAGTTCACCGCCTTCACGCTGGAGACGGCCAACACCTCCCTGGCCGACCTGACCATCGGCCCGGACGGCCGGCTGTGGTTCGTCGGCACGCACACCAGCGGCTCATTCGCGGTGGTGGACGGAGCGCCGTCCGCGCTGGCAGAGACCGACCTGGACGCCCCGGTGTATTCCTACCAGGGCCGCTCGCAGATCATCGCCGGGCCGGACAACAACCTGTTCTACACCACCGCCAACGCCGGCGCGGTGTTTGAAACCCGCCTGGACGGCGAGCCGGCGCTGCGCGACCTGCAGCTGTTCATCACCTACCAGCCGCCGCTGGTGCTGGCTGGCGGCCGCACCTGGATCGATGCTGAAATCGTCAACTGGAGCAGCGCTCCGGCCAGCAATGTGGAGCTGCGCCTGAAGCTGGACGAGGGGCTGCAGGTCCAGTCGGCCGAACTGGCCGGCGGAAGCTGCGCCGCGGAAGGGGACGAAGTGGTCTGCACGCTGCCGTCCGTGGACGCGGGCGGGGTGGTGCCGGCGCGCTTCGAGCTTGCCGCGAGGCGGGTGCTGTCCGCCGACGTGCTCCAGCGCGAGCTGAGCCTGGCGGTGCGCTCGGCCGAAGCCGATTACCAGCCGGCCAACAACCGGGTGGTGCTGCCGGCGCGCGTGCAGGCGGTGGCCGAATACTTCAACGATTTCTCCAGCGGCGCGGAGGAGAACTGGTCGCATCCGGTCACCGGCACGCCGGTGCCGGGTCTGGACGTGCTGGGCCCGTTCGCCAACGACCAGGTCAGCTTCACCTGGCCGGACCTGCCGCCGCATGACCGGGTGAAGATCTGCTTCGACCTGTATGTGCTCGGCCCCTGGGCCGGGAACCGCTACCTGGACACGCAGAGCGGGTCGCCCATCGGCCCGGACCTGTGGTCCAGCTACCTTGACGACCGCCAGCTGGAGCTGACCACCTTCTCTAACCTGGCCGGGCACCAGCAGGCCTTCCCGGGCCAGTACACGCAGAGCCTGTACCCTGCCCAGTTCGGCGCGGCGGAGACGGGCGAGTTTGACGGCGACCCGTCGGTGACGGATGCGCGCTACCGCTTCTGCTCAATCTATCCGCACGACCGGCTGTCCATGAAACTGCTGCTGATGGGGCTGAACCTGGCGCCCGAAGCCGGCGAGCAGTGGGCTGTTGACAATGTGCGCATTCAGATTTTCTATCAGGATGCTTTCAACTGGCTGTACATGCCTGCGCTGGCGAAATAGGAGGGATGAATGAACACGACGCACAGGCTGAATAGAAAGACGCTGATGGCGCGGGCGGCGCAGATCGCGCTGGCTGCGCTGCTGTGCCTGTCAGTTTTGCCGGTTTTCCCGGTCCGGGCGCAGTCGGCGGCCCCGACCGCGGTGGAGATCACCTCGCTGGCGCCCAACCCGGCCTACATCGAGCAGCCGGTGACGGTCTCGGTGCGGGCGACCTCGGCGGCCGGCGTGCCGCGCGGGCGGGTGGAAGTGCGCACCGGGCAGGACCGGGTGTGCACCATCACGCTGAACACGGCCGGGGAAGGCTCCTGCACCCTGAGCTTTGAGCAGGCGGGCGCGATTCGGCTGAAGGCCTTCTACCTGGGCACGGACGCCTTCCTGCCCTCCGCCTCGGCCGAAAAGGAGCTGGCGGTCATGGACCGCTTCATCCCGGTGATTGAAATCACCGATGAGCCGGATCCTTCGGTGGCCGGCCGCCCGTTTGACGTGCGGGTGCAGGTCAGCGCGGTCGACGGCCCGCTTGCGACCGGCCCGGTGAGTGTGTGGCTCTCCGCTGAGAAATGCAGCGAACCGCCAGCCGTGCTCCCGCCGGATTCCTGCGAGATTTCGCTCTCGGGCGGAACCGGCTCCTGCACGCTGACGCCGCAGACTCCCGTGGACGGGTACATCTGCGCAGCCTATGAAGGCAGCGCCGCCTATTTGTCGGGCGTGGCCGAAGGCGAGCCGCATCTGGTCAGCGCCTCGAACACCTTTGTCTTCCTGACCCGCCTGGACCCGGAGCCATCCCTCCCCGGGGAGCAGGTGTGGGCTTATTTTGAGGTCGAATCGCCGGACGGCGAGCCGGCCGCTAGCGACCGGGTGACGGTCACCAGCGGCGGGTTGAGCTGCACGGCCACGGTTGGCGAGGGCCGGTGCGCGCTGGTGTTCAACACCCCGCACCTGCACCAGGTGACCGCGTCCTATCACGGCGGGACCTACCAGCCGGCCGGAAGCGACGAGCCGGTCGCCCTGGAGTCGGCCACATCGCGGCCGTACACGCACCGGGTCAACGCGCCGCCGACATCCATCCGCCTGAGCGCGACCGGGCTGAGCGTGTTCACCGCCGTGGGTGAGAGAGTGGCCACCATCACCGCGACGGACCCCAACCCGGACGAAACCATCCAGTTCAGCCTGGTAAATGGCCAGGGAAGTGACCACAACGCCTTCTTCCTGGTGGAAGGGGATCAGCTGATCCTGGCCCGGAGCGTCTCGGGGCAGGGCAACAGCCTGAAAATCCGCCTGCGGGCAACCGACGAGGCCGGGCTGACCTACGAGCAGTCCTTCACCCTGTTCCTGAACGGTGAGGCCGTGCTGCCCGATACGGGCTTTCCGGCCGGCCGGGTGACGCAGCTGCCGCTGCAGCCGAAGGAGAAAGCCTACCAGCAGCTAAACGAGGTCGTGCTGGAGATCCCCTCGCTGGGCGTCAGCGCGCCGATCACCGGCGTGCCCAATCTGGAGCTCACCTGGGATGCCACCTGGCTGTCGAATCAGGTGGGCTGGCTGCACGGCACCGCCTTCCCCGGCTGGGAGGGCAACTCGGCGCTGGCGGCGCACAGCACGCTGGCCAGCGGGCTGCCGGGTCCCTTTGCCCGGCTGCGGGAGCTGCGCAAGGGGGACCAGATCTGGGTGCGCGCATTCGGTGAAACGCATATCTACGAGGTGCGCAGCGTGACGCTGGCCAGCCCGGAAAAATCCGATGTGCTGCGGCACGAGGATTCCGCCTGGCTGACCCTGGTCACCTGCCAGTCCTACGATGAGGAAACCGGCACGTATCGCTGGCGGCTGGTTGTCCGCGCAGAACGCGTCGATATCCGCTAGCGGCGGGAGGTAAGCATTAATGGAAAACCACGTTCATGCAAGCACTGCAGCCAAATTCCGCCGGCTGGTGATGCTGGCCATGGCCGCCTGTCTGGCGCTGGCGGGCTTGATCTCCGCCTTCGCCCCGGTTCAGGCCCAGGCGGCGGAAGAGATCGAGATCACGCATGACGGGACGCTGCCGGCCCGGTGGAGAGTCTACTGGGAGGCGACCTTTTCGGCTGACGGGGGCACCGCGCCGTACACCTGCAGTATGACCGGCACCGCCCCCGGGCTGACTTTCAACACAGAAACCTGCAGCCTGTCCGGTGCGCCGACACAGTACGGCACCTTCCCCATCACCGTAACCTTTGTCGACAGCAAGGGAGCAGCCGGCACCCTGGACCTGAACTTTGAGGTGCAGGCGAAAACCAATCTCGCCCTGACTCTGTCCAGCCTGCACCCGGACGGCCCGAGCGTGTACATGGCCGGCTACCCGGTTCGGGTCCGGGCGGTGGTGGATTTCTCTCCGACGGATCCGCAGAAAATTCCGACCGGCCAGGTGACCTTCCAAGCCGGGACGGACGGGCCGAGCTGCACCGCCGACCTGGATCTCGGGGTGGCTGACTGCGCCCTGGTGATCTCTGAAGCGGGCGAGTGGACGATTACTGCGACCTACGCGGGCGGCAGTACCATTGAGTCCAGCGAGGACTCTAAGACCATCACCCTGAAGCCGCTGCAGGTGACGCCGGTGCTGAGCGCCGGGTATCACCACACCTGCTATCTGGACGAAACCGGCTGGATGCGCTGCTGGGGTCTGGCCGATTCCTTCCCGGTTGACGAGAATGACCGGCCGGTGCCGCAGGGTCCCTTTGTCAGGATCAGCGCGGGCGGCTACCAGACCTGCGCCCTGAAGACGGACGGAACCATCGCCTGCTCGGGTGAAAACACCGAGATCACCCACAATATCCCGACCGGCCAGTTTGTGGAGATCAGCGCCGGGACTGACCACGTGTGCGCCATCGATGCGAGCGGGAAGCTGAAGTGCTGGGGTGACCTGACCGAAGACCTGGCGAAGGTGCCGACGGCAAAGGTCAGCGCAGTCAGCGCGGGGGCGGAATTTGACTGCGCCATCCAGGCGAACAACGGCCATCCGGTCTGCTGGGGAGAGATGACGGGCAGCCCGACCCCGAACGTGAAGGTGATTGACCTGGCGGTCGGCAACACCCACGCCTGCGCGGTGAAAGAGAACCACGAACTGGTCTGCTGGGGCAGCCCGTCGATGGACCTGCCGGCGGGGAACGATTTCCAGACGGTCGAATCCGGCTCCAACTACTCCTGCGCCGCTGATTCGGACGGCAAGCTGATCTGCTTTGGCTCGGGCAAACCCGCCGTTGACACAAACGTGACGGTGGAGCTGTTTTCCAGCGGCTTCCTGCACACCTGTGCTGTGGTGGATACCGGCGGCCAGCAGCCCACCCTGTCCTGCTGGGGGGCCAACGACTACGGAAAAGCGCCCCGCATCGAGCTGGACCCGGCCGAACTGCCGTCCATTCTGATGATCGGCAAAGCTTTCGAGCAGACCTTCACCGCCACGGGCGGGAACGCGCCTTACAGCCTGACCTTGGACGGCGGGAGCCTGCCGCACGGCCTGACGCTGGCGAACGGCGCCATCACGGGAACGCCAAACCGATCCGGCACGTACACGTTCACCCTGAAAGCGGCCGAGACCTTCTCGGTTGAGGACGGGATCCTGCCGCTGCAGCTGACCCCGCTTTTGCGCCAGTACACCGTCCAGACGATTGACGGAACCACCACCACCAGCCTGCAGCTGCCCGATCAGGTGACCGCCGGCAGCCCGGCTCTGGCTCAGGTGACGGTGTCCGGCGGCCCCGCCTCGATGCCCTTTGAAGGCAGCGTGCGGGTGGAAAGCGCCGATCAGGACGCCTACTGCGAGGCCGATGTGGACAATACCGGCAAGGCGCAGTGCTTCCTGTACTTCAGCACGGCTGGACAGAAGACTGTTACAGCGAAGTTCTCCGGCGAAACCTACCGCCTGCCCAGCCAGGGCAGCGATGCCATCATAGTCAACCCGGCGGAAATCCACCCGCTGGTGGCTGCGGGCGGCGCTTTCTCCTGCTCGGTGGACGGAAACGGCCGACTGACCTGCTGGGGAAAGAACGATTCCGGTCAGGCTGCAGCGCCGGCCGGTGTGTTCGACCGCCTCTCTCTGGGACAGTCGCACGCCTGCGCGATCGGCCTTAACCGCCGGACGACCTGCTGGGGCTGGAACGGGTTCGGCATTGCCACGCCGCCAGACATGACCGGCGTGCTGCAGGTGACCGCCGGTGACCGGCACACCTGCGCCCTGCTTGACACAGGCCGGATTCGCTGCTGGGGAACCAGCGCCGACAACCGCCTGGCCGTTCCGAGCGCCATGTATACGGCTGTGGATGCCGGGGCGAACCACACCTGCGCCCTGACCTCGGATGGAAATGTGAAATGCTGGGGGGCCAACACGTCCGGTCAGACCAGCGTGCCCGCCGGCCTGCAGTCTGGCGGCAATGCGACCGCCATCAGTGCGGGCGGGAACTTCACCTGCGCCCTGAATAAAAGCGGATCGCCGGAGTGCTGGGGCGGCAGCAGCGCCATCCGTGATGAACCGGCCGGGACGTACACTGCCCTGACTGCCGGGCGTGATTTCGCCTGCGCGCTGGATGCGGCGGGCAGTGTGCACTGCTGGGGTGACCGGAAAATCACCATGCAGGGAAGTTTCCAGCAGATCAGCGCCGGTGATGACCACGTTTGCGGTCTGCAGACTGGCGGCTGGATGTCCTGCAGCGGCGGGAATGACTACGGTCAGGCCCCGTTAATCACTCTCGGGCCAGACCTCCTGCCCGTGATGGAAGCCGGCAAGCCCGGCAGCGCTCAGTTCAATGCTGGCGGCAGCCGGAGCGGGCAGTACGTCTATACCATCAGCGAAGGCAAGCTGCCGGAGGGGCTGATTCTCAACTCCAACACCGGCGCGTTAACCGGCACACCTGTGAAAGGCGGGCATTACAGCTTCCGCGTTCAGGCGCTGGAGGCCGGCCGTGACCCGGCTCTGGTGAGCGAGACGCGCGATTACACCCTGCTGGTGCGCGCCCGCACCCGGGCGGCCATCGACTCGGTTACCCCGGCCCAGACGGTGGTCGGGCAGCCGGTCTGGGTGACCTTCTCGGTCACTGCCGTGCCGGGCGATGAAATGTCATCCAGGCCCTACAACGAGGTGACCGTCAGCGCGCCCGAGAACACCTGCACGGTGGAGCTGGTGAATGGCCAGGGTGGCTGCATGATGCTTTTCTCTGAACCGGGCACAAAGAATATCACGATCTCATACCCGGGAGATGACCTGCACCAGGCCCCGGCGGAAACCGTCACCGGGACGGTGACGGTCAGCCCCTTCGCGCAGTCCCCGCGGCTGGTGACCGGGCTGGAGCGCACCTACCTGTACAAAGCAGATGGCACCCTGGCCTGCGCGGGCGGCACGTGCCGGCTGGACCTGTTCAGCGGCATCTTCACCCGCCTGGACGCCGGCCGAGACTATGTCTGCGGGCTGCGCACCAACGGGCAGGTGCTCTGCCAGGCCACCGGTGAGGCGCCTGAAATCAGCTTCACCGGCGGCCCGTACGTCGACCTGAGCGTGGGCGACGGGCATGTCTGCGCCCTGCGCTGGAACGGCTGGCCGGATTGTAAGGGCGATCTCTCCGCCGGGCAGGCGCTGCCGAGTATGGTTGAATTCCGCGCGGTGAGCGCGGGCGGCGACCACACCTGCGCGCTGGACGACAGCGGCGAAGCGCACTGTTACGGGGCCATCACCGACGCGCCGGAAGGCGCTTTCGTCCGGCTGGTATCGGGCCGGGCGCACACCTGCGGCCTGCGCGAGAACGGCGCGGTCGAGTGCTGGGGCGAGGACGGCGCCGGGCAGGCCTCGGTGCCGGCTGATCTGCCGCCTGCCGTCGACATCGCGGCCGGCGCGGATCACACCTGCGCCCTGGACGGCGAGGGCGGCGTCACCTGCTGGGGAGACAGCACCTACGGGCAGACTGAAGGCGCCTATGGCAAGTTTACCGCCGTGGCGGCTTATGACGATCACACCTGCGCGCTACGCGGGGACAGCCAGCTAACCTGCTGGGGCGAGGATGACGCCGGCGAGGCGCCGCAGTACTCCTTCAACCAGATGACGGCAAAACGCGTGACGGCATTGACCTACTTTGAACACGTCTTTGACATTGACGGCGGCATCCGGCCGATTACTGCAGTGGTGGCGGAAGGCAGCCTGCCGCCGGGCCTGGACCTGACCGATCCCTCCGACATCCCCAACCGGGGCAATCGGGCCGGGGATGCGGTCAACGACCTCAGCCCCGCGGGGATGGTGCTGTACGGCGTACCCAGAATGCCGGGGACCTACTCCTTCGTGATCCGCTGGAAGGACAGCTCGCCCGTTCCGCTGGTCATGGAGCAGCCCTATACGCTGACAGTCACCGGCGCGGACCTGTCGGTGGCCTTTGAGGCCGCGACCGTTGGGGACGCGCTGGAGGGCCTGGACTACGCCTTCAACGTGAGGGTGACCAACGGGACCGTCTTCCCGGTGCCGGATGTGGTGCTGACCATCACCTCTTCGGCAGGGATCAGCGACCTGCGCTCGGTCCATCCGGGCTGCGCCGTGCAGGGCCAGGCTTTCGTCTGCGCGCTGGGTGAAATCCTCTCGGGTAAAACCATCACCGTCCCGGTGGTCGGGAAGGTGACGGCGAAGAATGGGGAAAGCTTCCAGCTGAACGCCAGTGTCTCTTCCACCAACCCGGACTGGCCCGAGGTGGACCCGCTGGACAACCTGTCCACCGTGATGGTGCTCGTCGCCTCAAGGACGGGTGTGTTCAGCGACGACTTCGAGCAGTCTTCAGCCAACGGCTGGACCGGCGGCTTCCGTATCACCGCTCCCAACGGGCAGACTCTGCTCGCGCCGGTCAGCGACAATGGGCTGAGGCTGGACCTGACCAACCTGCCGGATCACCAGCGCGTCACGGTGAGCTTTGACCTGTATGTGGCCGGCAGCTGGCTGGGCAACAACCCCGGCGGGCTGCCGTACAAGTGGCGCTTCGGCCTGGCGGGAGCGTACCCGCGGCTGCGGACTACCTTCTCCAACATCCCCGGTATGCAGCAGGCTTACCCGCGCAGCCTGGGGCAGGGCAGCTTCCCGGCCATGACTGGCGCGGATGGCGTGAACCTGCTCGGGATTGTGCAGGAGGACGGTTCGCCGGTGCCGGATGCGCTCTACCGCATGTCCTTCACCTTCCAGCACACCGCCCCGGACCTGAGCCTGGTATTTGAATCGCTCAACCTGCCGGAAGGCGCGGCCTGGGCGCTGGACAGCGTCCGCATCGAGGCGGACACCGGCTGGACGCAGGTCTACCTGCCGGCGGTCTCTGCGACCCGCTAAAAGAACAACCTGATCGAACGAACCCGCGGCCCCGGCCGCGGGTTTTTGTTCGTAGCGAAGAGGATATGTCTTGAAAACCTGGAAACGGCGTGATACACTCAGTCCATCCACGGTAGAGCCTAGATGGAATTACCTCTCCGCCTTCCCCTTCTTTCCCTGATTTCCCCTGAGTATTATTATCTTTAGGGCCATTGCTGGCGTCTGAACGCGGACGCCGGTAATGGCCCTTTTACGTATCCTTCCCAGTCCGGGAGGGATACTGCTTTAATTCCAGCCCGTCGTTAAGGAGTAGAAGATGAAGATCAAGCTGTCCAACGGTAAGACCCTCCCTCTGGAAATGCACAAAATCAAGATTGTGCAGCCGACCTGCCTTCCCCCGCTGCGCCGGCGCCTGCGGGCCATCGAGGAGGCCGGGTACAACACCTTCCTGCTGCGCAGCCAGGACGTGTTCCTGGACATGCTCACCGACAGCGGGACCAACGCCATGTCGGATAATCAGCTGGCTGCTATGATGACTGCAGATGACGCCTACGCCGGCTCCGAGAGCTTCTTCCGCCTGGCTGAAGCCGTGCGCGAGGTGCTGGGCTTCCGTTACGTGCTGCCGGTTCACCAGGGCCGGGCGGCAGAGCACCTGATTGTCAAAGCGCTGGTCAAGCCCGGGGACGTGGTGCTGATGAACTACCACTTCACCACCACGAAGGCGCACGTCGACCTGGCCGGCGGAAAGGTGGTAGAGGTGTTCGGCGATGAGGCGCTCGAGACGGCGAGCAGCTGCCCCTTCAAAGGCAACCTGGACCTGGAGCGCTTCGACCTGGCCGTGCACGAGTACGGGACGGAGCGGATCGCCTTTGTGCGCATGGAAGCCACCACCAATTTGATCGGCGGGCAGCCCTTCTCGCTGGAAAATTTGCGCCAGGTGAAGGCGCGGGCGGCAGCGCTCGGTATCCCGCTCGTTTTTGACGGCAGCCTGATCTCGGAAAACGCCTACTTCATCCAGCAGCGCGAGCCGGACTTGGCCGGAGCGACTCTGCAGGAGGTGCTGCGCGTCATGATGAGCCAGGTTGACCTGTTCTACATGTCCGGGCGGAAGAGCGCGGCGGCGCGCGGCGGGTTGATCGCCACCAACGACCGGGCGCTTTACGAGCGCATCCTGCCCTGGCTGCCCGTGTACGAGGGTTTTTCCACTTACGGGGGCATGTCCACGAAGGAGATCGAAGCCATGGCGGTGGGACTGCGCGAGATGGTCGATCCGGCGGTGGCCTCAAGCGGAGCGGATTTTGTGGAGCACTTCGTCGCCCGGCTGGAAGAGGCCGGGGTGCCGGTGGTCACACCTGCAGGCGGGCTGGCCTGCCATGTGGACGCGCGCCGCTTCCTGCTGCATGTGCCGCAGAGCGCCTACCCGGCCGGGGCGCTGGCTGCGGCGTTCTACATTGCCTCGGGCGTGCGCGGCATGGAGCGAGGTACCCTTTCGACCGATCCGGACCCGTCGGGCGCGGACGTACTGGCCGATATGGAGCTGCTGCGCCTGGCGGTGCCGCGGCGCACGTACACGCTCTCGCACATTGAGTACGCCGTTGACCGGCTGGCCTGGCTGTTCGCGCACCGTGAGCTGATCGGCGGGCTGCGCTTTGTCGAGCAGCCGCCTGTATTGCGCTTCTTCTTCGGCCGCCTGGCCCCCGATGGAGACTGGGGGGCAGAACTGGCCCGCGCTTTCGCCGCCGACTTCGGGGAAGACTGCTAGGCTGCAGAGAACCGCGCTCAGCCCGCCTGGAACAGGGTGACCTGCAGGCCGTCCGGGTCTTCCAGGCGGGCATTGCGGTCACCCCAGGGGGTGGTCACCGGCCCGCTGACCAGCTTCGCGCCGCGGGCGGTCAGGCGGGCCAGCGCGGCGTCCAGGTCGGGCACCTGCAGGGCCAGGCGCACCGGTCCGCTGACCCGCCGGCCGACCTCGATGCGGTCGACCTCGGCGGCGTGGCCTTCGTCGAACACCTCCAGCGTGCCGCGGCCCATGTCGATCAGCGCGCCGTGGGTGGTCTCGGTGGTCCACAGCTCGGCCGGCTCCAGGCCCAGGCCGGCGGTGTAGAAATCGAGCAGCCGCTGGAAGTCGGCGGTGGTCAGGGCCACACGCAGCTGCTGAACAGGGGTGGAGTCAGAATTCATGAGTACCTCCCGGTTAGTTGACAGGGGAAGGCCGGGATGGCTGATGGATGTCCCCCTCATACGCCGCCCCGCGGGGCAGGAGTGTGCACTCATGATACAGTATGCTGGCGGGATCTGGCCCGGGAGGCAGAGGGTCAGGCCTCCGTCCCCTCCGCCAGGCCGGCCAGTTGCCTGCTCACCTGCCACAGGCGCAGCCAGGTCTGTTGATTATCGGCGCTGCGAATGGGGCTGACCTGGCGCCGGTTTTCGTCCCAGCAGGCGCCGCTGATGGACTGCACGGCCGGGTCGGCGGCCAGGAAGACGTAGGTCTCGGCCATTCGTTCGGGGGTGATGGCCATGCGACGCTTGAGGGCGTACAGCCGGCGCATCCAGCCGGGCAGGTGACCCAGGCGCTCATCGGGGATGGCGACGTTCCCCACCTGAACGCAGTTCACCGTCACCCCGGTTCCTTCCAGCCGCCGGGCCAGCTCGCGGTTGAACATGATCTGCGCCAGCTTGGAATGGTAGTAGGCGTGCTGCGGGCTGAATTTGCGCTCGCCGTTCAGGTTGTCGAACTCGATGTCCAGAAACGGGTAGGCGGTCAGCCCTTTGGAGGCCACCGTGAGGATGCGGGCGGGGGCGCTGGCTTTCAGTCGGTCGAGCAGCAGGCAGGTCAGCAGGAAGGGGCCGACATGGTTGGTGGCGAAGATGGTCTCGATGCCGTCTTCGGTCAGGACCGGCGTCTTGAGCGAGAGGTCGAAGTTGGCGGCGTTGTGTATGAGCACGTCCAGCCGGGGATGGGCTTCGAGAAACGCGGCGGCGAACTGGCGAATGGAGCGCTGTGAGGCCATGTCCACCAGCATCAGCTCGATCCGGCTGCTGCCGGACTGATGGCGGGCCTGCTCCAGGGCGGCTTCGCCCCGTTCGGCGGAGCGGCAGGCCATGATCACGTTCGCGCCCAGCCGGGCCAGCTGGATGGCGGCCGACAGGCCGATGCCGGAGTTCGCTCCGGTGACGATAATGGTTTTTCCGGTCAGGTCGTAGGTCATGATCCGGTATTTGCCTCCGGTGTAAAGTGTGACTGCTGCTGATCGGCGCGGCTCTACTGGATGAGCGCCTGGACCCGCTCGAGCGGCAGGGCCTCCATCGTGCCGCGGTAACCGCTGGTGGTCTCGGCCATGCACAGAGAATTATAAATGGCCTCCTCGGTGGCTTCGATGGCCGCCAGGAACAGCGGCGACATCAGCGCGTTGGGCACCTCCAGGTACTGCGACGGCCTCTCCCGCCTGGCGGGGGTGCGGCGGACCGCCTCGGCGGTGGAGAAGGCCAGGGCGTAATCGCCCGAGCCGCCGGAGAAGGCCGCGCCGGTGCGGGCCAACCCGGCCAGCGCGCGCCGGGCCAGGCGCGTCAGGCTGCGGTCCGAGAGCGGCGCGTCGGTTGCCAGCACGATCATGATCGAGCCGTCCGCGCTTTGATCCAGCTCATCCCTCAGGTAGTACTGCCCCAGCGCCTGCCCGACCGGGATGCCGGCCATCTGCAGCACGCCGCCGAAGTTGGTCTGCACCAGCGCGCCCACGGTGTAACCGCCCAGCGACTGCGGCAGGGTGCGGGAGCTGGTGCCGATGCCGCCCTTCCAGCCAAAGGCCACCGTGCCAGTGCCCGCCCCGACCGCGCCTTCGGCCACCTCGCCTTCGCGGGCGGATTCGATGGCTGCCAGGAAGTTCTCCACCTTCAGGCGGCGCAGGCGGATGTTGTTCAGCCAGCCGTCGTTGGTTTCGCCGACCACCGGGTTGACTGAGGTGACCGCTTCATTCCCCGGCTGTGAGAGGGTGTACTCGATCAGCGCTTCCGCCGCGCGGGGAGCGGCAAGGGTGTTGGTCAGCAGGATGGGTGTCTCCAGTTCGCCCAGCTCCATCAGCTGGGTTGCGCCGGTCAGCTTGCCGTAGCCGTTGCCGACCGCCAGCCCCGCCGGGACCTTCTCCTGAAAGATGTTCCCTCCGTGGGGGAGGATGGCGGTGGCACCGGTGCGGACGTCGGCCCCTTCGATCAGGGTGAAGTGCCCGACGCGCACGCCTGGCACGTCGGTGATGGCGTTCAGCGGCCCGGTGGGGAGGATGCCCGGGGTCAGCCCCAGGGAGCGGAACCGGACCCGCTGGGAGGGGGATGAGGAGCGCTGCTGTTCGGTCATGGGCATGGTCCTGTGTGGTATGAGATGCATCTACATTATCCGACAGATGGGTAATTCCGGGGAAGGGTGCACGGGGAGTGAGCTGTTCTCTCGAGGACGCCGGTATAATGAAGGAGAGCATCGCGCTCATTCCACCCGGAGGTGACATCTTGATTTCGAGGACGGCGACGGCGTTCGGGTTGGCGGGCACCAGTGTGATCATTCTGGCGGTGATCTATTCGGCGCTGCGCTACTGCGGCCGGCAGGGCGAACGCTACTCGCCGCTCAACCATTTCATCTCTGAGCTGGGCGAAGTGGGCGTCTCGCAGGCGGCCTGGGCCTTCAATATGGGCCTGACGGCCGGGGGAATGCTGCTGGTGCCCTTCATGGTGGGCATGGGGATGGCCTTTCAGAGCCTGTGGGGGTGGCTGGGAACAGCCGCCGGGGTGGTCGCGGCGCTGGGCGCGGCCGCGGTGGGGCTGTACCCGATGAACAACCTGGAAGCCCACGGCCGGGCGGCGATGACTTACTTCCGCGCCGGGCTGGTCATGGTGATTTTCTACGCCCTGGCTATCTTTACTCAGCGCACTCCGGTGCTGCCGCCGGCGGCCAACCTGCTCAGCCTGGCCGCGGGGCTCAGCTACAGCTCGTTTCTGCTGCTGCTGCGCCGGCCCCGCCCCCGCAAGGCAGAACGGCCCGCGGAGGAGGACCCGCTCAACCCTCTGGCGGTGATCCCGGACCGGCCGCGGGTGTGGCTGCTGCCGCTGGTCGAGTGGCTGGTATTCGCCTCGACGGTACTGTGGATCTTCGGCGTCGCGGCGTTGGGGTAGGGGCCGCCGGTTACCAGATCCCCGGCAGCAGCCGGTAACGGACTTTCCGCGCGTAGTTGCGGTAACCGGGCAGGCTTTCCTGCAGGAAGCGGTCCTCCAGGCGGGTGCGGAGGAAGATCAGCGCCGCCACCGCCGCGGCGGGGAGGAAGGACCAGGCTGAGTCCAGCCAGAGCGGCATGCCCAGGCTGGCCAGCAGGCTGCCCGCGTAGCCGGGATGGCGCACCCATCCATACGGCCCGCTGGAGATCACATGGTGGCCGCGTTCGGTTTGCAGGCGGACGGTTCCGGAAAAGAAGGCGTTCTCGACAAACGCGTAGGAGGCCAGCCCGTACCCGAACAGGATCAATGCCATGCCGGGCACCTGCACAGCGAAAGAGAAGCCGGCCGGGCCGTTGAAGCGGGCCTCCAGCCCGGCGGCCAGCAGGATGAAGGCGCTGCCAAAGGCAGTCAGCGGAGAGAGCCATCTGTCCCAGGGCTGCACATTTTCGTGCCGGCCGTAACTGGCGCGCTCGGCGAGGATGCCCGGGTTCCTGCGGGCAGCCACCGCGCGGCTGACCAGAAAGGAGAGAATCACCACGGCCGCCAGCACCCACACCTGCCACCAGCCTAGGCGGCCGGAGATCAGCACCGGCAGCAGGGGGATGAGGACCAGGCCGATCAGCAGCATGACCGCTGCGCGTACGAAGCTGGCGCTTTGCTGGTTCTTCACTGCGCATCCTCTCTCATGCCCATGAGGGCAGGTTTCCACCCGGGGAATCCTCTACATTATAGCCACTTCCCGGCGAGGACAGCGGGGTCAGATACGGGCGGTCTCGCGCGGCGGGGGACAGATTCGCTGATGAACAGGAACCGCACCGGGAAGGGCGAGATACGCTTCGCTATGGGGTTCGAACCCGCACATGATATGGCCGAGGAGAAAAAAGACCCGCGAATGCGAGTCTTATTCGTGGCGGGG
>DGEO01000008.1:61061-114036 GCA_002385985.1 Anaerolineaceae bacterium UBA3924 | reverse complement strand
CGTCTACGTCGAAGAGCCCAACGTGGAGGACACCATCAAGATGCTTCGCGGCCTGCGCGACCGCTACGAGGCCCATCACAAGGTGCGCTTCTCCGATGACGCCCTGGTCGCAGCCGCCCGCCTGTCGGCCCAGTATGTGACCGAACGACACCTGCCCGACAAGGCCATCGACCTGATGGACGAAGCCGCCGCCAAGCTGCGCGTCGCGCTCTATTCGCTGCCGGCTGACCTGAAGGCTATGAAGAGCGAAATCGAGCGCCTTCAGGCCGAAGAGGAACAGGCCGGCGTGGAGCGCGACTACGAGCGCGCCGCCCGCATGAAGGCCGAACGCCTGCGCAAGGAGGAAGAGTTTAACCAGCTGCGCGACAAGTGGGAAGCCGAGCACAAGCTCGACGAAGTGGTCGACGTGGATGACATCGCACAGGTGGTGGCCCAGTGGACCGGCATCCCTGTCGCCCAGATGATGGAGACCGAAGCCGAGCGCCTGCTGCACATGGAAGAGCGCCTCAGCGAGCGCATCATCGGGCAGAAGGAAGCCATCAGCGTGATCGCCGACGCCATCCGCCGCGCCCGGGCCGGCCTGAAGGACCCGCGCCGCCCGATCGGCTCATTCATCTTCATCGGCCCCTCCGGCGTGGGCAAGACCGAACTGGCCAAAGCGCTGGCCGAGTTCATGTTCGGCGACGAGGACGCGCTGGTGCGCATGGACATGAGCGAATACCGCGAGCAGCACACCGTCTCCCGCCTGTTCGGAGCCCCTCCGGGCTACGTGGGCTATGAAGAAGGCGGCCAGCTGACCGAAGCCGTGCGCCGCCGCCCCTACCGGGTGGTGCTCTTTGATGAGATTGAGAAGGCACATCCGGAAGTCTGGAACGCGCTGCTGCAGATCCTCGACGACGGCCGCCTGACCGACGGTCAGGGCCGCGTGGTCGACTTCCGCAACACCGTGCTGATCATGACCAGCAACCTGGGCACCGAGTTCGTGCGCCGCGGCGGCAGCCTGGGCTTCCTGGCGGACACTTCCGAGGAGGACCGCCAGTCGCATCAGAAGATCGAGAACGCGCTGAAAACCACCTTCCGGCCCGAGTTCCTCAACCGCATCGACGAGGTGATCATCTTCTCGCCGCTGCACATGGAGGAAATGCGCCAGATCATCGACCTGCAGATGAAGGAAGTGCAGGAGCGCCTGGCCGAGCACGGCCTGACCGTGGTGCTCAGCCCCGAAGCGCGCGACTGGCTGGCCGGTGTGGGCTACGACCCCGCCTTTGGCGCCCGCCCGCTGCGCCGCGCGCTGCAGAAGTACGTGGAAAGCCCGCTGTCCATCAGCGTGCTGTCCGGCCAGTTCTCGATGGGCGATACAGTGAACGTCGAGCTGGACAAGGACCAGAACAAGCTGGTCTTCCGTAAAGCGGAACCTGTCGATGTGAAGCCTTCTGAAGTCGAAGTGGAACAGTAACCCGATCCCTATCAGGCGGGCGGTGACCGATCACCGCCCGCCTTTTATTTCCCCCGCCAGCGTTTGACAGCCAACCGGCCACTGGTTATACTTGACCCGATCGATCCAGCAGCCATGTCTGCCTGGAACCACCTGGAGGTTGAGTTGAAAAAAGCATTAATCACCGGGATCACCGGACAAGATGGTTCTTACCTGGCAGAGTTACTGCTGCACAAAGGCTATGAGGTTCATGGCCTGATCCGCCGGGCAAGCACATTCAACACCCGCCGGATTGACCATCTTTACCACGACCCACACGGCAACGGCGGTACGGTGCGGCTTTACCTGCACTACGGCGATGTGTCCGTCGCCGGCTCGCTGCTGGACGTGATCTACAACATCAAGCCGGACGAAATTTACCACCTGGCCGCGCAGTCGCATGTGCGCGTCAGCTTTGACATGCCCGAGTACACCGGCGATATCACCGGGCTGGGCACCACCCGCATCCTCGAGGCCGTGCGCAAGAGCGGCGCTTCCTGCCGCTTCTACCAGGCTTCCACCAGCGAGCTGTTCGGCAGCGCCAAACCGCCGCAGTCCGAGACCACGCCCTTCGAGCCGCGCAGCCCCTACGCCGCGGCCAAGCTGTACGCTTACTGGATCACCCGCAACTACCGCGAGGGCTACGGCCTGTATGCCTGCAACGGCATTCTCTTCAACCATGAGTCCCCGCGCCGGGGCGAAACCTTCGTCACCCGCAAGATCACCCGCGCGCTGGCTGCCATTATGGCCGGCACGCAGAAGACGCTGTACCTGGGCAACCTGGACTCGCTGCGCGACTGGGGCTATGCGCCCGAGTACGTCGAGGCCATGTGGATGATGCTCCAGCAGGATACCCCGGACGATTACGTCATCGGCACGGGTGAGGCGCACACCGTGCGCGAGTTCCTGGAGGAGGCCTTCGGCTACGTCGGCCTGGACTGGAAGAAGTACGTCCAGATCGACCCGCGCTACTTCCGCCCCACCGAGGTGGACTACCTCCAGGCGAACGCGACCAAGGCCAACCAGCAGCTGGGCTGGAAGCCGCGCATCTGCTTCCGCGAGCTGGTGCGCATCATGGTGGACGCCGACCTCGAACTGGCCGGGCTTAAATCCCCGGGCGAAGGTAAGCGCATTCTCAAGGAGCAGTTTGACGGCTGGCACCGCTGGGAGCAGCAGGTCGTCAGCATGGAACGGTAAGATAAGGTGAGCCTGCCGGGCCAGCTTCCTCAACCCCGATCGATCCTGTTCGTGTGCACGGCAAACCAGATACGGTCGCCGATGGCGGCGGCTCTTTTCCAGCAGGCGCTGCAGGCCGCCGGCCAGCATCTGGACGGCTGGCGGGTGGAATCGGCCGGCACCTGGGCCGCGAAGGGCCGCCCGCCGCAGCCGGAGGCCATCCGGGCGATGAAGCGCCGCGGGCTGGACATCAGCGCCCACCGCTCGCGCACTCTGGATGCAAGCCTGCTTTCGGCCTTTCGCCTGATCCTGACCATGGAACCGGGCCAGAAAGAAGCCATCCAGGTGGAGTTCCCCGGGATCGCTTCGCGCGTGTTCCTGCTCAGCGAAATGGCCGGAGAAAGCAAACCGGTTGTCGACCCCATCGGCAAGTCCCCTGACGAGTACGAAAAGACCGCGAAGGAGATCGAGCGCCTGCTCCACGCCGGCTGGAACACCATTTTCCAAAAAGCTGCCAGCGGGGATTAAGTGAACAAATGTGCAGCCCGGGGAAATTGAATAAATAGAACATATGTGCTATCATGAGGGCATCAAATCACTGGAGATGCCCTCATGAACGCCGTTCAAAAAGCGATCTTTCCCGCCATTCTCGTCAGCAGCCTGCTGATGGTTTTTCTTTCCCAGCTGGTCGTCCCCCACACGACGGTTAAGGCATCTGAGAGCCAGACGGAAGCCGCGGAACAGCCCGGCGCCCTGCCCGCTCCGGAAGCGGCCGGGGAAGCTGAGGAGCAGGCGAAGGATACCACTCCCGGTCCCTGCCCGCTTGCGGACGCCTACCCCGGCTCGATTCGCCAGTGGTGCGAGCCTATCCAGACTGCCGCCGCGAAGCACGGCCTGGACCCGCGCCTGGTGGCAGCGGTGATGCTGCAGGAGAGCGGCGGCAATCCCGAAGCCTACTCACACTCCGGCGCGGTGGGGCTGATGCAGGTCATGCCCCGAGACGGGCTGGCCGCGGACTTCATGTGCAGCGGCCGCCCCTGCTTTACCTCCCGCCCGAGCATGGAGGAGCTGTTCGATCCGCAGTTCAATATCGAGTACGGCACGCGTATGCTGGCCGGGCTGATCGAGAGATACGGCTCCGTGCGGGAAGCCCTGCGCGCCTACGGCCCCATGGACGTGGGATACTATTACGCCGACCTGGTGCTGGACATCTACGAGTCCTACCGCTGACCCCAGACTGCACACTTTCTCCGGGTACAGGTTTGAGAATTTTCTATATAATTAAATCACCTCAACATCACTGTCACGAAAGGGACCATCATGTACGAAAAGAGCATTGAGTTACTTAATAAATCCGTCGCCGACGAACTGGCCGCCGTTCACCAATATATGTACTTCCATTTCCACTGCGAGGATCAGGGGTACGAGCTTCTGTCCAGCCTGTTCAGCCGCACCGCCATCAAGGAAATGACCCATATTGAGAAACTGGCCGAGCGCATCCTCTTCCTTAAGGGTGAGGTGATCATGAAAGCGGCCGAAGAGGTCAAACCGGTGCAGGACGTGGCCGAAATGCTGCGCATCGCCCGCGCGATGGAAGAGGGCAGCGCGAAGGAATACAACGAGTTCGCGGTCGAGTGCGGCAAGAACGCCGACGCGGTGACCAAGCAGCTGTTCGAGGAACTGGTGGGCGATGAGGAAGGCCACTACGACCAGTTCGACATCGAGCTGGAGAACATCAAGAAGTTTGGCGACAGCTATCTGGCGCTGCAGTCCATCGAGCGCAGCCGCGCCAGGGGCGAAGATTAATCACCCGATTGTTCACCCGCAGCTGCGCCGGGGGAAAACTCCGGCGCAGCTTTTTTCTCGCCAATCTTGTACTTTCGCCACCCTTGTTATATAATTTCCGGCGGTTATGCGGGCATAGTTCAGTGGTAGAACGGCAGCCTTCCAAGCTGCATACACGAGTTCGAGTCTCGTTGCCCGCTCAGACAGGCCCCGGCTATCGCAGCCGGGGCCTTTTTCATCTCGACTATAATCAACTCAGAACCCTGCAAAGGAGCACATGATGGAGTACACCTATATCGAAAACCTCACCCAGGCCGTGGATGCCATCCCCACCGAGAGCATCGTCAGCCGCACTTTCCTGCGCTCCGGCGAGCTGAAGGCCATCCTCTTCGCCTTTGACAACGGGCAGGAACTGTCGGAGCACACCGCCTCGGTCCCGGCGATCCTGCACTTCCTCGAGGGCGAAGCGGACATCACCCTGGGCGATGATCACCACCAGGCCCGGCCGGGCACGTTTGTACACATGCCTGCCAATTTGAAGCACAGCATCGTCGCCCGCACCCCGGTGAAGATGCTGCTGATGATGCTGCCCGGCGAATAAGCCCGGCGTTACTCGCCGCCCTGGCCCTGCACCAGAGGCAGCTGCACCGAGAAGATGGCCTGGTAGACAGTGTGCTGGTCCAGCCACGCACCGCCTGCCTGGCCTCCGAACAGGTGCACGCGTGTATCCACCCGCGCCGCCGATAGGAACGCCCCCAGTTCAACCGGCGCCGCGGGAACTTCCATCCAGGTATCCGTCTGGGGATGGTACTGGTAAGCGGGCGGCGTCTGGCCGTCCTCCCCGGCCTGCCCGCCGATCAGGTAAATGTGATCCGCCAGCTCCACGGCTGAGAACCCGTAGCGGGCCTCGGGCAGCGCAGACCGGTCCTCCCAGGCGTCCTCGCCGGCCAGCTCGCGCTGCGGGAAGTAGACCTGGTTCAGGTCCAGCGACTGCTCGCCGTCGGTTCCGCCCATCAGGTAGATGCGGTTCGCGGCGCTGACCGCCACGGCGAACCCGCGCGGCCCGGAAAGCGAACCCCGCTGCTGCCAGCGGTCCTCGCCGGGCTGGTAGGTGAACACGGTGTCCACATACTGCTGGCCGTCCCAGCCGCCGAAGAGGAACAGCTGGCCCTCAAAAGCGACCAGTGCGTAGCGGCTCAGCGGCACGGGCAGCGGAGCAACCTGGGACCACTGTCCCTGGCGCGGGTCGTACACCTGCACGGCGGCGGATGGCCCGCCGTCTTCTGTCTCCCCGCCCGGGATGTAGATCCTCTCGCCCAGCAGAGCGGCCTGGGCGAAGGTGACCGGCTGCGGCAGCGGTTCCAGCGACTGCCACTCGCCGGAATCCAGGTTCAGGCGGCGAACTACAGCGCTGATCCCGCTCTCCGCCTCGCCGCCGAAGAGGATGATGCTGTTCTCATAGCGGGCCACTGCCATGCCGCCGGCCGGCTGCGGCATGGGCTCCTGCGGCTGCCAGTTCTGCAGCCGGGTCTGGCCTGGATCGCCCTCCTGGCTGGCCGGCGTTCTGCCTCCCAGCAGCCCGCCGTTCCACGCCAGCAGAAGTGCGACCGCGGCCACCAGAACCGCCGCCAGCGCTGCCAGGGGCAGCCGTGAAGGTCTGGCCGCCGGCGCCGGGACCTGGACACCGCTGGCTTCTTCCAGATCGTCCGCCGTATCGACGTCCAGAGACAGGTCGTCATCCGGCATCATCCCGACTGCCGCCGGCTCCCCCACAGGAGCTGGAATCAGGCCAGCGCGGATGGCGTACATGGTGGCTTCCGTGCGAGACGAAGCCCCGATTTTGGCAAAAATGTTGCGCAAATGGACCTTGACCGTGTTGGGGCTGATGACGAGTTTCTGCGCGATTTCCTTGTTGCTGGCGCCCGTGGCCACCAGCTCCAGGATCTCGAGCTCTCGTTCGCTCAATTCAGTCTCGGAGGTCATATTCACAATTATACTCTGACGCAAGCTGCAGCCTGCGCCTTACAACCCCTCTACGGCGCTGTTCTCGAGGGACAAAGCGGTTCGAATCAGGTAAAATGAGGATCAACCGACGAATGATTGTTCCGCGGTAGATGTTCCGGCAGAATGACGCCGCCGCCGCGAAGGAGAAAGCATGTTTGTCTTCCTGTCGAAATTCCTGCCGCTGTGGGTGTACCCGACCGGCATCATCACCATCTGCCTGATCGCTGGTATTGTGCTGGTGCGCCGGTATCCGCGCCTGACCCAGGCCATCCTGGCCGCGGCGCTGGCCGTGCTGTTCATCGCCGGCAACCGCTGGGTGTCCACCGCGCTGGCCCGCTCGCTGGAATGGCGCTATCTGCCCCCCGCCGAGGTGCCCGAGGCCGGCGTGATTGTGGTGCTCGGCGGCGGCACCCAGGCAGCGGACTACCCGCGCTCCACGGTGGAAATCAACGGGGCCGGCGACCGCATGCTGTATGCCATCCAGCTCTACAACGAGGGCAAGGCGCCCTTCCTGCTGATGAGCGGCGGGTACATCGAGTGGCTCAACGACAACCCGGTCTCCCCGGCTGAGGACATGGCGCAGCTGGCCATGACCTTTGGCGTGCCGGCTGAGGCCATCTGGCTGCAGCCGGAATCGCAGAACACCTACGAAGACGCGGTCTTCAGCGCTCAGATCCTCAGGGAAAGGGGCATCGACCGGGCGCTGCTGGTCACATCGGCCCTGCATATGCCCCGCTCGGTGGCTCTTTTTGAGGCCCAGGGAATTGACGTGGTGCCTCTGCCGACTGATTACACCGTCACTCAGCGCGAATGGGAGGACCTCACCCGCGGAAGCCTGCAGGAAATGGTGATCAGTCTGGTGCCCAACGTCAGCAATCTCTCGGTGACCACCACCGTGATGAAGGAGTACATCGGCATGCTCGTCTACAGCCTGCGCGGCTGGATGTAGGCCGGGATGCGCTGCCGGCGGTAATTTTTCCTGTTATAATGTGTGGCGCAAGGGCTCGTAGCTCAGCGGCAGAGCGCGCGGCTCATAACCGCTTGGTCGAAGGTTCGAATCCTTCCGGGCCCACCTTCTTTTTCTCTCGATCGATAATTTCCCATTCTGCGGTTACAGCGCCACGCCATGGCAGCAAATTACTCGTTGTCTCACCGGGATAAGCAGACAGGGTGTATCCGCTCAGCCAACACACCCGGAGTCATTACAACTTTGCCAGTTTATCCTTAACTGATCTCTGTACAACCTGCGTTATAATCCGCTTTGACAAAGGTTCGCATCCTTCCGGGACATCCCCGCAATCTCCAGGATATCAACCTGAAAGCACCGACCTGTTAGCATGAATCTTGCTGCGCCTTTTAGCTGTTGACATGGGCGCACCGCCTGCACTTGAGAATCGATCATGACTCATCGAAAAACATTTGCTGAACGGTGGAAAGTGCGCGCCAGCGAGCTGCGCGCTGAAATCTTTGCGCTTTATCTGTGCTATCAAGACGCCCGGGTTCCCTGGTTTACCCGGGCGTTTACTGCGCTGGTGGTCGCCTATGCCTTCAGCCCCATCGACCTGATCCCCGATTTCATTCCGGTGCTGGGCTATCTGGATGACCTGCTGCTGATCCCCGCCGGCGTTGCGCTGGCCATCCGCCTGATTCCGCCGGCAGTGCTCAACGACTGCCGCAAGAAGGCCGTCACGCTGTTGGACCAGGAGCAGCCGCAGAACTGGTGGATCGCCGTGATCATCATCGCCATCTGGGTGGCCGTCTGCGCCTGGATTATGTATTCGATTTTCAACTGGCTGATCCGCTGAGTTCGGCCCGGCCGCCGCACATCTGAAATACCCGAAAAGAAAATCACCCGGGATGAACCCGGGTGATTGATTCTGGTTCACTGCAGACGCTGCGAGTGCTGATAATCCATCACGTCTGCCAGGATTTCAAACAGTCCTTCGTAGGCGGTGTGGGTCACCCCCTCCAGTCCCCGAAGGTCGCCGTTGGCGATGGTGCTGATGGCATTGTAGCGGTTCAGGTCCGGGGAATAGCTGGCCAGGGCGACCACTTCCGGGGTCACCTGGTTGTTGAGCACCGCCCAGACCACAACCGCGGTAATCGGATGAAGCCTGCTAACCAGACGCACCCATTCCAGGGGGATTTCGTTGGTGTATTCCAGTTCGATCTCGTTCATCAGGCCTCCTTTCTGGCTGGCCGGATCACCGGGACAGGGCTTCCCGGCGCCAGGCCGCTCAAACCAGCGATTATACCGCGGAAAATGCCCCAATCACGAAACACCGGCCCGGAGGATGAAGAGGCCGGCGTTTCGTGGATTGGTCTGAGAGGGCCTGTCTCATAGCCTCTCAGCAAGTATGCTTCCCGTGGGTGTCAAGCCCTCCTTGAACCAGGCGGTTCCACGCTGTTCGGCCAGCGGTCCCTGTTTGCGCCGGGATGGTTGGCCTTTACTTCCCTGTCAACGTCCAGTACGCGGTACTTCTTTCAGAATGAGCAGAAGATCTTATGCCGGAAGGAGCGAATGGAGTTCGCAGCAGCACTCCTCAAGGTGATCGCACATCAGGGTCAAAAACTTCCGGATCACCTGCGGATCGTACTTGCTGCCCGAGCAGCGGGCCAGTTCGACGACAGCCTCCTCGGGCGACCGGGCCGGCAGGTAGGGCCGGCCTTCCGTCATGGCGATGAAGGAGTCCACCACCGCAAGGATACGCGCGCCCAGCGGTATGTCCTCCCCGGCCAGCTGGCGGGGATACCCGCTGCCGTCGTAGTTCTCATGGTGTGCCCGCACAATCTCCGCCACTGCGCCCAGGCCGGTGACTGAGTCAATAATATCCGCCCCGATGTCGGGGTGCCGCCTGACCTGGTCCCACTCCTCCACGGTCAGCGGTCCGCGGCGGTGAAGGATATCCTGCGGGATGGCGATCTTGCCGATATCGTGCAGCAGCGCCGCCCAGCACACCTGCTGGATCTCGTGCTCCGAGCAGTCCAGCCCGCGGGCCAGCATCTCAGAATACTTCACCAGACGGGTGCTGTGCTGGCCGACCTCGCCGTCGCGGGCCTCGATCACCCTCAGGAGCGAGTTGACCACCTCACCGCGGAACCGCTCGACCTCGCGCTGCAGCTGGAACTGGTACAGCGCAATGGCCGCCTGCTGCCCGATGGCGTTCGCCAGGGCAAAGGTGGCCATGGTAAAGGGGTTGGGTTTACCGTTCACTCTTGCGCCCAGCACCAGTACGCCGACCGGATCGCGGGCGACCTTCATGGGCACCAAGCACAGGGCCTGATCCCCCGCCAGATGGAAGGCCGGGTGCTCCGCCGTTCTGTGCGGGGAGGACCCGGGCGCAATCACCAGTGCCTGTTCCTGATGGATCACCTGCTGGTAAAGCTGCTGGGCGGTGGCTTCCTCCAGGCCGGGCAGGTCCTCCCGGAACTCCGAGCCGTCCGGGAGGAAAGCACCGGCCTTGACCAGCATGCCGTTGTGCTGGACAAGCATCAACCACGAACCCTGCAGACCAAGCATCTCCACAGCGGAACGAACAATGATCCGGTAAGTATGGTCCCGCTGGCTGCTGCCGTTGAGCTGACGTGTAAAGTTAGCCAGACCGGTGAATGCGCACGGGGAATACCCGACTCCTCCACCGGATCGAGCCCCCCTCAGGTTCGTTCTGTTCACCGGCCCCACAGTAGTCATTTTGATATTTTCCGCTCCAGACCCAATCTACCGAGTAATGCTGTGCGCGTCAGCGCGAATTAATCGGCGTAACCAAACCCGGCGCTCTGTACCTGACTGAGCTGCCGGGCGAAATCCGCCAGCGAGGTCGCTCGAATAGAGGACAGCCGGCGTTTCTCCTCGTTCCCCAGGTGGAACTGCTCCCCGGCGTATCCCTCGCTGATGGCGGAGGCCGGGTTCTTTAACAACGATTCACAAAAGGTGCGGCTGACCACAGCTGCGGTCAGTATTCTGCTCCACTCGCTCTCCAGCAGCTGCCGCTGGCTGAGCTCGGGTTCATTCGACTTTCGTACCATGACGATTCCCCTCCCTCTCATCATCAGGGCCAGCGCCAGCGCGCCACAGGATCCAGACGGCCCCCACCGCCAGCAGAACGTCACCGAGGCTGAACGCGAACTGGTAAGGGCTCCAATCTGGCAGGGTAAACCGGTCGGAAAGAAACCATAAACGGGTTTGCCGGGCTGGCAGGACAATATCTTTCCCCACCCCCAACCGCTCCCCCACCGACCAGGCATCCGGAGGAGCATCGGGGTAGAGATGCATAACCATCTCTGGCTGGATCGGCATCAGACCTCCATTGGCGAGGATGACGACCAGATTGAGGATCAGGCCAAGCGCCAGCAGCCAGAAGACCGGTTTTTTAATGTTCGCGAGCACCCATACCAGTAGTAAAACCTGTGAACTGACCAGTGCGAAAGGAGCCAGCTGATCTGGAAACGAAGCCCTGGTGACCGGCAGGTTAAAGGCCACCAGCTGCGGCAGAAAAGCCACCAGAAGCAGGCCTGGCCAGCGAAGTTCAGGTACAGCGTATGGTCTTCGAGTGATAAGTGCCCGCGCCAGCCCCGCTGCCAGTCCGGCAGCGACGCCATAGAGCAGGATCATTAAGCTGACCTGCTACCCGCCGAAGCCGCCCGGGCACTCCGGAGCACCCGCCGCGATGACGAACAGGCCAAGGCTGAGAACGAAGAGAATAACGCGAACGGTCTGGGAGTTCATCTTGCCGGACGCGAGAACGACATGCTGGGACAGTTTGTTCATTGATAGCCTCCATGTATACATAATCGGGGATGAATTGATTATGTGCAGGGGTAGGCTTCAAAACAGGCTTCAAAAACCGGCCTTCTGCGGGTTTTTACTGCCTGCGGGCAGATTGCAACGATTTGTTAACGGTTATCGCACCAAACGTTCGTATAACTGGCGGGTTTGCTCGGTGGGCGGCGCGCCCACTTCATTCATCAGGCACTGCACGCAGTGTTCGTACATGCGCACCACACCGGCCCGATTCCCCAGCCGGTCATACACATTCATGGCTAACCGGTACGCCTCTTCGCAGCAATCGTCCTCGCGTATCATTTTCTGGCAGGCGTCCAGCACCTGGTCGTAGCGGCGCTGCTGAAACCACAGCTGAGCCAGCTCCAGCCAGGCGTCCATGCGCAGCTTTGCCAGCCGCTCGCGCTCTGCCACCACCCAGGTCTCGTCGATCTCAGGCAGGAAGGGGCCCTGGTAGACTTTCAGCGCGGCCTGCAGGTGGCGGGCGCGCTCGTCCTCGTCCGCGGCCTGCCGGCTGAGCTCCAGCTCTTGCAGGAAGGTCTCCAGGTCATACTCATAGTCCTGGTCCGGATTGAACCGGTAGATTTCATCGAAGAAAACGATCGTATCCCGCCCGATCGCATGCCGCAGGCGGTACAGATCGTTTTTGAATCGCAGCTTCACCTCCGCGGGCGACGCATCCGGCCAGAACATCTCCCCCACCTGGTCCTTGGTCAGGCCCTCTGGATGGTTGAGGATAAAGAAGAACAGGTTGCGCACGCTCTGCGTCTTCCAGTCCGAGGTGGTCACCATCCGGTTCTGGACGCGCACTTCCATGCGGCCCAGCGAGCGCACCACCAGGTGCGGTCCCGCCAGCGGAACGGTGACCACGCCCTTGCGCAGGGCTTTGCGCAGCCGGGGCAGCGCTTGCTCAAACCGCTGGACCTCCATCACCAGTTCCAGCACGGCGGGATCGGCCTTCATTTCTTCCGGAATCAACTCAGCCGCCTGAAACTCCCGCCCGGCGGTGATCAGCGGCTGCCGCAGCGGCAGCTGAGCCAGCTGTCCGGCCAGCCTGGCCAGCGCTTCGCTGGCCGGCTCGCGGGATCCGTTTGCGTAATGGGCCAGCGCCTGCAGCCAGAGCGCCTGCGCGCTTTCCAGCCGCTGGTTCGTTTCCGTAAAAAAGGTCTCCGCCGTCTGCAGCTGCTGGACAGCCGCCTCCATGTGGCGCTCCGCCACCAGCAGGCCGCCCTGCTCCAGCTGGATCAGCGCCTCCTGATAGCGGGAACCGCTCTCCGCGGCCGCTTCGGCGGCCGCGCTGAAGTGCTGGCGGGCCTGTTTGAGCCGCTTCTGCTGCCGGGCCAGAACGCCGTGAGCCAGATGCAGGTAAAAAATCAGGAACTGGTCCTGCAGCTGCCCGGCGAGTTGAAAGGCGCGCTGGTAGGCGTCCCGTGCGGCGCTGGCCGAGTCCAGGTCCCGGTACAGGTCGCCCAGGCCGGCCAGCACATAGGCCTCAATGCGGGTGTTGCCCGCCTGCCGGGCCTGCTCGAGCGCGCCTTCGTAGCTGGCGGCCGCCTGCAGGTATTCGCCGCGCAGGTGCTGCATCACGCCCAGGTTGTTGTACAGGTTGGCCTGCCAGAAGGGGTTGCCGGTCTTCTGCCAGTGGTCCAGCGCCTGGCGGTAAGCCTCTTCCGCGGCGCGGATGCTGCCCAGGCGGCGCTCAATCATGCCAAGGTTCATCAGGATATGGGCTACGTTTTCCATCTCACCCATCTCCTGGTACAGGTCCAGCGAAGCGCGCAGGTCCGCTCCGGCCTCGGGCAGGCTGCCGCGGTAATAATGGACCAGCGCCCGCAGGCGCAGCGCTTCGGCCATCAGGCTGCTCTTCGCGTAATCCGGCGTGAGCAGATCCATCACCCGCTGCACGTCGACCAGCGCTTCGGCGTACAGGCCCAGCTGCTGGTGCACCGTGGAGCGGCGCAGCAGCGTCCGCGCCAGCGCGGAGCGGTCGCCGCCCTCCCGTTCCAGCCCCAGCGCCGCCTGATCCAGCAGAATGCGCCCGCGCTCCATGTCCCCGCGGACCACCGCCACGCAGCCCTGCAGCGACTGCAGGACGGGGCGTTCTGCCACCACCGCGGGCGGCAGGTCCTCGAGCCAGCCGGACAGCAGGCGCACCCGGCCCGCGCCAAGCAGCGCCGCCCCCGCCTTTTCGACCAGATCGGCAGCCTGCTCCACCTGGTCCAGCTGGGCCAGCAGGTCGAAGGCCCGCTCCCATTCCTCACGGGCGGTGTACACCTCAGCGAGCCGGGTGAGGATGCGCCGGGATTCCTCCGGCCGTTCGGCCTGCATCTTCTGCTGCAGGAAGGCCTGGAACAAATGGTGATAGCGCAGCCACAGGCCGCTCTCCCCCACTGGCTGCACAAACAGGTTGCTGTGCAGGATGCGACGGATGAGGCCGGGCCAGTCCATATCCGGCAGGTTCAGCGCAGGGCTGATGACCTCGGCGCACAGCGCGGCGTCAAACTCCTCCAGCAGCGAGGTGCGCAGCAGCGCTTCCTGAATATCCGCCGGCTGGCTGGAAAACACCTGCTGAGCCAGATATTCGTACAGCCCCACCCCCGACACCCGGGCCACCCGCAGTCGTGCGCTGGCGTTCTCCGTGGACAGCTGGGTGGAGAGCAGCAACCCGGTGATCCAGCCTTCCGACTGCAGGTACAGCTGCTCGGCTTCCTGGTCGCTGATCTCGCGGTTGAAGTTCTGCTCTAGCAGCTGCCGGATTTCCTCGCGCTGGAAGGCCAGCTCTTCAAAGCTGAGGCCGGCCACCTGCGAGCGGGCCACCATCAGCGGCAGGTCCGGCAGGGTCAGCAGCGTGCGCGAAACCAGCACCAGATGGCAGTTTTCGTCCACCCGCTGCACGAACAGGTTGATAAACCGCTCCACATCCGGGCTGTCGGCCACCAGATGGTAGTCGTCCACCACCAGGGCAAAATGCTCGGTGACGTTCTCATACAGGTCATTGGCCAGCGCGGTCGCAACCGCATCCAGGTTGAGGCGCTCGGCATCGCTGTTCTGCAGCGCCGCCAGCGAGAGCCGCCCGAACTCCGGAAAGCGCAGCTGGATGGAGGCGATGACGTGGCTGACAAAGCGCAGCGGGTCCCGGTCCACCGGGTCCAGCGCATACCAGCACACCGGAATCTGCCGCTGCGAGGCGTAATCGATGAGCAGCGAGGTCTTCCCGTAGCCGGCCGGCGCGGCGACAATCAGCAGCTTGTAATCCAGCAGGTCATCAAGCAGTGCCAGCAGCCGCGGGCGTGAAACAAGCTCGCTGCGCCTGCGCGGTACAACGATTTTCGTGCGGGTAATCAATGGATCGGGCTTCAATGACCTTGCGCTCGCCGGAGGGATCAAACACCTTCCCTATCATACTCGAAGCGCTGTCGGATTACAACCAAAAACAGACCAGAAAGCCCCCTCCAGTCTGGAGGGGGCCTTTAAGAATTGCCTGCGCAGGGCCTTTAGGCCCGATCGCGGCGGCGCTGGAACCACTTGAACAGCTCCACGCCGATAAAGACCAGCGAACTGGCCGCCAGACTGATCACCAGTTCGATCAGGGTCATCGCCTCGGTCTCGAAGATCTCCTGCAGGAAGGGGACATAGACCACCGCCATCTGCAGAAGGAAGGTGACCAACACCGCACCGACCATCAGCTTGTTGCTCAATAGACCGATCTGGAACAGCGAATAGCGGTTGGAGCGGATGGCCAGGGCGTTGCCCATCTGCGCCAGGGTCAGGGTGGTGAAGAGCATGGTCTGCCAGTGCAGCACCTGCGTCCCGCGGAAGGCCCACAGCCCCACCCCGAGCGACACCAGGCCCATCAGCAGCCCGATCCAGAGGACATCCCGGGCCATGCCGCGGGCAAAGATGCTCTCGTTGGGCGGGTATGGCTCGCGCCGCATGGTGTCCGGCTCGGCCGGCTCGACGGTCAGCGCCAGCCCTGGCACGCCGTCCGTCACCAGGTTGATCCACAGGATCTGGATGGGGGTCAGCGGGAGAGGCATGCCCAGGAACGGCCCCAGCAGCATGACCCAGATCTCGCCGGCGTTGGAGGTCAGCGTGTAGCGCACAAACTTGCGGATGTTGTCGTAAATTCGCCGGCCTTCTTCCACCGCCGCGACGATGGTGGCGAAGTTGTCGTCCAGCAGCACCATGTCGGAGGCCTCTTTTGACACGTCCGTGCCGGTGATGCCCATGGCCACGCCGATATCCGAGCGTTTGAGCGCGGGTGCGTCGTTAACCCCGTCACCGGTCATGGCTACGATCTCGCCCAGTTCCTGGAAGGCCTGCACGATCTTCAGCTTGTGCTCGGGAGACACCCGCGCGTACACCGAGGTGTCGTATACCTGCTTCTTGATGTCCTCGACAGACATCTCCGCCAGTTCCTGGCCGGTCACCACGTGATCGTTATCCGTGATCCCCAGGTCTTTGGCGATATACACGGCGGTGAGCGGGTGGTCGCCGGTGATCATCACCGGCCGGATGCCGGCCGTTTTTGCCGTTTTCACCGCGTCGCGCACCTCGGGCCGGGCCGGATCGATCATGCCCACCATGCCGACGAACACCAGGTCGCTTTCCACCGGGCTGGCCGGGTCGCTGACGTTCGGCTGGTCCACGAAGCGATACCCCACCCCGAGCACGCGCATGCCGTTCATGGCCATGTCATTGTTCGCCTTTGCGATGCGGCTGCGCCACTCTTCGTTTATCGCCTGCACATCGCCGTTCACCTGCACGTGCGTGGATATGTCCAGCATGCTGTCCACCGCGCCTTTGGTGAAGGCCACAAAGCGGGCGCCGGTGTGCTCGGTCAGCACGCACTGCGAGCAGCGCAGTGTTTCGTACAGGCGGTCCGGGTGAAACTCGTGTACCGTGGTCATGCGCTTGCGGTCGGAGTCAAAGGGCAGCTCGGCCACGCGCGGCAGCGCCCGCTCCAGTTCCGCCTTCCACAGGCCCCAGTTGGCCGCCGCCACCACCAGCGCCCCCTCGGTCGGGTCGCCGACCGACACGTAATTGGACGGGTCGTCGCGGGACGGCTCGATGACCGCGTCGTTGGCCAGCGCCCCACCGATCAGCAGCAGCCCGACCGCCCCCTGATCCTTCAGAACCGGCTCGACGTCATCCCGCTTGATGACCGACGGGCTGAAAAAGGTCATGGTTTCCTTGAGGTCCAGGGTGTTGCCGGCCACATCCAACACGGTGACGGTCATCTGGTTCTGGGTCAGCGTCCCGGTCTTGTCCGAGCAGATGACCGTGACCGAGCCGAGGGTTTCCACCGCCGGCAGCTGGCGGATCAGCGACTGCCGCTGCAGCATGCGCTGCGCCCCCAGCGCCAGGGCGATGGTCACCACCGCGGGCAGGCCTTCGGGAACCGCCGCCACCGCCATGCTGATGGCCGTGCGGAACATGAGCAGGAAGTCCTCACCGCGCAGCAGGCCGAAGACAAACACCACCGCCACAATCAGCAGGGCTGCCAGCGCCAGGCCGCGGCCGAGCTGCTCCAGCCGGCGCTGCAGCGGGGTCTGCTCCTGGCCCACCGACTGCAGCATTTCGGCGATGTGGCCCAGCTCGGTGCGCATGCCGGTTTCGGTCACCACGGCCAGACCGCGCCCGTAGGTGGCCACGGTGCCCATGTAGACCATGTTCTTCCGGTCGCCGATGGACAGGTTCTCCCGGTCGATGGGTTCGGGATATTTCTCCACCGGCTCCGATTCCCCGGTCAGCACCGCCTCCTGGATGCGCAGGTTGGGGCTTTCCAGCAGGCGCGCGTCCGCCGGGATGGCATCCCCGGCGTCGATCTGGATGATGTCTCCGGGGACCACGTTCTGCGAGGGAATGGTCACAATATGCCCGCCGCGGCGCACCTTCACCTGCGGAGCGGCCATCTTCTTCAGCGCCGCCATGGCCTTCTCAGCCCGGTACTCCTGTGTGAAGCCCAGAATCCCGTTAAGAACCACGATCACCAGGATCACGATCGCGTCGGTGTATTCCCCCAGGAAAATGGATATCACCGCCGAGATGATCAGAATGATGATCAAGATGCCGGTAAACTGCTCCCACAGGATACGCCAGGGGCTCTTGGCGCCTTTTTCTTTCAATTCATTCGGCCCGTACTCCTCCAAACGGCGCCGGGCCTCCTCTTCGCTCAAGCCGCTGGCAGCATCGGTCTTCAGTTCAGCGATCACGTCCTGCCAGTTCCTCCGGTACCAGTCTGCCATGTTCATTCCTTTCTTAACCGGTGCTCCATTTTATAGATATCAAAAAACCGCCAGCGAAGGATGACTTCGTGGCGGTCTTGCGCGCGCATGCCAGCGTAAAGAATGCCGGAAGCAAATGCTTCGTTCTGACGACAATTCTTTCCCTTTCGGGCGGCTACTCCCCGACCAGACTTTAGTCTATAAGGATTCTCCGGCGCTGTCAAGAGAAAATCGATCCCAATATGGATCGATTGGTCGCAAAAAGGCTCCAGCGGGCGTATCAAACGAAGGTCTCACGCCGATCGCGGCGGAACGATCACCCGCAGTGCCCCTGACAGCACCTTGATCTCCACCGGGGTCTCCCCGATGATCTCGCCGTCCGCCTGAACCACCAGCCGGCGTGCGGAGCGAATCGTGATCCGCTTCGTGGCTTTGGCACAGCGCAGCCCGACGCTCCTTTCCTTGCGCCCCAGCAGCACATTGAAGGTCAGCACCACCAGGTCCCACAGCGTCCGCGCCCGGAAGATGCACACGTCCAGCGAGCCATCGGTGGGATCGATGTCGACGGTGTTGGGCACATGCTGAATACCGACAATGCTGCTGTTGACCACCATGATTTCCGAGGCGCGCAGGTTGAAGAACTTGTCGTCCACCTGCACAGCAAAGGAGCTCAGGCGGAACCCGGTCAGCTGGCCCAGCCCGTTCCAGATGTAGGCCAGCATGCCAAAGCGGCGCTTCTGCTCCCGGTCCGTCTTGGCCATGATGTTCGAGCTAACCCCCACGCCCAGGTTGAGTACGTACACCTGGTCCTTCACCTGCATGGCGTCCAGGTTGATCACCTCATGGTCGCCGGTGATCAGCTCCAGGGCACGCTCGAAGCGCAGCGGAATGCCGAGATCGCGGGCCAGGATGTTTCCCGTTCCCGCAGGGATGATGGCCAGCGGCACGCCGGTGTCGATCATCCCGCTGGCCACGGCCGCCACGGTCCCGTCCCCGCCGCAGGCCACCACCAGGTCCACACCGCCGGCAATGGCCCGGCGGACGGCATCCGACACGGTTTCATCCGGTGTGGTTTCGTACACCTCGCAGGCCCACTGGTGTTCCTCGAAATGCTGCAGGAAGGCTTCCCGGCGGATAAAGGAGTCCGTCGTGCCGGAGACCGGATTATCTACCAGGAACACTTTCTTCTTTTGGGCCGGCTCTTCCATTCCTTCAGCTCCATTTTCCGGCTGCGGCTCGGTGTATTCAGCGTGGATTCGTTGACGAAACTCTTTCCATGAAAAAGTCATACATCCTCGATCACAATGCAGGCTCCGGGTATCGGAACGTGGCTGCCAGCGGCGCTCCCCCGGGAGATTCGCCGGTGTCCACCAGATATACCCGGCCCCCCATTTGGAAGGCCCGCGCCGCCGCCAGGTTGACCAGTTCTTCTGAATCCGGTTTTCTCTCCTCGTGCAGGATGAGCTCGTTTGTTTCCGGGTTGTAACGGCCCCACTGCCGGGTCCCGCGGGTCACGAACAAGGCCGCCAACCGGCCGTAATGCGCTCCCGCCAGGATCCTGTGTAAATCGGTCGATGTCTGGTCGGTAGCCGAAAGGTTCGCATATGACTCCAGGTCTTCTCTGCGCTCCCGGTCAAACTGCGGCCGGACCAGTTCCCAGGCTTCCGCAAACAAATCTTTACCCTCTTTCATCTTCGGACTTCCGCTGACGCCCCTGTCCAGTAAATTGGGATACGTGTTTGCTTCCTTATACATGGGATGTAGATATTCTACACCGATCAGGACCAGCGGGTGAGACTCTTCCTGAAAAAAGCGGGCCAGGCCTTTGTCCAGGGCGTGGAAGAAGCGCATGATGTCCTTTTTTTCGTGTATATCATCGCCCGGCCCCACGCCGTGATACAGCGCATCCCGCCTGCCGCTGCGGCCGGGCGCTCCCGAATGCCACTGCACATGCCGCTGGAACTCCTCCGGCCCTAGAAAGTCTTCCAGACTGGCCGGCGTGTCCCCCAGGTCCACCTCAGTGACTGAGTACCGGGTGGCCTGGAACAGGCGCACCTGGTTCAGCTCCAGCGCCAGCATGTAGAACAGCCCATCACCCTGCAGCAGCGAGAACAGCGGCAGGATGTGATAGCGCGGCCCCAGGATGACCGAGCTTTCGCATTGGACCGGCAGACGGAAGGTCTGCGCCCCTTCCGGGCTGAGAAAGGCCGCGAAGCAGGTACTCTGGTGCTGCCAGAAGAGAAGGTCGGTCAGCAGATCCTCCAGCGGGGCGAGCATCGCCTGGATTTCACCGGACGGCAGGCGGCGCTCCGCCAGCAGTTCCCTGGCTTCGTCAATCAGATTCTTCAGGCGAAGGGGATTCTGCTGGATCTCCGCGCCAGCCGTCTCGGTAGGCATAAATATCGTCAGGCAGAGCGGATGTTCATAGCGAACCAGTTCGCGGATTTCACTCGCAGTCAGAATACTGGCATGACGATCGGTCATACTCCCTCCCTGCCCATCGGGCTAAGTACCCAGCCTTCCCGGCGCGGGCGGCGTTCCTTCCCGGCTGCCGGCGTCCTCCATATCCGGCTGCACCTCCAGAACCTCCTTGGCTCGCGCGACCAGGTGGTTCAGCCGCTCCAGAATGTTCTCAATCTGCGGCGAAGGCCCCTCCTCCATCTCCTCCAGGTATTCACGCAGACGCTGCTGGTGCTGCTCCAGCTGAAGGATCTTCTCCAGCGACTCCTGCGACAGCGCCGCCGCAGACGGCTGCAGCATCATGTGCCGGCCGGCCATCTGGATGGCTGCCGCCAGGGGCGGGGCGATCACGATGCCGATCAGCCCCAGCGTCCCTCCCAGGGCGATAATGAGAAGGATGGTCAGCAGCGAGCTGCGGTATTCGCGGCGGAACAGCATCGGCTCCAGCACCAGGCGGGTAGCCACCATTACCGCCAGCGAAAAAACCGCCGCCAGCAGCCCCAGCAGCAGGCTCACCGACAGACCGGCAGTAAACGCCAGCGCCAGGGTGACCACAATCCCCACCCAGGGGATCAGCCAGGCCACAGCGCCGACCATCGCCAGCAGCGTGGGGTAGGGCAGGCCCATCAGCAAGAACCCGATCCAGAGCAGAAAACCGACCGCCAGGCTCTGCGCCAGTTCGCTGCGGGTGTAAGCTCCCACGCCGTCCTCCACGTCCCTGTAGATGGTCCGCGCCCGCACGCGGGCCTCCGCCGGGAGCAGAGACAGCCACAGCCGCTCGAAGCGCACCCGGTCGGCCGTCCAGTAGATGCTCAGGATCAGGGCGATGAACAGCTGGCCGATGACCGCGAAGGACCCGGTGAAAAACCCCAGCACACCCGAAGCGATGGGGTTACCGGTGTCCAAGGAGACCACGCTGAACAGCTCGTTCGGCTCGGGCAGCCAGGCGATCATGGCCTTCTCCAGCGGGCTGCCTTCCGGCCAGCTTTGCCAGATGGCGGTGTACTGGTTGACAAAGCGGTCGCTCAGGGTCTCCAGCTCGCTCAGCCAGGACGGGCTGATAGTGATGAACAGCCCCGCCGCCGTCGCCAGGCCTACAAAATAGATCATCATAATGGCGATCACCCGCGGCAGGCCGTTGTTGATCAGGCGCTGCACCAGCGGCCGGACGGTGGCGGTGAACCACAGAGAGAGCAGGAACAGCACCAGCGCGCCGCGGAACTCCCACAGCAGCCACAGCACAGAGAGGGTCAGCAGGATGATGGCCACATTACGTGCCAGCTTTCTCATCCGTTCACCTCCTCTTCACTGATGGGCGGCAGCGTCTCCAGGATGGCGTCCAGATCCTGGGCGAGCAGCTCGATCGCCTCTTCCAGTTCATCGCTGCGGCGGCCCACCTCGCTCTCCTTGTGGCGCACCTGCTTGCGGATGTCGGTCATCAGCTCAGTGGCCTCGTAGCGCAGTTTACTGGTGTAATCGCGGCCTTCCGGTACGTTGCGCGCCGCCTGATTGGGATCCAGCAGGAAGCGCTGCAGGATTATCTGGACCACCACGGCCACCGGGATGGCCATCAACGCCCCGGCCAGGCCAAAGAGAGAGCCGAAGGCGGCCAGCGCCAGCAGTGTAACAAAGGCGTTCACCCCGGTCACCTGCTTCATGATGCGCGGGACCAGCAGGTAGTTCTCCAGCGCCTGGATGATGATCACTGAAAGCACCACCCAGATGACCTTGGAAGGATCGTAGCTAATCGCCACCACCACCGCCGGCACCGCCCCCAGGAACGGCCCGATCATGGGCACGGCTTCCAGAATCCCGGCTGTCAGGCCGAGGAACAATGCGTTGGGCAGGCCGATGATCAGGTAAGCGACCAGCGCCACCACGCCGATGACAATACACAGCAGGAAGACTCCCCGCAGGTAGGCCCCGGTGGCGTGCTCAATTTCCATGTAGAAATCCTGCACGGCCTGCCGCCGCCCGCTGGGAACCAGCAGCAGCACGGTGCGGATGTTCTTTTCCCGCTCCAGCGCCCAGAAGAAGGTCAGCAGCAGGATGGCCAGGATCAGGAAAACGGTCTGGATCACCTGGCCGACGATGGAAAGCGTCTGGGTGAAGGCCTGCTGCCCGGTCGCCTGGGACGCCGCCGGAGAAATCTGGGTTGACAGCGTCCAGGGCAGGGTGTAGGCAAACTGGCGCACCAGCGCGCTTGGCGATTCGATCATGGCCACGCGGAAGTCGCTGTAGAACATGCGCACGCTCTGCGTCAACCGCACCCCGGACTCGCCGAAGATAGGCACCAGCCCGATCACGAAGGCCACCAGCCCGACCAGCGCCACCAGGAAAATCAATGTAACGCTCAGCGGGCGCGACAGCCCCCGGCTCTGAAGCCACTCACTCACCGGCCGGACCGCCGTGCTGAGCAGGATGGCGGTGAACAGCGCAAACAGCACCAGCCGGAAGTAGAACAGCAGGTAGAAGGTGATCAGGATCCCGACCACCACCAGGGTGGCGACCACCACCTGTCGGGGGGTCCAATCGGCGAAATTCGGCAGAGGTTTTTCCATTGTGGAAGGGTCTCCAGGACAGTCCGCCGGGGATTAACCCAGGCGCATCTGGCGCTGCAGCAGGATCCATCCAACCATAAAGAAGGCACCTCCCAGGATGAGCAGTCCGGTCATGTACAGAACCTCGACCCCGTACCCGCGCAGCATCACATTCTGCAGCATGTGCGTGCCGTAGGTGGCCGGGGTCAGCCAGGAGACCACCTGAACAGGCTGGATCAGGTAGCGCAGGTCCAGGAACAGGCCGCTGAAGAACACCGCCACCAGCAGGCTGATCATCGAAAGCTGCACCGCCTGGCTTTCGGTCTCTGCCAGGAGGGAAATGATGAACCCCAGCCCCAGCGAGGTGAACAGCAGGGCCAGCACCACCAGGCCGAAACTCCACCAGGTGCCCAGCAGCGGAACCCGCAGCAGGTAATACATCAGCAGGAAGAGCACTGCCCCCATGACCAGCCCGAAGAGCAGGTAGCTCAGGTATTTGCCGATCAGCGCCTCACCGCTGGCGATCGGCGAGACGCGAAACAGCTCCATCGTTCCTGAGAGCCGCTCGCGGACCAGCGACAGGGCTCCGAAGGTCACTGCCATGTGCTGCAGCAGCAGCGCGATCACCGCCGGGGCGTAGAAGTTCATCGGGTCGGCGGTGGAGGTGGGCGCGATGGAGGTCAGCTCGCTGCGGAAGGGCCGCACCATGGTGTCCGGCGAAATGGCGTCGAACTGGGCCAGCATTTCCTCGATATCCGCCAGCTCCTCTTCGGTTTCGCGCAGCTCGGCAATTTCCGCATCGTACGAGGGCTGGTTCTCGACCGGGTTGTCAATGACCGCGGGGCTTTCCTGCAGCGCAATCAGCGCCCCCAGCAGCCCGGCCACCGACTCGGCCGGGTTGTTCGTCCCCGTCTCGCGCTCGATCGCATCCAGCAAAATCGCCTTCGGCCCGACGTTGTCGTTGGCGCTCGACAGGTTCTGCGCCAGATCGCGCTGCCGCTCGCGGGCGAGGGCCACGTTGCCCACTTCCAGCGCCTGGCGCATCTGGGCGGCGTTCTCCCGAGCGGAAGCGATGTCTTCCCGCACGGTGGCGGAGTCCGTCTGCGCCTGGAGCGCCAGCTGGCTGATCACCCTGCGGTTGACCTCGTCGATGTAAATCTGGCCGAGAGACCGCAGGTAAGCCTCCTGGGCAGGGTCAATTTCGTTGTGATAGAGCTGGAAAATGGCCGGCTGGTCATTGCGGATGGAGTCCTCGGGCCGCGTCGGGGCGATGACCACCAGATCGACCTCACCGCGCCACAGCCGGTCGATGGCCGTCTGCGCATCGGGCAGCGTGCCGGAATATACCAGCTGCTCGCCCAGGGATGAAGCGTATTCTTCGATTGAGTCGATCAGGTTGCTGTTCGGCTCGACGACAAAGACGGCCTCCACCACCCTCGGCTCGTTGCGGTAGCCGACCCCAAACAGCAGCAGGATCAGGAACGGCCCCAGGATCAGGGTCAGCACCAGCCGGGGCTGGCGAATGACTTCGACGACCTCTTTCCGGAAAAAGGAGGAGATGCGGATCAATGAGCGGAAAATGCTAGACATTGTTTTCCTTCTGGTGGATCACGTCAACGTTCTGAATCAGATCGACGAAGACATCGTCAAACGGCGGCAGGTACTCTTCCATGGTCTGGACCTCGATGCCGCGGTCCTGCAGCCAGCGCAGCAGTTCGGGCATGGACTCGCTGGCTTCTTCCACCAGCACCCGCACATGGTTCCCTTCAAGCAGCAGGCGCTGTTTAACATCCGCCTGCCGCTCCAGCTCCGCCACCTGGCTGTAATCGAGCGGATCAACGGTCACGATGTCAATCATCTCTCCCCCGTAGGTCCGGTGGCGGATGCCGGCGGGCGTATCCAGCATGATCATGCGGCCCTGGTCCATGACCCCGACCAGGTCGCAGTAGGCCACCTCGCCCACGTACTGGGTGGTCACCACCATGGTCTTGCCCTGCTCTTTCAGCCCCTGAAAGTGAGACCAGAACTTGCGCCGCAGCACCGGGTCGATCCCGGCGGTCGGCTCGTCCAGAAAGATCAGCGTCGGGTTCTGGACAAGCGTGGCCGCCAGGCTCAGGCGGCGCTTCATGCCCCCCGAAAGATCACCCACCTTCTTCCTTTCATGCCCGTTGAGCTCTACAAACTCCAGCAGCTCGCCCAGTATCTTGCGCCGGAACAGGTTCATCCCGTACAGCGAGGCCATGAAGTTCATGTTCTCCCACACGGTCAGCTGCGGGTAGAGAAAGAAATGCTGGGGCATGTACCCGATCTTCTCCCGGATGCTGCGCGGGAAGTCCCGCGGGTGATACCCCAGCACGGTCACATCCCCCTCCGTGGGCGGGAAGATGCCGGTCAGCATGCGCACCGTGGTCGTTTTCCCGGAGCCGCTCGGGCCGATCAGCCCGAAAATCACCCCCGGCTCGATTTCAAAACTCAAATCCTGCACCGCCACCAGGTCGTCAAACCGCTTGGTCAGGTTGTGGGCCTGCACCACAGCTTCCCGGGTGGCGTCAAACTCTTTTACGCTGCCCGCCGCTTCAACACTTACACTCTGTTCTGTCATTTCCCGTTCCTGTTCACTGCACCATTAATCAAAATTCCCCTCGATATGGCCTGCAATAACCTTAAAGCAGACCCTCGAGGGGAACAATGGGGAATTGCCTTGAATTTTGTGGGGATTTTCCCTAACGGCAGCGGCGGAGAGAGGTCAGGGCACCCAGCGGCCGATTTCCGCCCAGGCGTACGAGAGGTGATCGGCCAGATTCTGCCCCAGTGCCTTGCGAACCCTGTTCAGGGCGAACTCCATCAGCTCCTCCCCGCCGATCTGGTGCAGCCGCGCGCCGATCTCTCTGGCCTGGATGTGGCGGTTCTGGACGTTGAACGGCCCGCCCGGCCGCTCGGAGAGGAAATCATCCGTCTTGCCGATGCGGATCAGATCGGCGATCATCTTTTCCACCTCAGCCCGGCGTTCTGCCGGGTAAGGCGGACGCCTGAACAGGGAACCAAACAGGGACATGCTGCACCTCAGGGAAACATAAAAAAACCAGCCGGTCTGTGCTCATTGTAGCATACCCGTCCAGGCAGAACCCGGCCTTCTCCGGCCGGTTAAGGCTGTGCCGGGTGATACAATGGGGACTGGAGGAGCTAGCAGCAATGCCGGAATTATGGGTGTATCTCTCCCCCCATCTCGACGACGCCATTCTCTCCTGCGGCGGGCTGATCGCCGACCAGGTCCGGGCAGGTCACCGGGTCACCATCTGGACGCTGTTCGCCGGTGACCCGCCCACGTCCCTGCCTCCCTTCGCCCGGGACCTCCACAGGCGCTGGGGACTGGGCCATGACGCCCCCCGTGCGCGGCGGGAAGAAGACCTGGAGGCCTGCCGGCGAGCCGGGGCAGTGGCGGTCCATTCACACTTCCCGGACTGCGTCTACCGGCGTTCGCCGGTCACCGGCCAGCCGGTCATCACCGAAAACGATGACCTGTTCCAGCCGGTCCACCCCGACGAAAGCGGGCTGGTGGCGGAGATTCAGGCCGTGCTCGCCCGTGACCTGCCGGCCTTCGACCGCATTGCCGTCCCGCTGACCCTTGGCGGCCACATGGACCACCGCATCGTGCGCGCCGCTGCGGAATCCCTGGGCCTGCCGCTGCTGTATTATGCAGATTATCCCTATGCGGTGGAGCCGGGATCCAACCCGGACCAACTCTTGCACGGCATTCCGCAGGCCACGCCGGTCTCCGCGAAGGGCCTGCGAGCCTGGCAGCACGCTGTCAAGGCGTACCGCTCGCAGATCAGCACCTGGTGGAGCAGCGATCAGGAAGCGGACGAAGCCATCCGCGCCTACTGGCAGTCCGGCGGAGGCCAGCAGCTCTGGTCCGCCAGCCCGGAATCACCGGCAAGGCACGGAGAGGAAGCATGACACCATCACCAACCGGCCCCTCGGAGAATGGGCGCCGTGCCCACTGGACCGATTGGGCACGATTCTTGCATCGATGGGGGTTCGACGAAGTCGCGGCCTTCCTGCTCACCGGTCTGGGACCGGTCAACCCGCTGATCGCCCAGCTCCTCCACGCCGGGCGCACACCCGGAAACCCGAACAGCAGCTGGCAGGCGCTGGCCGACCTGCTGGAAGACCCCGAGGAGACCCGCGCTTTCGCCGCCTTCCTTCGCCAGGAGAAAGATCACTGATGGATTTACAGACCACTGCCGGACTCATCCTGTTAGTCATCGCCTTTTCGCTGCTGGTGCTGCTCTACGTGTTCACCTCCCCGGCGCGCCGGCGCACCTGGCGGGTGATCACGCCCTTCCGCCGCCTGCGGCGCTCGATCGGCCTGGCAGTCGAGCAGGGCACCCGGGCGCACATCTCGCTGGGCAGTGCCAGCATCACGGAGCCGGACAGCGCTTCGGCTCTGGTGGGCCTGGCTTCGCTCGAACGCATCAGCGAGATCAGCTCGGTCAGCGACCGGCCCCCGCTGGCCACTTCCGGTCACGGCACCCTGGCCCTGCTCAGCAAGGACAGCATGAAGGCCGCCTACCAGAAGACCAACGTCCCCGAGCTGATCGACCCGGACTCGGCCATCCTCGCCGGTCCCACACCACTCTCCTACATCGCCGGGACCATCCCGCTGGTGCATACGGAGAACATATCCGCCAACATTCTGGTCGGCGATTTCGGGCCGGAGGTGGCACTGCTGGCACAGGCGGCCGGGCGGGAAAATCAGTTCCTGCTGGCCGGATCCAACTCCCTTCCCGCGCAGGCGGTGATGTACGCTTCCGCGCAGGAGCCGCTGATCGGCGAAGAATTGTTCGCCCTGCCGACCTATCTTGAAGCCGGACGCATCTACGAAAGCAGCCTGCTGGCCCAGGATATGCTTCGCTGGATCCTCATCCTGGCGCTGCTGGCCGGTTCCGTCCTCGTGTTTACAGGGGTACTATGAGATCTCCCACCGCTGCGGTCATCGCCATCGCCACGAGCCTGCTCGTACTCATCAGTTACTTCGTTCCCGCCGGGCCGGTGCTCGCCATGCGCTCACTGCTCCTCGACTGGGCGGTGATCCTGGCCGCTGTCGCGGGGGTCATCGCCATTCTCAACATGGTCGGGGTGCACTTCCGCCGGGTGCGCGATAATCAGCCCCTGGCGCCCTACAGCCTGATCGTGGTGGTCACGTTCGTGATCACGCTGCTGGCCGGGCTGTTCTTCAGCCCCTCTGACCCGCAGTTCCGCCAGGTGGTCACCGCCATCCAGGTGCCGGTGGAAGCCAGCCTGCTGGCCGTGGTCAGCATCAGTCTGGCCTACGCAGCGCTGCGCTTCTTCCAGAACCGGAAAGGGCTGATGGCGGTCACCTTCGCCATCAGCGCGGTGGTGTTCCTGCTGCTGGCCAGCGGTATTCTGGCCGGCCTGGCCCAGGTGCCGGTTCTGGGAACTCTGCTGGCCGTCCTCAACCGCCTGCCCATGGCCGGCGCTCGGGGCATTCTGCTGGGCGTGGCGATCGGCAGCCTGATCGCCGGTCTGAGGATTGCCATCGGCGCTCACCGCCCCTACAGTGGATAAACCATGACCGATATCCGATGCCCCATCTGTGATACTCTGAACCCGCCCGATGCGGAGGTTTGCTCCAACTGCGGCACCCGGCTGACCTATCTGGAGGGCGATTCTGATTTCATCGACCCCGCGGAAGCGCCGGAGCTGCCCGACTGGCTGAAGTCCTACCGCGAGGGGGACGAACCCGAGCCGGAGGAACCGTCCGAGAGCGACGACTGGCTGGAGAGCCTGCGCGGCGCCGTCCCCAGCGAAGGGATGGAGCCGGAGGAGGAAGAGCCAGCCGGTTTCGAGCCGGGCAAGCCAGTCGACTGGATGGCCCGCCTGGCCAACGAACCGCTTGCGGCCCGCAGCTTCACCCCGGGCGAGCCTTCCGGCAAAGCGCCGAGCACACCGGAGGAACCCGAAGCCAGCCAGCCGGAAGCCGGTGAAGGCAAGGAACAGCCCGGGGAAGCCGGCTTTGCCCGCGCATTCCCGGAACCCGAAGGTCTGGCTGAGCAAAGCTCAGCGGAAGAGACCGAAGAAGACTCCACCTGGCTGGACGCCCTGCGCGGCGGGCCCTCCGACGAGGAAGCCTCTCCGGCGGAAGAAAAGGCCCCTGAACCCGAAGAACGCGAGGGTTCGGAGGAAGCTGACTTCGCCGGCGCCCGCGTCTTCCAGATGGAACCTGACCCAGACTCCGCCTGGAGCGCTTCCGCCGGTGAAAGCCCGGAGGAGGAAGCCCAGAAAAACGGCGCCGACATCCCTGACTGGCCGGTGGAGGAAAGCGGCGAACCGCTCCCGGAAAGCCAGCCGGAATACGAAGAGCAGCCGGAAGAACCCGACCTGGCCGGTGAACTGGAGGCCGCCCTCCCCCCGGCCGTTGAGGAAGAGCCGCCCGCCCTGGAGGACACCGGTCCCCTGGCCGGGATCGCCGGAGTGATTCCCGGCTCGTCAGCGGCCACCCGCTTCACCCCGCCGCCGGCCTATTCCTCGCGTGTGGTGGTGAACGACAAGCAGCGCCTGCACGCCGCGCTGCTGGAAAGCCTGGTGCATGAAAAGGTGGCCCCCGCGCCCGCAGCGCGCGAGCGCCGCCGCTCCCGGCCGGCCGGCCTGGGCCGGCTGATCGTCGGGCTGATCCTGATCGCAGCCGTGCTGCTGCCGCGCCTGGTCGGGCCTTTCGCCAGCCAGCTGGCCCTGTTCCCTCCGGAGACCATCCACATGCGCGAGGCCATCGCCGGGCTGTCGGGCAGCATTCCGCCCCGGGTGCTGGTGGTGATCGATTACCAGCCTGCCTACGCCCCCGAGCTTGAAACCGCCGCCCAGGGCCCGCTGCTGGACCTGCTGCGCATGAACGCCCGCATCGCCATCCTGTCCACCCACCCGGCCGGCCCGGTGCTGGCCGACCGCCTGCTGGACGCGGTCGAGAACGGGGCCGATGCCTTCCAGCCGGAAGAAGAGCTGGTCAACCTTGGTTACCTGCCGGGCGGCGCTTCGGGCCTGCAGGCCTTCGCCCTGGCCCCGCAGCGGGTGATCCAGTCCACCTTTGACACGCACCGCTTCCCCTGGCAGCTGCCCGCCGTCAGCGGGATTGAAACCATTGCCGACTTCAACGCCGTGCTGGTGCTGACCGATTCGCTGGAAGGCGGCCAGGCCTGGATCGAACAGGCCGGCCCGCTGCTGGACGGAACCCCGCTGCTGATGGTCGCCAGCGCCCAGGCCGGGCCGCTGCTGCTGCCTTACCAGCAGTCCGGCCAGATCGACGGCCTGGTTTCCGGCCTGGTCGGAGGCGGGTATTACAGCACCATCCAGGCCAACCCGGATGGCCCTGCCCTGCAGCGCCTGAGCAGCTACCAGGCCGGGCTGATCGTGATCCTGGGGATCACCCTGCTGGGCAGCCTGGCGCAGCTGGCCGGCAGCCGCTCCAAGTCCACTCGTAGTACAGGGGTGTAACTGCATGGAATTTCCAGACCTGATTTGGACCATCCTCGGTATTCTCCTCACGCTGATGATCTTCAGCTACGTGTGGGGAGATAACCCGTTTTTCCGCACCGCCTCCTACCTGTTCGTCGGGGTGACCGCCGGATACGTCGCTGTGCTGCTGATCACCCAGGTGATCCTGCCCCGGCTGGCCTGGCCGCTGCTGCGCACCTCGACGCCAACGGAGAAAGCCATCGCCGCCGTGGGCGTCGTTCTCGCTCTGCTGCTGCTGACCAAGCTGGTCCGCCCGCTGGCCTGGCTGGGCAACCTGCCCATGGCCTACCTGACCGGCGCCGGTGCGGCGGTCGTCATCGGCGGGGCGGTTCTGGGCACCATCATCCCCCAGACACTGGACGGCATCACCGCCTTTGCCCCGGGCGGCCAGCTGATCGACGGGCTGTTCATGCTGATCGGCACCATTGCCACCCTGGCCTATTTCCACTTCGGCGCCCGCAGCCGAAATGGAGAACCACCCGGCCGGGGAATCCTGGTCGAGGGTCTTTCCCAGGCCGGCAAGGTCTTCATTGGCATCACGCTGGGCGCGCTGTTCGCCGGAGTCATGGCCGCCTCGCTGACCGCCCTGATCGAGCGGGTGGATTTTCTGGTTACTTCACTGACGCAGTTCTAGCAGACAGGTGCTTATGACCCAGCCAGTAGTTGAAGCAGAGTCGGTTCTCGCCATCGATATCAGTTCCGCGCAGACGCGGGCGCTGCTGTTCGACGTGGTCGACGGCCAGTACCGTTTCGTCTCCGCCGGGGAAGCCCCCACCACAGCCAGGGCGCCCTTCTTCCACATCGGTGAAGGCGTCCAACAGGCCATCCAGCGCCTGTCCGAGCTGACCGCGCGCAACTTCTACGACGGGACCGGCCGCCTGATCCTGCCCTCTGACCTGAGCGGCAACGGAGTGGACCAGCTGGCCATCACCTACTCGCTGGGGCCGTCGCTGCGCATCGTCACCGCCGGGCTGCTCGAGGACATTTCGCTGCGCTCCATCAACCGCCTGGCGGCCAGCCTGCCGGGACAGGTGCTCGATTCCATCGGCCTGACCGACCGCCGCCATCCGGAAGAGCAGATCGACGCCCTGCTCAAGGCTGAACCCGACCTGATCCTGATCGCCGGGGGCATCGACGGCGGCGCCAACCGCTCCGTCGCCCGGCTGGCCGAGCTGATCCAGTTCGCAGTGCAGATTCTTCCCTCCGAAAAACGCCCGGAGATCATCTACGCCGGCAACCCGGACCTGGCCGCCCGCATCAGCGAAACCCTCTCACCGTATGCCCCGGTGAGCGCGGCCCCCAACGTCCGCCCGGCCATGGAAATCGAAAACCTCGGCCCCGCTTATGAAAAAGCCTCCGAGGTGCTCACCCGCATCCGCTCCCGGCAGCTGGGCGGCCTGGCCGACATGGCGAAACTGGCCACCAAAGACCCCATCCCCACCCAGTACGGCTTCGGGCGCATCATCCGCTTCCTCAGCCAGATTTATGACCGGGCCAAGGGCGTCTTCGGGCTGGATTTGGGGTCTTCGACCATCACCATGGCCGCCGGCCGGCAGGGACAGCTCTGCCTGAGCATGGTCCCCTGCGGGCTGGGCATCGGCCTGACCCGCGCGCTGGAGCTGACCGACATCAACGAGGTGCTGCAGTGGCTGCCGGGCCAGCACGCGGCCGGGGACGTGCGCGACTACCTGTACAACAAAACCCTGTTCCCCGACAGCGTGCCGGTGACCGAAGAATCGGTGATGATCGAGCACGCCATGGCCCGCCAGCTGCTGCGCCTGGGCATGCAGCGCCTGCTGTCTGACTGGCCGCAGCTGACCGTGAGCTTCGAGCCCATCCTGGCCAGCGGCCAGGTGTTCGCCGAACGGGCCTCCTGCTGGCAGAGCCTGCAGATCCTGCTGGACGGCCTGCAGCCCATCGGCATCACCACCCTGGTGCTGGACGCCTACGACCTCACCCCCGCGCTGGGCTCGCTGGCCGAAATCAACCCGCTGCTTCCGGTTCAGGTGATTGAAAGCAGCGCATATCTCAATCTCGGCACAGTTATTGCACCCATCTGTCGTGCCAAACCGGGTACGCCTATCCTGGAAGTGCGCGTCGAATACGAGCATGGCGAGGAGGCCCGGCTGGAAGTGAAGCAGGGTTCGCTGACCGTGCTGCCCATCCGGCCGGAACAGGCGGCCAACGTGCACCTGAAGGCCCTCCGCCCGATGCAGATCGATCCGCTGCGGGGCGACCAGTCGCACAGCTACCGGATCGTGGGCGGGGCATGCGGGGCGATCATCGACACCCGCGGGCGCCCGCTGGTGATGCCCCCGGACCCGGAGAAGCGAACCGCCCTGCTGCAGCAGTGGGCCGCCGAACTGCGCTGATCTATTACGAGTGAACCATGTTTGCCACAGTCACCCACATGCTCCCAAAAACCTCCTTCCGCCGGGCGCGGACCCTGCCCGTCCACGGCAGCGTGCTCGTGCGGGCCGGGCAGACCGTGCAGGCCATTGATGTCATCGCGGAAGGGGTGCTGCCGGGCAGGCACCTGCTGATCGACGTGCGCAAGGTGCTCAGCCTGCGCGACGCCGCGGCAGCCCACAAAGCCCTGGAGCGCAAGGCGGGAGAAAAGCTGCAGAAAGGCGACGTGATCGCCCAGACCGGCGGCATGTTCTCCCGGGTCATCCGCGCCCCTGAGGCCTGCGAGATCATCTCCATCCAGAACGGCCAGGTGCTGCTGGGCACGTTGGGCGAACCGGTCGAGCTGAAGGCGGCCTTCCCGGGACGGGTGGTGGAAATCATCCCCGAGTTCGGCGCGGTGATCGAAACCAGCGGCACCCTGGTGCAGGGTGTGTGGGGCAACAACCTGACCGCCACTTCGCTATTGGAGGTGGTGGCCCACTCCCCGGACGCCCCGCTGACCCGGGCCGATCTGGACATTACCCTGCGCGGCTCAATCATCCTGGCCGGGCATCTCTCTGACCCCGAGGTCTTCGACGCCGCGGCCGAGCTGCCCCTGCGCGGGATGATCCTGGGCAGTATGACCGCCGACCTGATCCCGGCTGCCATGAAGCAGCCCTACCCCATCGCGCTGCTGGAAGGCTTCGGTAAACTGCCCATCAACACGGTGGCCTACCGCCTGCTGGCGGACCGCAAGAAGGATGACGTGGTCCTGAACGCCACCTGGGACCCGCTGATGAGCCAGCGGCCTGACATTTTGCTTCCCTTCCCGGTCGAAGCCGAACTGGCCACCGACTGGGTTGAGTACGCCCCCGGGCAGACGGTGAAGGTGCTCCGCCCGCCCTACGCCAGCCAGGTTGGCCTGCTGGTGGCGATCAAGCCCGGCTTGACCTCCTTCCCCGGAGGTCTGCGGGTGCCCGCCGGCGAGGTGCGCCTGGAAACAAATGAAACCGTCACCGTGCCATTGAACAACCTCACCATCCTCGACTGATCTGGAGGATTCACCACATGACCAACGAAGAACTCAACCACGAACCTGACCCCATTCTGGACGGTGACTCCGAGCAGGCACTGCCCGCCATTCCATCGACCTCGGAATCGGTGCGGGCGCAGCCGGCCAACCGCACCTTCTTCTCCGCAGTCCTGATCATCGCCTTTATTTTCCTATTCGGACTGCTGGCCATCTTCTTTGTGCTCTTCAACGGCGGGTTTGGCCCCACCCAGGCAGCCCGGGCGGCGGTTGTGGCTGCGACCAACGCTTCCGTCTCCATGAACGCCACGCAGACTCAAATGGCCAGCCAGGCAGCCGACCCGGCCAAGGCAGCCCCCACAAAGACCCCCACCGGGTTTGTGCCTTCGCCGACGCTGGAATCGATCTTCCCCACCTACACACAGCCCGCGCCGACGAAAACCCCGGTGGCAGTGGCCCAGGCCTCCACGGCCACGCCGACCAACCAGCCGACCACTCAGCCGACCAATCCTCCGACTATCACACCGGTTGTCGCGGTGGCCACCACAACCCCGGTCACCGGCGCCACATCGGTCGGTTCGGTCGCTCGCACGGCCACCGTCTCGGCCTTCCTGACCCAGAGCGCCCGGCCCACCTCCACCGCGCTGCCCCAGACCGGCTTCTTTGACGAAGGCGGCCTGCCCGGAATGGTGGTTATCGCGCTGGGCCTGCTGGGGGTGATTGTCTTCGCCCGCCGGACTCGGCTGGCTTCCTAGAGTGTAATATCTGGTAATAAAAACAGCCGCCCGGTTAACAGGCGGCTGTTTTGTGTTTACCCGGCAGGATTACACAATGCTGGCAGCGATTTGCTGGCCGTAGGTCATCATTTCCCTGACCATCTGCGGGCTGCGGCCTTCGGCGTATACGCGCAGCACGGGCTCCGTCCCGGAGGGGCGCACCAGCAGCCAGGAGTCGTCGCCCAGGATGTACTTCACCCCGTCCGTCGAGGTGATGTCCACAATGGGCTCCCCGCCGATGGCCTCCGGCCGGTTGTTGAGCAGGTACTCGGTCATTTTATCCTTGGCCACGGGGTGCTTCAGGCGCAGGTCCACCCGCTCGTAGTGCGCCGGACCGACCTCGTCCAGCAGCTCCTGCACCAGCTCGCCCAGGGTCTTCCCGGTCACGGCCACCATTTCGACCAGCAGCAGGCCCATCAGAATGCCGTCGCCTTCCGGAATGTGACCCTTGAAGGAGATCCCGCCCGATTCCTCGCCGCCGATGAGCACATCCTCGGCCATCATCCAGTCGGCGATGTGGTTGAAGCCCACCGGCGTTTCATGCAGCACCAGCCCGTACTTCTTTGCCAGCCGGTCGATCATGCGCGTGGTCGACACGGTCCGCACCACCGAACCGGTATAGCCGCGGTGCTCGACCAGGTACTTGAGCGCCAGCGCCATGACCTTGTGCGGGTCAACAAAGTTGCAGCGCTCGTCCATGGCTCCGATGCGGTCCGCATCACCGTCGGTGGCCAGGCCGATGCTTCCCTTGCCGATGGAAATCGCACCGCTCAGCGGTCCGAGGTGCTTCGCGATCGGCTCGGGGTGGACGCCGCCGAACCCAGGGTTCATCTCATTGCGCAGCTCGTAAACTTCGCAGCCCGTGCCCTGCAGCAGGGTGCGGATCACGCCGCGGCCGGAGCCGTACATCGAATCGACCACGATCTGCTGCGGGTTTTCCGCGATGGCGTCGAAGTCAATCAGTTTGCGCAGGTGATTGTGATAATCCGGGATGGGGTTGAAGCGCTGGATGAGCCCCATGCTGCGGGCCTGCTCGAAGTCCATCAGGTTGGGACCGCGCACCTGAGCCTCGTTGTCGTTCAGGTACACCTCCACCCGGCGGCACTGCTCCGGCGAAGCCGACCCACCGTAGGGCGATTTCAGCTTGACGCCGTTGTAGCGCGGGGCGTTGTGCGAGGCGGTGATCATCACACCCGCGATGGCGTTCAGGTGACGCACGGCGTAAGATATCGCCGGAGTGGGCGCGTCACTCTGGCTGAGATAGACTTTAAGCCCGTTGGCGGCCATCACCCGGGCGACATCCTGAGCGTAGCGGTCTGACAAAAAACGGGTGTCGTAGCCGACAACCACCGTCTTATTGTTGGGATCATGATCGCCGTTCATCCACGAGCCCGAAGCAATCGCGTCGGCGATTGCCTGGGTGACCAGCCGTAAGTTCGAAAAGGTAAAGGTGTCTGAGATTACGGCTCTCCAACCATCCGTCCCAAAATGAATTGGCATAGGATCTCCTCAATGAGTAAAGGGTTGCGTCTTCGCGTTAGCGTTCTGACTCTATCATAATTTTCCGCAGCGATGCAGGGATTAACGAGACAGTAAAGACGCCATGATCCAACCTTCAACCCCTGCCTCCGTCCGCACGCGGAACCACTCGGTGCCCTCGGCGCTGACCGGCCCCTCGATAATTTCCACCAGGCTGCCGTTCAGCAGGCTGGCCACGGCCGGGTTCTGCCGGCCGGGATTCTGGCGCACAAAGGCACCGTCGCCTTCTTTCGCGTCCACCCTGGCCCACACCGGTGTGGGTTGGGGCGTCACGGTGATTGTGGGGGTCGGGGTCAGGGTCGCGGTTGGCGGCAGGGTCGGCGTGGCGGTCACAAAGGCCGGAACCTGCGAGGTTTCATCCGGGAGAGCCGCCGGCGCGGTTGTGGTTTCAACCTCCCCGCCCGCCAGCCGAGACCCGGACGATCCGGACACTGGCGCCGGCCCGCCGGCGGGGACCACGAGCATCACCGCCGCCGCCAGGCACACGACTGCCGCCAGCGCGGTCACCGGCCGGCTGCGCGGCCGCATCCGGGCGCGCCCGCAGGCCGCCAGGCTGGCCAGCCCGGCAAAGCCCAGATATGCCACGAACAACAGGAGATCCCGCTGCCATAGCCCGTCGCTGCCGGAGGTCAGGTGAGCGCCGGCTGCCGCCAGGGGCAGGTACAGCCCGTAGCCGAGCGCGGCGCTGGCCGAGCGGTGCGGCCCTTCCCGCCGGAGCAGCGCTTCGGTCAGCGAGTACGCGCCCCACAGGACCGCCGCCAGCCCGGCCCAGGTGTGTATGTCACCCAGACCTCTCCCGGCCGGCAGCCAGGCGGGCAGCTGAGGCGCCAGCCATCCAGCCAGCGCGCCGCAGGCCGCCATCACCGCGCCGACAGCCGCCAGCCACAGCAGCGAGCGCAGCACGCAGCGCGTCGCCCCGGTGAACGGGGCCAGAGGCAGCGCCAGGGCAGGGGTGATGCAGGGGGCGGCGAGCACGGCCAGTAGCGCTAGGGCGGGAACATCAAACAGGATGGCCGCCATCAGCAGCACCCCGCAGATCAGAGTGCCGCGCACAAAGTCGTAGCCGTGCCGGGGTTCCAGCGCCAGCTCGTCCGGAGAGCCTTCCTCTCCGTTGGAGAAACGGCTCCGCCGCCGGAACGGCGATGGATATAAATTGTCTGGATCGGGGGAAAGAGGTTCGCAGGTATGAAAAGCCATCGCAGCAGTCGGACCGGGTTTGTTATTGGCCTGAGACGAATGGACTGTGCTGTTAATGATAGCATCTCCAGCGGTGAATTCATAGTACAATTCGTCCCATGGTCAAACCTGCCAGCAACCACGCCCTGATCGTTCTTCTCGCCGCATTCCTGCTGATCGCTCTGGCTGGCTGCACGCCCGCCGACGCTCAGCCGCAGCCCGCCTCCCCCACCCCGGACCCGTCCGTTTCGCCCACGCTTGAGCCGACGGAGCCCCCCACCCCGGCCCCGGACAGCGCTCAGGTCATCTATCTGGGCAGCGGGCCGGAAGCAGCCGAAGCCCGGGCGCTGGCTGAAGCAGAAGACCTGTCCTTCTCCGCCCTCACTGCCCTTTCTCCGGATGATTTGACCGCCGCCACCCGCCTGGTGGTACTGGAGCAGCTGCCTGAGAATATTGACGCGCTGCGCTCCGCCGCGCCGGATGCCCAGTTCCTGCTGCTGAACGGCGACGCCGGTCAGGCGGGCGGGAACCTGAGTGTGGTCGTTGCCGACTCTTTACACCGGGCCTTCGTCGGCGGCTACCTGGCGCAGATGCTTTCTCCCGATTTCCGCGGAGCCGGGCTGCTGCCCGCCGGGAACGACGCGCTGGCGGACGCATTTGAAAACGGCGGCCGCTACCTGTGCGGCCGCTGCGTGCCGGTATACGCCCCGGTGGTGCTTTTCCCGGTTCTGGCGACCGCGCCCGAAGGCGCTGACCTGAACGCCTGGCAGGCTGCGTACGCCGAAATCGAGGCCAACCGCCTGGAAACGGTCTTCGTCGATCCCGCCGCCAGCCAGCCTGAAGTGCTGGCCTTTCTCATGCAGCAGAACCTGACCCTGGTCGGCGGGCAGACGCCGCCGGAAGAGATCCAGCCCGCCTGGGCCGCCACCATCGGCTTCGACCGGGCTGGCGCGCTGAAATCCGCTTTCCCTGAGCTGCTGGCCGGCCGCGGCGGGCAGGCCTTTACCGCCCCGGTCACGCTGTCCGATGTCGACGAAGACCGCGTCACGCCCGGCAAACAGCGCATGCTGCAGAAGATCATCGACGATCTGGCCGCCGGCTGGCTCGAACCGCTCAGCGTGCCCGGCGAGCCGGTCGAGACGCCGGAAGGCTAATCCCTCCCGGCTGTGCCCATAAACTCTTCCGCCGTCGCCTGACCCGGCTGGCTGATCCCTTCACGCTGCACCACCTTGACCAGCGTGCGGGCCAGGATCTGCAGGTCCAGCCAGAAGGACCAGTGGTCCACGTACCAGACGTCCAGCGCGAACTTGTCCTCCCAGGTGAGCGCGTTGCGGCCGTTGATCTGCGCCCAGCCGGTGATACCCGGCAGCACCTCGTGGCGGCGGGCCTGCTCAGGCGTGTAGCGCGTCAGGTAGCGCGCCATCAGCGGCCTCGGACCGACCAGGCTCATCTCGCCGCGCAGCACATTCCACAGCTCGGGCAGCTCGTCAAGGCTGGTGGCCCGCAGGAAGCGCCCGGCCGGGGTCAGCCGCTGCGCATCGCTTTTCAGCGGGTCCGCGCCGGGCGGCGGTTCCCGCATGGTGCGGAACTTGTAGATGTGGAAGACGCTGCCGCCCAGTCCCCCGCGCGGCTGGGTGAAGAACACCGGCCAGCCCTGCGTGATCAGCAGCCACAGCGAGATAACCAGCAGCAGCGGCGAAATCAGGACCAACCCGGGGATGACCACCAGCAGGTCGAACACTCGTTTGCTAACCGGAACGCCGGGAGGAAACAGGCGCGCGCTCATGAGGGCATTGTACCAAAAAGCACCTGGATTGCATTATAATCTCTGCGAAGAGAACCACCCCGCTGAAAGGATTGGTATGGCTGAGAAAAAAGGACGTGTTTTTTCAGGCGCCCGGCCGACCGGCCGGCAGCATCTTGGGAACTACCTGGGCGCCATCCGCAATTATGTCGCCCTGCAGGACGAGTACGAGTGCCTGTACTGCGTTGTGGATGTGCACGCCCTGACCACGGTAGAAACCACAAGGAACCTGAAGCAAAACACCTATGAAATGGCCCTGGACTGGCTGGCAGCCGGCCTGCGCCCCGAGGAATCCATCATCTTCGTGCAGTCCCACGTGCCGGAAGTGATGGAGCTGCACACCTACCTGTCCATGGTCACCCCGCTGGGCAAGCTGACCGACCTGCCCACCTTCAAGGAAAAGGTCCGCATGCACCCGGATAACGTCAACTACGGGCTGCTCGGCTATCCCATCCTGATGGCGGCGGATATCCTGCTGTACAAAGCCAACTTCGTGCCGGTGGGCATCGACCAGGCCCCTCACATCGAGTTCGCCCGCGAGGCGGTGCGCTCGTTCAATTACCGCTACAACACCGACGTGCTGGTCGAACCGCAGATGAAGGTCACCCCGGTTCCCAAGGTGATCGGCATCGACGGCGTGCAGAAGATGAGCAAGAGCCTCAACAACGAAATCGAGCTGGCCGCCACCCCGGAGGAGACGCAGAAGCGCGTAATGCAGATGGTCACCGACCCGCAGCGCATGCGCCGCACCGACCCGGGCCGGCCGGACATCTGCAATGTTTTCACCATGCACAAGACCTTCTCCAGCCAGGAAGAGGTCGAGATGGTGCACCGCGAATGCCAGGTAGCCGGCATCGGCTGCGTGGACTGCAAGAAAATGCTGGCCCGCAACATCAACGCTCACCTGGATCCGTTCCGCCAGCGCCGAAACGAAATCGACCGGAACCCGCAGCAGGTCTGGGACATTCTGGCCGGCGGCGCTGAGCGCGCCAGCCGCATCGCCAGGCAGACCATGGCGGAAGTCCGCCAGGCCATAGGGTTAGCCTGATGAGAGCCGTCGTTCAGCGCGTCCGGCGCGGCAAAGTCAGTGTCGACGGCCAGGCCATCTCTGAGATCGGCCAGGGTCTGGTGATCCTGCTGGGCATCGGGCCGGAGGATAACGAGGAGAAGGCCCGCGCCCTGGCCCGCAAGATCGCCCTGATGCGCATCTTCCAGGACGAGCAGGACAAGATGAACCTCTCGGTGCTCGACGTGAAGGGCGAAGCTATCGTGGTCTCGCAGTTCACCCTGTACGCGGACACCCGCAAGGGCAACCGCCCGTCTTTCGTCAACGCCGCGCCGCCGGACATCGCCAGCCCGCTGGTCGACCGCTTCTGCGAGCTGCTGGCCGAGCAGGGCGTGCCCACCCAGACCGGACAGTTCGGCGCGCACATGCTGGTCGAGATCGAGAACGATGGACCGGTGACCATCTGGCTGGAAAACTGACCCTGCTGGACGAATTTCCCGGTCCGCCGTGTTGACGCTGCCAGTCCGAATGTGGTAATATCAGGACGAAGGTGCAGTCCATCTGGACAACACCGTGATTTGATTCTAGGTTTAGAAGAAGGAGAAAGCCCATTAGTACTTCAAATTTTCGGATCAATGAGCAGATTCGGGTCGCTGAAGTCCGCCTGATCGGCCCGGATGGCGAAAACCTGGGGGTTGTACCGACAGACAAAGCGCTTCGTATCGCCCAGGATGCTGAGTTGGATTTGGTTGAAGTAGCGCCCGGCGCTGCCCCGCCCGTTTGCCGGGTGATGGATTACGGCAAGTTCCTCTATGAGCGCACCAAGAAGGAGCGCGAAGCCCGCAAGGCACAGACGAAGGTCGAAGTCAAGGAAATCCGCCTGCGCCCCAAGACAAACGAGCATCACCGCGGCTTCAAGACTCGCGATGCGCGCCGCTGGCTGGAAGACGGCATGAAGGTCAAGGTGACCATCCGCTTCCGCGGGCGTGAGATCACTTACCCCGAACTGGCCCTGGAAGACCTCAAAGAGATCGCAGAGGAATTATCTGATATTTCGACCGTGGAGCAGTTCCCGTCCATGGAAGGCCGGGTGATGACCATGCTGCTGAGCCCGACGAAGGTCAGTTCGAAGAAGAAAGCAGAAGCCACACAGCAGTCCTGACGCTCAGTTTGATCGCTGGTAAAAATCAGTAATTCTGGTATAATTTGCGGTTGCTGCGTAAGCGGGCCGCAAATTTTTGTTGAGAGGAGTATCGCTGTGCCTCGGAAAAGCAAACCTGGCAAATATAAGTTGAAGACCCACAAGGCGACGTCCAAGCGCTTCCGCCTGACCGGGTCCGGCATCCTGGTGCGCACCAAGGGCGGTAAGAGCCATCTGCGCCGCCGCACCTCCCCCCGCACCAAGGCGCTGTTCACGGAAATGATCCCCGTCCAGGGTGAGGGACTCATTCGCCGGATCAAACGTCTCGCTCCCTACATGGGCAAGCACTAAGCGAGGCTCGTTCGCATTCATCGAAGTAGTGCGGCTGCTGGGTGTTCGCAACGGGTACGCTAGTACCGGCGCCCAGGGGTTCGCAAAGGAGTGAAGTATGGCACGTGTAAAGGGTGGCCCTTACGGGTACCGCCGCCACAAGAAAGTATTGAAGCTGACCAAAGGTCAGTACGGCACGCGGAGCAAGCTGTTCCGCCGCGCCAATGAGGCCATGTTAAAGAGCCTGTGGTATTCCTACCGCGACCGCCGGGTCCGCAAGCGCGATCTGCGCAAGCTGTGGATCGCCCGCATCAACGCGGCTGCCCGCCTGAACGGCATTAGCTACAGCCGTCTGGTGTATGCCATGCGCCAGGCCAACATCAACCTGAACCGCAAGGTTCTGGCTGACCTGGCTGTACGTGACCCGAAAGCGTTCAGCGCTGTGGTCGAGAAAGCAAAAGCGGCCTAAAGCGGCCCAGGCCCAAATACGCGCGAATTGGACGGGATGGCGATGCCATCCCGTTTTTCTTTACCCGGGGCCGTCTCCATGGGGTACAATCCACTGGAGGGACGAGCCATGAACAAGGTTGTGCGCACTCATTCCTATCCTGATGGACTGCAGCTTGAAATCGTCCACGGCGACCTGACACAGGAGCAGGTGGACGCCATCGTCAACGCCGCCAACGAGATGCTGGCCCACGGCGGCGGGATCGCCGCCGCCATCGTCCGCCGGGGCGGCGCGGTGATCCAGGAAGAATCCCGGCGCTGGGTCCGGGAGCACGGCCCGGTCAGCCACGCGGAGCCGGCCTACACCACTGCCGGCAGCCTGCCCGCCCGTTATGTGATCCATGCGGTCGGACCGGTCTGGGGCAGCGGCGATGAGGATAAGAAGCTGGCCGCCGCCATCCGCGGCAGCCTGAACCTGGCTGACCGGCTGGAGCTGCGCTCCATCGCCCTGCCGGCCATCTCCACCGGCATCTTCGGGTACCCGGTTCACCTGGCTGCCGGGGTCTTCCTCTCCACCATTGATGACTATGCGCAGCGCCGCCAGCCGGCGCAAACGCTGCGCCAGATCCGCCTGATCCTGTACGACCAGCCCACCCTGGACGCTTTCCTGGCCGCTTACGATGATCACTTCCGCCCGTAACCCGAAAATCCAGCACATCCGCGCCCTGATCAGCCGCCGCCAGGAACGCGAGCGCAGCGGCACATTCGTGGTTGAGGGCGTGCGCCTGCTGGAAGAGGCCCTGCAGGCTGGCTGGGAAGCCGAGCTGGTGCTGGTGACCGAAAATCTCTCGGAGCGCGGCCGGCAGGTTGCCGCCGGATTCCGCGAGAGCGGCGTGGAAGTGGAAGAGGTGCCGCCTGAGCTGATGCACTCCCTGGCGGACACCGACACCCCCCAGGGCATCCTGGCGGTGATTCGCCGGCGCGAGCTTCCCCTGCCCGCCGACCCTACCTTCCTGCTGGTGGTCGACCGGCTGCGCGATCCCGGCAACCTGGGCACCATCCTGCGCACGGCGCTCTCGGCCGGTGTGGAAGGCGTTCTGCTGACCCCGGGAACCGTCGACCCTTTCTCCCCCAAGGTGGTCCGGGCCGGGATGGGGGCGCATTTTCGCCTGCCGCTGCGCAGCGCAGGCGCGGCCGGTATCGCCGCCCTGTGCCGCGGGCAGGCGCGCCTGCTGGTCTCTGAGGTGGAGGGCGGCACCCCGCTGTGGCGGCATGACCTGCGCCAACCGGTGGCCCTGGTGATCGGCGGTGAGGCCGACGGCGCCAGCCCTGAGATGCGCCAGGCCGCGGATGACAACATCTACATTCCCATGCCCGGCCAGGCGGAATCGCTCAACGCCGCCGTCGCCGCCGCCATCCTGATGTTCGAAGTAGTGCGTCAGAGGAACTCATGAAAATTCGCTCCATTACCTGCCTGTACGACCCCGGCGCTCCCCGTGCCGGTTCTCAGCTGGATGCCCTGGTCCGCCTGACCGAGGCCGCGAAAAACCGTTTCGAGGATGAAGGCTACACCGTCGAGACCTCCCGGCTGGCCACAGTTCCCTTCCCCCACCTGGTGCCCTCCTGCTGCGATGACAGCGCAGTGCATCTGGTGACCACACTGGCCGGGGAAAGCGCGTCCCGGGGTTTTGAATACATCTCCTTCGGCCCGGCGCTGCCGGCCTACCCGGACTCCTACCGCCTGATCCCGGATATGCTGGCGGCGGCGCCCAACGCCTTCTTCTCCGCCGTGATGTCCAGCGCGGAAGAAGGCATCTCCCTGCCCGCGGTAGCCGCCTGCGGGGAGATCATCGCCCGGGCAGCGCAGATTACCCCGGACGGCTTCACCAACCTGCGCTTCTGCGCACTGGCCAACGTGCCCGCCGGTGCGCCCTTCTTCCCGGCCGCCTATCACGATCCCGGGCAGCCGGCGGCCTTTGCCCTGGCGCTGGAAGCCGCCGATCTGGTTGAAGCGGCGTTCGGCCAGGCGGAGACGCTGGCGGAAGCCCGCAGCCGGCTGCTGGAAGAGATGCAGGCTCACGGCCGCGCAATCAGCCGCATCGCGGAGCAGCTCGCCGCGGACTTCTCTGTGGTTTTCAACGGGCTGGACTTCTCCCCCGCCCCGCATCCCTCCGCCGGCCGCTCGCTGGGCGCGGGCATCGAAGCGCTGGGGCTGCCTTCCCTGGGCATGCCCGGGTCGGTGGCCGCCGCGGCCTTCCTAGCCGATACGCTGGACCGGGGAGACTGGCCGCGGACGGGCTTTAACGGGCTGATGCTGCCGGTGCTGGAGGACAGCACGCTGGCGGCCCGCGCGGCGGAAGGGTCGCTGACGATTAAGGACCTGCTGCTGTATTCGGCGGTGTGCGGCACCGGATTGGACACTGTGCCCCTGCCCGGCAGCTCCAGCCCGGAGCAGCTTTCCGCACTGCTGCTGGACGTGGCCGCGCTGGCGGTACGCCTGAACAAGCCCCTCACCGCCCGGCTGATGCCCATCCCGGGCAAAGCCGCCGGCGATCCGGCCGAGTTCGCCTTCGACTACTTCGCCAGCGGGCGCGTGATGGCCCTGCCGGCCAAGCCGCTGCACGGACTGCTCGCCGGGACGGAAACCTTCCGCATCTCCCCGCGGCTGCAGCGCAAGGGCTGATTTCTCGCAGGCAGGGCAGGCAGCGATTCTAGCCGGTGAAGTCCTCCACCTGGCTCTGCCCCAGCCGCTCCTGCAGCCATGCCTCCACCGCGGCACGCTGCAGCGTCAGGCGGGCGTCCGGCGAAAGCGGGTGCAGGCCGCGTTCGATCACATACACGATGTGGTAGCCCAGCTCCGTCTCGACCACGGAGGTGAGCTGGCCGGCCTGCAGTGACGCCAGGGCCTGATCCAGCTCCGGCACAGTCAGGTACCCGGGCGGGAACCAGCCCAGGTCGCCGCCGGTCAGCGGGTCGAACTGCCAGGCGTGGTTTTCGAACACCTCGGAAAAGTTTGAGACGTTCTGGTACCGCTGGTAATACTGGTCCGCGGTCTCCCGCCGGTCGAAAAGGATCTGTCGCGCGTGAATCTGCTCCATTTCCTCCGGAACAGAGGCGGCGATTTGATCCCGCTGCCAGCTGGCCTCCATGGACGAACGCAGCGCCCGGGTGAACTGCTCGCGGTCGAAGTGGTTCTGCGCCAGCCAGGCTTCGAAGGCCTGTTCGCCGCCGGCTGCCGCGACCAGCTCCTCGAGCCGCGCCTGCAGATCCTCTTCGCTCAGGGTAAAGCCGTTCTCGCGGGCTGCCTGGGCCAACAGGGTCTCGGCCACCAGCGCGTCGATCACCGCGGCTCTGGCCTCGGCCGGGCCGGCTTCCGGGTAAGCGGCCTGATAGCGGGCCAGCTCGCCCTCGTAGCGCCAGATCGGCACCACCTCGCCGTTCACCTGCAGCGCGGCCGGCTCCGGCGTCGGCGTGACGGTCGGGGTCAGGGTCGGCTCCGGGAGGGAGGCCGTTAGCGAAGGGTCCGCCTGTTCAGGTGTCGGGGACAGATCAACCGCGCCAGTCTGGCAGGAGACCAGCACCAGCGAAGAAATCAGGATAAGTACGAAAAACAGGGAAATTGAGCGCCGGGATGTCATCGCCCCGATTATAACCGCAAAAGGCCTTCCGGCCTACTCGGAGCGAAGGGACAGGAAAGCAAAGAACATGGTCACAACCAGGCCGAGCACAAAGGGGATCAGCACCGACCGGCCGATCACGGTGGGCAGCAGGGATAGTTCAATGAACAGCAGCACCGCGTAAGAGACCATCAAGTAACCGCGTCGGTCACCGAGATTTCCCAGCAGCCCGAAGAAAATGGCCACCAGAATCCCCAGGCTCAGTTCACTGCGGGCCAGAAAGATTATGACAAAGTAGATCAGGACGCTCAGCAGCCACAGCAAGACCGTCATGTCGCCTATACCCTCCCGAAAAAAAGACAGGTCGTGCGGGTTCACACGACCTGTCGTTTGTTAAGATGTGTTCGGTTTAGTATTCCGGCATGGGAGGAGCCGCGGGTTTTTCCTTCTCCGGCACATCCGTGATCAGCGCCTCAGTGGTCAGGATCATCGCAGCGATCGAAGCCGCGTTTTCCAGCGCACCGCGGGTCACCTTGGCCGGATCGATCACGCCCGCTTTAACCATGTCCACCAGGGTATCGTTGAGCACATTATACCCGATGCAGCTGTTGCCTTCACGCTTCTGCGCCTGGCGAACCTCTTCGATCACCACCGAGCCTTCGCGGCCGGCGTTCTCGGCGATCTTGCGCATGGGCACTTCCAGGGCCTTGCGAACGATGGTAACACCGGTCTGGGCGTCTTCATCGTCCATCTTGATGCTGTCCAGCGCCGCCATGGCGTTGATCAGCGCTACACCGCCGCCCGGGACGATGCCTTCCTCAACCGCAGCGCGGGTCGCGGAGAGGGCATCCTCAACACGGTGCTTCTTTTCCTTCAGCTCGGTCTCGGTGGCAGCGCCGACGCGGATGATGGCCACACCGCCGGTCAGCTTGGCCAGGCGTTCCTGCAATTTCTCGCGGTCGTAATCGGAGGTGGTCTTCTCGATTTCGACGCGGATCTGCTCGATGCGGCCGCGGATGGCCGCTTCATCGCCCTTGCCGCCCACCACGGTGGTGTTATCCTTGTCCGCCACGACCTTCTCGGCGCGGCCCAGGTCAGCGATGGTGACGGTGTCCAGCTTGCGGCCGGTCTCTTCGGAGATCAGGGTGGCGCCGGTCAGGATCGCCAGGTCCTGCAGCATGGCCTTGCGGCGATCGCCGAAGCCCGGGGCCTTGACGGCCAGCACGTTGATCATGCCGCGCAGCTTGTTCAGCACCAGGGTGGCCAGCGCTTCGCCGTCCACGTCCTCGGCGATGATCACCAGCTCGCGCTTGCCGATCTGGACCAGCTTCTCCAGCACGGGCACGATGTCGGCCGCGGCGGAGATCTTCTTGTCATGGATCAGGATGTAGGGGTCGTTGATGACCGCTTCCATGTGCTCGGGGTCGGTGACGAAGTAAGCAGAAATGTAGCCGCGGTCAAACTGCATACCCTCGACATATTCCTGCTCGAACTCCAGACCCTTGGACTCTTCGACGGTGATGACGCCGTCCTTGCCCACCTTGTCCATCACGTCGGCGATCAGCTCACCGATGGTGCGGTCCTGGGCGGAAATGGAGGCCACATTGGCGATGTCTTCTTTGGTGGAAATTTCGATCGCCTGCGAGTGCAGGTGCTCGGAAACGGCCTTCGCAGCGGCCTGGATGCCGCGCTGCAGCATCATCGGATTGGCGCCGGCGGCCAGGTTCTTCAAGCCCTCAGTCACGATGGCGTGCGCCAGCACGGTCGAGGTTGTGGTGCCGTCACCGGCAATGTCGTTGGTCTTGGTCGCGGCTTCCTTCAGGAGCTGGGCGCCCATGTTCTCAAACGGGTCTTCCAGCTCAATTTCCTTCGCCACTGTCACGCCGTCATGGGTGATGGTGGGGGAGCCGAACTTCCGGTCCACAGCGACATTGCGGCCCTTGGGGCCCAGCGTGGTCGCCACAGCGGTGGCGACGATATCTACGCCGTTCTTCAGGCGACGGCGAGCTTCTTCAGAGAAAACCAGCTGCTTAGCTGCCATATCCACGTACTCCTTATGATTGATTGAATATCATTAGCCTTCGATAATGGCGAGCAGGTCACTCTCGCGCAGAATCAACAACTTCTTGCCGTCCAGCTTGAACTCGGTGCCGGCATACTTGGCGAACAACACCTTGTCGCCTTCTTTGACATCCATCGCGATCCGATTGCCCTTGTCGTCCCGGTCTCCGGGTCCAACCGACAGGACTTTGCCCTGCTGTGGCTTTTCCTTGGCGGTTTCGGGAAGGACGATCCCACCGGCAGTGACCTCTTCCTGCTCGATGGGTTCTACCACCACACGACTGCCTAAAGGTTTCAAGTTGGTCGCCATATGAAGCTCCTCTTGCTCAGAATGGGTTTTTCATTGTGCTTATTAGCACTCAATGGTATAGAGTGCTAAAACCGATATATATATACTCGCATTCTTTTTAGAAGTCAAGAGGATGCGAGGTGATTACCGGCGTCGAAAATGGCTAGTAGCCAAACCGCTCACAGATGGCTTCCCCGGCCGAGACAATGCTGATGGCCAGTTCGTCATCCGGGAAGGTGCGGCGAAACTCCCTGAAGATATCCATGGCCTCCGGGCAGGTGGGGCTGGCGTTTCGGTGCAGCGCCGCCAGCACCTGGCCGTACTCCAGATAATACCATTTGGAGCCTTCGGTCAGCGGCAGGCCCTCCACGGTAACGGGCAGGTCGACCTCCTGGTCACACTGGCGCAGCTCGCAGCTGGCGTCCGCGTCACAGCCGCGCACGGCGCAGTGGAAGGCCTCCATCGCGCTTTCATAGTTGCGCGCCCGGTAGAAGATATCGCCGGCCACGCCGTATAGGTCCGGGTTGGCCGGGTCATACTCCAGCGCCGTCTGGATATTCCAGGAAGCGGCGAAGAACTCACCCTGCTGGGCGTAGGTCTTGGCAATGGCGATATAGGGCACCGGGTCCTGGATGCCCAGCTGCTTGTTGATCTCCACCGCGCGGGCGAAGGATTCCAGCGCCTGGTCGTACATCTGTAAACTGCGGTAGTTGTAGCCGAGCCGCAGGTGCAGGAAGGTGAGATTGGGGGCCAGCTCGATGGCCTTCTGCCACTCGACGATGGCTTCCCCGTAATTGGTCAGGGATTCCTGCACATAGGCGTTCACCCGGTGAACATCCATATACGAATCGTCCGCCTCCAGCGCCAGGCGGATGCGGTCTTCCGCATCCAGCACCTGCTGCTGGTCGACCAGGATCTCGGCCGAATAAGCCAGCGCCAGCGCGTTGCGGCTGTCCAGATCGATGGCCCGCGTGACCGCCTGCTCGGCCTCCGAGAGCAGGGCCAGCCGCTCCTCCTCGCTCACCAGCGACCCGTTGGCGTTCCAGTTGTAGACAAAGGCCTTGATCGCCAGCACCATGCTGTCGTCCGGGGCCAGTTCAATCGCCTGGTCGGCATACTCCTTTGCCTGGCGCAGCGCCGCCAGCACCTGCGCGTCCGTGGTCAGCAGGGTGGAGGAATACGCCTGCAGGCGGGCCAGTTCGGCCAGCAGGCTGGCGTTATCCGGGTCCAGCGCTATGGCCTGCTGGTAGGCGGCGATGGCGCCGGTCAGGTCGCCGGCTTCGAACAGCGTCTGCCCCTGAAGCACGAAGGAAGCCGGCACGCGGGTCGGTGTGGGGGTCGGTTCAAAGGGGGAAACCACCTCTCCCGTCGCCAGCCCGCGGTAGACGAACAGCGCTCCGATGATCAGGGTCAGCAGGAAGAACACCCGGTAGGGATTGGACCGCCGGTGCTGCCGGCGGAAAAGCGGTTTTCCTTCAGGAACGTAGTACATCCAGCCTGTTCTCTGGTCTAGCCTCCAGCGGCGCCAGACTCGCCTCCAACCTCTTCTTCGGCCGGCTGAGTCTCCACCGCCGGGGGTGTCGGCGTGCCGTTCTCCAGAATGCTCTGGCAGATGTTGACCATCTCCTGAGCGTTAAATGCGGTGACCTCGTCGTTCGAGTAATTTTGCAGAAGCAGCTGGGAGATTTCCAGCGCCTCGCCGCACTCACCCAGGTTCGCCATGGTCAGCCCGAAGCTCGAGTAGTAGCCCACCTCGCGCACGCCGTTGGGCGAAACCGGGGTAACCTCCACCCCTTCATCCGACATGCCGCCCTTCACGGCCAGCGTGAGGTGCTTGCGGGCGTCCAGGTACTGCTTCTGCCGGTAATACAGCTGGCCCAGGTTGCCGCGCCAGTACGGGTTGGCCGGATCCTGCTCGACCGCTTTCAGGCCGAACTGGATGGCGCGCACAAACTCGCCGTTGGCGGCATAGGTAGTGGAAAGATAGGAATAGCCCCAGGGATCGGTCGGATTGAGCGCCACGGCGCGGTTGAACTCTTCCAGCGCTTTGGGCAGCACCTGCATGGTTCGGTACACCCGGCCCAGCCCCAGGTGCAGGCTGGCAATGTTGGGGTTGATGGAAATGGCCGCCTGGTATTCCTGGGCCGCCTGTTCAATGTTCTGGCCGTCGTTCCAGGAGCCGGTCAGCTCCAGGATGATTGCCCGGGCGCGGTGCGTTTCCAGCGCGTTCGCGTTCAGCTCGCGCGCCTTGTGCGACAGCTCAATGGCCTCGTCCAGCGTGGTCTGGTCACCGATCCCGGTTTCGTACTTGTTGGCGGTGATCTCCGCCAGGAGCGCGTACGGCAGGTAGTTGTTTGGCTCCAGTTCAATGGCCGCTTCCAGCGCGGCCTCGGCCTCCAGGTAATCGCCCAGCTTACCCAGCGCGTAACCCCGCAGCGCGTGCGCAACGGCGCTGGACTGGTTGATCATCAGCGCTTTTTCCGCATTTTCGACGGCCTCTTCATAGGAGGCCAGGTACGTGTGCAGCCGGGCCAGGCTGATGTAGTTGTTCATGTTTTTCGGGTCGACGCGGATGGCCTCTTCGTACGCCTGGATGGCCTGGTTATATTTACCTTCGCTCTCCAGCGTCTGCGCGTCGGAAATGTAGGTTTCCGGCGGAAGGGTTGGCGTGGGCGTCGGCACGAACAGAGGCGGCACGGTGGGCATGATGACAAAATTAACATACAGCCCGACGGCGATCAGTACTGACAAAACCATCACCCGCAGCGGGCTGGTCACCCTGCGCCGCCGCTTCATGCTCAATTTACTACCACGGAGATACATAATTGCATCTTACCATAGCCTCAAGATGAAGCGCAAGGAAGCGCGGCGGCCGGCTGACAACTCTGTCAGGCCGGGTATCACAGCTCCCTGTTCATATATAACGCAGTTTATCGGCTGCCAGTAGTGCGATTCTGCCGTAAATGATCGCCCAAACCGGATGCTGCTTCTCCATCCAGGCAGAGGCCGTTCGTTACTTGCGCGCCGCCCGGCGAATCAGTAGAATGAGCGTATGCGCTTTGATGTGTTTTCATTGTTCCCATCCGTTCTGCAGGCCTATTTGGAAATCAGCATCCTCCAGCGTGCCATCGAGCGTGAGCTGCTCGAGGTGCACCTGCATGACATCCGCGCCTGGACCACCGACCGCCATCACATCACCGACGAGCCGCCTTACGGCGGGGGCGGCGGGATGGTAATGAAGGTGGAACCGGTCTTCGCCGCGGTGGAGGATGTGCTGGGCGCACCCCCGCAGTCCCCGGTGATCCTGCTCACCCCGCAGGGCCGCACCTTCACCCAGAAGGTGGCCTACGAGCTGGCCGAATACCCCCGCCTGGCGCTGGTCTGTGGGCGCTATGAGGGCTTCGACGAGCGCATCCGCCAGCACCTGGCCACCGACGAAATTTCCATTGGCGACTACGTGCTCACCGGCGGCGAGCTGCCCGCCCTGATCCTGATCGACGCCGTCACCCGGCTGATTCCCGGCGCGCTGGGTGACCCGACCGGGGCCAGCGACGATTCCTTCGCCAGCGGCCTGCTCGAGTACCCCCAGTACACCCGACCGGCCGAGTTCCGCGGCTGGACGGTCCCCGAGGTGCTGCTCTCTGGCAACCACGCTGAAATCGCCCGCTGGCGCCGCGAGCAGGCTCTGCGGCGCACCTGGGAGCGCCGCCCCGACCTGCTCAACACCGCCGACCTGACCGACCGGGACCGTAAACTACTGGACCGCTGGGAGGCTGAGCGCGCCGCCGCCAGCCGTCCCGAGCCGGATCCCTCGCCTTCCGCCTCTGAATAAACCACACAACCGGTTTTCTCCCATCCCACCCCCACCAGGAGACCACTATGAACCAACGCTTCAGCTTCGGGAAAACCTTTCTGCTGGGATTCGGCTTTTTCGGCACGTCTGTGATATGGATGGTCTATAACAGCTTCGTGCCCCTGTTCCTGGCCAACCGCTTCGGGCTGGACCCGCGCTGGATCGGGTTTTTCATGACCCTGGACAACATCGCCGCCCTGCTGATCCAGCCGGCCGTCGGGGCCTGGTCGGACCGGCTGCGCACCCCCATCGGCCGGCGCATGCCTTTCATCTTGATCGGCGCGCCCGTCGCGGCCATCGCTTTCGGCTTCATCCCGCTGGCCGCCGCGCTGCCGGTGTTCGTGGCCTGCACTTCCACGCTGCTGCTCAGCATGGCCTTCTGGCGCACCCCGGTCGTGGCGCTGATGCCCGATGTGACCCCGTCCAAATACCGCTCGCAGGCCAACGGCATCATCAACTTCATGGGCGGCGTGGGCGCCATCATCGCCACCCTGGGCGGCTCCCGGCTGTACGCCATCAACCAGGCCTATCCCTTCTGGCTGGGCTCGGCCCTGGTGATCCTCTCCGCCGTGCTGGTGTTCATCTTCGTGCGCGAGCCGAAGGAGTATGAGGGTAACACCGAAGAGCGCCCCAGCCTGTGGCGCAACTTCTTCCGGCTTTTCGAGGAAGAGGAAAAAAGCCCGCTGCGCATCCTGCTGGCCATCTTCTTCTGGTTTGTGGCCTACAACGCCATCGAGGCCTTCTTCACCCTGTACGCGCAGAATCACCTGGGCCTGCCCGGCGAGGACGGCGCCCGGCTGCTCGGCCAGCTCTCGCTGATCTTCGTCATCTTTGCCCTGCCGGCCGGCTACATCGGCGGGCGCATCGGCCGGCGCAACACCATCGTGATCGGCATCCTGGGCCTGTCGACCTGCATGCTGGCCATGTACATCCTGCCGGCCAGCCGGCTGCTGATTGAGATCACCCGCCTGCCGGTGCTGGGCGTGGTGCCGGTCATCGGGCTGATCCTGATGTTCGGCGGCGCCGCCTGGGCCATGATCAACGTCAACTCGCTGCCCATGGTGGTGGACATGACCGATGACGTGCACATCGGCACCTACACCGGGCTGTACTACCTGTTCTCCACCCTGGCCGCCATCGCCGGGCCGAACATCAACGGCTGGATCATCGCCCTGACCGGCAACAACTACAACCTGGTGATGATCGTCGGGCCGCTGTTCATGGCCGCCGCGCTGGTGATGATGCTGGGTGTGCGCCGAGGCGAAGCCCGCAAGGCGGCTGCTCCCGCCCCTCAGCCGGCCAACCTTGAGCCGTCAGGCTGGGACTAGAGCGGTTATCGCTTGTATTACCATTCCAAACGGTGTAAAATTGTGCCGAAAAGGAATGCGGGGGAAATCCCCCTACACTCCTTCGAAAAACCCTCATCACGCCTTGAAGTTAGGAGGAGAATCAATGTCCAAGAAAGTGTTTACGCTGATTGCTGTACTGGTCATGGCTGCCATGATCCTGTCAGCCTGCGGTGCACCGGCAACCCAATCTCCG
>DGEO01000008.1:59113-60882 GCA_002385985.1 Anaerolineaceae bacterium UBA3924 | reverse complement strand
AGCCTCCTGCTGAAGTGACTGAACCGCCCGCTGGCGAGACTATCCGCGCCTGCCAGGTGACCGACGCCGGTGGTATCGACGACCGCTCCTTCAACGCGACCGCCTGGCTGGGCGTGCAGCGCGCCATGGAAGAGCTGGGTATCGATGGCCAGTACCTGGAATCCCAGCAGCAGACCGATTACGAGCGCAACATCAGCCAGTTCATCGAGGCTGACTGCGATCTGATCATCACCGTGGGCTTCCTGCTGGATGCCGCCACCGCTGCTGCCGCGGATGCCAACCCCGATCAGAACTTCGCCATCGTCGACTTCGCCTACGATCCCCCGCGTGACAACGTCCTGGGCCTGGTCTACGCCACCCACCAGGCTGGCTTCCTGGCCGGTTACCTGGCCGCTGGCATGACCCAGACCGGCGCCATCGGCACCTTCGGCGGTCTGCAGATCCCCTCTGTGACCACCTTCATGGACGGCTACGCCCTGGGCGCCCAGTACTACAACGAAGTCCACGGCACCGATGTCCGCGTCCTGGGTTGGGATCCCGTCGCCCAGACCGGTCTGTTCGCCGGTAACTTCGAGTCCACCGACGACGGCCGCACCCTCGGCACCACGCTGATGGACGAAGGCGCCGACGTCATCATGCCGGTTGCCGGTCCTGTGGGCCTGGGCACCGCCGCCGCCGTGCAGGAACGCGGTGAGGGCTACTACATCGTTGGTGTGGACAGCGACTGGACCGTCAGCTCGCCCGAATATGCCGACATCATCCTGACCTCCGTGATCAAGCGTATGGACAACTCCGTGTACGACGCGATCCAGCAGGTTATTGACGGCACCTTCGCCGGCGGTATCTACCTGGGCACCCTGGAGAACGAGGGTGTTGGCCTGGGCACGATCCACGCGAACGTCCCCGCCGAGCTGATCGCCGAAGTTGAGGCCCTGATCCCCGAGATCATCGCCGGCAATATCCAGACCGATCCCACCGCTCAGTAAACGCTTTCAAAAGCACGCCATGGGCCGGCTTCACGCCGGCCCTTTTTTATTTGTGACAGAAATCATATTCATAACCGGATGTAAAATTAAAATTGCGATGGTAAAATGAAGTGAATATCCTGCCCTGAAAGAGGGAAATATGCCTCCTGTCCTTGAATTGCGTGGAATCACCAAGAGATTTCCCGGGGTCCTGGCCAACGATCATATTGATCTCACACTGGAAAAAGGTCAGGTTCTTGCCTTGCTGGGAGAAAACGGGGCCGGGAAAAGTACACTGATGAACATCCTCTACGGGCTGTACCAGCCGGACGAGGGTGAAATTTTCATCAATGGCGAGAAGGCCGAAATCCATTCACCCAGCGACGCCATCGCCCGCGGAATCGGCATGGTCCACCAGCATTTCATGCTCGTGCCCGTGTTTACGGTGACCGAAAATGTGATGCTGGGTGAAGAAGCGACAAAAAACGGCGGTTTCCTGGACCGCCAGAGGGCCGCGGCCCGCATCCGCGAAATTTCCGACCAGTACGGCCTGGCTGTGGACCCGGACAGCTACATTCAGGATCTGCCCGTGGGCGTGCAGCAGCGCGTGGAAATCATCAAGCTGCTGTACCGCAAGGCCGACATCCTGATTTTCGACGAGCCCACCGCCGTTCTGACCCCGCAAGAGGCCGACGAGCTGTTCGTCATCATGCGCTCGCTGACAGAGCAGGGCAAATCCATTATTTTCATCACCCACAAGCTGCGCGAGGTGCTCGATTTCTCGGACAAAATCACCGTCATCCG
>DGEO01000008.1:26859-58789 GCA_002385985.1 Anaerolineaceae bacterium UBA3924 | reverse complement strand
GGCCGTGACGTGCAGCTGGAACTGGAGCGCGCCCCTCTGAATGTCGGCGAACCGGTGCTGGAAGTGCAGGACCTGGTGGTGACCGACCAGGCCAACACGATCGTGGTGGACAAGGTGTCCTTCAGCGTCTGCGCCGGTGAGGTGCTGGGCATCGCTGGTGTGCAGGGCAACGGGCAAACCGAGCTGGTGGAAGCCCTCACCGGGCTGCGGCCGGTCGCCCGCGGGAGCATCTCCATTCTGGGCAAGGAGATGACCAACGCCTCGCCCCGCGAGATCACCGAGGCCGGCACCGCTCATGTGCCGGAGGACCGACAGCGCGACGGTCTGGTGCTCTCCTTCCCGGTGCGCGACAACCTGATCCTGCAGACCTATTACAAAAAGCCCTACGCGGAAGGCGCGTCCATCCTCTGGGACAAAGCCACCGCCGATGCGGTCGCGCTGATCCAGCAGTTTGATATCCGCACGCCTTCGCCCTTCACCCCGGCCGGCTCGCTTTCGGGCGGCAACCAGCAGAAGGTAATCGTCGCGCGTGAACTATCCAGGCCGATCAAGCTGCTGATCGCCTCGCAGCCCACCCGCGGCCTGGATGTGGGCTCCATCGAATACATCCACAGGCAAATTCTGGACAGGCGCGAAAAAGGCGTGGCCGTGCTGCTGGTTTCCTCCGAACTGGACGAGATCCTGCAGCTGTCGGACCGCGTTGCCGTAATGTACCAGGGCAAGATTACCGCCATTCTGCCCAGCAGTGAGGCCACCAAGGAATACGTCGGCCTGTTGATGGCCGGACTGACCCAGGAGGCGGCCAGAGAACAACTGGCGAACAACAAAACCCAAATGACCGTCGACGGGGGTGCCGCTTGACCGAGAACAATCAACCCAGGCCTTCTCCGATCAAAGTATTTCTTTCCGAACTCACCAACCGGGGGAACGAGGAAGGGCCGGATGCCCACCGCAAGCGCGGCCTCCTGAGCTCCCTGCTGATCCCGATCCTGGCGATCTTTACCGGTCTGGTCGTCGGAGGCATTTTCATTATTCTGACTACTGAATCCGTGTACGCTGCCTTCCAGCAGAGCATCGGTGCGGGCATCGCCGAATCCTGGCGTGTGGTACTCCTCTCCTACCAGTCCCTGTTCACCGGCTCCTTCGGCAGCCCATCTCGCATCATCGCCGCGATTCAGTCCGGTGACGGCGCGCAGATCCGCTCAGCCTTCAACCCCATCCTGGAAAGCCTGGTGGCGTCTACGCCTTACATTTTCGCCGGCCTTTCGGTAGCGCTGGGCTTCCGCGCCGGCGTGTTCAACATCGGCGCTGAAGGCCAGCTGTTCATCGGCGCGCTGACCGCCACCTTCGCCGGTTACGCCATCAAGGGCGTCCCGGCGGTCATCCACATCCCACTGGCCCTGCTGGCAGGCTTTGCCGGCGGCGCGATCTGGGGCTTCATCCCCGGCTGGCTGAAGGCGAAAACCGGAGGTCATGAGGTCATCAACACCATCATGATGAACTACATCGCCTTCCGCTTCAGCGACCTGATGCTCACCGGCCCGATGAAGATGCCCGGCTCGTTCAACCCGGTCAGCCCGACCATTGAACGCAGCGCCTGGCTGCCGGTCATCTTCGGCGCGCCGACCCGCTTCCACCTGGGTTTCTTCATCGCCCTGGGCGTGGCCTTCCTGGTCTACTGGTTCCTGTTCAAGACCACCTGGGGCTTCGACCTGCGCACCGTGGGCGCCAACCCGTACGCGGCGAAATACGCCGGCATGAAAGTTCCCCTGAACATCATGCTGGCCATGACGCTGGCAGGCGGTCTGGCCGGTCTGGCCGGAGCGAATGAGGTGCTGGGTGTGAACCACAACCTGGCGATGGCCTTCTCCTCGGGCTACGGCTTCGACAGTATCGCCCTGGCCCTGCTGGGGAACAACCATCCCGCCGGTGTGGTGGCCGCATCGCTGCTGTTCGGCACGCTGCGCAGCGGCGCCATCCGCATGCAGCTGGTGGCCGGCATTCCCATCGATATCGTCTCCATCCTCCAGGCCGTGATCCTGATGTTCATCGCCGCGCCTGCCATTATTCGCACCATCTACCGCCTGCGCAAGCCTGTCCACGATGAAGGCGTCACCGTAGCAACCAGCTGGGGAGCTGACTAACCATGAGCCAAGTAGCCACAACGTTCCATCAAAAATTGGAGACCGGCGTAACCGTTCGCCAGCGGGTGATCGGTGTGCTGTTCCTGGTTCTGGCAGTGATCACCGGGCTGTATTTTGCCGGAGCCGTGCAGCCGGACCAGACCGCCACGTTCGGTATGGTGGCCGGCGGCTCGAAGCAGTCCATCGATCCCCTGGTGGTTCCGGCTCAGAACAGCCTGTATTTCCTGGCAGTGATTATGGCGGTGGTGGGCGGCGTGCAGATCGCACGCGGTTTCCGCTCCCGCACCAACCTGATGCTGGGCGTGGTCGTGCTGCTGTTCGTGTTCGGCTTTCTGATCTGGGCAGCGGCCGGCAAGTCCCTGAACCTGGCCGGTCTGCTGAACACCACCCTGATCAAGTCCGTCCCGCTGACGCTGGGTGCCATGGCCGGCATCCTGTGCGAGCGCTCGGGCATCGTCAACATCGCTATCGAGGGCATGATGCTCTCCAGCGCGATGACCAGTACCCTGATCGCCAGCGTCACCGGCAGCCTGTGGCTGGGCCTGATCGCCGGCATGCTCACCGGCGGGCTGATGGCCCTGCTGCTGGCGGTGCTCTCCATCCGCTACAAAACCAACCAGGTGGTCGCCGGCACGGTGATCAATATTCTGGCCACCGGGCTGACCTCTTACGTGTCGGCCAAGTTCCTGCAGGTGTACCAGGGGTTGAACAATCCGGGCACCTTCAAAGCCTGGCCCATCCCCCTCCTGTCCGACATCCCGTTGATCGGCCCCATCCTGTTCAACAACAACATCTTCGTCTACGGCATGTTCATCATGCTGGTCGTGCTGCACGTGGCCCTGTTCTACACCAAATGGGGCCTGCGCATGCGCTCCGTGGGCGAGCATCCCAAGGCGGCCGACACGCTGGGCATCAACGTATTCCGCATCCGCTACTACTGCACCTTCCTGGGCGGGCTGGTGGCCGGTTTCGCCGGGGCTTACTTCACCCTCGGCTCGGTGGGCCGCTTCGACGAGGTCATGACCGCCGGGCGCGGCTTCATCTCCCTGGCCGCCATGATCTTCGGCAACTGGATGCCCTTCGGGTCCTTCGGCGCGGGCCTGCTCTTCGGCTTCGCCGACTCTCTGGCCTCCCGCCTGGCCATCCTGCAGGTGGCCATCCCCTCGCAGGTGCTGCTGATGGCGCCGTACATCGCCACCATGATCGTTCTGGCAGGTGTGATCGGCCGCAGCCGACCCCCAGCCGCGGAAGGCGTCCCGTACGAAAAGGAGTAACCGTACGGTTGTACCCATCTTCTGGAATCAACCCGCCGGTGACGGCGGGTTTTTCCTTCATTGTGTGCAATTGTTGAACCTCCGGTATAATCGGGGAGGGTAAATTTCTAACAAAAAATCTCATTTTTGTGAGAATGATCGAGGGTTGATATGGCAACGATTGATGTCCGGAATGTCTGCAAGAGGTTCGGCAAGCAGCAGGTCGTTGATGACGTCAGCTTTGAGGTCGTCAGAGGAGAAATTTTCGGTTTGCTCGGCCCCAACGGCGCGGGGAAAACCACCACCATTCGCATGATTCTGGACATCTTCAAACCAGATTCGGGGACCATCAGCATCCTCGGCGGCCCGATGACCGAGGACAAGAAAGACCGGATCGGCTACCTGCCCGAAGAGCGCGGCCTGTACCAGGACATATCGCTGGAGCGGGGTCTGGTCTACCTGGCCACCCTCAAAGGACTTAGCGCGTCCGAAGCACAGAAGCGCATCCAGACCTGGCTGGAGCGCTTTGACCTGGCCGACCACAAAAACAAGCGCATCAAAGAGCTATCCAAAGGCATGCAGCAGAAGGCGCAGCTGATCGCCACGCTGGTGCACGAACCGGAGCTGATCATCATCGATGAGCCCTTCAGCGCGCTGGACCCGGTTAACACGCAGATGGTGAAGGACCTGCTGCGCGAGCAGCGCGACGCCGGCAAGGCGATCGTCATGTGCACCCACCAGATGCACCAGGTGGAAGAGCTGGCCGACCGGCTGGTGCTGATCAACCGCGGGCAGTCCGTGCTTTACGGCTCGCTGGACGAAGTCCGCCGCCGCTACGCCGGGCAGGACGTGATCGTGCGCGCCCTGGCCCCCCTGCCCGCCAGCCTGCCAGGCGTGGACCGCGTGGAGCGGGAAAACGGCCAGTACCGCCTGCACCTGACCAGCGGCACCACCGTTCAGGATCTGCTGCGCTGCCTGGTGGAGGAGAACATCCCGCTGGAACAGTTTGAGGTCGCGCTGCCCACCCTGGACCAGATCTTCATCCAGATTGTCACCCGGGAAGGAGAGGCGCTATGAAGAAGTTCTGGCTGGTATTCAAATACGAGTACCTTCGCCATGTCCTGCGCAAGCGCTTCCTGTTCGGACTGCTCAGCGTTCCCTTGTTCATCGTGGTGATTCTTGGCATCGGCATGATCTCCGCGCTGCTGGCCATCGACAACAAACCGGCCGGCTATGTGGACCAGGCCGGGCTGCTGACCATCACCGAGGTTCCCGGGGAGGAGGAAGGCATTTTCGCCGATCCGCCGCTGGTCGCCTTCCCGAACGAAGCAGCTGCCCTCGAGGCCATCGACCGGGGCGAAATTGGCGCTTTCTATGTGATCCCGCCGGACTATCTGGAAACCGGTGAAGTCCGCGTGATCACCCGGGAGGCGGATTCCAACCTGTCGCAGGGCCGGTTTACCCGGCTGGTACGCATTAACCTGCTGGCCCGGGAGGGCGAGGCTGTCGCCAAACGGGTGCTGGAAGGCCCTCAGATGATCCTGCGCTCGGTGGACGGCACTCGTGAGACAAACGAGAGCAACTTCCTGTCCTTCCTGGTGCCGTTTTCTGCGGGCGTCCTGTTTATGATCGCGGTCAATTCCAGCGGCGGCTATTTGCTGCAGGCGGTAGTGGAAGAAAAGGAAAACCGCACCATGGAGATCGTGATCACCAGCGTATCTCCGGAGCAGCTGATGGCCGGGAAAGTGCTGGGCAACCTGAGCGTCGGCCTAACCCAGCTGTTCGCCTGGATTCTGTTCGGTGTGGTCGGGCTGTGGGTGGCAAAGAACTTTTTCCCCTTCGCAGAAAACCTGGCCATTGACCTGACTTCCGTCATGCTGATGCTGATCACCCTGCTGCCGGCCTTCGTCATGGTGGCTGCGCTGATGGCCATGGCCGGGGCCACCGCCACCGAAAGCAGCGAAGCCCAGCAAATCGCCGGGCTGTTCTCGCTGCCGATCGTAGCGCCCTACTGGTTTGCCGGCTCCATCATGACCAATCCCAACGGTCCGCTGGCCACCGGTCTGAGCCTGTTCCCGCTCACCGCGCCGGTCGCACTGCCCATGCGCGCGATCGTCACCAACGTGCCGGTAGGGCAGGTGATTCTGGCGGTGGTCCTGCTGGTGCTGGTGGCCCTGCTGGCCCTTCTGCTGGCGGCGCGCGCCTTCCGCCTGGGCATGCTGCGCTACGGGAAACGGGTTACCTGGGGCGAGCTGTTCCGCTCCCGCCGGGCGGTCGCCTGAGGAGGGTTGAGGTCATGAACAAAACCTGGCTTGTTTTCAAAAACGAACTTCTTAACACCATCCGCCGCAAGTCGTTCATCCTGACTCTGATCCTGATCCCGCTGGGATCGTTCATCGTGCTGGGGATCATCTCCCTGCTGCAGAACAGCGAGGCCGGCGCGCAGGTCGGGCAGGTTTTTGGCGGCTCGCAGGGTGTTCAGGTTCACGGGCTGGTCGACCAGAGCGGGCTGATCCGCGAGATCCCCGAAGGATCGCCCGGGCAGTTCGAGCTGTATCCCTCTGAACAGGCCGCCCGTCAGGCGCTGGATGAGGGCGCCATCGACGCGTTCGTGCTTATCGCTGAGGACTATCTGGAAAACGGAACGGTGTACTACTACCGCCCGGATTTCAACCCGATGGAAGGCTTTGACCTGTCCGCGGAGCTGGAGCACATCATCAACACCAACCTGCTGGGCGAAAACCAGGCCCTGCTGGCCCGGGTGCAGAACCCGCTCAACATGGAGATGGAGGTGCTTAACCCGGAGCCTCAGCGCGACCCGGGCAACATGCTCACCTTCTTCCTGCCTTACGCGGTGACCTTCCTGTTCTACATCGTCATCCTATCGTCCGCCAGCCTGATGCTCAGCAGCATCACCAGCGAAAAGCAGAACCGGGTGATCGAGATCCTGATGACTTCCATCACCCCGATGCAGATGCTGACCGGCAAGATCATCGCCCTGGGCCTGGCGGGCCTGTTCCAGACCATCGTCTGGACCACCGCCGGCCTGCTGCTGCTGCGCGTGAGCGGCACCACATTTAGCCTGCCGGCCGAATTCCAGCTGCCGGTCTCAATCATCTTCTGGGGCGCGATCTTCTTCCTGCTGGGCTACGCGGTCTACGCCAGCCTGATGGCCGGCGCGGGCGCGCTGGTGCCCAACCTGCGGGAAAGCTCGCAGGTGACCACCATTCTGGTCATCCCCATGGTCATCCCCCTGATGATGATCAACCCCCTGATCCAGCAGCCGAACGGCACCATCGCGGTTGTGCTAAGCCTGTTCCCGCTGACCGCTCCGGTGAGCATGATGACCCGCCTGGCCGGAACGCAGGTGCCCATCTGGCAGATTCTGCTGTCCATCCTGCTGCTGGCGATCACCGCGGCCCTCGTCATCCGCGCGGTTTCCGGGATGTTCCGGGCGCAGAACCTGCTCTCGGGCCAGCCCTTCCGGATGAATGTCTTTTTCAAGGCTCTGCTGGGCCGCCTGTAATCTGCGGAGATTCGTCGACCAGATCCGTCCAAAATTTGCTCAGGTCACCCGTGCTCGCTGCTTGCATCGCCTATGGCTGCATGATATAATCACCGCAAGCTATCGGTATTTACAGGTAATCGTGCAGCTTCACCTTCCTAATCTCAACGGTGGGGAAGCTCTTCAAGCCGGGTGACCTGAAATCTCTTTAACGGAACAACACAGCCACTGAAACGGGAAACCTGCTACCCATTCTCACTCCATTTAAACTAAATACGGAACAATCCTATGAAATTCCTGGAACTTGAAAATGCTCCTTTGGCTCAATTGCGCCAGATTGCAGCTGAGCTGCAAGTGCCCAATGCCAACCGCCTGAAGAAAGAGAACCTGATCATGCGGATCCGGCAGGTGGAGGCTGAAAAAGAAGGCCTGGAGGTCCGGGGCGGGATTCTGGAGATCCTGTCTGACGGGATCGGATTCCTGCGCCAGAACTACCAGGTTGGCAGCAACGACGTGTACGTCTCGCAGGCCCAGCTGCGCCGCTATGATTTGCGCAACGGCGATTTGATTATCGGTGTGGTTCGCCCGCCGCGCGAATCCGAACGGCACTACGGCCTGCTGCGGGTTGAGTCCATCAACGGGCAGTCCCCGGACGAAGCCCGCCGCCGGCCCAACTTCGAAAACCTGACCCCGATCTTCCCGGACAAGCGCTTTGACCTGGAAAGCGATCCGAAGGTGCTTTCCACCCGCCTGATCAATCTGGTAGCCCCCATCGGGCGCGGCCAGCGCGGCATGATCGTCTCGCCGCCCAAATCCGGCAAGACCACCATCCTGAAGGAGATCGCCAACGCCATCTCCGCAAAAAACCCGGATGTGCACCTGATCATCGCCCTGATCGGCGAGCGGCCCGAGGAAGTGACCGATATGGACCGCTCGGTGGACGCCGAAGTGGTGGCCTCCACCTTCGACGAGCCGGTCTCGGCGCACGTGCGCACCGCGGAAATCACCCTGGAGCGGGCCAAGCGCCTGGTGGAGATTGGCCGCGATGTGGTCATCCTGATGGACTCGCTCACCCGCCTGGCCCGGGCCTACAACCTGGTGGTCAACCCCTCCGGCCGCACGCTCTCCGGCGGTATGGACCCCTCCGCGCTGTACCCGCCCAAGCGCTTCTTTGGCGCGGCGCGAAACATCGAAGAAGGCGGCTCGCTGACCATCATCGCCACCGCGCTGGTGGATACCGGTTCCCGTTTGGACGACGTAGTCTATGAAGAATTCAAAGGAACTGGTAATATGGAGCTGCATCTTTCCCGCCGCCTGCAGGAACGCCGCATCTTCCCCGCCATCGACATCGAGCGCTCCTCCACCCGGCGTGAGGAACTGCTGCTGGGGCCCGACCTGCTGCAGCGTTCCTGGCTGATGCGCCGCATGTACCTGCAGATGATCGGCCAGCCCCCTGCCGGCGCCGGCATGGACCCGGCCGTGGCGACCGAAGCCATCCTGCAGCGCATGGCCAAAACCAAATCCAATCAGGAGTTCCTGGAAAGCCTGACGGAGGATATGTAATTTGAAAAAACCCGCCCGCACTGCAGCCAGCCAGTCTCCCGCGCAGATGTCTGCGCTGGATCTCTGGCTAACACGGATCTCGTGGGGTCTGGCAGCATTGATGGTTGCGCTGATGGCCTGGCTGCTGGTTCACCACCTGGGCGGCACCGGCAGCGCCGCAGCCCTCTCCGGCGAAGGCGACTCGACTGTGGCCCTCGTGGGTTTACCGGAAAACCTTTCTATTCCGGCCTTTGACGTGCCGGACTTCCAGCCGGCAGTCTACCGCAAAGCGTCACTGCGCACCATCATACCCACCCGCGAGAGAGATGAGGTCACCATCTACACGGTGGAACAGGGCGATTCCATCTTTGGCATCGCCAAGAGTTTCGACATTTCACCGGAAACCGTGCTGTGGGCCAACTATGATGTGCTCAACGACGACCCGCACATGATCGAAATCGGGCTGGACCTGAAGATCCCGCCCACGAACGGTGTGTATTACCAGGTGCAGGAAGGGGATACCATCGAGAGCGTGGCGAGCAAGTTCAAAGCCGACCCGGATGACATCCTCACCTGGCCGGGCAATCACCTGGACATCGTCGAACCGGTCCTCGAGCCGGGCACTTACATCATGGTCCCCGGCGGTCAGCGTGAGTTCCGCCAGTGGGTCGTGCCCACCATCGCCCGCGGCCGCGCCGGTGTGAACACCACCATCATCGGCCCGGGTTCCTGCGACACGAGCGCGGGCGGCGCCTTCGGCACCGGCAGCTTCGTCTGGCCGGCGGGCAATCACTACCTGTCCGGCAATGACTACTGGTCCGGCCACCTGGCGATCGACATCGCTGCCGGCATGGGCGCGCCGGTCTACGCCACCGACAGCGGTCTGGTGGTCTACGCCGGGGCAATCGGCGGCGGATACGGCAACATGGTCATGATCGACCATGGCAACGGCTTCCAGTCGCTGTACGCGCACCTGAGCCAGATCAACGTGCGCTGCGGCCAGAGCGTGTACCAGGGCAACATGATCGGCCTGGCCGGCTCGACCGGCAACTCCACCGGTCCGCACCTGCACTTTGAAATTCGCTACTTCGGCGCGTTCGTCAACCCCTGGCAGGTGCTTCCGTAACCAGCCAACAACCAAAACACAGGCGGCCCGAATGGGCCGCCTGTTTGATTCTCCAGCGGTTACAGCAGGCTGGGCGGGTCGACTTCGATGCGCCAGTCGGGCAGTGAGCGGCCCCGCACCACTGCCGCCGGATCCTGACCGCGCAGGATGATTTGCCAGCGGTACAGTCCGTCCTGGCGGGCGAAGAAGCAGGGCACCGGACCAATGATGCCCACATTGCGCTGCCCCTCGTCTTCAATCCAGCGCGAGAGCCGCGCCGCCAGCGCCCGGGCGGCCGCTTCGGCCTCGCGGGCGTCTTTGTGGCGGTACTCAAGCCGCACCAGGCGGGAGAATGGCGGGTAACCGATCTGCCGGCGGCGGGCGACTTCACGGCGGTAGAACTCGCGGTAATCCTGACTGGCGGCTGCCTGGATGGCGTAATGCTCCGGCTGAAAGGTCTGCAGCACCACCTTGCCGCCCAGCGGGCTGCGCCCGGCCCGCCCGGCCACCTGGGTCAGCAGCTGGAAGGTGCGCTCCCCGGCGCGGAAATCGGGCAGGTTCAGCCCCACGTCGGCCAGGATCACCCCGACCAGGGTGACCATGGGCAGGTCCAGCCCCTTGGCCAGCATCTGCGTGCCGATGAGAAAATCCGCCCCCTTCCGGGAAAAGTTGGACAGGATCAGGTCGTGCGCACCTTTCTGGCGGGTGGTCTCTGCGTCCCAGCGCAGGAAGCGTGCCTCCGGAAACAGCTCCTGAGCCAGCTGCTCGACCTTCTCGGTCCCCACGCCGAACTGGCGGATGTGCGGGCCGCCGCAGGAGGGACAGGTGGTGGGCATCTGGCGGCGGTAGTTGCAGGTGTGGCAGATCAGCGCCTTGCTGCCGGTGTGATAGGTCAGCGGCAGGTCGCAGCGCGGGCAGGTGAGCGCGTAACCGCAGTCCCGGCAGAAGACGTAGGTGGCGCTGCCCCGGCGGTTGAGGAAAAGGATGCCCTGCTGCTGGCGCTCGAGCACCTGGCGCATGGCATCCTGCAGCGCCTGGCTGAAGATGGAGCGGTTCCCGGCGGCCAGCTCTCGGCGCATGTCCACTACCTCGACCGTGGGCAAAGGGAGCGAGGTGGCCGTATCGCCCATATCGTCCACTTCCCGGGCGATGCCCATGTGCACTTCGTACTGGCGCACGGCCTGGCGGTGAGCCAGTACACGCACCGGCAGGTTCAGCACCGGCCATTTTGCGGCCACGGCCCGGTGCATCAGCGCCACCTCGGGGGTGGCCGAACCCAGCAGGATCAGCGCGCCGGTCAGGCGGGCCAGCTCCATGGCCGCTTCCACCGCGCTGTAGCGCGGCTCGATGTCGCTCTGGTGGTAGGACTCTTCGTGGAACTCGTCGATAATAATCAGCCCCGGGTTCCACAGGGGCGAAAACAGAGCGCTGCGCGGCCCGACGATCACCGGCAGCAGGCCGGCCCTGGCCCGCCGCCAGGTGTCAAACCGCTCGCCAGCAGAGAGCTGTGAGTGGACCAGCCCCACCCGGCCGGGGAAGCGCGACAGGAAGCGTCGAACTGTCTGTGGGGTCAGCGCGATCTCGGGCACCATGACCACCGCCTGCTTGCCCTGCTCCAGCACCTCCCCCACCGCGCGCAGGTAGATCTCCGTCTTGCCCGAGCCGGTCACCCCGTAAAGAATATGCGGGGGGCGATCGGTGTCCTCTGAGCGCAGCACCTCCTGCACCTGCTCCCAGACCTGCTGCTGGCGGCCGGTCAGCGTGGGGATGCCCGTCGGGACGGAGGCCACCTGCTCGAGCGGGTCGCGCCAGACCTCGCTTTCCCCCAGGGAGATGAGATTCAACTCCACCAGCCGGTCCAGGTCCGCCGGGGTAATCTGGCAGGCAGCCCGGACCACGACCATGCTCAGCGGCCAGGGCTCTTTCATCAGCAGCTTCAGCAAATCCCGGCGGCGTTTTTCCGCCTGGCTGCCAGCCCTGCCCAGGTTGTCCCACTGCCGCTCAACCTCCTGGGGCGAGGCCGTCAGCTGGACGGTGCGCACCATCTTGGGGCGGGTGGCGGGCGGCAGCAGCACCGGCCGGCTGATCACCAGCCCGCGGCGCTGCAGTGACTGCATGGATTTCTGCCAGTCCATGCGCTTGAAGGCCGAATCCAGCTGCCGGGCGCGGCTCGGGCCGTTCTCCCGCAGGTGGGTGATCAGCCGCTGCTGCGGGCCGGTCAGCTTTTCGCCCTCCAGCGGCATGCCCGGGTTGAGGGAATATTCCGTGTCCGAAGACTGCGACAGCCCGGGAGGCACCATCAGGTCCAGGCAGGCGGCCAGCGAGTTCAGGTATTTCTCCGCCATCCAGCGGGCCAGCGCCAGCTGCTGCGGGCTGACCACCGGCTGCGAGTCCACCAGCATGCTGATCGGCCGGGTGACCGCCACCCGCGGGGTCTCCAGCAGGCGGGTGACCACGCCCTGCACCGTCTGGTGGCTGAAGGGCACGATCACCAGAGACCCGGGCTGCACCTGTCCGGCCAGCTCAGGCGGTATGTGGTAATCAAACAGGTCCGTGACCTGGCGGACAAAGACACAGACTTCGGCGTAATCAGGCAACTGCAGCTCGCTGGTATATGACACAGGCTCCGTAGCCCACCACGGCGCCGAAATCGCCGCTCTGGTCTCCGGAGGTGGAATAATGCACGGTCTGGACGGCGTTAGCGCCCATCTCCCTGGCGGCCCACAGCACGGCGGCCACCGCCCCCACCCCGCAGGCAAACCCGGCGCCGGCTTCCTCCGCAGCGAGCACGTTCAGCGGGGCGAACTGCTCGATGCGCCGCAGCATCTCCCGGTCCAGGCGTTCGGCCACCGGCTGAGGGTAATAATGCGACAGGTCGGTGCTGGCGACCAGCAGGCTGCCTTCGGGCAGCACATCAGCCAGCGCCAGCCCGAGCGCCCGCATCGGAGCCGACGCGCGGGTGCGGACCATCACGGGCAGCAGCCGGAAGCCCGGCTCCAGCGCCCGCTGCAGAAATGGCAGCTCGATCTCCAGGGAATGCTCCTCGTCCCGCGGCAGCCTGACCAGGCCGGGCATGCCCCCGGCTCGCAGGGTCTCATCCAGGCGGTTCAGCAGGTCCAGGTCGACGGGCACCTCTCCCAGCGGAGTCCAGTAGGCGGTGTGAGCGGTGGTCAGCAGCGGCGCCATGTGAGGGTGATGATACGGCGACAGCACCGCCACCACCTCGCGGGACTGCCCGCGCACCGCGGCAAAGGCCCGGCCGGCTGTGCGGCCTGAAAAGCGGATGCCGGCGTGCGGCGCGACCAGCCCGATCACCTGCCCCTCCGGCTTGTACGGAACCGCCTCATCCAGATACGCATCAATTTCTCGGGCCAGCAGGCCCGGATCCCGGTTGTACCAGGTCCCCGCAATGAGCGAAGGACGCACATCCGGCTGCTGGATCATATGTCCTCCTATTCTTTCTACCGGGGTACCAGTCTTCACTTTAATGATAGCACAGCCGCTGAACGCCGGAAAACCTTATTTCCACAGCACGCTGTCGAGCTGTACAGCCGCAGCTCCGGCCGCCAGCAGCCCCCTGCCGTCCTCCACCCGGCTGACCCCGGCGCCCACGATCACCGGCAGCCCGGCACGCCGGGCCACCGAGAGCGAGCGGTAAGCCAGCGGCAGCAGGGCCGGCCCGTACAGGCGTCCGCTGACCAGCCGCCCCTGCTCATCCAGCAGCGTGCCGCGCGGCGCGCTCAGGCACACCGCTGAAACCCCGTAAGCCGGCAGGTCATCGAGCCAGTTTTCATTGAACAGCGTGAGGGGGAAATCGACGACCACCATCAGCTCGCCGACCGCGGCGGTGACCAGTTCGAACGCCTGGCGCCGCTCGGCCAGCGGGTGAATGCCCACCACAACAGCGGCCACACCTTCAACTTCTTCCAGCGCCAGCACCATGCGGTGCAGCTCCTCGGGGTCATTGGAGAGCAGCTGCACCCAGACGGGGATCTTCGAGCGCGCCCAGCGCGAAGCCGACTGGCGCAGCACCGCGCTCAGTCCGGGGTTCGGCAGCCCGGTGTGCATCAGAAAGCCCCCGGCGAAGGGCACCAGCACCCTTCCCTCGGCCGGGGAGCGCGGTTTGAGGCTGACCGGGTTGGTCACAAACCCGCCCTGCGGCTCGGGCCAGTTCCAGGGCTGGTTGGGCAGGAAGCCCAGCGTCCCGGATGCATTCATCCAGGGTGTGTACAGGCCCAGTTCGCGGAACGGCTCGCCCGTCATGGCTCCCCCCTGCGCGCTCCGGCGCGCTCCAGCAGCAGCCACGCCAGGATATCATCCAGCCGGCCGTTTATCACCGGCGGCCAGGCCCGGTGCAAGCTCTCCACATTACGGACCACCTCCGGCACGCTCAGCTGGCGGCCGGCCTCCTTTGAGCGCCGCCGGACGAAGAGGGCGTGCTGGCTGCGGTGACACAGCGCGGCCTGAGTCTTCTGCTCCAGCGCTGCGGTCACGTCAATAATCAGGTGGGCAGGGCCGTCCTCGTTCAGCCCGTGCGGATTGGGATGATCAGGGAAGGCCGCGTTGACCGTGTACCACAGCGGCTCCCGCGGCATCCGCTGCACGATGAAATTCCGGGCAGCCTGGTAAACCTGCAGGTGGCCCGGGTGACCGTATTCGCCGTTGGATCCGTGTGTGATCAGCACATCCGGCCGCAGCCGGTCCGCCTTGCGGGCCAGGCGGGCCTGGACCTCGGCCGTATCCTCCGCGAAAGGGTACAGCTCGTCATCCGGCCCGACCAGCGGGTCGATGTAGTCCATAAACGTCAGGCTGGCCCCGCCCAGCGCCTTCACAGCGCACTCAAGCTCACGGGACCGGACAAGCCCCAGCTGGCTCCGTTCGCAGACAGGCGGGCCGCCGACCTCGCCGCCTTCCCCGCGGGTGGCGATCAGGTAATGCACCTCAGCCCCCAGCCGGGCCAGCAGCGCCAGCGTGCCGCCGATCAGGATGGTTTCATCGTCCGGATGCGCGAAAAAGGCCAGCACTCTCATGCCAGTCACCTTTACTCGAGTTCATTCAGATCAAACACCGGGCCGTCCCGGCAGATCAGCTTCCAGCCAGAGCGAGTGCGCAGGCTGCACACCCCGCACAGCGCCCGCCCTCCGCAGGGCATCGGGGCGCGGACCAGCACCTCGGCAGTGCAGGGGCAGCGCGCGCCGGGCGGGATGCGCAGGATCGACCGCCAGTCAGCCGCTTTGCCGGCCGGCAGGTCGAGCGCCAGGTAATCCGCCCAGCGGACCGCCTCGGGCAGCACGGCCGGGGGCAGCGCTTCCACCTGGAAAGGCAGCCCGGCGGGAACCTGCGCGGTGAACAGGGTGACGCTCGCGCCCTGTGCCAGCGCCTGGTGAACCAGGGGCATCAGCCGGTCTTCGGAAGCGTCCACTGCGGCCAGCGCGACGGAGCGGGCATCCGGCGGCAGGTGAAATCCGCTGCCCAGCGGCCCGCGCACGTGCAGCCGGCTGGCCGCCTGCCAGGCAGGCGGGAGCGGCGCGGCCACGGCCATTTCCGGGCGGCCGTCGGCGGGGCCGGCCCGAAACAGCGGAACGGGCAGCAGATCATCAGGACTGCCGCTGTGCGCCAGCAGGTACTGGCCCGGGGCCGGCTGCATGTCGACAGGGCACAGGATGGTGCCGGCCAGGCCAGCCTCGGTCATGCGCAGCTCGACGATGTCGCAGATCGCTTCCGCCACTCTTCTTCTCCCCGGATGTCATGCCGAATGGGCGATTCGGCGACTGTGTCACGGATACAGTATACTGCGGATGGGGTTTCTGGGTCATACCCGGGGTTATGGATAAGGCATTGGCTCGATCTAGTTCTCTACTGCCGTTAATGATGGTTTTCTCACCCATCATTTTGGGAGATTAGTGGAAGGCCCCATTGGCATCCCCATCGGGGCAGTTGGGGATGGGTCAAATTCCTCCGCGCAGGATTCTTCTACGAAGCGCAGCTGAATCCCAGGAAAAACCTCTTGCTCACTTCTGGGAAATCCCCAAACAGCCCGGTTTTCTTATTATAATTGACTCATGTCCAACCCATCCCTGCATCCATCCGGAAAGCAAATCCGTCTGACCAGCCTGTCCAACTGCGCGGGTTGAGCGTCCAAGCTAAGCGCGGAAGCGCTGGCGCAGGTGCTGCGCCCCGTCAGTGACAGCTTCGACCCGGCCGGCTACCCCGACCTGCTGGTCGGCATGGGCTCGCCGGACGATGCTGCCGTCTGGAAGCTGGATGACCGCCGCGCCCTGGTGGTCACCACGGATTTCTTTACCCCGGTGGTCGATGACCCCTACGCCTACGGGGCCATCGCGGCTGCCAACAGCCTGTCCGACATCTACGCCATGGGCGGCAAGCCCTTCCTGGCGCTCAACATCGCCGCCTTACCCCCCGACCTGCCGCCGGAGATCACCTCGGAAATTATCCGCGGCGGTGCCGAAAAGGCCCGCGAAGCCGGCGTGGTTATCGCCGGCGGGCACACCATCCAGGACACCGAGCCGAAGTACGGTCTGGTCGCGCTGGGCTTTGTGGACCCGGACCGCATGCTGTCCAAGGGCGGCGTCCGCCCCGGCGACCGCCTGGTGCTGACCAAGCCGCTCGGGTTCGGCGTCACCACCACCGCGCTGAAGCGCGGCACCGCCGATGAAGAGGACGTGCGCGAGGTCACCGAATGGATGATGCGCCTGAACGCCTCCGCCGGTCAGCTGGCCTCCGACTTCGGCCTGAGCGGCGGCACAGACGTGACCGGCTTCTCGCTGCTGGGCCACGGGTATGAAATGGCCTCCGCCAGCGGAGTGAAGCTGGTCTTCCGCTACGACCAGATCCCCTTCCTGCAAAACGCCGGTCATTACGCCCGGCAGTGGACCTTCCCGGGCGGCGCAGCGGACAACCGGCTGTGGTTCGGCCAGCACGTGTCGTTCTCCCCACGCCTGGAGGAATGGCAGCAAATGCTGCTCTTCGACCCACAGACCAGCGGCGGGCTGCTGCTCGCCGTCCCGCAAGACCGGCTGGAGGACTTCCTTACCCGGGCGAAAGAGCGCAAGGTGACTGTATGGGTGATCGGCGAGGCCGTCCCCGGCCAGGGCGTCACGGTCGAATAACAAAATTCCGCGAAAGATTCACTCCATGAACCAAATACCCGAGTTGAAATTCCAATCCCGCCGCTCGCCGGTGATCGGCCGGGGCGGCATGGTTGCCACCAGCCAACCGCTGGCCACGGCCGCCGGGCTGAGAGTTCTGCAGGCTGGCGGGACGGCCGCAGACGCCGCCGTGGCCGCCGCGGCCGCGCTGAACGTCACCGAGCCGACCTCCACCGGCATCGGCGGGGACTGCTTCGCCCTGTATTACGAGGTCGCCACCCGCCAGGTCTACGCCCTGAACGGCTCCGGGCGCGCCCCGGCCGCACTGACGCTGGAGCGCATCCGCCGGGAAGGCCTGGGGGACGGGCTGCCCCCCTTCCACCCGTACACCATCACCGTCCCCGGCGCAGCGGCTGGCTGGCATGACCTGGTCGAGCGCTTCGGACGCCTGTCGCTGGCCGAGGTCCTGCTTCCGGCCATCGACCTGGCCGAACGCGGCTTCCCGGTGGCCCCGCTGACCGCCCATTCCTGGGCGCGGGGCGTGGAGGCACAGCTCAGCAAGGCGCTGAACGGCCGCGAGCTGACCATCGACGGCCGCGCTCCCCGGGCAGGCGAGATCTTCACCAACCCGGGGCTGGGTAGAGCGCTGCGCATTCTGGCCGAGCGCGGCAAGCAGGGCTACTACCAGGGCGAGATCGCCGGGGCCATCGCTGACGTGGTCGCAAAGGCGGGCGGCTGCCTGACCGTTGACGATCTGGCCCGCCACGAAAGCACCTGGGTTGAGCCCATCTCCGTCGAATACCGCGGCGTGCGCATCTGGGAATGCCCGCCCAACGGGCAGGGACTTGCCGCCCTGCTGGCGCTGAACATCCTGCGCGGCTTTGACCTGGCGGAAATGCAGCCGCTTTCCGCCCGCCGGCTGCACCTGGAGATTGAAGCCATGCGCCTGGCCTTCGCGGACGCCTTCCGCTACGTCGCCGACCCCGACTTCAGTCCCGCACCGCTGGATGCGCTGCTCGGTGAAGACTATGCGCAAGTACGCCGCCGCCTGATCCGGCCGGACCGGGCGCTGCCGCGCGTCGAGCACGGCCAGCCCATCGCTGGATCCGACACGGTTTACCTGAGCGTGGTCGACGGCGAAGGCAACGCCTGCTCCTTCATCAACAGCAACTACATGGGCTTCGGCACAGGCATCGTGCCGCGCGGGTTCGGCTTCACCCTGCAGAACCGCGGGCACAACTTCAGCCTGGACCCCGAACATCCCAACGCCCTGCAGCCGGGCAAGCGCCCCTACCACACCATTATCCCGGCCATGGCCACCCGCCCCGACGGCAGCCTGTACGCCAGCTTCGGCGTGATGGGCGGTTTCATGCAGCCCCAGGGGCACATGCAGGTCGCTTTAGCCATGCTCGAGGACGGGCTGGACCCGCAGCAGGCGCTGGATCTGCCGCGCTTTTGCATCGAAGCGGACGGCAGGGTGGCCTTGGAGGAAGGCATCGACTTCGCCACCGCCGCCGAGCTGGCCCGTATGGGGCACACCGTCCAGCCGGTGACCGGCCTGGCGCGGGGCCTCTTCGGGCGCGGGCAGATCATCCGCCACGATCCGGACTCCGGCGTGCTCTGGGGCGGCAGCGATCCCCGCGCGGACGGCTGCGCCATGTGCCTGGAGTAAGGCCCGCCCGTCTCAACCCAGACTACAGGGACAATACCTGCCCGCTTTCCCGGCTTTCCAGAGGGCTTTTCCGGTCATAGAACATATGTGTTAAAATCCACCCAAATGGTGCCGATTTCTGAACACCTGCAGGGTATTCTGGACAACCTGCCGACCAAACCCGGCTGCTACCTGATGAAGGACGCTTCCGGCGAGATCATCTACGTCGGCAAGGCCATTAACCTGCGCAACCGGGTGCGCTCCTACTTTCACAGCAGCGCGGACCACAACGGCAAGACCCGCCAGATGGTCCGGCGCATCGCGGACATTGACACCATTGTGGTCGGCTCCGAGCTGGAAGCCTTGATCCTGGAAATGAACCTGATCAAGAAGCACCGGCCGCACTACAACGTCCGCCTGAAGGATGACAAGCGCTACCCCTACATCAAAGTGCACTGGGCGGACCCCTTCCCCAAGGTGACGGTCACCCGCCAGATGGTCAACGACGGATCGCGCTACTTCGGCCCGTACACCAGCGTCTGGGCCGTGCACCAGACTCTGGACGTGCTGCGGCGCATCTTCCCCTACCTGACCTGCGACCGCGTGATCACCGGCAAGGACCCTCGCCCCTGCCTGTACTACGACATCAAGCTGTGCAGCGGTCCCTGCATCGGGGCCATCCAGCAGGCCGGCTACCGCCAGATGATCTCCGACCTGTGCGAGTTCCTGGAGGGGCGCACCGAACCGATCGTCGACCGCCTGCGCCGGGAAATGGAACAGGCCGCCGAAGAGCTGCGCTTTGAGCGGGCCGCCGCGCTGCGCGACCAGATCAACGCCATCGAGCGGGTGGTGGAGCGGCAGAAAGTGATCAGCCCGGAGCAGCTGGACTCGGACGTGGTGGCCATGGCCCGGGTCGACGGCGAGGCCTGCGTGCAGGTGTTTTTCATCCGCTCGGGCAAAATGATCGGGCGCGAATACTTTATCCTCGAGGGCACCGAGGACGAAGAAAACGAAGAGGTCCTGAGCGAGTTCATCAAGCAGTTCTACTCCGAGTCGGCCAGCGTGCCGGCCCAGGTGCTGCTGCCGCAGGAAATCGAGGAAGCCCAGATCATCAAGCAGTGGCTGCACACCGAGCGTGGCGGCAAGAAAGTCGACTTTATCGTACCGCACCAGGGCACGGAGGCCGAGCTGGTGGAAATGGCCACCGAAAACGCGGTCGAGACGCTGCGCACCCTCAAGGCTCAGTGGGAAGCCGATACCAACCGCCAGAGCGAAGCGCTCAGCGAGCTGCAGCAGGCTCTCGGGCTGGCTGAACCGCCCAACCGCATCGAGTGTTACGACATTTCCAACACGCAGGGAACCGCCGCGGTGGCCTCGATGGTGGTCTTTGAGCAGGGCGTGCCCAGCAAGAAGCTCTACCGCCGTTTCAACATCCGCTCGGTGGAAGGGCCCAACGACTTCGCCAGCATGGAGGAGGCGCTCACCCGCCGGTTCAACCGCTGGTTGTCCGCTCAGGAGGAGAAGCGCGTGGGGGCCAGGGTGGATCCCTCCTTTGCCGTGCTGCCGGACCTGCTGATCGTCGACGGCGGCAAGGGGCAGCTCAGCCGTGCCGTCGCCGTGCTGGAGCGCTTCGGTCTGTCCGGTCAGGTTCCGATCGCCGGGCTGGCCAAGCAGCAGGAGGAAATCTTTCTCCCCGGGCGGTCCAGCTCCATCCTCCTGCCCCGCCACTCACAGGGCCTGTACCTGCTGCAGCGCATCCGTGACGAAGCCCACCGCTTCGCCATTACCGCGCACCGCAAGCGGCGAACGAAAGAAGGCCTGGTCTCGCGCCTGAGCCAGGTGCCCGGCATCGGCCCGGTCAAGCGCCGCGCGCTGCTGACCCGCTTCGGCTCTATCGAAGCCATCCGCGACGCCAGCGTGGAAGCCCTGACCGAAGTCCCGGGCATCACCCCGGAACTGGCCATGGCCCTGAAAACCCAGCTGGAATAACCGGCGCTATGGGCTGAGGTAGCGGCGCACCAGTTTAGCGTAGGTGGAAGTCAGGTGGACGAAGGGTGAGGACAGCACCACCTGCGCCCGCCCGGCCGCCATCACCCGGCGCAGATCCTCGGCGGAATCGAAGGGCGGCAGGTGCAGCACCGCCCGGCCGATCTCAAACCAGGCGTGCGCGTCGGACCCCACTGTGCCGGGGATGTTGTGCTCCCGGGCGAACTCCTCCGCGTCCCGGTTGTTCTGCATGTTCACGCAGCGGGCATTGAAAGTCTCGATCGCGTCCACCAGCGGGAGAATATCAAGCAGGTCCGGCAGCTGCCAGCCGTTGCGGCGCAGGTCAAACGGGTGCGACACACTGATAAAAGCGCCCTGCTCCCGCAGGCGGCGGATGGCTTCGCGCGGTGGAAGAAACGGCGGGATTTCCTCCTGAACGAAGGCCGCCAGCAGCTCGCCCTTCCGGGTCAGGATTTCCTCTCCGACAATAATCAGCTCAGGATCGGCTTTTTTTGCTTCCAAAGCGCCGCGGATGGTGTTGTGATCGGTCACCACCAGCCGGTCCAGCCCGCGCTGGCGGGCTGTGGCAATCAGGTGTTGAATGCTGGTCAGGCTGTCACGGGAATACTGGGTATGGCAGTGGAACTCCACTTTCCATGATGAGGGCATGTTGGTTCTCCGCCGCCCGCGCTGAATGCGGGCGCTTGTTGGCTTTGCCTGATTATACCGGATGAACAGTCCTCCGGCTCGGCCCACCCGGACGAACAGCCAGAGCGCTGCGTTGTTATTTAGTTGTATAATTTAAATTGCACTTGAATCGAGGATTTATCGGACTTAGAATTCCCTCTTCAATACAATTTGCTTCTCTTTTTGCCAACGGAGGAATGTTATGAAACGCTTCGCCCTACTTGCCTTTAGCGCGCTGGTGGTCATGGCCATGCTGCTGTCGGCCTGCCAGGCAGCCGCACCCACTGCTTCTCCCTCTACAGAGGGCCATGAGCCTGCTGAAGGGTACCCCGGTCCCGGTGAGGAGACCGAAACCGGGTACCCGGCCGGGTCCCCTGAAAGTACCGAGAGCGGCACTGGCGCTCCCGCAGCCGGGGACAATGTGATTGTGGTCGGCACCGACCCCACCTTCCCGCCGTTCGAGACGGTGGATGAAGCCACCCGCGAGCTGACCGGCTTCGACATCGAACTGATGAAAGCCATCGCCGAGGTCAACGACTGGGAAATCGAGTGGGTTACACAGCCCTTTGACCCGCTGCTGCTCTCGCTGGAAAACTGCCAGGTTGACCTGGGTATCGCCGCCATCACCGTGACCGACGAACGCCGCGAGGTGATGCTCTTCTCCTCCGCATACCTGACCGATGAGAACGCCGGCCAGGTGGTGGTTGTTCGCAGCGGCGATACGACCATCGGCGGGCGCGAAGACCTGACTGGCAAGAAAGTGGGCGCTCAGCTGGGCACCACCGGTGCTCTGGAAGCTGAGAAGATCGAGAACGTCCAGTTTACCCCGTACGACACCTATGAACTGGCCTTCCAGGCCCTGGCTCTGGGCCAGCTGGACGCGGTGATCGCCGATAAATCGCTGGCCGAGGACTACCTGGCCCAGCACCCCGGCACCTTCCAGATCGCCGGAGAGCCGTTCACCGAAGAGTACTACGGTATCGCGATCTGCAAAGACCGGACTGACCTGGTGGAGCCCATCAACGAAGCCCTGCAGACCCTGATCGACAACGGCACGCTGCGGCAGCTTGAAGTAAAGTGGCTTGCCAGTGAGTCGGAGTAACGAAGTTTGATGGAGGTGCCTGCGAGGCTGTCCCCCGCAGGCACTTTTTTATATATGAGATAAATAAGCCATGGAATCTTCCCAGACAAAAGCTGTTCCCATCCCCGCAGTAAACCTGCGAGAGCGGCGATCAGACCCCTGGTGGGCGCTGGTCATCGCCATCGTCGTGTTAACCGTAGTATTGATCTTACTGGTCCCGAACCCGTTTGCCCGCATCTTCAACTTTGTCCGTCAGGGCATCCTTACCACCATCTACATCACGCTGATTTCCTTCTTCCTGGTGCTGGTCCTGGGCCTGTTCACCGGACTGGGGCGCCTCTCGCGAAACCGGGTCATCAGCCTGATCGCCGGCGTCTACGTGGAGGTGATCCGCGGCATCCCGGTCCTGGTCCAGCTGATGTTCTGGTTCTTCGCCTTCAGCGCATTGATCCGCAGCCTGGGCGCGCGCCTGGGCATCCAGTGGATGGCCTCCTTCGTGCCCGACCCGGTCGGCATGGCCATTTTCAGCCTGGTGTTCTGCTACGCCGCCTACATGGGCGAAGTGTACCGGGCGGGCATCCAGAGCATCCCCAAAGGCCAGATGGAGGCTGCCCGCAGCCTGGGGATGAATTACGTCCAGGCCATGCGCTACGTCGTCCTGCCGCAGGCGATCCGGGTGATCCTGCCGCCGGTGGGCAATGAGTTCATCACCCTGCTCAAGGACACATCGCTGGTCAGCGTGGTAGGCGTGCCCGACCTGACCCGCGAAGGCCGCCTGTTCATGGCCAGCACTTTCATCGCCACCGACACCTGGATTATGGTCGCCCTGCTGTACCTGATCATGACTCTGTTCTCCGCCCGGTTGGTGAGCTGGATTGAAGCGCGCAGCAAACTGGAGAGATAACCATGCCTGAAGAGCCCATTATCCATATCGAGGACGTTGACAAGTGGTTTGGCCCGGTGCACGCGCTCCGGGGAGTCAGCCTGGACGTGTATAAGGGTGAAGTGGTGGTCATCATCGGGCCGTCAGGGTCCGGCAAATCCACCCTGCTGCGCTGCATCAACCGACTGGAGGAGTTTGACCAGGGGCGCATCGTGGTCGACGGCATCCCACTGGACAGCGCGGCCAACATCAACGCCGTGCGGACCGAAGTGGGCATGGTCTTCCAGCAGTTCAACCTCTTCCCCCACCTGACCGTGCTGGACAATATCGTGCTGGCCCAGCGGGTGGTGCGCAAGCGCCAGAAGGATGAGGCCCGGCGCATCGCCATGGGGCTGCTGGAGAAGGTCGGCATCCCTGAAAAGGCGCAGAACTACCCCACGCAGCTCTCTGGCGGGCAGCAGCAGCGTGTGGCCATTGCCCGCGCCCTGGCCATGAATCCCAAAATCATGCTCTTCGACGAGCCAACCAGCGCGCTCGACCCGGAAATGATCCAGGAAGTGCTGGACGTGATGCTCGAACTGGCCCGGGAAGGCATGACCATGGTGGTGGTCAGCCACGAGATGGGCTTCGCCCGCGCGGCAGCCAACCGGGCCATCCTCATGGACGAGGGCCTGATTGTCGAGGAGGCCCCGCCGAAGGTCCTGTTCACCAACCCGAAGGAAGAACGCACCCGCGCGTTCTTGAGCAAAGTGCTGGCGTAATACCCGTTCCGTCTCATTTCCGGATACAATGGGGATGTTCTTGCGGCTCAGCCACTACAGCTGGCGCCATCACACACTCCATTGACGCGGGAATACAGCCATGACTCTCACGATCGGCAACTGGTTTGCTCACCTTCTGCTCCTGGCGCTGCTGGCGCTGCCCGGCGGAGGTTCTCCGCTGCAGCAGCAGGCCGCTCAGCTGGTCATGACCGTCCCGGCAGCCTGCCCGCCCGGCGGATGCGCCGCGGGGCAAAGGCTGGGCATCCAGGCCGGTTTCGCCCTGCAGCCTCCCTCCAGCCCGGAAGCGGTGGAGCGAAACGTGCAGCTGTGCTTCTACACCCCCGCCAGCTGGGGCGCGCAGGGGTTTGACCCGGCCGGGTTTGGCGAGGTCACCAGCGCGCCGTATGAGGCTCGCACCGATGCCTGCGGCGAACCGCCCGAGAATTTCTCACTGCTGGGCGGGCTGGCCACACGTCTGAACTCGGACCTCTGGCTGAACGATTCGGTGCAGTTCGCCTTCCGCATCGGCCCCGCAGCGGCTGCCAACGGCTCGCTGATCATGACCGTGCTGGAGGACTCCTCCGGCAGCTGGACCCGCACCGGCCAGGCAGCCCTGACCATCCCGGTGGTGCCGCTGGCGCCGACCGTCTACGTGGCCGCTTCGGAGTCCGCCTGCGGCATCTACAGCCCGTGCTACATCAACAGCGCCGGCGACAAGGAAGGCGGCATCGGCACCGGGCTGAAAGACGCCATCGACAGCCAGACCGGCCCGGTGGATATCGTCATCCTGGGCAACTACACCGTCAAGGCCAACACCGTGCGGGTGAGCCAGCCGCACACCATCCGCGGCATCGACGACGCAGCCATCACCTATTTCGGCAGCAACTGCGCCAACCCGCTGCTGGAGGTCACCGCCGGGGCGGTCATTCGCGATCTGATCATCAACGACGGCTCCTGCACGACGGAAAACCGCGACCTGATCGTGGTCAACAGCCCGGGTAATGTCCGCATCGAGTCCAACCACCTGCTGGACGGTCGGAATGCTGTGATCATCCGCCCGAACACGGGGAATGTGACACTGCGCTTCAACCATGTTTCCGGCAACAGCGGGATGATCTTGCGCAAAGAGGCGGGCACAGGCGCAGGCCAGGTGGAGATCAGCGCCAACAACCTGCTGCCCGGCGGCCCCAACCCGCAGGTGGACTGCGCTGGTAAGGGCAGCGCCAATCATAATTTTTGGGGACCCGGCCGGCTGCCCTCCGCGACCGTAACCAACTGCACGGTCGACGACAACCGCCGGCTGGGCGCGCGGATCAGCGAGAATGACTCCGGTCCGGGCGTGGCCGCCCGCCTGGTAACGGTCACCGGCGAAAAGCAGTACAGCTTCGGTGACCAGATCGGCTTCAAACACGCCGGGAACGTGGAGAACTTCGGCCTCTACCTGGTCAACCACGGGCGCGGCTCTCGCGACAGTATCCCCTTCGGCCAGCAGGACAACCTGTATGCCTGCAGCGACTACTGGGACGTGTTCCTGGCCCCCGGCGCAGCGCCGAACACCACCCTGGACCTGTACTTCAAGTACAGCCAGGAGGCCTCCTGCCTGGCCGCGATTGAGATGTCCACCGAGTACTGCAAGAGCAGCGACGCAGCCCGCTTCCCGCTGTACTGGTATGACCCTGCCGGCAGCGCAACCAGCGGATGGGACACCACCGGCCAGACCGGACAGGCGACTGCCTGCCGGCTGACCGAGCGCGAGATCCAGGTCTCCATCGACAACAGTGGGCGGCCCAACCTGTCCAACGACCTGAACTACGTCCCCTTCGTGATCGGCCTCAACGGCACCTCGCTGACCAGCTTCACCGCCCAGCCCGGTAACCGCGAGGTCACACTGCGCTGGCGCACGGCCAGCGAGGTCAACACCTCCGGCTTCTTCGTGCAGCGCAGCACGCAGTCCGGCTCGGGGTTTGAAACCATCTCCGACTTCATCCCGGCCAAAGGCAGCGAGATCCTGGCCGCCACTTACGAACTGGTCGACACCAACCTGACCAACAACACCACTTATTACTACCGGCTGGAGATTGTCGACGACCAGATGAGCGCCCGGTACTCGAGCGTGGTTTCCGCGGTTCCGGCGGTGCCCACGGCCACGCCGACGCGCACCCCCACCGTGACGCGCACCCCGGCGCCGACCAACACGCGCTTCGCCACCTGGACCCGGCAGCCGACCTCCGCCTTCCGCACGGCCACGCAGCGGCCGCGCACACCCACGCAGCAGCGCACGTCCCAGTTCGCCACCACCACCCGGCAGCCGACCAGCGCCTTCATCACCAGCACCGACCCGATCACCACCCGCACGGCCGAAACCAGCGGAAGCGGTTATCCCGCCGAGGGCGGTACTCCGGAGCCGCCCACCGGCCGGACGCAGTCCCCCGGCGAAGTGGTTGACACCGCCGCAGCTGAACCCGGCACTTCGCCCACCTCTGGCGGGCAGGTGCTGCCGCCGAACGCCGGCTCCGTGCCGCCGCCCGTTTCCTTCGGCGGCGTTCTGGCCGGCGCGCTGACCGGCACCGCAGTGCTGGCTCTGGCCGGCTGGTTCATGTGGAGCCGCGACCTGCTGCCGCCCTTCCTGGCTGCCATCTTCCCGCCGCGGTCCGCTGCTCCTCAGGAACCCGAATCCTCGCAGGAACCGGAAGCTCCTGCTGGCTACGACACATCCGAGACCGAATAGTCCCACCGCAACCCTTTGAATTCAAACCATTTTTGACATTTAAAGGGGTTTATGCTATCCTACGAGTTTGGACACCTCTTCGTCCACGGACTGATTTTCTATAATTTAGGAAGGTATTATGCAGCGGGAGCGTGTCTCAGAGAATGTGTACTGGTTTCAAAGCGAAGTATACGCTCAGGTAACTGCCGGGGCGATCACCGGCCCCAACTGGGCGGTCATCATCGATACGCTGGCGCTTCCGGAAGAGACGCTGGCCATGCGCAGCTACATCGAAGAGCAGCTGGGCGTGCCCGTCCGCTACGTCATCAACACCCATTATCACGCCGACCACACCTGGGGCAACTGCTTCTTCCCCGGGGCGACCATTCTGGCGCACTCCCTGTGCCGGCAGGCCATGCTCGAGAAAGGCCAGACCGCCCTGGAAGCTGCCCGGCGGCAGAACCCCGCCTTCAAGCAGGTCAAGCTGCTGCCGCCCCACCTGACCTTTTCAGACGGCTCGCTTTCCCTGCGGGTCGGCAAGAAAAACTTGATTCTCTTCCCCACCCCGGGACACAGCCGCGACGGTATTTCCGTCCTGATTGAGGAAGACCGGGTGCTGTTCGCAGGCGACGCTTTCCTCCCCCTGCCCTACGTGGTGGACGGCAACCTGGACCAGCTGTCCAACACCATCAAGAAGATCGGCAAGATGGGGCTGGAGAACATCATCCAGGGGCACGGGGATATCATCCTGCGCGGCGAGATCGATGACGCCGTGCGCGAAAACCTGGAGTACCTGGCCTGCGTGCGTAAAATGGTCAAGGCCGCCATGCGCCGCAAGAACCCCATCGAAGCGCTGGAGGAAATCGACATCGTCGACTGCGGCAAGAACCGGGTATACCTGGGCGGGCTGGCCAACGACCTGCACCGGCGCAACGTCCGCCACCTCTACCGCAGCCTGCTTCAGGAGGAGGCCCAGCTGGCCTCCCCGGTAGGCGACCAGTCCGACGACTGAAGCCCCGCGAGGGGCTTTTTTTATTCCCGGGCGATGGTCTTCTTCTTCAGCCGGACGGCGCGCAGGCCCACCGGGCGTTCCGTCCCCTGGCGCAGGCGCTCCAGGTTCGGCCGCAGCGCCCAGAGCACAATCCCCAGCGCGGCAATGCCGTAGAGCACGTACTCCCAGGGTGACAGGCCCAGGGCCGCGCGCACCAGAAACACCAGGGCGGAAAAGGCGGCAATACTGATGGTGGTCACCGAGGCATAACCGACAAAGATATAGGTGATCACCACCAGCGGCAGAATGATGACCCCGCTCAGCGGCCACAGGGCGATGGAACCGCCCAGGGCGGTCGCGCCGCCCGCGCCGCCGCGCAGGCGAATCCGCCCGTGCGTGGTGCGCTCAATCAGAAACACCGAGTAATTGTGGCCGATGATGGCCAGCGCCGCAGCGACAACCTGGACAATGGGCTGGTCCACGCCCAGCCAGCGGACCACCAGCGCGGTCGCCGCCCCCTTCCCCACGTCGAACAGAGCCGTCAACAGCCCGGCGAAGAACCCGGCCGCGCGCATGGCGTTGGTCCCGCCGGTTCGGCCGCTCTCCACCGAGCGAATATCCTTACCCGATGCAATCTTTACAATTACCAGACCAAAGGGAATGGAGCCGAGCAGATAAGACAAAAGCCAGGCCAGGCCAATCATCACCCAGAGTTGCATGCAAAATCCTCCATCGATTTGTCATAACCCGTAAATGCGCTTTTGGTTGCGCCGGTCAGGCCTCCAGCTTAATCGCCGTGTACTGCCGATTTTCAATTGTAAACCCATCCAGCCGCCAATGCCCGCCCGATTCCGACCAGATCAGCATCACCGTGCCCGGGTAGGCGAACTCACGCAGGTCGGTTTCTGAAGGGTGGGCCGGCCCGTGGGGATGCGAATGGTAGATGGCCAGCAGCTCCAGCCCCTGCTGGTCGAACTCGTGCAGCGCCCGCACCTGCTCCTGCGGTTCCATCAAAAAGCGGACCGGCGAAGCGGCGATGTTCGTCACCGGCACCACCCGCTCCACCCGCGGAGGGATGCCCGCCAGCAGCCCGCAGGCCTCATCCGGCAGGCGCCGCAGCACGTCATCCAGCATCACCTGCCGGCAGGCAGGGGGAATCACCAGCCTTTCCACCGGATCAACGCCCCACCAGCCAGGCAAGCACCCAGATCGCCAGCGTCATCACCAGCGGCTCCACCCACAGCACCCGCCAGGAGCGGTTCTCTTCCACTGCCACCGCCAGACTGGTCAGGCCGTAGCCCAGCCCCAGCAGCAGCAGGCTGTAGACCAGCGGCGAGAGGGGCAGATAGTGCAGCCCGATCGCCAGCTGCCCGACGATCAGCGAGATGACCGCCGCCCAGCCCCAGTGCCATTTCTCCCCGCTCTGCAGGTACAGCGTCCGCAGGGAGACCAGGAACATGGCCGGCACCAGCGCCACCAACAGCGTGTACAGGCGCAGTCCAGAGGCCCGCACCGCGATAGACAGCACCAGGAACAGGGCGAAGGAGACTGCCGTCAGCCCCACCGAAGCCGGCCCGTGGCGGACGTCCGACGGGTCCAGCACGATGTATTCCGAGACCAGCACCAGGATGAGCAGCATCCCGCCGAAGGCGAACACCGCCCACCACTCGATGCCCAGCTCCAGGCTGGTCAGCGGCACGCCGATCACCCAGGCCGTCAGCGCGGGCAGCAGCCAGTGCGGGACCATGCTCCTGCCGGAGCGGTGAGGGTGCTGTTGAACCAGCCAGTCCGCGCCAGAGGCCGCCAGCAGCGCCACCAGCACCGAGGTCACCGTCGACAGGTTGAACTGCAGCAGCAGAAAAAAGCCGGGGAACTGCAGGCCGAGATCTCTTTCCGGGAAGCTGATGAACGGCGTCAGTGCGTAGGCCAGCATGATAGTGGCTGCCAGCACGCTCAGCCGGTTGGCGTCAGGCAGGTGACGGTGCTCGTCCATGCCCCCATTGTACTCGAGAACGGGCGGCCCGTAATTGGAACAAATACTCTAGATGTGGTAAAATAAAGCGTTGTATGAACGATAGAAATGAGATAAATGCGCCCGCTCCGCCCGGGCTGATCAGCAGCATTACCGAAGGATTCAATGCTGTCGCTTCACACGTTTACCTGATCCTTCCCCCCATGCTGCTGGACCTGTTCCTCTGGTTCGGGCCGCGCCTGCGCCTGAAGACCCTGCTGGAGCCCTGGCTGGACAGATACCTGGCCCTGATGAACAGCGTCCTGGGGGCCGAAGCCGCCGAGATGCTGGCCGGGATGGAAGAACTCTGGCAGTTTTTCTTCGAGCAGTTCAACCTGCTCTCCATCCTGCGCACCTTCCCCGTGGGCCTGCCCAGCCTGCTGTACAACGCCGGCGCGGGCGAGACTCCCCTCGGTACCCCGCCCGGGCTGGAAATCGGCTCCTTCTGGGCGTTGGTCCTGCTGATCGGAGCGGCCATTCTGCTCGGCGTGCTGGCCGGCGCGTATTACTTTTTCAAGATCGCCAACACCACCCGGCCGACCGGCGAGCGCCTGTCCTTCCGGCTGGTCGCCTGGCAGACGCTGCAGTCCCTGGCGCTGATGGGCATCCTGCTCATTCTGTTCATGCTAATCGCGGTGCCGGCCTCCATGCTGATCAGCGTGTTCGGCTGGTTCAGCCCGGGGCTGGCCCAGTTCGCCTTCTTCGGCCTGATCGTGGTGCTGTTCTGGTTCCTGGTGCCGCTGCTGTTTTCCGCGCACGGCATTTTCGCCCAGCGGCAGAACGTGTTCCAGTCCATCCTGACCAGCGTGCGCATGGTGCGCTTCTACCTGCCGAACACCAGCCTGTTCTTCCTGACGCTGCTGCTGCTGGGTGTCGGCCTCGACCAGCTGTGGCGCATCCCGCCGGCCAGCTCGTGGATGACGCTGGTGGGCATTTTCGGTCATGCATTTGTTTACACCGGTATTCTGGCTGCCAGTTTCGCCTATTATCAGGGCGGCCTGCGCTGGATGCAAGCCGCATCCCGGCAGCGACAGTCGCTGATGCGGGCCTGATGCCGGCCGGCCTGAGGGTAACGATTCGCTTGGCTCCCAGACCGCCTTCCCTGGGGAAAGCTGAGATGTGGCTTTAGTAGGAGGATTACGTGGTTCAAGCAGCCCAACCCCAAACATCATACGGCGCCAAAGACATCCAGGTTCTGGAGGGTCTGGAAGCGGTACGCCGCCGCCCGGGCATGTACGTCGGTGGCACCGATATCAAAGCGCTGCACCACCTGGTCTACGAAATCGTCGACAACTCGATCGACGAGGCCATGGCCGGGTCGTGCAACCAGATTGAGATCACCATCCACCCCGACTCCTCTGTGACCGTGCAGGACAACGGCCGCGGCATCCCGGTGGACATCCACCCGGAGAAGAAAAAGTCCGCGCTGGAAGTGGTCATGACCGTGCTGCACGCCGGCGGTAAGTTCGGCCACTCCAGCTATAAGGTATCCGGCGGCCTGCACGGCGTGGGTGCTTCGGCGGTCAACGCGCTGTCCGAATGGTGCGAGGTGGAAGTTCGCAAGGACGGCAAGATCTACCGCCAGCGCTACGAGCGCGGCATCCCCCTGGGGCCGGTGGAAGTGGTCGGCAAGGCCAAACCTGGTGAAACCGGCACCAGGACCACCTTCAAATACGACCGGGAAATCTTCCGCGACGAAGGCGTCGACTTCAAATTCGACACCCTGATGCAGCGCTTCCGCGAGATGGCTTTTGTCACCCGCAAGGTGCGCATCCGCTTTGTTGACGAGCGCACCAACCGCGAGATGTCCTTCTATTTCGACGGCGGGGTGATGTCCTTCGTGCGCTATCTGAACCACAACCGCGCCGTGCTGCACCCGGTCTTCTACGCCGAGAAGGAAGTCGACAACATCGGCGTCGAGGTCGCCATCCAGTACACCGACGCCTACGCCGAATCGGTCTACTCCTTCGCCAACACCATCAACACGGTAGACGGCGGTACGCACATGACCGGCCTGCGCACGGCGGTCACCCGGGTGATCAACGACTACGCCCGCCGCAACAGCCTGCTCAAGGACGGCGACCCCAACTTCTCGGGTGACGACACCCGCGAGGGCATGACCGCCATCGTCAGCGTCAAGCACCCCGACCCGCAGTTCGAAAGTCAGACCAAGGTCAAGCTGATGAACCCCGAGGTGCAGACCCTGGTGGCCCAGGTGGTCGGCGAGGCCTTCTACAACTTCCTGGAGCAGAACCCCTCCGCCGCCAAGGCCATCATCCAGAAGTGCCTCACCTCGGCCCGCGCGCGCGACGCCGCCCGCAAGGCCCGCGACCTGGTCATCCGCAAGTCCGCGCTGGAAAGCCTGACCCTGCCCGGCAAGCTGGCCGACTGCTCGGAGCGCGATTCCTCCCGCACCGAGCTGTACATCGTCGAGGGCGATTCGGCAGGCGGCTCGGCCAAGCAGGGCCGCGACCGCCACTTCCAGGCCATCCTGCCGCTGCGCGGCAAGATCCT
>DGEO01000008.1:25479-26591 GCA_002385985.1 Anaerolineaceae bacterium UBA3924 | reverse complement strand
GGCCACTCGGTCTACGTGTACTCGGACGCGGAGAAGGATAAGTACATCGCGGAAAACGTCGGGAACGACAAGTACACGCTCCAGCGCTACAAAGGTCTGGGTGAAATGAACCCGCAGCAGCTGTGGGAGACCACCATGGACCCGATGAACCGCACCCTGCTGGTGGTGACCATCGAAGACGCCGCCGCGGCCGACCGCACCTTCGACATGCTCATGGGCGAGGCCGTTCCCCCGCGCACGCGGTTCATCCAGACCCACGCCAAAGCGGTACGGAACCTGGACGTGTAAGCGGACATTTTCAATGAACGCTTGAAGCGAAGCTTTGCCTGGCGGCAGAGCTTCGCTTTTTCCTCCCTTACCACTGTTGTATCCGATCCGCATATATTACAGGCTCTCCTCGAGAGAATGGTGATACACTATCCTCAACCGCCGATTGAATCATATACACCGGAGGGCACCATGAGCGAATTCATCACCTACCGCGCCGAAGACCTGCGTGACTACGTCGTCCGCTTCCTGGAGCGCCACGCAGTCCCCGCGGAGCACGCCGCCATCGTGGCCGACGTGCTCATCACCGCCGACCTGCGCGGGGTGAGTTCGCACGGCATCATCCGCCTGGACACGTACTACGGCTCGCGCATCCGCCGCGGGCTGGTGGACCCGAAAACCCCCATCACCGTGCTCAACGAAACCGCCGTCACCCTGCGCCTGGACGCCAACCAGGGGCTGGGGCACGTGGCCGGCCATCACGCCATGACCCGCTGCATCGAAAAGGCCCGCGAGAGCGGCCTGGCGATGGTGGCGGTGCGCAACAGCAACCACTTCGGCATCGCGGGGTACTACGCCATGATGGCCCTCGAGCATGACATGATCGGCATCTGCTTCACCAACGCCCAGCCGCTGGTGGCCCCCACCTACGGCAGCAAGTCCATGCTGGGCACCAACCCGATCGCCGTGGCCGTGCCGAGCCTGCACGAGCGCCCCTATGTGCTGGATATGGCCACCAGCATCGTACCGATCGGCAAGATCACCATCCACGACAAGGCCGGTCAGCCCATTCCCCAGGGCTGGGGGATCGACCGCCAGGGCCAGGTGACCGAGGTTCCCCGCGA
>DGEO01000008.1:24741-25299 GCA_002385985.1 Anaerolineaceae bacterium UBA3924 | reverse complement strand
GGCGTGCTCTCCGGGGCCGGGTTCGGCGACCTGGTCGCCACCACCGCTTCGGACCACCCCTCCAACGTGGGCCATTTCTTCGCCGCGGTGCGCATCGACGCCTTCCGCCCGCTGGACGAGTTCAAAGCCGACATGGACCGCCTGATCCGCATGATGAAAGAAGCGCCCAAAGCCGTGGGTCAGGAGCGCATCTACATCCACGGGGAGAAGGAGTTCGAGCTGGCCGAGCGCTACGAGCGGGAAGGCGTGCCGCTGCTCAAAGAGGTGGTGCGCCAGCTGCAAGCCTCCGGTGAGGAAGTGGGCGTGCCCTTCGACCTGACCCCGGCTGGCGAAACGGTGGAATAAGCCGGCCTCAGCGCTGGCGCAGGATCAGCGCCTCGTCGCCCAGCAGCTCGATCTCGTGGCGCACCTCCGCGCTCAGGTCATCGCGGCTGGAGGACAGCACCAGCTCCCACTGCGGTCCGGATAGCGCCCCGCCCAGCACCAGCCGGTTGGGCCGGCGGGAGAAGTTCAGCGCCACCAGCAGGGTCTGGTCCTTCGTCTTGCGCAGGTAGGCCA
>DGEO01000008.1:0-24424 GCA_002385985.1 Anaerolineaceae bacterium UBA3924 | reverse complement strand
TCGCGGCCTTTGTAGAACGGCCAGTAGCGCCTGCCGACCCGGTCCAGGATCTCGCTGCGGCGCATGCGGATATTGCGCATGCCGATTTCCTCGCCGTAGTACATGAACGGGGTACCGCGCAGGGTCAGCAGCATGGCGGCGGCCACCTTCAGCCGCTCGTCGTCCTCCCCCACCCCGTAGCGAGTAGCCGAGCGAACCACATCGTGATTGTTCAGCACATAATTCGGCCAGTCCTCCGGCTGCAGGGCGGCTTCCCATTCCAGCACCGCCTTGAGGAAGCGCCCGGGCCGCCAGGGGCAGTTGGTGAAGGTGAAATTGAAGGCCGCGTGCAGCCCTTCCGGCCCCATATAGGCCGCGGTCTCCTGCACGGAGTTCTCGAATGTCTCGCCCACAGCATAGCGCTCACTGTAGCTGTCCAGAATCGCCCGGATTTCTTTGATCAGCGGCTTCATCTCGGGCTGCGAGTGGTCGTAGCGGTGGTGCTGGCGGTCCCAGCCGATCAGGCCGATTTTGGCCGGGTTGGAGGGCAGATCTTCGTGTTTGAAGTAGGCGTTGAACACGTCCAGGCGGAAGCCGTCCACACCCATGTCCAGCCAGAAGCGGAACACATCCAGCATGGCGGCGCGGACCTCCGGATTGCGCCAGTTCAGGTCCGGCTGCTCCGGGTAGAACATGTGGAAGTAGTACTGCCCGGTGGCGGGGTCAAACTTCCAGCCGCTGCCGCCGAAGCGCGACTGCCAGTTGTTGGGCGGGCCGCCGTTCGGGGCCGGATCGCGCCAGAAGTACCAGTCCCGGTAAGGATTGTCCCTGGATTTGCGCGATTCCTGGAACCAGCGGTGTTGGTCCGAGGTGTGGTTGAGCACCAGGTCGAGGATTACGCGGATGCCGCGCCGGTGGGTTTCATCCAGCAGGCACTGAAAGTCCTCCATGGTGCCAAAGCGGGGATCGATGGCGTTGTAGTCGGCCACATCGTAGCCAAAGTCGGCGTCCGGTGTGGGGAAGATGGGCGAAAGCCAGATGGCGTCCACGCCCAGGTCCTGCAGGTAATCCAGCTTCCCGCGGATTCCGTTCAAATCGCCGATGCCGTCGCCATTGGAGTCGGCAAACGAGCGCGGGTAGATCTGGTAGATGATGCCGTCACGCCACCACAGGAAGGAATTCGCCATGCGCGCACCTCTTGAGGGAATAGACCGGGATGGGTTAATTGTACCGTCAGAATCCGGCGCCTGGCCGGCGATAACCTGCCGTAAGGGCCAATTCTCTTGAGTGACTGACTTGCATCTGGACCATTTCTATGTTAAAATAGCGTCGTACGCAGTGCAACCTATTCGTGAGCAACGAAAAGTGGGCAACCCCCACTTTTCTTCTTAAGTTGAAGTGTGTTGGAGAAAAAGCACGGATGAAGAACGAATTTGCTCTGGCTTTTAATGAAGTCCTGGAAGAAAAAGGCCTGCCGAAAGAGGTCATCCTGAGCGCCCTTGAGTCGGCCATGGTTTCGGCCTACCGGCGGGCGGTCAACGCATCCACCGGACAGCAGGTCGAAGCCAAAGTGGACATCGAAACCGGCAAGGTCACCATCTTCGCTGAAAAAGAGGTGGTGGAAGTCGTCCAGGACGAGCGAACGGAAGTGTCGCTGGAGGAAGCGCGCCGTTACGACCCCGATGCTGAATTGGGTTCTCTGGCACTCGTCGAAAGCACACCCAAAGACTTCGGCCGCGTGGCCGCTCAAACCGCGCGCCAGGTGATCCAGCAGCGCATTCGCGACGCGGAACGCCAGGCTCAGCTGGACTACTACGAAAAGCAGCTGGGTGAAATCGTCAGCGGCGTGGTGCAGGCCGTCAACAGCCAGGGCCTGACCATCGGTCTGGAGATGAAGGCGGAAGGGAATATGCCCCGCAAGGAGATGATCCCCGGTGAGCGCTTCCGCATCCACGACCGCGTCCGCGCGCTGGTCGCCGAAGTTAAGGACAATCCGCGCGGCCCGCAGATCATCCTCTCCCGCACGCACCGCAACTTCCTGCGCCGCCTGCTGGAAAACGAAGTGCCGGAAATCTACCACGGCATCGTGGAGATCCGTTCCATCGCCCGTGAGCCCGGCGAGCGCGCCAAGGTGGCCGTCTCGGCGACCCAACAGGGCATTGACCCGGTGGGCGCCTGCGTGGGCATGCGCGGCGTGCGCATCCAGGCCATCGTGCGCGAGCTGCACGATGAGAAGATCGACGTGATCGAGTGGAACCCGGACCCGGCAGTGTTTATCGCCAAGGCCATCAGCCCGGCGCGGGTGAGCGGCGTTTACCTCAACGAGCGCGCCGCGGGCGGCAAGACCGCCACAGTGGTGGTCTCAGAGGACCAGCTCAGCCTGGCCATCGGCCGTGACGGCCAGAACGCCCGCCTGGCGGCCAAGCTGACCGGCTGGCGCATCGACATCAAGAGCATCTCGGAGTGCGCTTCGGATACGCTCTACAAACTGCAGAACGACCCCGCCCTGGAGCAGATCCTGGAAGCGGAGCAGAAGGTCATCCCGCAGGTGGAAGAGGCCCTGGCCAACAAGGCTTCGGGCCGCCCGCTGGCGCCGGAGGATTACGACCTGCTCATCCGCTTCATTGACCGGGTGGAGAAGCGCATCGTCTCCCGCGCCGAGGCCGCCAGGAAGGTCTCCGAGGACAAGCTGGCCGAGCTGCGCAGCAGCATTCCCGCGCAGGCCTTCGAGACTAACATTCTGGACAGCGACCTGCCGGAGCACATTTCCATCATCCTTCAGGAAGCCGGTTTTGAGACCCTGGGTGACCTGGCGCTGCAGATGAAGAAAAACTCCGATGAGATCCTGCGCCTGAACGGCATCGGCCCCAAGGCCATGCAGACCATTGAGCAGGTGGTCGCCTCGCTCGAGGCCGCGCCGGAAGCCGAAGCGGAAGCTGAGGCCGGGCCGGTGGAGGCCGAGGTCGAGGCCGCCGCGCCGGAGGAGATCATCACTGAGCAGCCGGTCGAAGCCGGAGCGGTCGAGGCTGAACTCACCGCCGAAGAGGTGGCCCCCGCCGCTCAGGAAGAGGCCCCGGCCGAAGAGCCCGCCCCGGCGGCGGAATCCGAGGAAGAAGTGCCCTTCGATGCGCTCTTCTCTCTCGCGACCAACATCTTCCCTGTGGAACCGGTTGAGGAAGAGGAAGAACCTGTCACCAAGGGTAAGAAGAAAGGCAAGAAGAAGAAAAAGCACGTTCAAGTGGAATACGATCCGGAAAGCGACCAGACCGTGGTGACGCGCAAGCGCAAACGCGGTGACGATGGTTGGGATTGGGATGTATAAGCATTCTTGAGAGAAGTCAGGTGGCCAAGAAATCACCGAAGCGAGTGAAGCACGTCCCGCAGCGAACCTGTGTAGGCTGCCGTCTGGTTCTGCCCAAACGGGCACTCACCAGAATCGTGCGCACGCCTGAAGGCGTCGTTGTGGACCCGACGGGCAAGCTCGCTGGGCGAGGAGCGTACTTGCACAACGCCCGGAGCTGCTGGCAGCGCGCCCTGAAAGGACCGCTTGCCAGCGCTTTGCGGACCGAGTTGACCGACCAGGATCGAGCAGCCCTGCAGGCCTTCTGGGAAAACCTCCCCGAAACGCCGGAAATCGAACAGGGAGAAGCGCTCGAGCTGTGAAAGCTCAAAAGGGTATGATGAGACGCTGACCTAGCCCGTCCTGACCGCTCTTCGAGCAGAAATACTTGTGCACCCAACCGGTAGATTGACAGCTGACTTGGCAAGCTTGGATGGGTGCATAATTTTTAACACGAGGTGAAAGATGAGCGATAACGGACAAAACGTGATCGAACTACCAGGCAGCATTACTGTCCGAGATCTGGCCCAGCGGACCTCCGCCAGCCCGATTCAGGTGATCAAAATTCTCATGTCGAACGGGGTGATGGCCAACATAAACCAGCTGGTGGATTTCGACACCGCCGCGATCGTGGCATCAGAGCTGGGGTTTGAGGCCCGCGCCGAGACCATCGAGGAGGCCGTCGAAGAGGCCGAGACCGGAGAGATTCCCCTGTGGCGCCAGCTGATTGCTGACGAAGATCCCGCCAAACTGACTAACCGCCCGCCGGTGGTCACCATCCTGGGCCACGTGGACCACGGCAAGACCACCCTGCTGGACGCCATCCGCCACACCAACGTGGCCAGCGGTGAGGCCGGCGGCATCACCCAGCACATCGGCGCCTACCAGGTGGAGCACCAGAATCAGCTGATCACCTTCCTGGATACCCCGGGTCATGCCGCATTTACCGCCATGCGCGCCCGCGGCGCTCAGGGGGCCGACATTGTGATCCTGGTGGTTGCTGCGGATGACGGCGTCATGCCCCAGACGCGCGAGGCCATCGCCCATGCCCGCGCAGCGCGGGTGCCCATTATTGTTGCCCTGAACAAGATCGACCGCCCGGATGCCAACCCCGATTTCGTCAAGAACCAGCTGGCCGAAAACGGCCTGGTGCCGGATGAGTGGGACGGCGACACCATTGTCGTCCCGGTCTCGGCCAAGCAGAAGCAGGGCATCGAAGACCTGCTGGAGGCAGTCAACCTGACCGCCGAGTCCCTCAGCATCAAAGCCAACCCCGACGGGAAGGTCTTCGGCACGGTGATCGAAGCCCGGGTAGACCGCGCCAAAGGCGTGCTGGCCACCCTGCTGGTGCAGAACGGCACCCTGCAGAGCGGCGACACGGTCATCGCGGGCAGCTCCTACGGGCGCATCAAGGCCATGTTCGATTTCCGCGGCAAGCGCATCCGCAAGGCCGGCCCCTCCACCCCGGTTCAGATTATGGGTTTGAATGATGTGCCCGCAGCCGGTGAGATCTTCCGGGTGGTGCCTTCCGAGAAGGAAGCCCGCGCCATCATCGAGGAGCGTCAGAGCCGCGAGGCGCAGGTGGCCGCCCAGACCCCGCGGGCCACGCTGGAAGAGCTGTTCAGCCGCGCCCAGGCCGGCGAGGACAAAGAGCTGCGCCTGATCATCAAGGCGGACGTGCAGGGCTCGCTGGAGCCGATCGTCAAATCGCTGAAGGACCTGGAAAAGGACAGCGAAATCACAATCAACGTGCTGCACAACGAAACCGGCAACGTCTCCGAAAACGACGTCATGCTGGCCAGCGCTTCGCAGGCCATCGTGATTGGCTTCAACGTCACCGCCGACGCCGCCGCCCGCCGTCTGGCAGAATCTGAGGGCGTCTCCATCCGTCTGTACGATATTATTTACCGGATGATTGAGGATGTGGAAAAGGCGCTCAAGGGCATGCTCGAGCCGGAGGTCAAGGAGACCGTCATCGGTCAGGCCAACATTCTGGCCGTGTTCAACATCTCGAAGGTCGGCAAGGTGGCCGGCGGTCGTGTGGTCAACGGCGAAATCCGCCGCAACGCCAAGGTCCGCCTGCTGCGCGGCGGCAAGGAGATCTGGCACGGCGAGTTCTCCTCGCTCAAGCACGGCAAGGACGACGTCCGCGAAGTCCGCCAGGGCTTTGAGTTCGGCGCCAACCTGCGCGGCTATGACGATTTTGAGGTCGGGGATGTGATCGAGTGTTATATACTCGAGAAGACATCCTTCTAAAAAGGAGGTAAGCGCATGCCTTCGAAAATGCGACTCCAGCGCATCGCGGACCGCATCCGCCAGGAGCTGTCTGAGATGATCGTGATGAACGAGGTGAGCGACCCTCGGCTGAGCGGCATCTCCATCACTGATGTGACCGTGGACCGCGAGCTGGCCTACGCCAACATCTTCGTTTCCGCCATCGAGGGCAGCAAACGGGCGCCGGAAGTGCTCGCCGGGCTGGAGAGCGCCAGCGGGTTCCTGCGGCGCGCCCTGGCCGAACGGGTGGAGCTGCGCCAGTTCCCGCGCCTGCGCTTCCACTGGGACCCCACCCCGGAGCGGGCCGACCGCATCGAGCGGCTGCTGGCCCAGCTGCACGCTGAACAACCCGCTCCCCCGGAAGAAGAAGATGACGAAGACGACACTGAGTGATACCGACGTTGTGGAACAGATGCGGGACGCGTTCGCCGGCGCGACCCGCATCCTGGTCACCTCTCACATCCGCCCGGACGGCGACGCGGTAGGCTCGCTGCTGGGGCTGGGCCTGGCCCTGAAGGCGGCCGGGAAAGACGTGCAAATGGTGCTGGTGGACGGCGTTCCCTCCACCCACCGCTTTCTGAAAGGCGCGGACCAGATCCTCAAACAGGCCAGCGGTGAGTTCGACCTGCGGGTCTCCGTCGACACCGCGGACCTGGATCGCCTGGGCGGCGCGCACCAGAACCACCCGGTGGATCTGGTTATCGACCATCACATCACCAACCTGCGCTACGGCCGCCTGAACCTGATCGACCCCGGCGCGCCTGCCACCGCGGTCATCCTGACCCGGTACCTGCCCCGCTGGAACCTGCCGCTGACCGTCGAGGTGGCCAGTGCCCTCATGACCGGGTTGATCACCGACACCATCGGCTTCCGCACCTCCAACATGACACCGGAGGCATTCCGTGCCGCCGCGCAGCTGATGGAGCTCGGGGCCGACCTGCACGAAATCTACCAGCGCACGCTCATCAGCCGTTCCTACCGAGCCGCCCGCTACTGGGGAGCCGGTCTGTCCAAGCTTCAGCGCATGGACCGCCTGATCTGGACGACCTTAACCTTGGAAGATCGAAAGACTATGGGCTATAATGGGAACGATGACGCTGATCTAACCAACTTGTTATCCAGCATTGAAGAAGCAGACATCTCTGTGTTATTTATCGAGCAGCGGGACCAGCTCACCAAAGTCAGCTGGCGGGCTCGACCAGGGTTGGACGTTTCGCAGATCGCGCTTCAATTTGGGGGTGGCGGCCATCCTGCCGCTGCGGGAGCCGAAGTCCCCGGCAGCATGGACTTAGTGGTCGAGAAGGTCCTTAAAGCAACTAAAGAACTGCTCAAATCCAGGAATGAATGAGGACTCATCATTACCAGTGAAGAGATTTTGTCTGAATCTTCGAGGGGAGAAACGGAATGGAGAATGGGGCATTTGACATCCGCAACGCGATCTCCGGCGTCCTGGTCATCGACAAACCGGTAGGATTAACGTCACACGAAGTTGTTCAGGCGGTGCGCAAGGGGTCGAACATCCGCCGCGCCGGCCACACCGGCACCCTGGACCCGCGTGCTTCGGGCGTGCTGGTGGTGCTGGTCGGTCCGGCCGTCCGCCTGAGCGAATACGTCTCCGCCTCTGACAAGCGCTACCAGGCGGTCATCCAGCTGGGTGAAACCACCGACACCTACGATGCCGACGGCCGCGTGATCAAGTCCGCCCCGGTGGATCACATTACCGAAGAAGATTTCGAGCGAGTGCTGCAGAAGTTCGTCGGGCGCATCGAGCAGGTTCCTCCCCCCTACTCCGCCGTGAAAGTGAAAGGGCGCAAGGCCTACGACATGGCCCGCCAGGGCGAAGAGGTGGATCTGGAGCCGCGCGTGATCGAGGTGTACAGCCTGGAGCTGCTGGAATGGGATCCCCCCGAAGCGGTGATCGACGTGTACTGCTCCTCGGGCACCTATGTACGCTCGCTGGCGCACGACCTGGGCGAAGCGCTCGGCGTGGGCGCGCACCTGATCGGCCTGCGGCGCACCAAGAGCGGCCGCTTCACCCTGCGCGATGCGGTGCCGCTGCGCAAGCTGCGCGAGGCTTTCGAGGAAGGCACCTGGTACCAGTACCTGATCCCTGCCGCGGAAGCTCTCTCGGACTGGCCGGCCGTCGAGCTGGACCCCGACCAGGTCGAGGAGGTGCGCCACGGACACCGCGTCCCTGCCGAAGACAACCCGGGCGGTATGGCCCGCGGCATCAACGAGCAGGGAGAGCTGGTCGCGCTGATGGAGTTCGTCCCCGAAACGCGCGAGTGGCAGCCCAAAAAGGTGTTCTTTAGCTGATCCCGCCTGCCCGGTCCCCTCCCCGGGCGGCGCAAAACCATCCTCCCTTGTCAGGTAAAAACCTCCCATGCAGCATTACCGTTCACTTGATCCTGTCTCTCTCAACAACGCGTGGCTGACGATTGGATCATTTGACGGTGTGCACCGCGGTCACCAGATCCTGATCTCTCGTCTGGTGGAACAGGCTCATGCTGCCGGCGACCCGGCAGCGGTGGTCACCTTCTTCCCCCACCCCGTGAAGGTGCTGCGCGGGCTCAGCGGGCGGTATTACCTGACCGGCCCGGAGGAGCGCGCCCGGCTGCTCTCGGCGCTGGGGGTGGATGCCGTGATCACCCTCACCTTCGACCTGGAGCTGGCTTCGCAGACCGCGGAGACCTTTATGCGCAACCTGGCCGAACACACCCGCCTGCGCCAGCTGTGGATCGGCCCCGGCTTTGCCCTGGGCAAAGGCCGCGAGGGCAGCGCCGACCGCCTGCGCCAGCTGGGCGAGCAGATGGGCTACCGGCTGACCGTGATGGAGAGCGTCACCGTCGACGGGGAAATGGTCTCCTCCAGCCAGATCCGGCACCTGCTGCAGCAAGGCCAGGTCCGCGAAGCGGCCCGCCTGCTGGGCCGCGATTACAGCCTGCTCGGCCCGGTCATTCCCGGGGACGCCCGGGGCCGGCGCATCGGCATTCCCACCGCCAACCTGGGCGTCTGGGAGGAGCAGATCATTCCCGCCAACGGCGTCTACGCCACCCGCGCAGTAATCGACGGAGAAGTCATCGCTTCGGTCACCAGCGTCGGGGTGAACCCGACCTTCGAGAACCAGCCCGAAAACCCGCGCGTCGAGGCCCACCTGCTCGATTTCAACGGGGACCTCTACGGCCGCCAGCTGGAGGTGCAGTTCGTCGAGCGCCTGCGGGAGGAAATACGCTTCTCCACCGTCGAAGCGCTGGTAAACCAGATTCAACAGGACATCCACACCACGAAGGAGATCCTCGACCATGCCCGCTGAACGCTCCGTCTACCTGCTCGACCCGAAAGAACTCAGCCCGGAGACCATCGCCGTCACCTTCGCCAAGACGTCGCGCTCCCCCGAGTCCTTCCGCGAAATCGCCGCGGAGCTGACCAGTGAAAAGTCGGCCGAGTTCCACGAGAAATGGGTGGTCGGCTACGGGCATGCTTCGGTGGCCGAGCACGCGGTGCTGCACATCGCCGCGGAGAACATCTCCCGGCTGGCGGTCGAGGCGCTGGAGTCCAACCGCCTGGCTTCCTACACCGAAAAATCCACCCGCTACCAGAAATGGGGCAGCGGGGAGTTTTATATTCCCGGAGAGCTGGAAGGCCATCCCCTGCGGGACACTTATCTGGAAACCTGCCGCCTGCTGATGGAAACCTACCAGCAGGCCCTGCCCGCCGTGCGGCGGGTGATCGAGGGTGAGCACCCCCGCCGGGACGGGGAGAGCGAAGCCGCCTGGGAGCGGCGCATCCGCTCGAAGTACGTGGACGTGTGCCGCTTTCTGCTGCCTTCCGCCTCGCTGGCCAACGTGGGCATGACCATCAACGCCCGCGAGCTGGAGCACGCCATCCGCAAGATGCTCTCTCACCCGCTGGACGAGGTGCGCGCGCTGGGCAGCGAGATCAAGGCGGTGGCGCAGGCGAATGTGCCCACCCTGGTCAAATACGCCGACGCCGTGCCCTACTGGCAGCAGCTGCGCGATGCCGCCCCGGCCCGTCCGGACGAAGTGACCCTGCCGGACGGTGACTGGTGCCGCCTGATTGACTACGACCCGCAGGGGGAAATCAAGGTGCTGGCCGCCTGGCTGTACACCGGCAGCAGCCTTGACTATGCGCAGTGCCTGGAGCGCGTGAGGCACGCCGGGAAAGAGGAACTGCAGGAACTGGCTGCGAAAATGCTCGCCGGGCGGGGCAAGTACGACATTCCCCCGCGGGAGACCGAGCTGGCTTCTTACACCTTTGACCTGGTGCTTGACCAGGGCGCTTATTTCGAGCTAAAGCGCCACCGCATGATGACCCAGCTGCCCCAGCCGCTGACCGCCCGCCTGGGTTACGCCCTGCCCCGCCGCATGGTCGACGCCGGGATGGAAGCGGCCTACCGCCGCGCCATGGAGAAGGTTGAGGAATCCTACACAGCGCTGGCCGCCTGGAACCCCGAGGTGGCCGCCTATGTGGTGCCCAACGGCTTCCGCCGCCGGGTGCTGCTCACCTTCAACTTCCGCACCGCCATGCACTTCACCGGGCTGCGCAGCGCGCCCAACGCCCACTTCTCGCTTCGCCGGGCTGCCCAGCGCATGGCCGAAGAAATCCGCCGCTGCAGCCCGGCGCTGGGCGCGTACCTTCCGGTCAATCCCGAGGAGACCTGGCAGTCAATCGAGAGCAAGCACTTCGCCGCCGCCTGAACCTCAGCTCTCCGGAATCCATCCTTTCAGCACCTCGCGCAGCTCCCGCGAGGCGTCCAGCTGCAGGCCCAGGTCGTACCAGTCCTCCATTTCCTCCAGCAGCCGGGCCTTCAGCGGCCCGAGCAGGGCCTGTTTTTCCTCCGCCGGAAGGTCGTCTCGCGCCTGAATGGCATCATACTCCGGGTTCTGTTTACGCCAATCCGCCAGCCGGGCATCCGCCGTGCGCGGCCGGCCCGACCACAGGCCAATTTCGTGAAAGTCCCCGTCCACAAAAAGGAACACAGGCAGCTCGTCCGCACCGCGGCTGTCCAGATAGGCCGACAGCAGCAGCTGCTGCGAACGCCGGAACAGGCGGACTTCGAAAGGTTCCGCCAGAACCTGAATGTGCGCCAGCAGGGGGATGTTCATCAGGCAGTCCAGGCAGTCGTCCTCCGCCAGGACCAGTGCGCGCACCGGCCGTTCCATGCGGGCGAACAGGGCGCGCTCGTAGGGCGTCATGCGAATCCACTGCATGCGCCGGCGCATCCGCGACCGGTTTTCCGTCATGGATTCCAGATACTCCTCCAGGGTCAGCCCGGCGCGCCAGAGCTTTTCATTGACAGGCGAGACGATTTCCATGCACCCTCCCGGCGAAAACCTTTACCAGTCTAGCCGCGGGGTGTTTCTTTGTCAAGAAAGTTCGCCGTTTTACGATTCCCGGGCGGATGAGTGTGCTACACTGAAGATAGGTGAGCAATAGAGGAGGGACACATGAACAAGGTGGATTTACTGGAGACCCTGGAAGCCACGCGGCAGACCTTTCACCACGCCATCGAGGGGCTGAGCGACGAACAGCTCACCCAGCCGGACCTGATCGACCGCCGCTCCATCCGTGACATCATTTTTCACCTGACCCGCTGGGAAGGCGAAACCGTCACACTGTTATTCCAGGCCCGTCAGGGCGCCAAACCCAACACGCTGCACTTTCAGAAGAATGACGAAGACGAGCTCAACTTAGCCTGGCAGCTGGAATCGCAGAATCGCCCGCTGGATCTGGTGATGTCGGACTTCGAGGGCGTGCGCAAGCAGTCACTGCGCCGGGTGGCCGAGTTCAGCGACGAAGAGCTGGATAAGAAGGGCTACTTCCCCTGGCTCAAGAATCACAGCCTGAGCGAACTCATCATCAGCTATGTGGTCATGCACGAGCAGGAGCACGCCGCCCAGATCCTCACCTGGCGCAAGGAAAACCGGGTTGGAGTGTGAAAACAGCGGTCCAGGGTTCTTGACAAACCTCTGGCAGTGAGTATAATTCTTGCTAATTGATATAGAAATGCGTCGATGAGGACGAGTACGCGCTGCCCAGGCGGCACAGAGAGCAGGATAAGGTGAGAGCCTGCCCGTACCGCAGCGCCGAATGGACCTCGGAGCAGCAGGGTGAACAACGCCATACGCGTCAGTAGCCCGTGCCGGAGCTGCCACCGTTATCAGGGCAAAGGATATCGCCGGTGATTCCACTGGCCGTATCCCAAACGAGTGAGACTGGCTTTTTCCCCTTGTGTCGATCACCGGGGGATTTTTGATTAAAGAAGCCGTCTAACTGGGGTGGCACCACGGACCAGCGTTCGTCCCCTACATGGGATGAACGCTGGTTTTTTATTCAGGAGGAGGAATTGGAAGAAAAGAAAGAACGCATCCTCACCGGACACCGCCCGACCGGGCCGCGGCATATCGGTCATCTGGCCGGCACACTCACCAACTGGGTGCGCCTGCAGGATACCTATGAATGCATCTTCCTGGTGGCCGACCTGCACGTGCTGACCACCGATTACCAGCACCCGGACCAGATCTACCCGCACACGCTCGAAGTGGTTGCCGACTGGCTGGCCACCGGCATCGACCCGGAGCGCGCCACGCTGGCACTGCAGTCCGCCGTGCCGGAGCATGTCCAGCTCTGCCTGCTGCTCAGCATGCTGGTGACCGACGCCCGGTTGCACCGCGTGCCGACGTTCAAGGAGCAGGTCCAGCAGCTGGGCCTGCAGCCTTCGCTGGGGCTGCTCACCTACCCGGTGCTGCAGGCCGCGGACATCCTGCTGTACCAGGCCAGCGCTGTCCCGGTCGGCGAAGACCAGCTGCCCCACCTGGAGCTGGCCCGCGAGCTGGCCCGCCGCTTCAACCAGCTGTACGGCGAGTTCTTCGTCGAGCCGGAAGCGCTGCTCTCGGAAATGCCCCGCCTGCCCGGCACCGACAACCGCACCATGCACACCTCCTACGGCAACACCATCTTCCTGAAGGACACGCCCGAGGAGACCACCCGCAAGGTAATGGGCATGTACACCGACCCCACCCGCCTGCGGGCCACCGATCCGGGCCACGTGGAAGGGAACCCGGTGTTCACCTACCTGGACACCTTCGACCCGGACACCGCTGCGGTGGAGGAGCTGAAGGAGCGCTACCGGGCTGGCAAGGTGGGCGACGTGGAAGTCAAGCGCTATCTTGCCGGGGTGCTCAACAACGCCCTGGCGCCCATCCGCTCCCGGCGGGAGGAGTACATCCGCCAGCCGGAACGGATCCTGTCCATCCTGGAAAGCGGTTCCCGCCGCGCCCGGACCATCGCCAGCGAGACGCTCGACGAGGCCGCCCGGCGCATGGGCCTGCGGGTGCGCTTTCCGCTGCGGGCTGGAAACCCGTCCTGAAACCGTTTTTATTCACTCATCTTCATTACCACAACGCTGGAGGTATCCCATGTCTGATCAAACCCGCTTTATCCTCAATGAGACCGACCTGCCGAAATTCTGGTACAACATCAACGCCGACAACCCGGTACCGCCGGCGCCAGTGCTCAACCCGGCGACCAAAGAGCCGGTCACGCCGGATTTCCTCGCCGTCATCTTCCCCATGCTGCTGATCGAGCAGGAGGTCAGCACCGAGGCCTACATCCCCATCCCGGATGAGGTCTATGAAATGTACAAGATGTACCGGCCGACGCCCCTCATCCGCGCCCGGCGGCTGGAGAAGGAACTGGGCACCCCGGCCCACATCTACTTCAAGTACGAAGGGGTTTCCCCCTCCGGCAGCCACAAGACCAACACCGCGCTGCCGCAGGCCTACTACAACAAGGTCTCCGGTACCAGAGCCCTGACCACCGAGACCGGCGCCGGGCAGTGGGGATCGGCGCTCTCCATGGCCTGCAAGTTCTTCGGCCTGGACCTGGAAGTGTACATGGTTAACGTGTCCTACCAGCAGAAACCCTACCGCCGCTATTTGATGGAGACCTTCGGGGCGCAGGTGTTCGCCAGCCCCAGCGACCGCACCCAGGCCGGGCGCGCCGCGCTGGCCCGCGACCCAAACACCCCCGGCACCCTGGGCATGGCCATCTCCGAGGCGGTCGAAGTTGCGGCGACCTCAGGCGGGCTGAAGAAGTACAGCCTGGGGTCGGTGCTGAACCACGTGCTGCTCCACCAGACGGTGATCGGTGAGGAGGCCCTCAAGCAGATGGACATGGCCGGCGAGTACCCGGACGTGGTCATCGGCTGCGTGGGCGGCGGGTCCAACTTCGCCGGCATCGCCTTCCCCTTCCTGCGGGAAAACCTGCGCAGCGGCCAGCGGACGCGCCTGCTCGCCGTCGAGCCATGCGCCGCGCCGTCGCTCACTCGCGGCGTGTACGGCTATGACTACGGTGACACCGCCCGGGTGGCGCCCATCATCAAGATGCACACCCTGGGACACGACTTCGTACCCCCGGCCATCCACGCCGGCGGCCTGCGCTACCACGGCATGTCCCCGATCATCAGCAGCCTGTACGACGCCGGGTTGATCGAGGCGGTGGCCGTGCCGCAGCTGGCGACCTTCGAGGCGGCCCTCACCTTCGCCCGCACCGAAGGCATCCTGCCCGCGCCCGAATCGTCCCATGCCATCCGCGCGGCCATGGATGAAGCCCTGCGCGCCAGAGAAACCGGCGAGAAGAAGGTCATCCTGTTCAACCTGTCCGGCCACGGCCACTTCGACCTCAGCGCCTACGCGGCTTACAACGAAGGCAAGCTGGAGGACTTCGAGTCGCCGGAAGAAGCGATCCGCACCATTCCGGAGCGCCTGCCGGAAATTCCCTCGATGCAGTCGGCCTGAGCCGGCTGTTCCTACTGGCAGCAGCCCCTGCCGGTCCCCTGGCAGGGGCTGTTTTTCTATCTGAAGATGAGTAATTTCCATGAAAATCTTGTCATTTCCTGCCTCAGGCACTATAATCGGCCGCATGGAAAGACTGCCGCTGGTTCAGGTGATCAACATGAGCGCTTTGGAGGGGTGTATTTCAACGCGCCTGCTGACAGAGCGGCTGTAGGCCCTCACAAGTCATCTCCTAGCCGCAGGCGCCATCGCCTGCGGTTTTTTTATTCCTGAACCAGACCATTATGAACAATCAACACACACGCCCCTCAAAAAGAACCTTTTACTGGCTGTGGAGCACGCAGTCCCTTTCCCTGCTCGGCACCGGCATGACTCGCTTCGCCGTGCTGATCTGGGCCTACGACCTGGCTGGAACCGCTTCGGCCATCGCGCTGCTCGGCTTCTTCTCCTGCATCACCTATGTGATCACCAGCCCGATTTCCGGCGTGCTGGTCGACCGCTGGGACCGCCGCAAGGTGCTGATTGCCTCCGACTTTAGCTCCGGGCTGATGACCGCCGCTCTGCTGGCCCTGCTGCTCACCGGGCGGCTGGAGCTGTGGCACCTCTACCTGATGGAGGGCCTCACCGGCATCTTCGAAGCCTTCCAGGACCCGGCCTTCTACGCCTCGGTCAGCCTGCTGGTACCGCGCGAAGAGTACACCCGCAGCAACGGCCTGCTGGGACTGGGCCGCTCGGCCACCCGCGTGCTGGCCCCGGCCGCCGCCGGGCTGGTGCAGCAAGCCGCCGGGCTGGGCGCGGTGATGATGGTGGACATCGCCACCATGAGCATCGCGTTGGCCGTCACCACGCTGATCATCCGCATCCCCAGCCCGCCAGCGAGCGAACAGGGTCAGCTGGCAGCCGGCTCGTTCTGGAAGGAAATGCGCTTCGGCCTGGGCTACATCCTGCGCAGCCCCGGCCTGCGCACCATGCTGCTGACCTTCTTCCTGATCAACCTGTTCGCCACGCTGACCTACTTCGCCGTCCACTCGCCCATGATCCTGGCCCGCACCGGCGGCGACGAGGTGGCGCTGGGCATTGTGCGCTCGATGATGGGCGCCGGGGGTATCGCTGGCGGACTGCTCCTTACCCTGCGAAGCAGCTTTCGCCGCAAGGCACGCGTTTACCTGACGGCGACGGCGGCCTCCTTCCTGGTCGGCGACTTCATGACCGCGATCAGCCGCACCACGGCCGGCTGGGCCGCGGCCGGCTTCCTTTCCGAACTGGCCATTCCCTTCATCGTCAGCCCCTACTTTGCTCTTTGGCAGGAATGGGTGCCGCCGGACGTGCAGGGGCGCGTCTTCTCCTCCCGGGATATGGTCCAGGTTGCCGCGCAGCCGGTTGGCTACCTGATGGGCGGCCTGCTGGCAGACCGGCTGTTCGAGCCGGCCATGGCGGCCGGAGGTACCCTGGCCGGTCCGCTGGGCTGGCTGGTGGGCACCGGTCCTGGCAGCGGCATGGCGGTCATGTTCCTGTGCACCTCGCTGCTGGGGCTGCTGACCGGCATCTACGGCCTGCTCTCCCCCGCACTGCGCCGCATGGACCAGGAAACCCCGCCCTTTTACCAGACCGCGGCTGCCTGACAGCTGTTAGAAATACAAGTTCGTTTGTGGAATGAGCCAGCCCGGTATTTGGGCTGCTCAGACCACAAACGAACTTATTAAGAATATTCCCGCCGGCGAGAGACGCTTACGACAGAGTGCCCAGCGATTCTTCCTGCAGGGATGCTTTTTCCTCATCCGACTGCAGATCGGTCAGCAGCGCCTTATCTTGGTGCAGCCGGCGGAAGCGCATGACCAGGCTGGTCAGATACACAATCAGCGTCCCGAAAATCACCGTGTAACCGGCGATGAAATAGGCAGTGGTTTCAGCAGGTCCTTCCATAATTTCCTCCCGCTTCTCAGCTCTGCAGCTGCAGTTTCAAACGCTCGACATCTTCCTGAAGCTTGCCTAATCGGATGCGGTGCCAGAGCAGCGCGGCGAACAGGAAGGAGAATGCGATCAGGCTGAAGGCAAAGGTCTGCCCCATGGCGGGGGTCATGTTGAAGGTGCCCTGAGCCGTCGGATCGTTGCTGCCGATCACCACCGGGTGGATGGTGCGGAAGATGCGGATGGAGAAAAAGGTCAGCGGCACGCTGATGAAGGCGACAATGGAGTACACCGCCCCGAAGCGTGCCCGCCGTTCGGGGTCTTCAATCCCTGAGCGCAGCATCATGTAGGCCGCGTAAGCCAGCTCCATGATGGTGGCGGTGGTCAGGCGCGGGTCCCAGGTCCACCAGGTGTTCCAGATCGGGCGAGCCCAGATGGACCCGGTCACGATGCAGATGAACATGAACACCAGCCCGATCTCCACCCCGGCCAGTTCCACACGGTCCCAGCGGGACTGTTTGGTGATCAGGTACACGATGCCGGCGACGAAGGCCACAAAGAAGCCCAGCATCCCCGCCCAGCCGGCGGCCACGTGGAAGTAAAAGACTTTCTGCACAGCGCCCATCACGCGCTCCATGGGCGCGAAGATGAAGACCATGTAGATGGCCGCCGCCATGAGCAAGGCAGTGACGATGTCGAGCACCGTCAAAAGGCGCGGTTTGCTTGCCATAAAACAACCCTCCAGAAAACGAACACGGATTTATTCCTCAACGACATAATCGAACACCATAAAGGCAACCGCGGTGAAAATCAAATCCGAAGCCACCAGAAGCGTGATCCAGGGCTGGATGTCTGTCATCGCCGAGCCCTGCAGGTAGCCGTAGGAAGCCTTCACAGACGCCAGGACGACCGGGATGATCACCGGGAACAGCAAAATGGGCAGCAGGATATCCCGCATGCGGGTCTGCACCGCCATGCTCGAGAGCAGCGTGCCGATGGCCACATACCCTTCCGAGCCGAGCAGGATGACCATCAGCAGCCCGGGGTTGAACAGGTTGACGTTGTAGAGAATGCTGTAGACTGGCAGCACGATCAGCGCCACCGAGAGCATGAACAGCCAGTTGGCGATGGACTTGCCGAAGTAGATCGCCGTGCGGTCGACCGGGGCCAGCAGCAGCCCGTCCAGGCAGCCGCGGTCCTTTTCAACCGCCATGGAGCGGTTCAGCCCCAGCGTGCCGGCGAAGGCCAGCGTCACCCAGAGGATGCCGGCCGTGGCTTCGCGGCGGGCGGAAGCGTCCAGCTCCAGGGCAAAATTGAAGATCAGGATCACCAGCAGGGCGAACACCAGCATGGACGAAAGGATTTCCTTGCTGCGCCACTCGGCAGCCAGGTCCTTCCAGACCACAGCCAGCATGGAGCGGACGAACGGCGTTCCGGCGGGACGGGTAACTGCTGTTCTCATGCGGCCACCTCGTGTCTCGGCCGGGAATCGGCCGCCCGCAGCGATTCGCGGTAAAAGGCCAGCAGCCCGTTGACCGGCAGATCCTCCGCCTTCACCGACGCCTGGATACGCCCGCGGGAGAGAATGTCAAAGCGGCTGGCCAGGTCTTCCGCCCGGGCCAGGTCATGCGAAGTCATCACCACCGTGCGCCCGAGGCCGGATACCTGACGCAGCACCTCGTCCAGCATGGCGCAGGCGTCCTGGTCCAGCCCGGTGTGCGGCTCGTCCAGCAGCAGCACGTCAGGATCGTGCAGGATGGCCCGCCCGATGGCCAGGCGCTGCTGCATGCCGCGCGAAAATGTGCGCACCAGATCCCGGCGGCGGGGAGCCAGGCCGACGATCTCCAGCACCTCGTCGATGCGCGCCTTCAGCCCCTCAACAGCGTACAGGCGGCCGTAAAAGGTCAGGTTCTCCTCCGCGCTCAGGTCCCCGTACAGCAGCGGCAGGTGCGAGACCACGCCCAGCCGGCGGCGAACTGCGGCCGCCTGCCCGGGCAGCGAGTAGCCGGAAATAGTCACCGTGCCCAGCGTCGGGCTGGAAAGGGAGGACAGAATGCGCAGGAAGGTGGTTTTTCCGGCGCCGTTCGGGCCCAGCAGGGCCACAAACTCGCCGGGCTGCACGGAGAAATCCAGGCTGCGCAGCACGGTCTTCAGCCCGAAGCGCTTGACCAGTTTCTGCACCTGGATCATGGGAGGGGTTTGCTCAACCACGCCGGCTCACTCCTCCCCGTGCAGCTCGCGCAGTCGCTGCTTCAACTCGCCACGGCGCTGCCGGTAGGCCTCTTCGGGCAGTTCCCCGGCGCGGAACAGATCGTCCAGGGCAATGATCTGATCCAGCAGGCTTTCCACGGTATCTTCAGCAGGAGCTTCCTCTTCAGCCTCGTCCTCTTCCGCCTCGCCGCGGCGCTGGCGCACCAGAAGGATGCCGCCGGCGATCAGGAAGACCGCGAAGCCCAGCGCGCCGATCCAGATGCCCTGGTTCAGGCTGCCCAGCGCCGCCATCGGGCTGGAGCCATCCGTCATGGTGATCTCCAGCCGCTGGCCGGGCTGCAGATGCGCGGCGGTGTACATTTTGATCTGCATGTTCTCCACCGCCTGCTGCCCTGCCGCCACAATCTGATCGGACTGCAGCTCCAGTCCCTGCAGCGGGGTCATGATCACCGCCGCGTCCACCGGCAGCGGAATGGGGATGGAGATGGTCTCGCTGCCATCAAAAGGCACCTCGTAGCCGAACAGCAGCTGAGCGCCAGCCCCGGGCAGAATGGTGTGCATATCCCCGAAGCCGTTCTCGGTGGCGATGTACTTGTCGCCCAGCTCGCCGTCCTCGAAGCGCAGGTTCGTCGCGCCTTCAGGCAGCTCCACGGTGAAGACCGGCTGGTCCTCGCCCGCCGGGACGATGACATGCAGGCTAGTATTATTCAGAATGAACAGCTCGACCACCTGCACCGTGCCGGATTCGGTCGGCTCGAAGAAGATGTGCATGCGGTCAGCTTTCAGCGCCGAGGTGTCGCTGGTGGTGTCAAAGAATTCGATGACCAGATCATCAATGCTGCCGCCGGGAACCAGGCTCTCCGGGTGGACCACCTGCGAGTTGTAGGTGACCCCGTTGCGCACGATCGATGCCAGGTAGACGCGGCTGGGCGACACTTCCACTTCTTCAAACCGGAAAGCGCCGTCCGGCTCGGCGGGCACGGTGAGGGAGAACACCTCCGTCATGCCCTCGTAACCGGTCAGCTCCACCTCGAGGTCTGTGGGCACCTCGCCGCCAGACAGGTTATACACCTGCCCGCCGATGGACATGAAGCCTTCCATCGCGGCCGGGGTCCCTTCCGGCTGCGGGGTCTGGCTGATCTGCGGCTGGCCCGCAGCCAGCGAGCCGCTCAGTCCGGTGAAGCCCAGCGAGCGCACATAGGCGGTGACCGCTTCCAGCTCTCCGGCGTCCAGCACGCCTTCAAAACCGGGCATTGCCGGGGGGACGCCCTGGCTGATGGACGCCTTCAGCTCCAGGTTGGAGACCTCCGCCAGCAGCGCCGGGTTCTGCCGCCAGTTCGGCACGTCCGCGCTCAGGCTGGCCGCCTGCGGGCCGTCACCGCGGCCCAGCTCGCCGTGGCAGGCCTGGCATTCGGCGGCGTAGACCTCCGCCCCGGCCTGCAGTGTCTCCTCGGACACGCTCAGCATCAGGGCGTAGGCAGTCACGTCCCAGCGCTCACGCTCGTTCAGGCTGCCGGCAAAACCGGGCATGAGCATTTCCAGATTGCCGTTGCTGATCATCAGGTACCAGTCCACCGGACGAACGGCGCCGGCCACTTCCGGATTGCCCAGCTCAGGCGCGGGCTGGGGCAGTTCGCCCGACATCGGGCCGTCGCTCCGGCCGGTTTCGCCGTGGCAGGGGGTGCAGTTTTCCGCGTAAATCGCCGCCCCGTTTTCAAGATTGGGCGGCACCATGGGCAGCACAGCGCTGACCTGAACCGGTTCCGCGGCCTGCGTGGGCTGGAAACCCGGCGGCGGAGTGACATCCGCGGCCAGCGATGCGCAGCCGGTGAGGATCAGCGGAAGCAGAGCGAACGCAAGCAGAGATTTTCTCAAAGAGGTCATCGACGTCGTTTCTTTCTACGCGTTGACAGTCGCTCCGCAGCGCGGGCAGAACCTGTCCGATTTCTGAACCGGTTTCCCGCACTTCGGGCAGAATCCGGTGGTTTTCTCTTCGCGCTCCCGGCGCCGGGCCGCGATCAGGTTTTCCAGCGGGTCGCCGGTGTCGGCGGCCGGGCCGGTCTGGCCGCGCGAGGCGTCCGCCCGCCGGGCAGCCACCAGCGCTTCGATGCGGTCCTCGGCCGAGAGGGTCGAGTTGGACGGCATCAGCTCGTCCAGCTGCCGCAGGGTCGCAGCGCCCTTCTGAAGAAGCGCGGCGCGCTGCATCGGGTAATCCTCCGCCGGAATCTTGCCCAGAACATGGTCAAACTCCAGCTCCTGCAGGGCGGAAAGGATGCGCTCGTGCTCGGCCAGCAGGCTGGAGCGCAGGTGATCTTTATGCTGGGCCTCCTCCGGCAGGGCGATCAGCCGCTGGTTGGCCGTGTGCGTGTAAAAAGGCCGGCTGAGAATGGCAATCACCAGTCCCGCCAAGCCCAGAATAAGCAGTATAGACCCCACATCCATGCGATGAATTCTCCTCTATGATCCGGCGCCAGTATTCCCCTGGCGCAGCCCGTCGACCACCATGATGATCTCGTTGATGCTCAGGAACGGGCCTTTCTTGGCGTATTTCAGGGTCCCGTCGGGGCCAATGATGTATGTCTCCGGCACACCGCTGATGTTGTACAGGTCCGAGATGCTCGACTTCAAGTCCGGTCCGTTGGGGTAGGTGATGTTGAACTTCTCCAGGTAAGCGCGGGCCTCGCTTTCGGTGTCGACATAATCCACACCCAGGAAGACCACGTCCCCATCGGCCTGGTAGCGGCGCCAGGCCTCTTCCAGCGCGGCGGCCTCGTCCTCGCAGGGTTTACACCACGAAGCCCAGAAGTTGACCAGGATGATTTTCCCCTCCAGATCGCGCACGTCCACCACCTGACCGTCAAAGGTCTGCAGGGTGAACTTTGGCGCGGGCTGGCCGATCGACAGCGGGCCGGCCATGCTGTTGCGCAGGCCGAAATACACCAGTCCCAGGAAGGCCACCAGCAGGGTAAAGGCCAGGACCATCGCCCAGGTGGGCAGGCGCCGGGAGGTTTGCTGTGCCGCGGCTTCTACCGTTTGATCCATAGGATCTCTCCCATCCATTCCATATCCAATTTCAGCATTACTGCCCCTCCTGCTCCCGGCGGCGCAGCTCTTCTTCCAGCCGCTTCAGGTAGGGATCGTCGTCCGGCGGCGGAGGGGGCGCTTCCACCTGCTGGACCGGCCTGTACGAGCCGCGCAGCACCCGGTACACCACGAACGCGCCCGCCAGGAACAGCACCGGCGGCAGCACGTACACCAGCCAGTTGAACCCGTAGCGCGGCGGCTCGGCCAGCACCCGATCGCCGTAGCGGGCCACAAAATAGTCGCGGATCTCCTGCTCGGTCCTGCCTTCCATCAGCAGGTCGCGGATCTGCTGGCGCCACTGAGCGCAGGCCACCGTCGGGCAGACGTCCAGCGGCGTGTTCTCGCACACCGGGCAGTACAGATGCTTGGCGATGGCGTTGACCTCATCATCCGATGGGGTCGGCGCCTGGGCGCTGGCCGGCTGGAAGGTGACGGCCGTCAGGGCCAGAAGGAACAGCAGCCCTGCAAGGAAGAATCGCGTTGATGTTGGCCTGATCATCCGGTTCAATTTCATCTCATTCCAGCATTTTCATCAGGCTCGGCTGGCCTGCGTCCCGGCGCGGACCTTCGCCCGCTGCACCGAAGGCGCGGGCTCCCGGTCCGGCCAGGCAGCCACCAGCATGCCAAAAATGAACACAAATCCACCCACCCACAGCCAGTTGATCAGCGGGTTGTGATACACCTTGAAAGTCGCGCCCTGCTCGGAAACCGGCTGCCAGTCGACCAGCAGCACGTACAGGTCCTCCGACATGGTCGAGCGCACGCCCGGGATAGTCATCGGCTGGCCGGAGTCGTAGTAGTAGTCACGCCGCGGGGCCAGCGTGCCCAGGTTCCGGCCGTCCTTGAACACCGTCACCTCTGCGCGGGCCACATTGCGGCCGTCCTGCACATCGAAGATGGCCAGCGAATCGTAGCGCACGGTGTACCCGTCCAGCTCCAGCGACTGGCCGCGGGCCAGGGTCCCCTGGGTTTCGGTCTGGAACAGCTCAATGCCAATGATGCCCAGGGCCATCAGCACCACGCCCAGGTGGATGATGTACCCGCCGTAGCGGCGCCGGTTGCGGGCCGCCAGGCGCATCAGCGCCACCGGGTAGCTTTCACCCGAGCGCCGCCGCCGGGCCGACACGCCGCGGATGTACTCGTACAGGGTCACGAAAATCACCAGCGCAACCGCGAAGAAGCCGATCAGCGCCGCTGGCAGCCGCACCCCGAAGATGTACGCCGCGACCAGCGCGGCCACCGCGCCCAGGGCGGGCTTCCAGACCGCCTTGCCCAGCGTTTTCACCGTGGAATGGCCCCAGGCGGAAAGCGGCGCGATGCCCATCAGGAGCAGCAGCCCGCCAAAGAGCGGCGCCGTGGCCCGCTCATAGAACGGAGGCCCGACGGTGACCTTCTGACCGGTGAACAGCTCGGAGATCAGCGGGAAGAACACGCCCCAGAAGCACACGATCAGGATGCCCATGAAGAGCAGGTTGTTCAGCAGGAAGAGGGCCTCGCGCGAAAGCAGCGAGTGCATTTCGCCTTCGCTGCGCAGATCGTTCCAGCGCCACAGCAGCAGCCCCAGCGAACCGGCCAGGGTCAGGCCGATGAAGACGAAGAACAGCGGCCCGATGGCGCTCTGCGCGAACGCGTGCACCGAGGAAAGCACGCCCGAGCGCGTCAGGAAGGTGCCCACCATCACCAGCGAGTAAGTCAGGATGATCAGCACCATGTTCCAGCGCTTGAACAGACCGCGCTTTTCCTGGATCATAACCGAGTGCATGAAGGCCGTCCCGGTCAGCCAGGGCATGAAGGCCGCGATTTCCACCGGATCCCAGGCCCAGTAACCACCCCAGCCAAGCACGTCATACGCCCAGCGGCTGCCCAGCAGCAGCCCCAGCGAGAGGAACAGCCAGGCCACCAGCGACCAGCGCCGGGTCAGGCGGATCCAGCGGTCGTCGCTGCGGCCGGTGACCAGCGCGGCGATGGCGAAGGCGTAGGGGATGACGAACGAGACAAAGCCCAGATAGAGCATCGGCGGGTGAATGATCATGCCGGGATGGCGCAGCAGCGGGTTCAACCCCCGGCCGTCGCGCACGGTGGCCAGGATGGACCCGGCCGGCGGCAGCATGGAGACCACCTGGCGGCCTTCCGGCGTGATCCAGATGCGCTCAAACGGGTTCTCGACGAAGATGCTCAGCCCGAGGAAGAAGGCCAGCGTGATCAGCGAGACCACGATCACCCAGGGGAGGAACTCCCGGTCGCGGTCCCAGTTGCGCAGCGTCACCGCGGTGGCGAAAGCGCTCATCGTCCAGGACCAGAAAATCAGCGAGCCGGCCTGGCCGCCCCACAGCGCGGTGATCTTGAGATACACCGGCATGGCGCTGCTGGTCACGTTGTAGACGTACTGCACTTCATAGTGCCCGGTCACCAGCAGCACCACAATGCTGAGCGCGGACAGCGTCAACAGGGGGAATATCAACAGCATGGCGGTACGGGCGCTCTCCACCCAGGCAGCCCGGTTCTTCCGGACCCCGTAGATGGCGGCAAACACGCCGTACAGCGAAACAAAGAAGGCAAGGACAATTGCGCCGTACCCGAAATTAGCTAGCATAAAAGTCTCCGCAGGTCCTCACAGAAAATGAGCGCTGTCTTGAATTAGCGCTCATCGGGTTTCCAGGTTCTAGGGTGTCGTTCCCAGATCGCTGCTCGCCTGCTGGGGCACTGCCTCTTCATACTTGGTGGGACATTTCAGCAGCAGGTCCTTGGCGTAGAAAATGCCATCTTCACCCATTTTCCCTGTGACAATGGCCTGGGCCTCGTTTTGCAGCAA
>DGEO01000047.1 GCA_002385985.1 Anaerolineaceae bacterium UBA3924 | reverse complement strand
ATCGCCAAGAGACTTTTTTGATTCCAAGCCCCCATCCATTCGGTGAGGGGCTTTTGGGATTCCTGGCTCCCGGATGAGATGACGCTGGAGATCATTATTACCATGTACACGCTGTGGTCATCATGACCACGGTCCGGGATGAACCGGGCCTGGCTTGCCCGCTGTCGGCCGACATGATACACTTTAATCCATCCTATACACCGCCTGCGCGGCCAGGAAGGTAAAGAACCATGCCCCCCATCCTTTATCTGATTGACGGCCATGCACTGGCATACCGAACCTATTTCGCCATCACCGGAGCGAGAAATGAGCGCCTGACGAACTCCAAAGGTGAGCCGACCGCCGGTGTTTTTGGCTTTTTCAATGTCTTTTTCCGCCTGATGGAGCAGGAAAAACCGGAGTATCTGGCCATTGCCTTCGACTCCGGCCACACTTTCCGAAATGAGGTCTATCCGGATTACAAGGCGACCCGCGCCAAGATGCCGGATGACCTGCGCCTCCAGATCGAGCGCATCCGCCAGATCACGGACGCATTCGGCATCCCGCGCCTGGAAAAGGAAGGCGTTGAGGCCGACGACGTGCTGGGCAGCATCGCGGTTCAGGCGGTGGAAAAGGGCATGGCGGTCAAGATCATCACCGGCGACCGGGACCTGCTGCAGCTGGTCAACGAACGCATTATCGTCAATCTGGCCGGATCCAAACTGTCTGAATCACGGGATTTCTCACCGGCGGAGGTGAAAGAATACCTCGGTGTGCGCCCGGATCAGGTGGTGGACTACAAGGCGCTGGTGGGAGATAAATCGGATAACATTCCCGGCGTTCACGGCGCGGGCGAGAAAACCGCCGTGGCCCTGCTGGAAAAGTACGACACGCTGGACAACATTTACGCCCATCTGGACGAGTTTAGCCCGTCACTGCGCAGGCGCCTGGAGGAAAGCAGGGACTCAGCCTACATGAGCCGCGAACTGGCGCGCATCCACACCGATATTGAAGTGACGCTGGACCTGGAAAAAGCGCGCTGCCAGTACGGGGACGGGGCCGAGGTGCGCCGGATCTTTGAGGAGCTGGAGTTCCGCACCCTGCTCGGGCGGCTGGACACGCTGCTGGGCATCCCGCCGGTGGAGAAGGCCGCGCCCTTTGCCGCCGCCGCGGGCGAGCAGCTGAACCTGTTCGGCCAGCCGGTGGTGCAGATTGGCAGCCCGCCTTCCTATTTAGTGGATGTGGAGGTGGTGGACACGCCTGAAAAGCTCACCGCGCTCAGCCAGCGGCTGGCCGCGGCGGAGCAGATCGCGGTGGATACCGAGACCACCAGCACCGACCCGATGCTGGCCGAACTGGTGGGCATTTCGCTGGCGGTGGAGCCGGGCAAGGGCTATTACATCCCGGTCGGGCACCGCACCGGCGAGCCGCAGCTGCCTCTGGAGACGGTCATCGAAGCGCTGCGCCCGGCGCTGTCTGATCCGCGCATCCCCAAGGTGGGGCACCACCTGAAATACGACGGGCTGGTGCTGGCCAACCACGGCCTGGACCTGACCCCCTGCGCCTTCGACACCATGATCGCCGAATGGGTGATCGACCCCGGCGGGCGCAGTCTGGGACTGAAGGACATGGCCGCCCGCTATCTGGACGCGCAGATGACGCACATCGAGGAGCTGATCGGCAAGGGCAAGGCGCAGATTTCCATGGCCATGGTGCCGGTGGAGAACGCCGCCCCGTATGCCGCGGCGGATGCCGAGGTCAGCCTGCGTCTGAAGGACCGGCTGCAGGAGCGCCTGGAGGAATGCGGCGCGACCCGCCTGTTCAACGAGGTGGAAATGCCGCTGGTGCCGGTGCTGATGGAGATGGAGCGGGCCGGCATCGCGCTGGATGTGGACTATCTGCGCTCGATGGGCGCCATTCTGCGACAGCGCATGCACGAGATCGAGGAAGAGATCTACGGCGTGGTCGGCTATCCCTTCAACCTGAACTCCACCCAGCAGCTTTCCAAAGCGCTGTTCTCGACGCTGCAGCTGCAGCCGCCCGACCGGCGCAAGAAGACCGCCAGCGGTCACTATTCCACCTCGGCCGAGGTGCTGGAGATGATCCGCAAGCAGCACCCGGTGGTGGAGTCGATCATTGAGTACCGCGAGCTGGCCAAGCTGCTCTCCACCTACGTGGAGGCGCTGCCGGAGCAAATCAACCCGCGCACCGGACGGGTGCACACTTCCTTCTCACAGACGGGCGCGGTGACCGGCCGGCTGGCGTCCTCGAACCCCAATTTGCAGAACATCCCCACCCGCACCGAGCTGGGGCGCAAGGTGCGCCATGCTTTTGTGGCCGCGCCCGGGAATCTGCTGCTTTCGGTGGACTATTCGCAGATCGAGCTGCGCATTGTCGCCCACATGTCCAAAGACAAGGCCATGCTGACCGCCTTCCAGCAGGGGCACGACATTCACGCCGCCACCGCGGCGGCCATTTACCACATCCCGCTGGAGCAGGTCACCCGCGATCAGCGCCGCAATGCCAAGAGCATCAACTTCGGGTTGATCTACGGGATGAGCGCCTTCGGGCTGACCCGCTCCACCGACCTGACCCTGGCGGAATCCGAAAACTTCCTCAAGGCCTACTTCCAGCAGTTCCCCGGGGTGAAGGCGTTCTTGGACGGGCTGCGCCGGCAGGCGGCCCAGCAGGGGTATGTGGAAACCCTGCTCGGGCGGCGGCGCTACTTCCCCGACCTGGCCAATCTTCGCAATCAGAGCCTGCGCAACCGCGAGGAACGCGAGGCGATCAATGCTCCGGTTCAGGGCACAGCCGCGGACATCATGAAGCTGGCGATGATCCGCGTGCACGACGAGCTGCACCGCTCCGGGCTGAAGGGCAGGGTGCTGCTGCAGGTGCACGACGAGCTGCTGCTCGAGCTGCCGGAAAATGAGCTGGACGCCACCCGCCGGCTGGTGTGCCAGGCGATGGAAAACGCCTTCCCGCTGTCCGTCCGGCTGGAAACTGAGGCGCGTGCGGGGAAGAACTGGGGAGACATGTCCGTCCTTGACTGAGGCTGCTGATTACAGGGAGCGTCATGAGCGATCTGAGCGAGACATCACCGACCAACGAGCGCGCGCCGGAAGCCGGCGGCGCGGAGGCCCGGATACAGCAGCTGTCGCAGGCTGCCGAGGAGTACTACCGCGCGCTGGAACAGTCTCCGGATGACCCTGAACTGCTGGCGAAGCTGGGAGAAACCCTGATCGAGCTGCGCGATCACACCGCCGCGCAGCCAATCTTTCAGAAACTCGCCGCTGCCGCCCCGGACGATCCCGGTCCGCAGCTCCAGCTGGCCCAGCTGGCCGAGCGCCAGTATGACCGGCGCCTGGCAGCCCGCTATTACCTGGCCGCCGCCGAGCGGCAGCTGAAGAACCAGCAGCTGGACGCCGCGCTGGACAGCTGGCAGCAGGCCCAGCGGCTGGACCCGGACAATCTGGAGTCGTACGCCCGGCTGGCCCTGGCTTATGAGCGCCTGGGCCGGCGCCGGATGGCCGTGCACCAGTACCTGGGACTGGCCTCGCTGCTGCAGGCGGCGAACAACCGCGAAAACGCGCTGCAGGCTGTGCAGCGGGCGGTGCGGCTGGCGCCCAACGTTCCGGACGTGCGCTGGGCGGCAGAAATGCTGCGCGCCGGACAGCCGCTGCCGCCGGCCACCCGCTGGGTGAGCGCGAGCGGTTCTGTGCGCCCGCCGGTCCGGCTGGAAACCGGCGAGCAGGCCATTCACCAGGACCCGATACAGGAGACGCTGCGCTACGCGCTGACGCAGCTGTCGGACATGCTCTACGAGGTGCAGGAAGACCTGTTCGTCCTGGCCGACAAACCTCGCCGTGGGCTGAACGCGCTGGTGAGCGGCTCAGGCCCCGGGGTGGAAGAGGCACCGGACAGCGCCCGGGCGCTGCGCTTCCTGAGCCAGGCCCTCAGCGCGCAGCAGCGACAGTACGACCTGGAAGCTGCCGCCGACCTGGACCGGTCGATCAGCTGCGGTTTGCGCCATCCGGCGGCTTACTACAACCTGGGGTACTTGCTCTCGCGCAAGGATCCGGAGCGCGCGCTGAACCTGCTGCAGAAGGCGCTGCCTCACGAGCACTACGCCCTGGGCGCGTATCTGCTGATGGCCCAGATTGTGTACAACCAGAAGGATTACACCGCCGCCTCCCAGTATTTCCTGCGGGCGCTGCGCCTGGCCGACGCGCTGACCGTCGCCCCGGAGCAGGTGGACCGGCTGACGTTGCTCTACGAGCCGTTCATCGACGAGGCCTCCCGTCAGCAGGACCCGGAGGCCAGCAAAGCGGTGTGCGATTACATCTCCGACCTGCTCCTGCGGCCGAGCTGGCGCAAGGCGCTGAAACAGGGCCGCGAAAAGCTGACCGCCCCGCAGCCCCTGGCCGGGCTGCTGATCAAGTCTCGCGCGGAAGAAGTGGTCGCCGGGCTGGACGCGGTCCGCGAGCTGGCCGCGCAGGGGCATTACCGCTCGGCGATGGAAGACGCCTTCCTGGCGCTGCAGCGCACGCCCACCTTCCTGCCGCTGCATCTGGAGATCGGCGAGCTGCTGCTCCTGCAGGGGGATACGGCGGCGGCCGTGGAAAAGTTCATGCTGGTGGCGCGCCTGTACATCCTGCGCGGCGACAACGCTCAGGCGATTCAAATTCTCCAGCGCATCCTGGAGCTGGCCCCCGCGGACCTGAACGCCCGCCGCATGCTGGTCGATCTGCTGCGCCAGCAGGGCAGTATGCTGAAGGCTGTGCAGCAGAGCCTGGAGCTGGCGGATATGTACTACCAGCGCGCCGATCTGGCGGAGGCCCGCGAGGCGGTGCGGGCCGCGCTGGAAATGGCCCAGAGCGAGCCGAAGGCCCGCCCGCTGCTGGTGACCATCCTGAACAAGCTGGGCGACCTGGACCTGCAGCGGCTGGAGTACCGCCAGGCACTGGCCTCCTACGAGCAGCTGCGCGAAATGCAGCCCGATGCGCCGGGGCCGCGCCGCCGGCTGGCCAGCATTCACTTCCGCATCGGCCAGGACTCCGCCGCGCTGGAAGAGGTGGATGACCTGGTCCAGCGGCTGGAGGAAAAGGGGCAGCACAACCAGGCCATCCAGTTCCTGCTCTCTCTGGTGGAGGACTTCCCCCGGCACATGGACCTGCGCATGCGCCTGGCCCAGCTGTACCGCCGGGCCGGGATGCCCGAACAGGCGGCAGAGCAGCTGGTGATGCTGGCCGACGCGCTGGCCGCCACGGGTGATTACCCGGAGGCGCGCCGCCTGCTGGAGGCGGCGCTGGAACTGCACCCGGACTGGGCTATTCGTGAGCGGCTGGAAGAGCTGGAGTAGGCCTTCCGGCCGTTATTCCACCTTCTTTCCCAGCGTGGCCACGTAGGTCACAAACCGGGCTTCGCCGTCCAGGCCGAGGGCGTCGTTGAGCGCTTTGTCGTCGAAAGCAGCGATGGCGCAGCAGCGGCAGTCCAGCGCTTCGCCCGCCAGGTACAGGTTCTGGCAGATGTGACCGGCGTCCAGATGCAGGTAGCGGTAGCCGCGATCGCCGTAGCGCCAGGTCATGCGCTCCACCTCGGCTGCCCACAGGAAGGTGACCGCGCTGTTGAGGATCTGCTTCTGGTTGCGGCAGGCGGCGGTGATCTCCTCCGCCTTTTCCGGACCGGTTTGCAGCTGCGCCAGCTCGTGGGTCAGGGCCACGTAGCGGTACAGGCCTGGCTCCAGCCCTTCCACGCGGTTGACCAGCAGGTAGGTCTCGAAGGCGTGGCGCGAGCCGGCCGAAGGCACCGTGCGCAGGGTGGTGGGGCGGGTGGTAATCTGCTGCACGCCCTGGGTGGCCCAGAGCAGGTAGGCCAGCTCTGAGAGCGACAGCGGCTGCTCGCTGTACCGGCGGCCGGTGCGGCGGTTGGCGATGGCCTGGTGCAGCGACAGGGCGGGCGGCTCCATTTCACCGATGCCGGGCAGGGGGATAAGCGGCGCGCCTTCGGGTGCGGGCAGGGCCAGGGGCGGCTGCGGCAGACCGCGGGCTTCACCGGTGGGTTCCATGTTCTCGTACCGCGTGGCGATCATGAACGTGTGACCTGGGTTGTTAGGCATTGCATCCTCCTGTACGAAGTGGTGAAGGTCTGTCGGTATCGGTTCAACCCCGGTGGAAGCGGCCGGCGAGGCGGCGCGTCCAGCCGAGGATCAGTTCGAGTTCGCTGGCCCGCAGCGCCAGCAGGGCCGCCCCGTAGGCCAGCACGCCCGCGGCCAGGCCGCCCAGCAGAGCCAGCCAGCCGGGGTCGTTCCCGACCAGGGCCAGCCAGCCGGCCAGGACGGCGGCCATGGCGGCGGTCGCTGCGCCGGATTTCCCCAGGGTGCGCAGCATTTCGCGGCCTTCCAGCCCCTTCAGCCGCAGGCTCATCAGCGCAAGCAGGGCCAGCATCTCCAGGAAGGTGGCCAAGGAGTTGGCCAGCGCCAGCCCGCCGTGGGGCATCCAGCCCATGCTGCGGAATAGGGAGGTGAACCCCAGGCTGTAGAGCACGTTCAGGGTCATGGCGGCCACGCCCACAGTGACCGGGGTGCGCGTGTCCTGCAGGGCGTAGAAGGCCCGGCTGACAATTTCCACCACCGAGTGGCCCACCAGCCCCAGCCCGTACCACAGCAGCGCCCAGGTGACCAGCTGGATGGAGCGCTCGTCGAAGGCCGTGGAGCTGTAGAGCACCATCAGCGGGCGGCGCAGCATAATCAGCCCGGCCGAAGCGGGCAGGGCCAGCACCAGCACGGCCCGCAGCGTGCCGGCCAGAGCGGAGCGCATTTCATCCAGCCGCTCCTGCGCGGCCTGGGCGGAGAAGGTGGGCATGGCGGCCACCGCCACCGACTGGGCGATGGCCATCTGCGGCATCAGCATCAGGCGGAAGGCGGCCGTGATGGCAGCCACGCTGCCCGCCGCCAGGTTCAGCCCGATGATGGTGTTGACGAAGAAATTCAACTGAACCACCGCCACACCGAACAGGCGCGGGCCCATCAGGCGGGCCACCTGGCGCACGGCCGGCATGCGCAGGCCCAGTGAGGGCCAGTAGCGCCCGTTCAGGCGCAGCAGCCAGGGCAGCTGGATCAGCAGGTGGAGCAAGGACCCGCCCAGCGCGCCGTAAGCCAGCCGGTACACACCCATCGATTCGGGCAGCAGCCACATCCCCAGAATCCAGCCGAAGGAGTACATGGCCGGGGCGATGGCCGGCGCCCAGAAGATCTGGTGGGCGTTCAGCACGCCCATCAGCAGGCCGCTCAGCCCGAACACCACCACGGTGGGCAGCAGGATGCGCAGCAGCTCGACGGCCAGGGATTCCTGCACCGGATTGCCGCCCGGGTCGAGCAGGAAGAGGCCGTAGCGCACCACCTGCGGGGCGAACACGGCGGCCAGCGCGGCCAGGGCGGTCAGCACCAGCAGCACCAGGTTCGCAATGGCGGAAGCCAGCCGCCAGGCGTCGGTGCGCTCGCCGCGGGTCAGCAGCGCGGTGAAGGTGGGGATAAAGGCCGAGCCTAATGCGCCGCCGGCCGCCAGGTTGTAGAGCGTTTCGGCTACCCGGTTGGCGGCGTAGAAGGTATCCAGCCCGGCCTGGGTGCCGAAGGTGCGGTACACCAGCACATCGCGCAGCAGCCCCACCAGGTTGCTGAGCACGAAGGCCAGCATCACGGTGCCGGCGGCACGGGCGATCTGGCGCTGCGCGGGTTGGACGGCGGCAGGGGAAGTCATCCTTTGAATTATAAAGCAGGTGGGGGCATTCGGGAGACCCGGCCAGGCAGCCGCTGGCCGCTGATCAAATTCCAATCTTTCCCTGCTATACTGAACTCAGGCTCGGGGAGGTGAATATGCTGCCGCTCGCGGATACCATTCGTTCCCGTTCGTTTCCTATCATCAACTGGACGCTGATCGCGGCCAATTTGCTGGTGTTCTTCTATGAGCTCAGCCTGTCACCGGCCGATCTGGAGGTTTTCTTTTCCCGCTTTGCCCTGGTTCCGGCGCTGCTGGACCCGGCCCGGCCGCTTTCTTACCTGACCTTCATCACCCACCAGTTCCTGCACGGTGGCTGGGTGCATATCATTTCCAACCTGTGGATCCTTTACATCTTTGGCGATAACATCGAAGACCGGCTCGGCCCGGGGCGCTACCTGCTGTTCTACCTGACCGGCGGGGTGGTGGCCGCGCTGCTGCAGATCACTCTGATCGGCGAGCCGGATATCCCCATGCTGGGGGCCAGCGGGGCGATTTCGGCGGTGCTGGGCGCTTACATGCTGCTTTTCCCGACCTCCCGGGTGCTGACGCTGGTGCCGTTCTTCTACTTCCTGCAAATGGTGCGCATCCCGGCGGTGATCTACATCGGAATGTGGTTCGTCAGCCAGCTGTTCAGCGGGGTGTTCGCGCTGGCGCCGGGCGCGGCGATGGGCGGTGTGGCCTGGTGGGCGCACATCGGCGGGTTCTTGTTCGGGTTCGCGGCTGTACGCCTGTTCGCCCGGAGACGGCCGGCGCCGCGCTGGTGGCAGGATGAGTATTTCCCCTTTTAGGCTCTGGCCCGGAGGCTGACCATGGATTTTGTGACGCTGCTGTGGATTTTCTTCATCATCATCTCCTTCGCCCCGATGATCCGCCAGCGGATAATCAACACCGCGCGCCGGGAGCTGCTGGAGCAGCTGGAGCGCCAGCGCGGCAGCCGGGTGATCGCGCTCATCCACCGGCAGGAGAGCATGTCCATCCTGGGCTTCCCGCTGGCGCGCTATATTGATATACAGGACTCGGAGCAGGTGCTGCGGGCCATCAAGCTGACCGACGAGAAGGTGCCCATCGACCTGATCCTGCACACACCCGGCGGGCTGGTGCTGGCGGCCGAGCAGATCGCCAACGCGCTGTCGCGCCACCCGGCCAAAGTGACGGTGATTGTGCCGCACTACGCCATGTCGGGCGGCACGCTGATCGCCCTGGCGGCCGACGAGATCCTGATGGACGAGAACGCCGTGCTCGGCCCGGTGGACCCGCAGATCGACAAGTATCCGGCGGTCTCCATTTTGAAGGCCGTGGAGGAGAAAGACATCAACAAGGTGGACGACACCACCCTGATCCTGGCGGACGTGGCTCGCAAGGCCATCCAGCAGGTCAAGGCCACCATCCAGCGCATCGCCTGCTGCCACTATTCGCCGGAAGTGGCCGCTTCGCTGGCCGAGCAGCTGGCCAGCGGGCGCTGGACGCACGATTACCCCATCAGCGTCGAAGAGGGGCGCGAGCTGGGTTTGAATATCAATACCGATATGCCCAAGGAGATCTACAAGCTGATGAACCTGTATCCCCAGGCCGGTCAGCGCCGTCCCTCCGTCGAATACGTCCCGGTTCCTTATTCCGAACGGCCGCGCCTGCCGCGGGGACGCGAGGAGCCATAAAGGAAGGAGGCAGTACGCATGAACGAGCGACCTTATCCGCCCGAATCGGAGGACAACCGGCCGGAACCTGTCCCGGGCGATGAATCCTATGAGCCTGTTGAGCGGCCCTACTACCATGAGGCCGCGCCGGAGGAAGAGCCCGGCGAGCGGTACGTCTTTGAGCCTGGCCCGGCGGCGCAGGAACCGGTTGAACCGGCCGCCGCTGAGGAGCCTGTTGAAGTCTACACGGAGGAAGCGGTGATGGAAGAGCCGGTGGGTGTCAGCGAGCCATTGGAAGTCGAGGAGCCGGCGGCCCCGGCCAGACCGCGCCGCAGGTGGCTGAACTGGATTCTGGGCGGGCTGGCAAGCGCGCTGCTGCTGTTTCTGGCCGGGTTCCTGCTGGCTTACTTTCTGCTCTACCGCCCCGCCGAGCAGGCCCGCCTGGACCTGAGCGAACAGCTGGCGGAGCAGCAGGAGCTGCTGGCACAGGCCAACCAGACCATCGATGATCTGGACGTAGAACTGGCTGCCGCGCAGGCCGCGCTCGCGGCGCAGACCGAGGAAGCCGGTCTGGCTTCGGCGCAGGCTGCGCTGGAGCAGATGAACGGGCACGTGCTGATCGCCCGGCTGGCGCTGGCCGAGGAGGATGAACTGACCGCCCGCCAGGCCCTGCGGCTGGTGGCCGGTGATGTGCAAACCCTGCGCGAGGAGGGGCTGGACGCAGAGCTGGTGGACATGCTGGCCGAACGCCTGCAGGCCGCGCAGACCGCGCTGGCCGGCGAGGACCTGGAAGCCGCCCGCGAGCAGCTGCGCCTGATGTCGGAGAATATCCAGCTGGTGTCCGGGTCGCGCTAGGGCGTTTTCCTTTCTCTGATCTTGCGGCACAGCTGCCGGATGAGGCTCAGCGGTGACCTGCGGCCGCCACTGCGATTCTCGCGGTTTCGACCCTTACTGCGGCAGGCGGATCTGGTCCGCACTTTCTGGCAGGAAAACCGGCTGCTGGCGGATCTTGGGGCGGAGATCTCCCGCCGGTACCGGGGGATTTCTGGAATTTGATGGTAAGCCGGTCGGGCTAGCGGCAGGACGCACACCGCTAAACAAGAGGGTGCGTCTCTCTACTCAGGCAGTGGGGGATGAGTGGAAGAATACTTATCCCCTTGCGGGACCATCCGCTGCGCAATCGGTAGAAAAAAATCCCCCGGGCATGTGCCCGGGGGAGCATTGTTCTGTTCAGCGACGCGGTCTAATACCGCAGATAGGCCCCGATGTTGCCCGAATCGTCAAACGCCGGGTCGGCGGCCACAACCTCCACGTCGCCGCCGGCGCGGATGACCTCGGTGATCAGCACGTCGCGCACCTCGGGCAGCTCGTGGTATTTGCCGCCGCAGTACTTGCACACCTGGCTGGGCAGCACCGTCAGGCGGGCGCACTGGGCGCACTGGTAGGCCGGGTGCCGGAAGCCGTCGGTTAGCACCACGGTCTCCACCCGGCTGTCATTCACCGCCTGCAGGGTCGGCTCCAGCCCGACCACGGCCCGGCTACCGGAAGAAGAGGCGGTGGTGAGCAGGTCGCGCACCAGGTTCTTCTCGCGGCGGCCGTCGGCCATGTCGCCAATTTCCAGCACCTTTTCAATCAGCTCACCGTGGCTGGCGGTCACGCTCATGGGGAAGGTGGCCAGCACCAGGCTCTGCCAGGCCTTGGGCAGCATCTGGCGGAAGGCGTTGACGTTCTCCTCGGTGCCGCCGATCAGCAGCCGCCGGGCATGGTGATTGCTGAAAAAGTCCACCGCGTAGGCGGCGGTATCTTTCATGTTACGTTCCACTACCTCTTCCACCTTCTTGCCCACCCGTCCGGCCGCGCCAGAGCGGGCGCCGGGCATGGCGGACGCGCCGCCGTGCTTGGTGCGGCGCACCTCATCGCCCAGGAAGCCGTCCTGTTCGAACAGCTCGCCCATGTGGAAGATGAACAGGCGGGCGCCCTGCTTATCGACCAGGGCCACGCCGTAATGACCGTAGCTGTCCATTAAATCGCGCAATATGCGCACACTCGGGCGGTTGCCCTTATAGACCATGTTCCTCACCGGCAGGGCCAGCGGGTAAGCGCGGAAAAAGCCCTGCGGCGCGCAGGAGAAAATGGCCACGCCGCGTCCAGTCCAGTCGTACTCGAGGTTGAAATAGCGTTCGACTGCCAGCAAATCGTCGGGTAAATCAATATTCTTCAACAGGTTGCGCAGGCGCAGCCGGTACGCATCTGCATTACCTTCGCTCGGATCGGTGTTCAAGTACAGGCTGAGAACGGGCTGCGGCGCAGAAAACTCTGACAATTCCCGCAGATCCTTGTCTGTTAACATGGCAACCTCCTATGAAATGACTGGATGAGTAGAAACTCAAGCCGACTTTATGGACGCTTGCCGAGCGTCAGGGGCACCTCCATTTCCTCGCCGTCGCGAACGATGGTGAGCACGATTTCGTCGCCAGGGCTTTTGTTGGTCATCAGGTAGCTGAGCAGGTCACCGAAGACCAGCACTTCGCGCCCGTCGACGCCGATAATCAGATCTCCCCCCCGGTTGAGGTTGGCGATGCTGCTGGGCCGGGTGCCGGCGCGCAGGCCGGCCTGGTCAGCCGGGCTGCCCGGCTCCACCAGGGTGATGTAGGCCCCGGTGTAGCGGTTGATGCCCAGCTCTTCACGCAGCACCAGCGACAGCTCGGACATGGCCGAGATGCCCAGGTAGGGATAATCATAGTAACCAAACTCGATCAGGTAAGGCACCACCCGCTTGACGATGTTGATGGAGATGGCAAAGCCGATGCCGCTGTTGATCGGCTCGCCCTGCGCGGTGATGCCGGTGGTGCGGATGGCGCGGTTGACGCCGACCACCTCGCCGTCCAGATTGAGCAGCGGGCCGCCCGAGTTGCCCGGGTTGATGGAAGCGTCGGTCTGGATGATGTCACCGGCGCTGAAGGCGTTGCCCGAGGACGAGGTGCGAAGCGATTCCAGTGTGCGCCCCTTGGCCGAGACGATACCTTTGGTCAGCGTGCCGCTCAGGCCGAAGGGATTGCCGATGGCCACCACCGTCTGGCCGACCTGCAGCTCGTCCGAGTCGCCCATCGGCAGGGGGAAGAGCAGCTCTTCCGGCGCGTCCACCCGGATCACCGCCAGGTCCGAGTCCAGGTCGGTGCCGATCACCTCTCCGCGGGCCTTGAAGCCGGAGGGGAAGTCGATCTCCAGGTCCTCCGCGCCTTCCACCACGTGGTAATTGGTGACGATGTGCCCGTCCTTGTCAATGACAAAGCCGGATCCCTGACCGCCGCCCTGGGCCGTGTAGGTCTGGATCAGCACCACGCCCTGGCTGGCGTACTGGTACAGCTCCACCAGGGCCTGCTCCTCCGCGCGCAGCGAGGAGATGTCGCCGGGCTCGAAGGGGACCGCCGTCCCGGCCGGGGTGAACTGCGGGGAGGGGAGGGGGGTGGACTCGTCGACGGTGGTGCCGCCGCCCGGGGCGTCACTGGTGATGCGGGTTTGCGGCGTGGCGCGCAGGTTGGGCAGGCCAAAGCTAAAACTGCAGGCCATCGTGGTAGTCAGGATAACCATGAATACCAGGATCGGGATCCATTTTTTCATAAAACACCTTCCATTAATTGAGGGACGCTGAATGGATTAGCGTTCGGAAAGGCTGCGCAGCTGCTCGAACAGCGCGCGCTGCTCCGGGGTCAGGTTTCGCGGAGTCTGCACCCTGGCGCGCACGTATAAATCGCCGCGGGACTGCGGGTCGCGCAGGCGCGGCATGCCGCGCCCGGCCAGGCGGAAGTTCTGCCCGGGCTGCGTGCCCGGCGGAATGGTGAGCACGACGTCGCCGCCGGGGGTGGGCACGGTCACCTGGCCGCCCAGCACGGCGGTGTACAGGTCCACGGTGATTTCACTGTGCAGGTTATCTCCCTTGCGCTCGAAGCGCGGGTCAGGGGCCACGCTGATCACCAGGTACAGGTCTGCGGGACGGCCGTCCGGACCGGCCGGGCCGGCGCCGGCCACGCGCACCTTTGTGCCGTCTTTGGCCCCGGCGGGGATCTTGACCTCCAGCTGGCGGCCATTCACCTGGATCAGCCGCTGGGTGCCGCGGTAGGCTTCGATAAAGCTGATGGTGACCGGCTGCTCATACGCCTGCGGGCGCCGGGCGGTGCGGGTCGAGGTGTACTGGCTGGTCTGGGCAGGGCCCATACCGCCGAAAATGGAGCGGAAGAACTCAGAAAAGCCGCTTCCGCCGAACATGTCACCGAGATCACCGATATCCACATATTCCACGCGCGTGCCGCCGGGGGCGCGGGTAAACCATTCTTCCCAGTTGAAGCTGCCCGGCCGGCCCTGACGCTGCCAGGTAGTATAGGATTCGCCCAGCTGATCGTAGCGCGCCCGTTTGGCCGGGTCACTCAGCACTTCGTAGGCTTCGTTTACGTCTTTGAACTTCTCCTCGGCCGCCTTGTCGCCCGGGTTTCGATCCGGGTGATACTGCATGGCCAGTTTCCGGTAGGCTTTTTTGATTTCATCTTCGCTGGCATTGCGGGAGACGCCCAGGATTTTGTAGTAATCCTTATACTCCATAACTTGATTCTATGCCGTATTTCTTCGCGAAGTCAAGCAGGATAGGAGGAGAGGTTGGACGGCCGCACATCCGGCGGAGAAGTCATCCTGTCAGGCTGCTGTTCAGGTCAACAGCTCTGAGCCTCGCGGGTGTGGGAACCTGACCCTACCTGTCCCAAGGGGGTGGCCCCCTTCCCAGTGACGGACCAGGGGCAGGCAGCCCGATAACCCGGTGCACGGGGGATGGCCCCGATTGGCCCTGCCAATCGGGCAGGCGGGGAAAGGGCCGGGGACGCCCCTGTTCTTTGCGAGAGGCCGCCGCGGCGGACCGGATTCAAAGCGGATTCAAAGTATACAAAGTCGATTGCTGTGCTAGACTATTTGTGTTCGATCCGGGTCAGGCGCCTGAGGGATTTGAGGGCGAATGCAGGGGGAAATACCTGGCCCGACCGGTCGAACATGCTCAGGTAAGAACCTTACAAAATCACTGCCTGCCGCCCGGCCATCCGCTTTGAACTGGCAGTGACTGCTTCCCGCCCCGGCATGCCGCGCCTGCACGGCCCGCCGGGATCATCTTTAGAGGGGAATATGATGATCGGTAAAGCACTGCGGTTCTTGCTGGCTGCGGCGCTGCTTCTCGGGCTGAGCGCCGTACCCGTGTACGCCGCCGGCGCGGTCCCACAACTGGCTCCTCCTCCGCCCACAGCGGAGGCGGTCACCCTGCAGGAGGAAGACGGCCTGATCCCGGTCTCCGGCAAGGCCTTCCGCCTGTACATGCCGATGCTGGCCGGCGGGGCTGCCCCAACCTGCGAACTTACGCCCGAGGAGCGGAACATGGCCGAGCAGCTGATCAAGGACCCTAACCAGCGGCGGGAACAGCTGCGCTGCAGCCCGCTGCTGGCCGAGGTCGCCCGGCAGAAGGCCATCGACCTGGGGGTTCGGGACTATTTTGACCACGTCAACCCGGACGGGCTGGGGCCGAACTGGATGCTGATCCTGGCCGGGTACCCGCTGCCCGAATACTACTTCCAGGACCCGGACGCCAACAACGTCGAATCGCTGGCCGCCGGCTTTCTGGACGCCCGCTCCGCCTGGGAAGCGCTGCTGGCATCCGAGACGCACCGCCTGCATGTGCTGGGCGAGGATCCCTTCTTCGCCGAGCAGATCGAGTACGGCATCGGCTACGCCGAGGTGCCCGGGTCCACTTACCAGTATTACTGGGTCATCCTGACGGCAAAGCGGTAGGCGATTAACGGTATGACCCCGGAGCCGGCTGCGGGCCGGTGCTTCAGCCTGCCGGGATCAATCCCGGCGGATCGTGGTTTCAAGCGTATAATAGGAACGTCCGATTCATTCTGATCTGGGAAGAAAGTCATGTCATTTCCGTCTCCCTTCTACCGCTGGCGTCCTCATCCCTGGCATGGACTCGAGGTCGGTCCCAACCCGCCCAGCCTGGTTAACGCCTATATTGAAATCACTCCCTTCGACCTGGTGAAGTACGAGGTCGACAAAGAGACCGGGTACCTGCGCGTGGACCGCCCGCAGCGCACCTCCTCCCAGCCGCCGGTGCTGTACGGGTTCATCCCGCGCACCTACTGCGGCCCGCGGGTGTGCCAGCTATCGCCCAAGTCGGTGCGCGGAGACGGCGATCCGCTGGATATCTGCGTGATCAGCGAGCGGCCGATCTCCAAGTCCGAGGTGATCCTCATTGCGCGTGTGGTGGGGGGCATCCAGATGATCGACGGCGGTGAAGCCGATGATAAGATCGTCGCTGTGCTGGAGAAGGACAACTTCTGGGGCGGAGTGAAGGACATCGAGGAGCTTCCCGTGGCCATGATCGACCGCCTGCGGCACTACTTCGCCACGTACAAGCTGGTGCCCGGATCAGACGTGCATGTTTCCATCGAGCGAATCTTCGACGCCGGGCACGCCAAAAAGGTCGTTCAGGCCTCCATCGAGGACTATCTGGAAGAATACGGCGGCTGAGCGGCGGATCGGGGGCAGCTGTGGAACCGTCCCTGATTTACGAGATCATCGGGTATATCGCGTCGGTGCTGATCGCCGTCTCGTTGATGATGACCTCCATCCTCAGGCTGAGGGTCATCAACCTGATCGGGGCGGTGTTCTTCACCGTCTACGGGCTGCTGGTGCGCGCCTACCCGGTGGCCGCGGTGAACTTCTTCATCGTGCTGGTGGACCTGTACTTCCTGTACGAGATCATCCGCACGAAGGAGTACTTCACCCTGCTGGAGGTGCGCCCCGATTCGGCCTACCTGCTGCGCTTTCTCGACTTCTACCAGAAGGAGATCCAGCGCTTTCTGCCCGGGTTCAGCTACCAGCCGGGGCAGGCCGGGCTGGTCTTCTTCGTGCTGCGCAACATGGTCCCGGCCGGGGTGTTCATCGGCCGTGTTGAGCCGGATGGGCGGCTGTTCGTGGCGCTGGATTTCGTCATCCCCGGCTACCGCGATTTCAAGGTGGGCGATTACGTCTACCGGCAGCACGCGGGCCTGTTCCGGCGGCACGGGGTGCGGCGCATCTACTCCCGCCCCGGCAGCCCCCGGCACGAGACTTACCTGCGGCGCATGGGCTTTCAGCCGGACGGCGCCGCGCAGGGCGAGCGCACCTACTATCTCGATCTGCCCGCCGCGGAGGTGAGCGCGGCATGAGCGAAAAAACGCCTGAAATCGGCGGGACGGCGCAGGTGGCGCTGGTGGGGGCCGGGCCGATCGGCGTGGAGCTGGCAGTGGCGCTCAAGCGGGCCGGGGTGGATTACCAGCACTTTGAAGCCGGCCAGCTGGGCCACACGCTGACCTGGTGGCCGCGCGACACGATCTTCTTCTCCTCGCCCGAGCGCATCATGATCGCCGGGGTGCCGCTGCACACCGCCGGTCAGCGCCACCCGACCGGCGAGGAGTATCTGGCCTACCTGCGGGCGGTGGTCCAGCAGTTTGACCTGCAAATCCACTTCTACCAGCCGGTGCGGCGCATCGAGCGGCTGGAGTCGGGCTTCTGCCTGATCACCGAGCGTCACGGCCGCCTTCTGGCCTACCGCGCGGAGAAGGTGGTGCTGGCCGTGGGCGGTATGCACTTCCCCAACTGGCTGGGCATCCCCGGCGAGGACCTGCCCCATGTGTCGCACTATTACCGCGACCCGCACGACTACTTCCGGCAGGAAGTGCTGGTGGTGGGCGGGCGCAACAGCGCCGTCGAGGCAGCCCTGCGCTGCTGGCGGGCCGGGGCGAAGGTGACCCTTTCATACCGCGGGCCGGCAATCGAACGGGAGCAGGTCAAGCCGGCCCTGCTGGCTGACCTGGACACGGTGGTGCGCGAGGGCAATTTACGCCTGCTGACCGGCACCGTGCCGGTCGAAATCAAACCCGGCGAGGTGGAGCTGGCCTGCACCGGCCCCGACGGGCAGCCCGCCGGCGGCCGCCGGATGCGGGTGAAGGCCGACTTTGTGCTGCTGATGACCGGCTACAGCATGGACACAACGCTGTTCGAGCAGCTGGGGGTTAACCTGACCGGCGAGGAGCGCGCCCCGCAGTACAACCCGGAGACGATGGAGACCAACGTGCCCGGGGTGTTCGTGGCGGGTGTGGCCGCCGGCGGGCGGCAGCGCAAGTTCAGGCACTTTATCGAGACCTCCCATGTGCACATCCCGCGCATTTTCACCGCGCTGACCGGGCAGCCCTACACCGGTCCGCTGGTGGAGCCAGGCGCGAAGACCAGCGAAACCGCCTGACTTTTTGTACAATGGGGAAAATACAGGCCGGGAGGACGGAAATGGTCGTCTCGCTGCTGGACAATACCCTGAAAGTGAATGTGTTTTATGACCCCGCCGACGGCGATCTGCGGGACAACATCTGCGTCTGCATACAGGAGGACTGCCCCGATGAGGAGCGCATCTTCCGTGCGGACGAGACCAACATCTACCTCACCGCCGCGCAGGCCAGCGCGCTGTCCGCCGCCCTGCTGGACGCAGCGGAGCGCAGCCTGCCCGCCGGGATGGACTAGATCAGCTTGATCGGTTTGAGGTGCAGGCCCCGCCAGCCCTGCTCCAGGATCAGCCGGGCAAAGCGGTTGGAGATCAGGACCTCCTGAAAGGCGGTATGGGGCCCGCTGCCGAACCATTCGGCAGTGAGGATGGTATCACAGTCAACCGTCAGGCATTCCTGCCGGTAGCGCAAGTAACCCCCTGCGGTGAAAAACAAACTTGGTTTGCCCGCACACAGGACAGGTTTCGGGTCTGGCCTTGTCCTCATTGGACAGACCCGGTTCGGTGTGCCCTGTGACGATGATCTGCGTGACTTTGGAGGAAGGCTGCCCGGTGGACCGGACGATGGGGGAGAATGGTAAAAACGCGTATCTGCCTCTGTCGGATGATCTCGACCACAGGCTTTAGGCCGAAAAGGCTGTAGGTCCAGTAGAGTGAGAAGAAATGCTGTCTGCCCATGCTCGGGTCTTTGGTTAGCAAGAATGGTGCTTTTTAACGCATCCCATTGCCGCATGTAATAAAGCCACCTTCAAAGGTGGTCTCCATCCATTTCATATTTCTTTCCGGCTGAGGGTAACCCCACTCATAGGCGGGGATCAGCCGACACCACTCCGCTGCGATTATTTCTTCCGGGGTGAAGTCAATCCATTCGATGTCAACAGGGTGGATGGGTTTTGCTGCGATCAGGGTTTTCACCGTTTCCCAGCGGGGGTCGGACTCGGGTATATCAAAGGTGACAATGCCGATTTCGTGCCCGGGTAAGGGGGATATTTTATGTGGGATCTGCAGACGGAGGACCTCTTGATAGAAGACAGGGCGGTAATCCGCATTAATTCCGATGTGATGGTAAATTTCCATGGCTCATCCCTTTTTCCATCCGGAAAGTGTTCGACGGGATTAAGATCGCAGAAATTCACCTCGAACTGACGTCAGGCAGTATCGCCCGGAAAACTTGGGCGATTTAGAGTTACGTATCAGGTTTTGAAATGAAAAGGGATCTCCCTGATTGTACAGCAGGGAGATCCTTAATGAACATTGACGGGGTATTACGGCGCGTGGTAGACCTCGAACCCGCGGCGCTTTTCCGGTTTGACCCCGGCGGCCCGGACCAGGTCCTCGATCAGGCGGTGGGTGCGGGCGGCCTCGCGGCCGCCGGTCTCCGGCTGGCGGCGGCTCTGGACGCAGTCGAAGAAGTGCTTTACCGCGCCGTGGAAGCCCCGCTCGACCAGGTCGGGCACCGAGCGGCCGGGACGGTCGGCCCCGTAGACCTCTTCACGGTCCCGGTGCCGCACGGTCAGCGAGCGGAAGGCGTCCACATAGACCGACAGCTCCTCGCCGTGCAGGGCGGCGCGCTCCTGCCAGTCACCGGCCCGCAGGGTGGTCTGAACCACGGCCTGCCCGGCGGGCGGCACCTTCAGCAGGCTGACCGCGCCAGTCATGTAGTCCCCGCTCTCGACGTAAATGGTTGTCACCGGCTCCGGCTCGCCGCAGTAGAAGCGCAGCAGGTCGATCTGGTGGATGGTGTCGTTCAGGTAGCAATTGTACAGGGTGGGGTGGTAGGGTTTGGGGCGCAGCTTCTCGAAAACCGCCAGGCTGACCGCGCGCCCGGCGAAGATCTCGCGGGCCTGGCGGTAGAGCGGAGCGAAGCGGCGGTTGAGGCCGACCATCAGCACGCGGCCGCGGCTTTCGGCCAGGTCAGCCAGCTGCTCCACCTCGGCGGCGGACTCGGCGGCCGGTTTTTCGATGTACACATCCACCCCGCGCTCCAGCAGGCGGCGGGCCAGGTCGAAGTGTGTATCGTCGCTGGTCAGCACGAAAGCGGCGTCGGTGGGGCGGTCCAGCAGGGCTTCGGCGTGATGTGTGCCGTAGTCAATGTGCCAGCGGCGGCAGGTCTCTTCCACCCGCTCCGGGGTGCGGCTGAACAGACCGCTGATCTCCACATCCGGCCAGGAGACCAGCAGCGGCAGGTAGGCATACTGAGCGATTTTTCCAGCTCCAAAGATACTGACTTTCACGGGTAATCCTCTAAGGTGGGATGGTGGGGGTTAGCGCCCTTCCTCCAGCGACTGGAGCAGGGCGTCCTGCGTGACGGGGTCGGCGCTCAGCAGCGCCAGCAGCAGGCGCAGCAGAGCCTGCAGGCGCTCGTCCGGCCCGGCAGAGACCCAGTCCAACAGCGCGCCGGCGGCGGGCGGATCGGGCTGTCCGGCGGCATCCAGCGCGGCCGAGATTTGCCCGGGATTGAGGCGGGTGAGCCGGGCGGCCAGGTCGTCCACGTCCAGACCGCCTGGCTGGAGCGGCGCGGCCTCGCGGCGGCGGTTGATTTCGGTCAGCAGCACCTGATTGGCCTGCTCCAGGTCCTGGGTGCGCTC
>DGEO01000031.1:2494-17603 GCA_002385985.1 Anaerolineaceae bacterium UBA3924 | reverse complement strand
GCGGCGCTGGAAGACTCGGTGCTGGTGGCCGGCCTGCTGGCGATGATCACAACTGGTCTGGCCGTGGCGGGCAGCTACCTGATGTCGCTGCCGGTTCGGCACGAGGAGGCCGGATGAGCGCGCCAATTCTCTGGGTTCTGCTGCCTGGCCTGGCCGGGGCTGCATTGCTGCTGGTGCGTAACCGGCATCCCTGGCCCGGGGTGATCAGCGGCGGGCTGAGCGCAGCGCTCGCGCTGGCGGCTGTTTTCCTGCAGCCGGGGGAAGCTTTCGGCATCGGCCCGCTGCAGATGACCATCGGCACCACGCTGACGGTGTTTGGCCGCCGGTTTGTCTTTCTGGCGGGCGACAGCGGCCTTCTGGCGCTGATCTACGGGGTGGCAGCGCTGTGGTTCTTCGGGGGGCTGGCGCTGCGTGCGCCCGGACGCTTCTACCCGCTCGGGCTGATGATGACCGCGCTGCTGGTCGCCGCGCTGGCAGTGGAGCCGTTCCTGTACGCCGCGCTGCTGGTTGAGATGGCGGTGCTGGTCAGCATCCCGCTGCTGGCCGAACCGGACCGCCGCCCGGGCTTCGGCCTGCTGCGCTACCTGATCTTCCAGTCCCTGGGCATGCCTTTTGTGCTGCTGGCCGGCTGGATGCTGGGCAGCGTCGAGGTGATCCCGGAGCGCGAGCTTCTCTTCCGGCAGGCTTCCGTGCTGCTCGGGCTGGGGTTTTCTTTCTGGCTGGCGGTATTCCCCTTCTACACCTGGGTGCCGCTGCTGGTTGAGGAAAGCCGCCCGTATCTGGCCGGGTTTGCGGTTTCCATGCTGACCACCGTGGTGCTGTTCATGATGGCGGACTTCATCAACGGCTTCACCTGGCTGCGGGGTAACGCGGGGATGTACCAGGTGCTGCAGATCGCCGGCGCGGTGATGGTGGTTGTCGCCGGGGTGTCGGCTGCCTTTTCACGCAAACTGCAGCGCCTGTTCGGGCACGTACTGATCGCCGAGAACGGGTTTGCCCTGCTGGCAATGAGCCTGCGCAGCCAGGCGGGGATGGAGATCTTCGCCACGGGCCTGCTTCCGCGGCTGATGACCCTGGCGCTGTTCGCCCTGGGCATGGGTATCCTGACCAACCGGAACGTTAGACTGGACCTGCCCGACCTGCAGGGGCTGGCCCGGCGGTTCCCCGTATCGGCGGGGGTGCTGGTGCTTGCGGTGTTCTCGTTCGGCGGGCTGCCGCTGCTGGGCAGCTTCCCGGTCCGCCAGGGGCTGTATGAGCTGCTCGCCGGGCAGAACGTCAACTTGGTGTTCGCCGTGCTGGCCAGCACAGCCGGTTTCCTGCTGGCCGGGTTCCGCATGCTGGCGGCTTTCATCGTTGGTGGCTCCGGCGGGGAGGCGGAAGCCGAAGGCGACCTGGAGCGGCTGATGCTGTTGGCCGGGACGCTGTGCCTGGTGCTGATCGGCCTGCTGCCCGGCCCGATGCTGCGCGGTCTGCTGCAGGTGCTACTGGCCTTCCCCAACCTGAGATGACCCTGCCTGTCTCGCTGCGGCTTCGTGCGTGTAGCGAATGGTATAATGAATCAATCTCCCCGTAATGAGGACCATACTCCATGGATCTGGAACAGATTACCCAACGTCTGGAGTGGCTTGACAACGAACGCCGCAAGGACAAACTGACCATTGCGACCCTGGAAGAGAGATTATCGGTACTCGAAGAGAGCCTTCCGGGACTGAAAGAAGAAACCAGCGAACTGACCGCAGACCTGGCCCGGATGAAGGCCTCTCTGGCCCGTTTCGAGCAGGTGGAGGCCAGTATTGTCCAGCTGCGAGTAGACCTCACCCGGGCAGTGGAAGCTGTCGACCGGCAGCGCATCGAACAGATGCGCGAGGCGGAAAAGGCCCGCGCGGCCGACCTGGAGCAGGTGCAGAAATCCATCGCCGAGGTGCGCCACGGTTTGGACGCCATCCCCGAACTGCGCCGCAGCCTGCAGGCCCGCATGGAGGAGGATTTCCGCCTGGCGCGCCTGATCGAAGAGGTGAACAAGAAGATCACCGATTACCGCCGCTCGGACGACGAGTACCGCCGCGCGCTGAAGGTAATGGAGGAATCGCAGCGGCAGGAATCCAAGCGCCTGGCTGACGTGCAGTCCGAAATCGCCGCCTTCCGCAAGCGCATTGAAGAGCAGCGCGGCAAGTCGGATGTGGTGACTGATATCGTGCGTAAGCTGGAGGCGCGCATCAACGACCTGCAGGCGGCCGAGAGTGAACGCCGCCAGGCCCAGGCCGTTTTTATCGACAAGATGACTCTCCAGGCGGTCGACCGCGAGCGCACCTGGAAGGAATGGCAGACCCGCTTTGAGATGATCGAGAAGCAAGCCGTGGACCTGGACGCACAGCTGCAGATGCTCGACGCCACGCACCGCCAGGTGCGCCGGGCGCAGGAGGCCTTTGATGAGATCACCGAGCGCTTCGAACGGCGCATCAACGAGATCACCGAGCTGCAGCGCCTGGTGGAGGACCGCTTCCGGCAGGAATGGGTGACCTTCAAGGCCGACGACCAGAAGCGCTGGACCAACTACACTCTGGCGCACGACGAGCGAGACAAGGAACTCTCGCGCGCCTTCGCCAAGCTGGAAGAGCGCATCGTCATGCTGGAGGACATCACCCAGGAAGCCCGTGACCTGATCACCGAGATCCAGACGGAGACGCAGAAACGGCTGCAGGCCCTGCTGGCGCTGAGCCGCAGCTGGATGGAAGCTTTCGAAGAGACCGGACCCCGCGCGAGGTAAGGCATGTGGGTGATTGGCACGGCCGGTCACGTGGACCACGGCAAGTCGTCCCTGGTGACCGCGCTGACCGGGATGCATCCTGACCGGTTGAAAGAGGAGCAGGAGCGCGAGATGACCATCGAGCTCGGCTTCGCCTGGTTTACTTTGCCAGGCGGCCAGCCGGTGGGCGTGGTCGACGTGCCCGGTCACCGTGACTTCATCGACAACATGCTGGCGGGGGTGGGGGGCATTGACGCTGCCCTGTTCGTGGTCGCCGCTGATGAAGGTGTGATGCCGCAGACTCGCGAGCATCTGGCCATTCTGGACATTCTTCAGGTCAAACAGGGCGTGATCGCGCTGACCAAGGTGGATCTGGTGGACGACCCGGACTGGTTGGACCTGGTGGAAGCGGATATTCTGGACCAGGTCGCCGGGACGGTGCTGGAGGGCGCGCCGGTGGTGCGCGTGTCGGCTCGCACAGGCGCGGGGATTGAGGATTTGAGGCACGCGCTGGCCGACTGCCTGACCTCGCAGCCCACCCGGCCGGACCTGGGCCGCCCGCGCCTGCCCATCGATCGGGTGTTCACCATCGCCGGCTTCGGCACAGTGGTGACCGGCACGCTGAGCGACGGCCAGCTGAAGGTTGGTGACGAAGTTGAAATCTTGCCCGGGAACCGCCGGGCGCGCATCCGCGGGCTGCAGTCGCACAAGAAAAAGGTGGACCACATCCAGCCGGGGAACCGGGTGGCGGTCAACCTGACCGGTGTAGATGTGAGCGAAATTACCCGCGGGCAGGTGCTCACCAGGGTGGGGCATTATCAGGCAACCAACCGCCTGGATGTGGCCTTTCGCCTGCTCCTCGCGGCCAGCCAGCCGGTGCGCCACAATCAGGAGGTGAAGCTGTTCCTGGGCGCGTCGGAAGTGCTTGCCCGGGTGCGGGTACTGGGCGCCGAGCAGATCGCGCCTGGCGAGGAAGGCTGGCTGCAGCTGGAGCTGACTGAGCCGGTTGTGGCTGTCCGCGGCGACCGCTATATTCTCCGCCGGCCGTCACCGGGGGAGACGCTGGGCGGAGGCGTGGTGGTCGACCCGGCGCCGGCGCGGCGTCACAGGCGCTTTGCCTCCGAGGTGATCGAGCGGCTCCAGTCATTGAGCCAGGGAGCTCCGTCCGATCTGCTGCTGCAGGCGGCTGCCACCAGCGGGGTGGCTGCGCTGAAACATATGGTGGAGCGCGCTCATCTGGATGGTGACCAGGCCGCTGCAGCGGTTGAGGAACTGGTGCAGGCTGGCCTGCTGGTTCTGCTCGAGGATGTATCGCTGCCTGCCGCCCTGAACGGTCTGGCGGTTTCGAGGAGTGTATACAGCGCGCTGCAGCAAAAGGCGCTGGATGAAGTGACCGGCTACCACCGGCAGTACCCGCTGCGCCGGGGGATGCCCAAAGAAGCCCTGAAAAGCCGCCTGAAGCTGGCCGGGCGCGAGTTCCAGTCGCTGCTCAAGCGCTGGGTGGAAGAGGGCGCGCTGGCGGAGCACGGGTCCGCGCTGTCGCTGCCCGGTTTCACCCCGGCGCTCAGCCCGGCGGAGCGCGCGGCTGTCGACCGCCTGCTGGACCAGTTCCGCCAGTCACCCTATTCTCCCCCGCCGCTCAAGGAGTGCCAGGCCCAGGTCGGCGACGAGGTCACCGCTTACCTGCTGGACCAGGGCATCCTGCTGCAGGTGTCGCCAGAGGTGGTCTTCAGACGGGAGGACTTCGACGCGATGCTGGCTTTTGTCAGGGAGCATCTGCAGGCGCATGAAACGCTGACCGTGGCCGAGTTCCGCGATCGCTTCCAGACCAGCCGGCGCTATGCCCTGGGTTTCCTCGAGTATCTGGACCAGACCGGGGTGACGGTGCGCGTCGAGGACGCCCGCCGGCTGGCAAATCGCCCGGCGAATCATTGACATTCACCCCGTCAGCCTGTATAATACAGCCTGCTTTTCCCCCGGCTGAAGCACCGGGGTCTCATCTTGTAACCCAACTTCCCCGCAGCGGGGCGCGCTACGTCAGGCGCTTTGACTGCGGCGAAGTGAAGATTGGAGCTCTGAACATGAAATACGCAATTGTCGAAAGCGGCGGAAAGCAGTACCGCGCCGTGGAAGGGTCCACCATTGAGGTGGATCTGCTGGCAGCAGAAAAGGGCGAGAAGATCGCCATCGACAACGTTCTGCTGGTGGTGGATGAGGACAAGGTGACCGTTGGCACGCCCGTGGTGAAGGGCGCAAAGGTGAGCGCCCGGGTGCAGGATCACTTCAAGGGCCCGAAAATCATCGTCTTCCGCTACCGCCCCAAGAAACGCTATCGCGTCAAGACCGGTCACCGGCAGATGTACACTCGCCTGTTCATCGATTCGATTGATTTGGAGTAAGAATAATGGCACACAAAAAAGGTGGCGGTTCCAGCCGCAATGGACGAGATAGCAACGCTCAGCGTCTGGGTGTCAAAATCTATGCCGGTCAGCGCGTTCTGGCAGGGAACATCCTGGTTCGCCAGCGCGGAACCCGCATCAAGCCCGGTATGAACGTTGGCCTGGGCAGTGATGACACCCTGTATGCGAAGACCGACGGGATCGTGGTCTACAAGACCCTCCCTGGCGGCCGCAAGATGGTCAGTGTCGATCCGATCGTCGAGTAAATATCAGGACGCACATTAGTACGCTTCCGCACCGTCTGCCGGAGGAGATGGGCTGACGGAAGCGGAACGGAGGCAATAAATCCATGAAACCGAATATTCATCCCACGTACTACCCGGATGCGAAGGTGATTTGCGCCTGCGGCAATACCTGGACGACCGGTTCCACGAAAAAGGAAATCCGCACCGAGGTATGCTCGAAGTGCCATCCCTTCTACACCGGCCAGCAGCAGCGCATGCTGGATATGGAGGGCCAGGTTGATCGCTTCTACAAGCGCCTGCAGGCTCGCCAGGACTTCGTGGAGAAGGAACGCTCCCGCGAGGCGGAGCGCGTCTCCACCGAGCGCACCATCGACAGCCTGGGCCTGGGCACCCGCCCGACCGACGCGCTAACCAAAGCCGGCCTGACCACTGTCGGCCAGGTGCTGGAGCGCCTGAGCCAGGGCGAAGCCGCCCTGCTCGAGGTCGAGGGCTTCGGCCGCAAGTCGCTCATCGATCTGAAGAAGAAACTGCGCCAGATGGGCTACGAGCTGCCCGCCGCGGCGGAAGACATCGCCATCTAGGCAGTCAAAGACATTACTGGTACAGGAGCAGGCTTAATCGCCTGCTCTTTTTTTTCCAGAAGCGGCTGATCGCTGCCTTCGGGGCAGGCGGATTGCGGTAGAATGGAGGTATTCTAACCAGGAGAGAGCATTTCATGAAGCATCACAGCGGCGCTATCGAGGTGGTCACCGGGTCAATGTTCAGCGGGAAAACTGACGAGATGATTCGACGCCTGCGCAGGGCGACGATCGCCCGGCAGAAAGTGCAGGTGTTCAAACCGCTGATCGACAACCGCTATCAGGTGGAGCAGGTCGCCTCACATGCCGGAACGACCTTCGCGGCCCATCCGGTCATCAGTTCCAGCGAAATTGAGGGCCTGCTGGACCCCGAAACCACTGTGGTGGCCATCGACGAGGCCCAGTTCTTCGACGACGGCATTGTTGATCTGGTGCAGCGTCTGGCGGACAGGGGCCTGCGCGTGATCGTGGCCGGGCTGGACACTGATTTTCGCGGTGAGCCCTTCGGCTGCATGCCGGTGCTGATGGCTGTGGCCGAGCGGGTAGACAAGCTGCAGGCCATCTGCATGGTCTGCGGCGAGCCGGCCTGCCGGACGCAGCGCCTGGTCAATGGAAAGCCGGCGCACTACAATGACCCGGTTATCATCGTGGGGGCCTCGGAGATGTACGAAGCCCGCTGCCGCCAGCATCACCAGGTTCCACGCAACTAACAATCAGGAGCAGCCATGATCCCCTACCGCGACGTTTTGAAAGAGGTTTTGATCCCGGAAGATGTGCTCCAGGAGCGGATCGCCGCGCTAGGCCGAGAAATCAGCGAGGATTACATAGACTCCAAAAACCTGATTTTGATCTGCATCCTGCGCGGGGGCGTCATGTTCCTCACCGACCTGATGCGGCAGATCACCGTCCCGCACGCCATCGAGTTTATGGCGGTTTCCTCCTACGGGGCGGGCAACCGGGAGTCCACCGGGCAGGTGCGCCTGACGCTGGATTTGAACACCGATATTTACGAGCGCGATGTGCTTCTGGTGGAGGACATCATCGACAGCGGCCGGACGATCGCTTCCGTGCTGGAGCTGCTCTCAGCCCGCCGGCCCAACACGCTGCGGGTTTGCACGCTGCTGGACAAGGCCGAACGCCGCGAGGTGTATGTGCCCATCCAGTATGTGGGCTTCTCCATCCCCAACGAGTTCGTCTTTGGCTACGGCCTGGACCTGGATGAGTACTACCGCAACCTGCCCTTCATCGGGGTGGTGGACCTGGACAAGTATCCATCGAAAGAGTAAGGCCAGGCATGCAGCCGGATCTCCGGGCAGACACGGATGTGATTGAGCAAATCCTTGGACTGACCAGACCGGACGAGGAGGTCTATCTGGTGGGCGGGCCTGTGCGCGATCGCCTGCTGAACCGCGCGGCGCACGACCTGGACTTTGCCGTGCGCGGAAACGCGGTCAGGCTGGCCCGGCGGGTGGCCAACCGGCTGGGCGGCGCGTTTTACGTGCTGGATGCCGGGCACGACACGGCCCGGGTGCTGCTCAACCGGGCCGACGGCGGCAGGCTGATCCTGGACTTTGCCGGGCTGCGCTCGGAGGATCTGTCCGGAGACCTGCTGGGGCGGGATTTCACCGTCAACGCCATGGCGCTCAGCCTGCGCGATCCCGACAGTTTGATCGATCCCCTGGGCGGGGCGGCGGACCTGCGGGACGGCGTGCTGCGCGCCTGCACGGAAACCAGCCTGTCCGGCGATCCGGTCCGCGTGCTGCGTGCGGTGCGCATGGCGATGACCTTTCAGCTGCACATTGAGCCGCAGACGCTGCGATGGATGAAGGAGGCCGCTGACCAGCTGGGTCGGGTTTCCGCGGAGCGGAAGCGGGACGAGCTGTTCCGCCTGCTGGGCGGTCATAAGGTAGCCGCTGCGGTGCGCATGCTGGACCAGATCGGCGCGCTGCAGCAGGTGCTGCCCGAGCTGGATGCGCTCAAGGGCGTCACCCAGCCCCCGCCGCATGAGTACGACGTCTGGGAGCACACGCTGCAGGTGCTGAACGCGCTGGAAAAGCTCTTCGGGCTGCTGGTCGGGGAGTACCATCACGAGGCGGCGGACCTGATCTACGGCACGGCGGTCATGCGCATCGGACGCTACCGCCAGCAGCTGGCCGCGCATTTTGACCAGCCGCTGCACCCGGAGCGCACCGTCCGGTCGCTGCTGTTCTTTTCCGCGCTGTATCATGACATTGCCAAGCCCGACACCCGTTCGGTGGAGGAGGGCGGGCGCATTCGCTTCCTGCGCCACGAACGCGAAGGCGGGCCGGTGACGGCTGACCGGGCAAGGCAGCTGGCGCTGAGCCGGGCGGAAGTGGAACGCGCTCAGACCACGGTGAGCCAGCACATGCGCGTGCACCATCTGGTGCAGACCGGCAAACCGCCCACACGACGGGCGCTGTACCGCTTCTGGCGGACGGCAGGCCCGGCCGGGGTGGAGGTGTGCCTGCTGTCGCTGGCGGATACGCTGGCAAAGTCGGCCGTTCCCACCTATGACCAGACCTGGCAGGACGAGGTCGAGGTGGTCCGATCGCTGCTGGAGGCCTGGTACGAGCGCAAGGAGGAGCTGGTCGCCCCGCCGCGGCTGATCAGCGGGACGGAGCTGCAGCAGCGGCTGGGAATGTCACCCGGGCCGAACATCGGCCGGCTGCTGGACGCCATCCGCGAGAAGCAGGCGGAGGGCATGATCAGCACCGCCGATGAGGCCTGGCGCTACGCCGAAAAGTGGGCGCGCAGCCAGTCCGCGAACCATGGAGGTCAGCAGAATGAATCTTAGTCCGGTACAACTCAGCTACGAAGAACATGGCAGCGGAACGCCGCTGGTGCTGCTGCACGGCTTCCCGCTGAACCGGTCCATCTGGAAGCCGCTTATCCCACTGCTGTCGGACACCGCCCGCCTGATCCTTCCCGATCTGCGCGGGCACGGCCAGTCTCCGGCCCCGGAGGGGACCTATACCATGCGCGAGATGGCCGAGGACGTCTACCAGCTGCTCAACCGTCTGGGCCTGGACCGGGTGGTGCTGGGCGGCCATTCCATGGGCGGGTACGTCGCGCTGGCCTTCGCCCAGGCTTACCCGAAGCGGCTCGCCGGCCTGGCGCTGATTGCCAGCCATCCCGCCGCCGACACGCTGGAAAAGCGCCAGTCCCGGCTGGTGCAGGCCCGCCAGGTGCGTTCCCGCGGGCAGGCGAAGCTGGCCAGCCAGATGCCGGCCGCGCTGACCCCCAATCCTGTAGTGGCCGCACAGGTGAGCGACATGATTCTGGCCAACCCGAAGCAGGGGATTGTGGGCGCCCTGCTGGGTATGGCCGAACGCGAGGATACAACCCGCGCACTGGCGTCCATTCAGGTGCCCGCGCTGGTGGTGGCCGGATCGGAAGACAGGATTGTCAGCCCGGAGACGGCGGCGGAGTTTATCGGCTTCTTCCCGCGCGGCTGGATGGTGGAAGCGCCCGGCGCGGGTCACCTGCCCATGATGGAAACCCCGGAAATCGTGGCAGCGGCCCTGCGGGACTTGATCCGAAGGGCCTGACGGCAGGGCGGAGAAACCGGTTTACGGGAAAATCTCGGTCAGCGCCGGGGCGTAGAAGCAGCGGCAGCCATCCTTGTGCGAGCAGCCTTCGACCGGCAGCCGGGGCACTTTGTCTTTGGGATAAGCACCCTGAAGCTGAGCGCAGGCCGGGCAGGCATCGTCGTTCACGTGAACGCGAATGATGCCCACGCGCGGGTTGGCCCGGTATTCTTTGATGGCCACGGCTGTGGTGGACAGCTCGTGCATATCTGCCCCGCATTTGGGGCAGGAAAGAATTTCATCTTGCATTTGCGTGGCGCAGACGGAACAGGTTTGCACAGTGGTCACCCCGTATGAATTGTGCGGTATTGAGCTTGCTGATGATTATAGCATGCTCACATGATCTCCCCACGAGGTGATCAGGGGTTGAGAGGGCTGGCAGCGGCGCAGCAGGGTGTTGATGGTGGCCTCCAGAATGGCACGGGGTACTGGCTTGACCAGATAATAGTCCGCGCCTGCGTCCAGAATTGTGGCGATCCGGTTGGGATCATCCTGCGCGGAAAGAACCAGCAGAGGGATGCCGTTCAGCCGGCGGAACTCCTGGCAAAAACGAATAGTCTCAGATTGGAAATTACCGTCATCCAGAATGGACAGGCTGAAATCCGCCTGTCTCGCCAATCGAAGTCCTTGCTGGAGATTTGGCGCGTAAGTGATCTTCGCCTGGCGGGGATGGAACATCTGGGTCAATAAATCCCGGGTTGTAATGTCACCTGCTATGAAGAGAATATCCATTCACCCTCCAAAGTGAATCGGTACCTGTCCTTATTATGTGTTATTCGACCTTGAAATCACCTTGCAACCGGCTTACAAACATCAAGCCCGAGAAAAGTTCAGATGATTCCGGTTGAAGGGCAGGGTATGTGGTAAAATTTCTCTCTTGAGGGGAACATGCACATATACCCTGGTTTTGGGGTTTTTGAACAACTTAGGAGGACACGAATGGTTTCGAAAAAGTGGGTTTATCTGTTCAGCGAAGTGAATGAGGCCGAACAGTATGTCGGCGGGGACTGGGAGAATGTCCGGGCCTTGCTGGGCGGTAAAGGCGCCAACCTTGGCGACATGACCCGCCTGGGCGTTCCCGTGCCCCCGGGATTCACGATCACTACAGAGGCCTGCAATGCTTATCTGGCGAACAACATGCAGTTCCCCGAAGGCATGTGGGATGAGACTCTGGCTGCGCTGAAGGAAGTGGAACGGCAGACTGGTAAGACCTTTGGCGGGTCAGATAATCCCCTGCTCGTTTCCTGCCGCTCTGGCGCGAAGTTTTCGATGCCCGGCATGATGGACACGGTCCTCAACATTGGTCTCAACGACCAGACTGCGGAAGCCATGGTGCGCCTGACGAACAATGAGCGCTTCGTCTGGGACTCCTACCGCCGCCTGGTCCAGATGTTCGGCTCGGTGGTGCTGGGCCTGCCCGATGAGGCGTTTGAAGACCCGATGGAGGACTTCAAGGCCGAGCGCGGCGCCAAGCTGGATACCGATCTGACCGCCGATGATCTGAAGGAACTGACCCAGATGTTCAAGCGGATCATCCAGCGCGGCAAGGGCTTCCCCTTCCCCGAGGATCCGTTCGAGCAGATGCGCCTGGCCATCGAAGCCGTGTTCAAGTCCTGGAACGGCCGCCGCGCCGTCGATTACCGCCGCGCCGCCGGCATCCCGGATGACCTGGGCACCGCGGTGAATATTGTGACCATGGTCTTTGGCAACATGGGCAACGACTCGGGCACCGGCGTGGCCTTCACCCGCAACCCGGCCACCGGCGAGAAGGAAATGTACGGCGATTACCTGATCAACGCCCAGGGCGAAGACGTGGTTGCCGGTATCCGCAACACCAAGAAGATCACCGAGCTGGAGAAGGACATGCCGGACGCCTACCGGCAGTTCCTGGATATTGCCAACAAGCTCGAAAAGCACTACCGCGACGTTCAGGACGTTGAGTTCACCATCGAGCGCGGCAAGCTGTGGATGCTGCAGACCCGCTCCGGCAAGCGCACCGCCCAGGCTGCGGTGAAGGTTGCCGTCGATATGGTTAAGGAAGGCCTGATCACCAAGGAAGAGGCCGTCCTGCGCGTGACCCCGGAAAACGTCGACACTCTGCTGCACCCCCAGTTTGTGGAAGCCAGTATCAAGTCAGCCAAACAGTCCGGCAAGATGATCGCCACCGGTGTGAACGCCTCCCCGGGCGCCGCGGTCGGCCAGATTTATTTTGACGCCGACACCGCCGAGGAAATGGGCAAGAACCACAAGCAGGACGTGATCATGGTGCGCCCGTTCACCAAGCCAGATGACGTGCATGGCATGCTCGCGGCCAAGGGTATCCTCACCAGCGAAGGCGGCGCCACCTCGCATGCCGCGGTGGTCGCCCGCCAGTTTGGTGTGCCCTGCGTGGTGGGTGCTTCCGCCGTGCGCATTGACCTGGACCGCCGGGTGATGAACGTCAACGGTCAGGTTATCCGCGAAGGCGAATGGATCTCCATCAACGGCACCACCGGCGAGGTCTACCTGGGCAAGATCGATATGGTTGTGCCTTCGCTGGAAGAGCAGAAAGACCTGCTCACCCTGCTCGAGTGGGCGGATGAAATCTGCGCCCGCCCCGGCACCCGCAAGTTCCCCGAGGGCTGGCCGACCACCGGTCTGCAGGTCTGGGCGAACGCGGACTACCCGCGCGATGCGCAGCGCGCCCGCGCCTACGGCGCCAAGGGTATTGGCCTGTGCCGCACCGAGCACATGTTCTTCGAAGAATCCCGCCTGCCGATTGTGCAGCGCATGATCCTGGCAAAGACCTCCGAAGAGCGTGTCGCCGCCCTGAACGAGCTGCTGCCCGAGCAGCGCTCCGACTTCGAAGGTCTGTTCGAGGCGATGGACGGCCTGCCGGTCATCATCCGCCTGATCGACCCGCCGCTGCATGAGTTCCTGCCCGGCGAAGATGAACTGATTGAAGAGATCATCACCGCCCGCGTGAGCAACATGGCCAGCTTCATCCTGGGCAAGGGCGACACCAAGGAAATCGCCGCCAAGGAAGCCATGCTGCACACCGTCCGCACCATGCACGAGAGCAACCCGATGATGGGCCTGCGCGGTGTGCGCCTGAGCATTGTGATGCCCGAAATCGTCCAGATGCAGGTGCGCGCGATCTTCGAGGCGGCTGCCAATGTGGCCAAGCGCGGCATCCAGCCGAAGCCTGAGGTCATGATCCCGCTGACCGGGCACATCAACGAGCTCAAGGTCATCCAGCCGACGCTCGAAAGGATTGCCCGCGAAGTGATGCAGGAGAAGGGCGTGGAGTTCCCCTACAAGTTCGGTACGATGGTGGAGATCCCGCGCGCCTGCGTGACCGCCGGTGAAATCGCCAGCGTCGCCGAGTTCTTCTCCTTCGGCACAAACGACCTGACCCAGATGACCTTCGGGTACAGCCGCGATGACGCCGAGCGCAACTTCCTGGTGAAGTATGTGGAAGACGGAATCCTGCCCAAGAATCCCTTCCAGACCATCGACCGCGACGGCGTCGGCCGCCTGATGGACATTGCCATCCGCGACGGCCGCAAGACCCGCCCCGAGCTGGAAGTGGGTATCTGCGGCGAGCACGGCGGCGATCCCAGCTCCATCGAGTTCTGCCATATCATCGGCAACAACTACGTGAGCTGCTCTCCGTTCCGCGTGCCGGTCGCCCGCCTGGCGGCCGCCCATGCTGCTCTGAAGCACAGCCAGGGCAAAGAAAACACCGATCTCTAGATCGAAAAGCAACAACCGCAGCATGGGCAGGCAGCTGCTGCCTGCCCATGCTGTATGTCTGCCGGTGGGGGGAGAAAACGGTAGTATTCATGACGAAAGTGTCCGATTCGACTTGATGTTATAATTTTCTGGGGGAATCAGGGGGATTTGTCGAAGTAGAGGGGAATAACCGCCGGGTATCTACCGGTTTTTTGGTGTCAACGCAACATCCTCAGGAGGGATTATCATCAATGGAAAAAGGCGACTATTTGGATTTGTATCACCAGATGGTGGTGATTCGACTGGTCGAAGAACGAGCCGCTGAACTGTATCAAAAGGGAGAAATCGGCGGTTTTCTGCATCTGTATATTGGACAGGAAGCGGTCAGCACCGGCCTGATTTCCGCCCGGCGGCCGGAGGATCGCATTATTACGGCCTACCGCGATCACGGTGTGGCGATTAACTGCGGCATCCCGGCCAAACTGGTCATGGCCGAGCTGCTCGGCAAGGCCACCGGCGTTTCGAAGGGCAAGGGCGGCTCGATGCATATGGCGGATGTGAACCTGAATTACTGGGGCGGGCATGCCGTGGTCGGCGGGCACCTGCCGATTGCCGCTGGCCTGGCCCTGGGCGATGTGTACGCCGGGAACAAGGCGGTCACCATGTGCATGTTCGGCGACGGCGCTTCCAATATCGGGTATTTCCACGAGGCGCTGAACCTGTCCAAGGTCTGGAACCTGCCCGTGCTGTGGGTCTGCGAGAACAACCAGTACGGGATGGGGACTTCCGTCGAGCGCGCTTCGGCTGTTTCGGAAATTCGCCAGAAGGCGGAAGGCTACGGGATGCCCAACTACCGCATTGAGGGCATGAATGTGATCGAGGTGCGGGAGAAGGCGCTGCAGCTCTTTGAAGAGATTCGCGAGGGCAGCGGCCCGCAGTTCCTCGAGGTGATCACCTACCGCTACCGGGGCCACTCGATGGGCGACCCGGAGCGCTACCGCCAGGCGGAGGAGATCAAGCGCTGGCAGGCCCACGACCCGATCGGCATTTACCGCAAGTACCTGATGGATAACGGGATCTGCACGGAAGAGGAACTGGACAAACAGGACGAGCTGGCCGAACAGGAAGTGAACGAGGCGGTGGAATTTGCCCAGTCCAGCCCTGAACCCGAGCCGGAAGAGCTTTACACCGATGTTTACGTCGTCGAAGAGGAGTGGTAGTCATGGCGCGAATGACAATGCGTGAAGCCATCTCCCAGGCTCTGTGGGAGGAAATGGAACGCGATCCGAAAATCTTTATCATGGGAGAAGAGGTCGGCGTATGGGGCGGCACTTATGCGGTCACCAAGGGGTTCTACGATCACTTTGGCGAAAAGCGCGTCCGCGATACGCCTATTTCTGAGAACGCCATCGTCGGCGGGGCCATCGGCGCTGCGCTGACCGGCCTGCGCCCGGTGGCCGAGCTGATGACAATCAACTTTGCCTTTTCGGCCATGGACATGATCGTCAACCAGGCTCCCAAGCTGCACTATATGTTCGGCGGGCAGATGCGTGTGCCGATTGTGATCCGCGCGGTCAGCGGCGGCGGCCGCCAGCTTGCGGCAACCCACTCCCAGACGCCCGATGCGATCTTCGCTCACTTCCCTGGGCTGTATGTGGTCGCTCCGGGCACCCCGGCGGATGCCAAGGGCTTGCTCAAAGCCGCCATCCGCACCGACAACCCGGTGCTTTTTATCGAGCATGCCACCCTGTACCAGACCCGCGGCGAGGTGCCGGAGGGGGATTACGTGATACCGATTGGAAAATCGACGGTGCAGCGC
>DGEO01000031.1:0-2340 GCA_002385985.1 Anaerolineaceae bacterium UBA3924 | reverse complement strand
ATTGGAAAATCGACGGTGCAGCGCGAAGGCCGCGATGTTACCATCGTGACTTACAGCAAGATGCTGGAGATCTCGCTGAAGGCCGCCGAGCAGCTCTCGAAGGAGGGCATTGAGGCGGAGATCGTCGACCTGCGCACGCTGCGCCCGCTGGACATGGAACCGGTGATCGAGTCCTTCAAGAAGACCAACCGGGCGGTCATTGTGGAGGAAGGCTGGCGATCCTACGGCGTCGGCTCGGAAGTGGCCAGCCGGATCTATGAAGAGGCATTTGATTACGTCGACGCGCCGATCAAACGTGTCGCCCAGGAGGAAGTGCCCCTGCCGTACAACCGCAACCTCGAGCAGATGGCCCTTCCCAACGTGGACGATGTGATCAAGGCGGTTAAAGAGGTGTTGTGATGGCTGAAATGGTAATTATGCCCAAGCTGGGCTTCGACATGGCGGAAGGCACCCTGGTCCGCTGGGTGAAAGGGGAAGGGGAGAACGTTTCCAAAGGCGATGTGCTGGCGGAGATCGAGACCGACAAGGCCACGGTGGAGGTGGAATCCTTCTTCGACGGCGTGCTGCACAAGCACCTGGTGGAGACCGGCGCCGTCGTGCCCGTGGGGACGCCCATTGCCGTGGTGGCCCAGCCGGGTGAGACGGTGGACATGAGCCAGTTCGAGCAGGCGGATGTGCAGGAAGGGCAGGAGACCGGCGCTTCCACGAAGGAGCCGGAGCGCCCGCTGCCCACCCAGCCCGAGCCAAAAGATGCCGCTCCGGCAGAAACGGCCGCGGTCGTGCAGCCCGCCCCGGCGGAACCGGCCGAGGTCGAAGAGGGTGAGGAAGTGATCAGCGGTGATGGTCGCATCAAGGCCTCGCCGCTTGCCCGCCGCATTGCCGAGGAAAAGGGCCTGGATCTGGCCCGTATCAAGGGCACCGGGCCGGGCGGCCGTATTGTGCGCAAGGATGTGGAAGCGGCTGCCGCCGCACCCGCGGCAGCGGCAACGGCCCCGTCTGCGCCAGCCGCCCCGGCGAAGGAAGAAGCCCCGGCCCGCAAGCCGGCCGTTTCCCTGCCGGTCTGGACGCCCGGCGCGGTCGAAGCCCGGCCGGACGAGCGCGAAGAGCTGACCCGGCTGCGCACCATCATCGGCCGGCGCATGACCGAGTCCAAACAGAACTTCCCGGACTTCTCCATCACCCACCTGTATAAGATGGACAAGGCGCTGGCCCTGCGCAAGCAGATCAACGACCTGCTGCCGGCGGAGCAGAAGGTCTCTGTTAACGACATGATCATCAAGGCCACCGCGCTGGCGCTGCGGGAGTTCCCCAACCTGAACGCCTCGCTGGACGGGAATGCCGTCGTCCGGCACGGAGCGATCAACATCGGCGTGGCGGTGGCGGTGCCCGGCGGCCTGATGACGGTGGTGGTCAAGAACGCGGACGTGAAGCCGCTGCGGGTGATCGCACAGGAAGCGCGGGAAATGGCTTCCCGGGCGCGGGAAGGCAAGGTCCGGCCGGAGGACATCGAAGGCTCGACCTTCTCCATCTCCAACCTGGGCATGTTCGACGTCGAGCAGTTCGTCGCCATCATCAACCCGCCCGAGGCGGCCATCCTGGCGGCCGGATCCGCTCAGGAGATGCCCGTGGTGGACAACGGCGAGATCACGATCGGCTGGCGCATGAAGATGAGCATTTCCGCGGATCACCGCGTCACCGACGGGGCCGAGGCGGCGCAGTTCATGCAGGCCATTGCGAAGTATCTGGAAGAGCCGCTGCTGCTGCTGGCCTGATCGCCAGAAAATGTTGTGGTAATGAAAGAGCGAGAAGAACCCTTCTCGCTCTTTTCTTTCCCATCTGTTTGAGCCGGTCTGCTACAAGCGGGTCAGGGCCTCCGTCTGGCGGGATGGTGATCGCTTCATGCGCAGCCGCCAGCCCAGCCAGGAGGCGCCCACCAGCAGGAGGAACGCCCCGCAGCAGGCGATGAAAATGCCCGACCGGTTCCAGATGGTCAGCCCGTACCCGGCGGGTAGGAAGGGCAAATAGAAAAACTGCGTCCCGATGCCGGCCAGGTTCATCCAGAACGCGCCCAGGACCCGCTCCTGAAATCCGATGAGGAGCAGCACCAATAAGGCCGGCAGGTTCAGCGGCACGATTACCGACCGGGCGCTGCCGGCGCCGCCGGAAAGCAGAAAGGCATACAGCGCCCACAATCCCAGCAAGGCCAGGCTGATAAAGAACAGGGGAACAGGGAAGAACCTGTTCATCAGGCTCCAGTTTATCAGCACGCCCCAGAGGAAGGGCGTTAGTCCCAGTGCCAGCAGGAGGATCTTTTTTATCATTCCTTCACCTGTGTGGATG
>DGEO01000044.1:32900-49266 GCA_002385985.1 Anaerolineaceae bacterium UBA3924 | reverse complement strand
TCAGGCGGAGAAAGCGCTGGAGACCCTGAAAGCCGGCGTTCTGGCCGTCCCGGACTCGCACGAACTGCATTTCGCGCTGGCGGAGGAATGCCTGCGAGACGGGCGCACGTCTGAAGCGCTGCCCTATCTGCGGCGAGCCTTCGAGCTGGCGCCGGATTCACCATCCATTGCGCTGGTGCTGGCAGAGACGTTGAAAGCGCTGGGGCACACCAGAGAGGCCAGCAGCGTGCTCAGCGAGGCCCTCCGGCGGCACGACCACGATGCCAACCTGTACTTCCTCGGCGCGGAACTGCGCATCGAGGATGGGGACCTCGCCGAGGGAGTCGAGCTGATGGAAAAAGCGCTGGCGCTCGACAGCTCGCGCAATGAGTGGCACCAGGCCTATGCCGAAACGCTGCTGGCGCTGTTCGCTCAGCAGCGCAGCAGGCCCGGCATTGCCGATTATTCGCTGCTGGCTAAGGCCCAGACGGCGCTGCAGCACATCCTGGCAGTATCCCCGGACGATTTCATGGCCCGGCTGCTGATGGCCGAAACCATGCTGTACCGGGGTCACTTCGACTCTGCCTTCAACCGCTTCACGCAGCTGATGGAAGTCAATAGTGAAACCGCTGCTGCCATGAGCTGGCGGGTCAATCTGGGCATCGGTGAAGCCAGCCTGGGGATGAACCAGATCGATACAGCGCTGGTGGCCTTCCAGGCGGCAGCGGAAGAACGCCCGGACGATGTGGTCGTTCAGCAGCGGCTGGCGGAAGCCTACTGCCAGGCCCGATTTGACAACGAAGCCGCCGAGGCGGCTGAAAAAGTGAAAGCGCTGGCTCCTGGCAGTCTGGAAATCCTCCTCTGGTATGCGGATCTCATGAACCGGCTGGACCGGCCAACCAAGGCGGAAGATGCCCTGCGCCGGGCGATCGAGATGGACTCGGACCGCGCGGATCTGCTCGTACAGCTGGCTGCGGCGCAGCTGCGAAACGAGAACCTCCCCGGGGCGATGGAAAGCCTGTCTGGAATGGTCTACATGGCCGACGCCAGTGCTGCCGACCTGCAGCAGGCGGCTCACCTGTTCCACAAGCTGGAAAACTATGAGTCGGAGATGCTCTGCTACCAGCGCGCGCTGGAGGTCGAACCAGAACCGCCGGTCAGCCTAATGTTTGAAGCTGCCTGCGCAATGCACCGCATGGGGCAGGACGGGCAGGCGCTGGAAGTGATCAACCGGGCTATTTACACCGAGCCGAACGATGTGCACCTGTACCTGGCCCAGGCCGACCTGCTGACCCGCCTCAACCGGGCGCAGGAAGCATTCAGCGCTCTGGAAAATGCCCTTCGCCTGCAGGACAGCCAGTCTGTGATCAAGATCGGACCGGAGAACGACCGGTACTCGAACGTGTGGTCGGCGCTGGTACCGTCCGCCTGGCGGATTGGTGAGACCACCGGGATTGAGGTTCACCTGCGCTTTGCCTACCTGCTCCAGCAGGCGGGTTCCTATTCGCTGGCCCAGTATCATGCCGAAAAAGCGCTGGAACTGGAGCCGCGGAACCTCAGCGTGCGCTTTATGGCGGCCGACCTGGCCCTGGCAGCGCAGATGCCCGAGCGCGCCCTCAGCCTGCTGGAACCTGCGGAAGTCAACCTCTCCGGCCCGGGAACGACTGGCACAGTATTCCCCGGTGACCGGGCGGTTGAGCAGCAGGCGACCCTGCTGAGCCTAAAGGCGGAAATGGCGCTGGAGCAGGGCGATCTGACGAAGGCCGATCAGCTGGTGAGCCAGGCGCTGACCCTGAATCCGGAGACGCTGCGCGCCCGTGCGGTTCGGGTACGCCTGAGTGGAATGCGGGGTGACATCAACACTGCACTGAAGACGTTCAAGGCATTCCAAGAGGACCTGACGAAGGCCAGGTCGGAGCTGCGCGAAGGCACCGATCTGCTGCGCATGCTGTGCCGCTCTTATCAGCTGGATCCGGCCCGCGGGACATGGTTTGTGGAAGCCGCTTCGTCGGCCTTCCGCTGGCAGCAGGCGCTGGAGGTTCTTGACCTGCAGGCTGCTGCGTCCAATTTGGAACCTCGCGAGCTGTGGTCTCAGATCACCACCCGGGTTCGGGCGGCGGAGTTCAAGGCCAGGGCGGCGTATCTGCACAGCCGTTCGCTGGTTTCTGAAAGTGCGCTGTCTCCGGAAGCGCATGCGAGAATCGAGCAGATGCTTTCCACAGCGGAGACAGGCTTCCCGGCGGATATGGTCAACCGCTGGACCGCTCGCGCCGAAGCAGCCTTCGCTCCCGACGTCCATTCTGTGCAGGCACTGACGGTCTGGCAGAAGCCGGAGGACCTGGCGGCACAGGCGCTGGCCATGCACCGGGCAGCCATGCCGGTAGATTACGAGGATCTGATCGAGCGGTCGGACTACAACCCTGAGGTGCTGGCACAGCTGGTGCTCAAGGCGCTGGATGACCGCCAGGATCAATACTACGAGCTGGCCAACCAGCTGCTTGACCGCGCGCCCGGGAACCCGTTATGGCACGCGCTGTACGCCCGGGTGATGGAAGCGCTGGGAGACTATGAAGTGGCCTTCGACGCGGTCGAAACGGCGCTTTCCATGCTGCCGGAAGAAATTGGCTGGCATACCTGGGCCGCAGAACTCGCAGAACAGGCTGGAATACTAGATTCAGCCATCCAGCACTGGACCCAGGTCACCCGCATGGAGCCGGAATGCGTTGAGCACACTTACCGGCTGGGATGCGCCTTCCTCCGGATGGGCGACTACCAGCAGGCGGAAGATATGCTTCTGCAGGTTCTCAAGACAGACCCGGACTATGTGGACGCGCTCATCGCGCTGGCGAAGACCTACCAGCGCTCCGGTGATCTGCAGCAGGCCCTGAATACGATCGACCGGGCGGCCAGGCTGGAGAAGTCCGGGCAGGTGCTGACCCTGATGGGCGAGATCTACATGGATTTGGGCGACCTGCAGCAGGGCTTGAGCTGCGCCAATCAGGCACTGGAACAGGATGAGCTGTATGCTCCCGCCATCCTGCTCAAGGCCCGGGTACTGCAGCGCATGGACAAGCCCAGCCAGGCCCAGCTGGTCCTGGATAAGGCGCTGAAAGCGCTGCCGGACGATGAGGATCTGAATTACGAACAGGCCCGGCTGGTCTACCAGAAGGAAGGCGCGCTGCGGGCGAAGTCCGCGCTGGAGGGACTGTCGCAGCGCTTCCCGAACCACCCGGGCATCCTCCATCTGCTGGCCATGGCCGAGGCGGAAACCGGTGAACTGGAAGCCGCGGAAGCCACAGCGAAGCGCTCCCTGCGGCTGGACCCCGTTCAGCCCGATCTGCACCTGCTGCTCGGGCACGCCCGCCGCCGCGCCGGTCAGCTGGACCAGGCAGTGTATCACTTCAGCCAGGCGGTTCAGCAGGCCCCGGAAGATGTGGAAGGATACCTCGAACTGGGCAAGGCGTATCAAGACCGCCGGGAGTACGCGGAAGCCAATTACGTCTTTCAGCAGGCGATCGAGGTCGCTCCGGACGATTACCGGCCGTATTACCTGGCCGCGCTGGCCATGCGCGACGCCAAGGATTATCAGAATGCCGAAAAGCTGCTCCGCCAGGCAGCCAAACTGGCCCCGCATGATCTGAACATCCGCCGCCAGCTGGGCGCTGTGATTGCCTTGAACCTGGTGCATCACTCTCAGGAGGCTAATTCATGTCAATAACCCGTACCGGTCTCAATCCTCAGAAGGAACATCGGCTCTACGACCGCACCACGGTACTGCGCCTGATTGATGTGGCGCTGGAGACAAAATCTTACCGGTTTGCGCGCCAGGTGGCGTTGGGGTGGCTGGCGGCGTACCCGGGTGACATGAAGATGAGCTTCCAGCTGGCGAAAATCTTCCGGGCGGAGGAAAAGATCCCACAGGCGATTTCCCTGCTGGAGAAAATCACCCGCCAGGACCCGGAAAACCTGGAATACATGAGCCTCCTGGAACTAACCCTGCCAGAACAACAGGTGGATAAGAAAGCGCTGGCAAAGGGGATTTGCTTCGCGCTGGGCGGCAGCGCGGCAGGGCTGGCATCCATGCCGGACTGGGCCAAGCAGCTGCGCATCGCCCGGCAGTCGCTGGCCAGCGGCAATTTCGAAGAAGCTGAATCCATGATCTATCAGGTGCTCTCCTCGCAGCCCGACCTCCCGCTGGCGGGGATTTATCACCTGCGGCTGATGCGCCTGCGCGGCGAGCACATGATTGAGCTCAAGCTGGCGGAGATGTACCACGGCCGCTGGCCGGAAGCGCTGCCTTTCACCCTGACTCTGGCCGAGCGGCAGTTGGAGATGGGCGACGAAGCGCGCGCGGTCAACCTGCTGCACCAGTGCGTGGCCAGCGACATGGATGGATCAGTGGCGGCCCGCTGGTGGGGTGAGGCGCATCCGTACCGCCCGCTGTGGCCGGAACGGCTCGAGACCACCATGGACATTCCGGTTCCCGCTGAAGTCTCTTTCCGCATGGGCTGGAATCGCCTGCCGGCCACAAGGCGGCCCATCCCGGAAAAGCCGGCCGTTGATCCTGCTTCTCAGGAACACAGGCCTCTCATGATGGCCGCTCCGGTGCCTTATGATGCTGAGTTCGAGACCTCACAGCAGGGTCCGGATGTGGACGCAGCGGGCAAGATTGTGCGGCGGCCGCAGCCGAAGAGCAGTACAGTCATGGAGGCTGAAGCCGAGCTGGGCAAATTCGCGAAAAAGGTCAAGAGCCCCGGGATTGCCAGTGCGGATGGACGCTATCCGGTGTACGTCATCTTCACCAGCAAGACTGCCCTGGTCAAAGAGTACGGGAACAAGACCGCGGATGTGATCCTGGATGAGATGAAGGCGCTCGCCGAGGTGATCGGCAAGCGATCCGGCTGGGGCGCTCTGGTGTTCTGCCCGGACGATCCAGCTCCGACCTCGCAGCTGGGGGTCAAGCCGGCTGCTGGCAATGATCCCTGGAAGCTGAAGCTGGCGCTGGTGGACCTGGATAATGCGCTGGCAAAGAAAGGCGCGCGGATCGGCGCGCTGCTGATCGTCGGCGGGCCTTCGGTGGTGCCCTTTCACAGGCTGCCCAACCCGGTCGACGATATGGACGACGAGGTGGAGTCGGACAATCCGTACGCCACCCTGGATTCGAATTACTTCGTCCCTGAGTGGCCGGTAGGACGCATGCCCGGCGAGGCTGGCCCGGATGCCGGTTTGCTGCTGCAGCAGCTGCGCCAGTCGATCCAGTACCACAAGAAGCTGGTGCCGAACAAGCGATTGCCGGTGCTGGGCGGTGTGTTCAGCGCTGTGGGAACGCTGGTCAAGTCGGTGACTCGCTCGCGCAAGGTGAGCAGCTACGGTTACACGGCCTCAGTCTGGCAGAAAACCTCGCTCGAGGCGTTCAAGCCCGTGGGCGATCAGAAATCCATGCAGGCGTCACCGCCGGAAAACTCGGCCACCTTCAATCTCAAGAAAATGACCACCTCGATGGTGAGCTACTATAACCTGCACGGGCTGCCGGACACCAACGAGTGGTACGGGCAGCGCGGACCAGATGATCCTGTCGGGCCGGACTATCCAGTGGCGCTGAGCGCGAATGACCTGCAGAAGAACAGCCATTATCCGAAGGTGGTGTTCAGCGAAGCCTGCTACGGCGGGTTCATCACCGGAAAGAAGGAGCAGGATGCCCTGGCCCTGCGCTTCCTGAACATCGGGACGCCGGTGTTCGTGGGGTCCACCTGCACGGCTTATGGCTCCGTCAGCACCCCGCTGATTGCGGCCGATCTGCTCGGCAGCTACTTCTGGAAGAACCTGCGGGACGGCTTCAACGCCGGCGAAGCGCTGATGGAGGCCAAGATCAATCTGGTCAACGAGATGACCAAACGGCAGGGGTATCTGGACGGTGAGGACCAGAAGACGCTGATTTCCTTTGTCCTCTATGGTGATCCGCTGCGCACGCATGAACTCCCGCGAATCCGGTCCAAGCGTGCCCTGCGATTCAGCGGGCCGTTCAGCGTCAAGACGGTAACCGATCAGTGGAACAGCCCGGAAAACACCGAAGCGCTGCCCAGGGATACTCTGGTACAGGTCAAGCAGGTGGTTGAGCAGTACCTGCCGGGAATCGACAAGGCCGAAGTGCGGATAGCCAAACAGCAAGTCCCTGAGACGTACCGCCGGAAGAGCCTGTTCAGCAAGAAACAGCAGCAGAAGACTGTGGTGACCTTCAAGCGCCCGCTGATGATGGCGCACAAGAAGTACTACCAGTATGCCCGTGTGACCCTGGACGAGCGCGGGAAGATGGTCAAGATGGCGATTTCTCGCTGATCGATCTGGACAGACCAGGAACAGTCTTTGACTCGAGCCGCTCCTGCGGCTCGATTTGGTTAAGTGGCGAGATGTTGCGGTGACCTCGAGGATAGCTTATAATCGACCCTGCATTTATCTACATTTATTCAACATGGCTGGCAGGAGTTAGAATGAGCAACGAGTGGACTGGTGAGCGGATCCGGCAGACTTTTATCGACTTTTTTGTAGAACACGGGCACACCTTTGTGCCTTCATCTTCCCTGGTGCCCGGCGGCGACCAGACGCTGCTGTTCACCAATGCAGGCATGGTGCAGTTCAAGGATGTGTTCCTGGGAACCGACCAGCGGCCTTACACGCGGGCAGCAAACTCGCAGAAGTGCATGCGGGTGGCCGGCAAGCATAACGATCTGGAAGAAGTGGGTCAGGACGATACCCATCACACTTTCTTCGAAATGCTGGGCAACTGGTCTTTCGGCGATTACTACAAGCCGGAAGCCATCGCCTGGGCCTGGCAGCTGCTGACGGATGTGTATAAGCTGGACCCTGACCGGCTGTGGGTGACCTGCTTTAAAGACGAGCAGGGCCAGATCCCGACCGACGAGGAAGCGGCCAATGCCTGGCGGAAGCAGCCCAATCTCAACCCGGACCACATCCTGTACTTCGGCCGCAAGGACAACTTCTGGGAAATGGCTGAAACCGGCCCCTGCGGTCCCAGCAGCGAGATTTCCATCGATCGGGGCATCGAATACTGCGACAAGCAGGGCGTGCCCGGTCATGTCTGCCAGGTGAACGGCGACTGCGCCCGTTTCCTGGAGATCTGGAACCTGGTGTTCATCCAGTACAACCGCCTCAGCCCGACCAGGCTGGAGCCGCTGCCCGCGAAGCATGTCGATACCGGCATGGGGCTGGACCGCCTGGCCGCAGTCCTGCAGGGAAAGAGCTCCAATTACCGCACTGACCTGCTGTTCCCGCTCATCGAGAAGGTCCAGGAACTGGCCGGTCATTCGGATGCCGAACGGGAAGCGAACTTCACTCCCTACCGGGTGATCGCCGACCATACCCGCGCGGCCGCTTTCCTGATCGCGGATGGCGTGGTCCCAGGCAATGTCGGGCGCAACTACGTTGCACGCATGATTATCCGCCGGGCGGCGCGATTCGGCGGGAAGATCGGGTTGACAAAGCCCTTCATGGCCGAGGTGGCGGACCGGGTGATCGACCTGTATGGGAGTGCCTATCCGGAGCTGGTTCGCAACCGGAAGATCATCCTGGACAACCTGACCCGCGAGGAAGAACGCTTCCGCCGCACGCTGGACACCGGCCTCAGCCGCCTGGAAGAACTGCTGGAAGAGGTCCGGGCTAAGGGTGAAACCGTACTGGGCGGCCAGCAGGCCTTTGAGCTGTATGCCACCCACGGGCTGCCCCTGGAGCTGACCCGCGACATCGCCCGCGAGCAGGGGCTGGAGGTTAACGAAACCGAATTCCGCGAGGCGATGGAGCATCACCGCCTGGCTTCCGGAGCGGGCAAGGCCTTTGGCCCGCTGGGCGGCGAGGATGTGGACGTGTACCGCAGCCTGGTGGACCAGCTGCGCGCCGAGAATAAACTGCCGCCCGCCGGGGTGGAGTACAACCCGTACGATTCGCTGGAAGTGGAAGGCGAGCTGCTCGCCATGGTGAAAGAGGGCGAGCCGGTCACTTCGGCGGCGATCGGCGATGTGGTGGAAGTGATCCTCCCGGCGACCTCATTTTATATCGAGGCCGGCGGTCAGGTGTCCGACACGGGGACGATCGCAGCCGCGGAAGAGCCCGGCTGGGAGATCCGCGTCATGGATGTGCGCCGGCCTGCGGCCGGGGCGATTGTGCATCTCGGTGAGGTGGTCAAAGGCACGCCGCATGTGGGCGATCTGGCCATCGCCACCGTGGATGGTGAGCGCCGGCATGACATCATGCGCAATCACACCGCAACGCACCTGCTGCATGCCGAGCTGCAGCGCGTACTGGGCGAACATGCCCGGCAGGCGGGGTCGCTGGTCGCGCCGGACCGGCTGCGTTTCGACTTCACCCATCCGGTGGCGATGACCCCTGAAGAGCTGGAAGAGGTGGAAGCCGGGGTCAACCGGCACATCTTGCACAGCCACTCCCTTTCCATCCGCCACCGGCCACTGCAGGAGGCAATCGCCGAAGGCGCGATGGCGCTATTCGGCGAGAAATACGGCGAGGTGGTGCGCACCATTTCGATCAGGGAAGGCGAGCACGTGTTCTCCTATGAGCTATGCGGCGGCACGCATGTTGACAACACCGCCGACATCGGCGTCTTCCTTATCACCTCCGAGGGCAGCGCCGCAGCCGGTATCCGCCGCATTGAGGCGATCACCGGGCGGGCGGCCTATGAGCTGATCCAGCGCCGCTTCAAGGCGATGAAACGGACCGCCGGGCTGCTGTCCGTGCCGGTGGATGAGGTCCCCGAGCGGGTGGAAGCGCTGCAGAAGGAGCTGGATGCGGCGGTCAAGCAGCTGAATCGGGTTCGCCAGCAGGCCGCTTTCGGCGAGTTCCGCCGGCTGCTGCAGAACCCGGCCGAGGTGGGCGGCATTCCGGTCCTGGCGGCGGTTCTGCCCGATGCCGCCGCGGATACCCTGCGCCAGATGACGGACCAGTTCCGCGACAAGTACGCCAGCGGAGTGGTTGTGCTGGGCAGCGCACACGAAAGCCGCCCGGTGATCATCGCCGCAGTGACGGATGACCTGATCAAACGCGGGCTGCATGCCGGCGAACTGGTCAAGGCCGTGGCCAGCGTGGTCGGCGGCAGCGGCGGCGGGCGGCCGAACCTGGCTCAGGCCGGCGGGAAGGACGCCAGCAAGCTGCCGGAAGCGATTTCCGCCGTGGTGCCGCTGGTGCAGGAAAAGCTGCAGCCGGCAGGCTAGTTGAGAGAAACGAATTAGCGAGAAAGAAGGAGGGCTTCGGCCCTCCTTCCTGTTTTCATTACAGCGACTGCAGGTATTCGATCAGCAGCCGGACGCCGAACCCGGTCGCGCCTTTCGGCGAATAGGGCAGCTCCTTGGGTGTGTCCGCCATGCCGGCGATGTCCAGATGCGCCCACGGGGTGTCATCTTCTATAAACTGCTTGAGGAAGATGCCGCCCATGATGGGATGCGCTTCGCGGCCGCCGGAATTCTTCAGGTCGGCGTCGTCGCCTTTGATGGCCTCAAAGTACTCGTCATCCAGTGGGAGCGGCCACAGGCGCTCGTAGGTTGCTTCTCCGGCCTGCTGCAGGGCTTCGCTGAGCGCCGGGTTGTTGCTCATGAGGCCGGCGCGCACGCGGCCCAGCGCGGTGACCACACCTCCGGTGAGAGTCGCCAGGTCGATAATGGCGCGAGGCTGGTAGTGCATCTGCGTGTAGGTAAGCCCGTCTGCCAGGACCAGGCGGCCTTCGGCATCGGTGGTGAGGATTTCAATGGTTTTCCCGGAAAGTGAGCGCAGGATGTCATCCGGCCGGAAGGATGAAGAAGAGATGGCATTTTCGGCTGCGCAGATGACACCAACGAGAGGCGTGGGCAGCTGCAGCCGGGCAGCGGCGACCAGCGCCGCTAGTACGGTGATGCCACCCATTTTGTCGTACTTCATACCCCGGATGCCCTCGGTCGTCTTGAGCGAATAGCCGCCGGTGTCAAAAGTGATGGCCTTGCCCACCAGCGCGACCGGTGCCTGGCCGGTCTGCGTACCCGGGTATTCCAGCACGATCATGCGTGCCGGTGTGCCGCTGCCCTGGCCCACAGCCACGATGGCTCCGGCGCCCATCTCGCGCAGCTGCTGATCGTCCAGAATGGTTACCTTCAACCCGTACTGTCCGGCGACTTCTTTTGCCCGCTCGGCCAGGGTGACTGGATTGATGCTGTTTCCCGGTTCGTGGCCCCAGTCACGGACCAGCCCGACTGCCTCGGTGACGATGGTCACTTTATCCACCAGCGGGCGCATCTCCTCCGGTCCCTGGAGGTGAATATCCAGCCGGGTATCTTCATCCTCGCCGCGCTTGTAGCGGCGGTACTGGTAGGAACCCAGGCGCAGGCCTTCCAGCAGCGCGGCCAGACCTGCTTCGCCGGCTGCAGAGATCACATCCTCTGCACGCAGGTTGGCCGATGCGATCCGGCTCTTGCGCAGGAAGCGAGCCACCGCTCCGCCGGCTTTGCGCATGGTTTCAGCGTCTGGCTGGTCTTTCTTGCCCAGCGAAAACCGGACGACCAGGCTGCCATCCGGTTCGATCTGGAGCACAGCGTCACCAGGCTTTGTGCCCGGCTGGCCCGGGGCGGGCTTTTCACCGCTGATAACGGGACGCAGATCGGTCTGAACGGAAGGCGCCTCAGATGCCTGTAGGCGGATGGCACACATCAAACCCGAAAAAAGAGTGTTTTCAGTCATGAAAACTCCTGTCATGTGTTGTTGGTATTTAGTTTAGTGCAGGTTAACAGCCGGGGGTCGGGGATATATATTCAAATTGTACACCTGTCCTTGCAGCAGGTGATCTTTTTTTAAAATATATCGGTTGGTGATTTGATTTAGAAATTTAGTTCGGAATCGATATAGGTATAGGTGTCTATGAGTGTGTCACCCAGAGCATTCAGGACGAGAATCAAGACAACGGCAACGAGTATTAATATGAGTGCGTATTCTACGTAGCCTTGACCTTTTTCAATACCCCGAAACATATCACCCCTCCGGTCATCGGTTTGTTTCTTATTACTATTCTTACCAAATTCAACTTATAAAACAATAAATGATTCTTAGAGATTGCTTTGATTATTCAAAAAATCTACCGCCGGCTTTTAGCCGGCGGTAGTTGACAGGCCAGATGAATAGACCAATCAGGCTTTCACATCCTCAGGCAGCCAGCAGCACAGGACCAGTTCCTTCGCAGCTTTGACCTCATCCAGGCGGCTGACCGGTTTGTTATGGGGCGCCGACCGGAGCAGCTCGGGCTGGGTTTTTGCTTCCTCGGCGATCTTGATCATCGCATCCGCGAAGGCATCCAGCGTCTGCTTCGATTCGGTCTCGGTCGGCTCGATCATCAGTGCTTCACGCACCACCAGCGGGAAGTAGTTCGTCGGCGGGTGGAAGTTGTAATCCATCAGGCGCTTGGAGATATCCAGCGCGTGGACCTCAGTGCCGGGCAGGTGACCTTCGAGCACGAACTCGTGCATGCAGATGCGGTCATACGGCACCGGGTAGTGATCCCGCAGGCGGGCCAGCAGGTAGTTGGCATTCAACACCGCATGTTCGGCGATCGACCGCAGACCTTCGCGGCCGTACATGGAGATGTAGGTGTAGGCGCGCACCGCCATGCCGAAATGACCGTGGAAGGACTTGATCCTGCCGATGGATTTGATCGGCCGGATGAAGCCGTACAGCGGCGGGATCTCCTCGGTACCTTCCTCGACGATACCCACGACCGGCTCAGGCAGGAAATCCGCCAGGTGAGCGGCCACGCCCACCGGACCGGATCCCGGACCGCCGCCGCCGTGCGGGGTGGAGAAGGTCTTGTGCAGGTTGAAGTGCAGGATGTCAAAGCCCATGTCACCGGGCCGGCCGATACCCAGCAGTGCGTTCAGGTTGGCGCCGTCACCGTAGACCAGGCCGCCGGCCTCGTGCACGATCCGGGTCACCTCGAGCACATTCTCATCGAACAGGCCCAGGGTGTTCGGATTGGTCAGCATCAGACCGACGATGGTGTCGTCGCAAAGGGATTTGAGCGCTTCCAGGTCGACGTTACCGCGATTATCGGTCGGAACAGGCACCACCTCGAAGCCGCTCATTGCCGAGCTGGCCGGGTTGGTGCCGTGAGCGGAGTCAGGGATGAGCATCTTGGTGCGTTTGCGGTCTCCGCGGGAGACGTGATAGGCCCGCATGATTAGCACCCCGACGTACTCGCCCTGGGCGCCGGCAGCCGGCTGCAGGGTGACCGCGGCCATGCCGCTGATTTCCTTGAGCCATTCCTGCAGCTCGAACATCAGCGCCAGGTTGCCCTGGACGGTCTCGATCGGCTGGAGGGGATGTGTGTGGGCAAAGCCGGGCAAGCGCGCAGCGGCTTCGTTGACCTTGGGGTTGTACTTCATGGTGCAGGACCCCAGAGGATAGAAGCCGAAGTCGATTGAGTAGTTGAGGTTGGAGATGTGGGTGAAGTGCCGGACAACATCCAGCTCGGATAGCTCGGGGAGCGGCAGGTCCTGGCGCTCCAGTTCTTCGGGCAGCGGCGCCCGGGGAACGTCGGGTGCCGGGAACTCGACCCCGACCCGACCCGGTGATGACAGTTCGTAAATGGTCGGCTCAAGCATTTTCGGATACCTCCTGGAGGACACTGACCAGCAGGTCAATGTCTTCCCGGCTGTTCATTTCGGTCACGGCTATCAGCATGTGATCTTTGAGGGAGGGATAGTCCTTGCCCAGGTCGTAACCTCCCAGAATGCCGTGGTCGAGCAAGTGGTTGTTGATTTCCTCAACGCTGAGCGGGCATTTGACGACGAACTCGTGGTAGAACGGACCGCCGTTGACCACCTCGTAACCGTCGATGGCGTTGATTTCTTCGGCGGCGTAGTGCGCTTTGTGGTAGCACAGCTCAGATACCTGCCGCAGGCCGCGCTTGCCCAGCGCGCTCATATAGATGGTGGCGGCCAGGGCCATCAAGCCCTGGTTGGTGCAGATATTGGAAGTCGCTTTCTCGCGGCGGATGTGCTGTTCGCGTGCGGTCAGGGTGAGCACATAACCGCGGCGGCCTTCCTTGTCGGTGGTTTCACCCACCAGGCGGCCGGCGATCTTGCGCACGTACTCTTTCTTCACGGCGAAAATGCCCAGGTAAGGGCCGCCGAAGGACATGGGGATACCCAGCGGCTGGCCTTCACCGACCACGATGTCGGCGCCCATGGCACCCGGGGTTTTCAGCAGCCCCAATGCAATCGGGTTGATGGCGATTGCCAGCAGTGCGCCGGCTTCGTGGACGCGCGCGGCAAACTGGGTCCAATCCTGAATGCGGCCGAAGAAGTCCGGGTACTGGACGATTACCAGGGCGGTCTGCATGTCCACCAGCTCGAGCAGCTGGTCAGGAGAGGCGAGCGGATCCCGTTCTGGTTCGTCGCCCACGATCTGCAGGTTTTCGTAGCCGACCATGTAGGTGCGGATGGTCTGGCGGTACTGCGGGTTCAGGGCCGGAGACAGCACGATTTTCGAACGCTTCCCGCGGAAGTGGAAGTAGGCCATCACGCAGGCTTCGGCCGCGGCGGTGGCCCCGTCGTAGTGGGAGGCGTTGCTGACGTCCATACCGGTGAGGTTGGCGATCAGGCTCTGATACTCGAAGATGGCCTGAAGCGTGCCCTGAGAGATTTCCGGCTGGTACGGGGTATAGGCGGTGAGGAATTCACCTCGCTGAATGAGCGCATCCACCACTGCAGGGATGTAGTGGTTGTACGCGCCTGCACCAAGGAAACAAACCAGATCGCGGCTCGATTCGTTGGCGGAAGAGAGTTCGTTGAGATGAGCAGCGATCTCCATCTCAGTCATTCGGGGCGGGAGGTTCAGGTCAGGGAAGCGTACCGATTCGGGCACGTCCCTGAACAGATCCTCGATTTTTCCCACCCCGATCGTACGGAGCATTTGCTCCCGTTCTTCTTCCGTGTGGGGAATAAACATTAGCCCTCGCGCTCCTCGATATACTTCTCGTACGCGGCTGCATCCATCAGCTCGTCGACCTCAGAGGGGTCGGTCATTTCGATCTTCAGGATCCATGCCTCGCCGTAGGGATCCGAGTTGAACGATTCGAACTTCTCAGTCAGTGCTTCGTTCAGCTCGGTGACTTCGCCGGAGACCGGGGTGGAGACATCGGCGGCGGCTTTGACCGATTCCAGCGTGGCAATGATGGCGTTCTTACTTACCGATTCGCCAGCGTCCACCTTGAACTCGAAGTAGACAATGTCGGACAGCTGGTCCTGGGCGTAATCCGTGATGCCGATGGTGGCGATATTGCCGTCAACCTTGATCCATTCGTCGCCTCTGGTGTACTTCAAATTGGTCGGGATGTTCATGATGCTCTCCTGTATGGTATGGTTCCGGGCAAAAACAACGCGAACGCCAACAGGTGGCGTTCGCTCTGTGTTCTGGACCTGAGAGATTCACCCGAAGAAATCGGGTTTGCCCCTTCGGTGTCTGGCGACTTTCCAGAGCTTATCAGGAGAGGGTCCCTTCTGCCTGAGAGATTCGCCTGGTTTTGCCTAGTGCCAGGTTTGCCCCTTCGGCGCCGGCTTAACCGGTCTCTTCCCTGTCCTGACTATTCCGTTCCTCTTGATTCTACGGACGATCCCCTCCAGCGTCAAGTAAGTAGACGTTCCTAATCGAGGTCTATTCTTCGACAGTATCTACGGGAAGACCGGCCTCCACCCAGGCGGCGTATCCGCCCAGTATCGGATTCACCCGCGTAAATCCTTGTTCCAGCATGATCTGTGCCGCACGGGCACTTGACTGCTCAGCCGGTCAGGTACAGTAGGTGATGATCCAGTCGTTCGGGTCCAGTTCAGACAGCCGGGTCTCCAGCTGGTTGAGCGGTATGTTGATGGACCCGGGGATATGGCCCACATTGAAGGAGCCTTCATCCCGCACATCCAGGAAGACTGCTTCCTGGTTCTGGAAGGCATTATTCGCGTCTGCAAGCGTGACCCGTTCCACCTCCGGGAAGGGGATATTCGGGTTCTGGGCGACCTGGTTACCACCACCACCCCGGGTGAGCGCGAGGACGATCATGGCGATCAGAAAAATGGCGGTTCCCCCGATGATCAGCAGGGTTGGCAGGCTAAGCGTATTCTGGCTTCTTCGTTTTCTCTGTCGGCTCATGCCTTTCTCCTCAAGATCTTCCCCTCTGTATATCAGGAGAATTATAGTCGATATTGTGCAAGGAGAGGGTCTTGATGCGGGGTCAGGATGTGCCGAACAGATCCAGAAGCTCGACGCTGCCCAGCGCTGTGCTCAGGTCTTCGCGCTTGAGGATGAGGGCGACACCTCGTTCACCGGAGCCTAGCGAGACTTCATCCGGTTTGAACACCCTGCGGTCGGCCAGGATGCGCAGCGGCTGCGGCAGACCGAAGGGGGAAACCGCACCGGGCTGGTATCCGGTGACCGCAAGGACCTCCTCTGAAGAGGCCATGGTCATGCGCGATTCACCCAGGTAACTGCGCAGCTTCTTCCAGGGAATCTGGTCTGGGCCGGCGGCGAGTACCAGAATGAAGGTGTCCGCACCCAGGCGAAAGAGGATGGAACGGACAATTTGATCCGGGTGTTGGCCGCGCTCGCTGGCGGCCTGCTCGAGTGAGTTTACCGGACCGGTATGTACGAAAACCCGGTAAGGAATGCCCCGGGCCTGCAGTTCAAGTTCGGCTGGTGTCGGCATCGATTTCCTCCCGGCCCATAGCTTACCACAGGCCGGGTTGATAGGCAGGGCGTTTTCCGTTCAGCAGGATAAAGGGCAGCGCTCGATCCGGCTGGATGCCTGCTGCGCGCAGGTCTTCAACCCGGCGCAGCGGGCCGGCGCGGCGAGCTGAGATGACGGCATCGGCGAATTTCGGACCTATCCCCGGCACCCGCAGCAGCTCGTGACGGGAGGCTTTGTTAATTTCCAGCGGGCGCTCGCGCAGGTTCTGCTCCGCCCAGGCCAGTTTCGGGTCTTTGTCCAGCGGTAGGCTCCCGTTGGGCTGGAAAGGCAGGTCCTCCAGATCGAACTCGTAATCCCGCAGGAGGAAGGAGGCCTGGTACAGCCGCGCCTGCCGAACCGGCGACTCGGGCGCCAGGTTCTCCAGCGGTGTATCCGTAACCGGGTCAAAAGCGGAGTAGTAAATGCGAGCAAGTCGTAACTGGCTGAACAGCCGGGCACTGGTTGCCATCAGCTCCAGGTCGGTTTCGCCCACCGCGCCGACGACGAACTGGGTGGTCAGGCTCGGCCAGCGGCCGCGGAAGGCTTTATCCGCTGTGCACTGCCGGCGGATCTCCTCCGCCCAGATGAGCGGCCGCATCAGCTCTTCGTAGTAGTTCTTCAGCGGGGCCAGGT
>DGEO01000044.1:29406-32626 GCA_002385985.1 Anaerolineaceae bacterium UBA3924 | reverse complement strand
GAGCTTCAGGTGGATGTAGCCGGTGAAGCGCTTGCGCCGGCGCAGGATATCAACCGTGTCAATCAACCGGTCCTGCACGCGAACGCCGCCCCCGGCGATCCCGGAGCTGAGGAACAGGCCATCCACATACCCTCGCCGGTGCATGGTGGTGAAAAGGTCGGCCATTTCATCAGGTTTGAACGAGGTGCGGCGGAAATCCCGGCCAGCGCGGAAGGGGCAGTAGTAGCAGTTGCGCTCGCAGACAGAGGTGAGCAGCGTCTTGAGCAAAGGCACCGGCCCGCCGGGAGCAGAGGCGTGGAAGATCCCCGGATGGTCTTTTGAGGGTACCCTGTCGATCGCGCCGCAGGCGCTGACACCTGATGGCCGGACTTCTTCCGCCGGCTCAAGGCGCATATTTTCAGAGAGCAGGGTCAGTTTCTCGAGCGTATCCATGCTTACATTATAGAACAAATGACCGAGGGAAAACAAGCAGGTTGCTGATGTTTTTCCCAGGTTAAGCCCCCAATCAAGCCCTGATGCAGGCAGGAACGGTTTATGATGATCATGGTGGCTTTTCCGGTGAGTGTTCCAGAGGAGTGATGTTTAGCAAATTCCGCCGGCAGTTCATGCGCTTTTTCTATCACCAGCTGTACCACCGGTTTGCCTGGACCTACGATCTGGTGTCCTGGACGGTATCCTACGGCCAGTGGCAGCAGTGGGGTCGCAGCGTGATACCTTATCTGCGCGGCGTGCGCATCCTCGAGCTGGGTTACGGCCCCGGGTACCTGCAGCGGGATCTGCACCGGCAGGGAATCCGCCCGGTGGGATTGGATGAATCCGCGCAGATGGCGGCCATCTCCCGGAAGAGGATCGAACGCGTAGCAGCGGGGAAGGCCCGGCTGGTGCGAGGGTTGGCGCAGGCGATGCCGTTCGCAGGGGAGACGTTTGACACCATCGCCGCCACCTTTCCGTCTGAGTACCTCTTTATGCCCGAAACGCTGGCTGAAGTTCACCGCCTGCTGCGGCCCGGAGGGCAGCTGGTGGTGCTGGCTGGAGTGCGGATTGTATCCGCAAGCATCCCGGGCCGGGTTCTGGCGGGGATTTACCGGATCACCGGGCAGTCGCCTGCGGATGAGAGCATCGATGCTGCGCTTCAAGAGCTGTTTGTTCAGTGCGGATTATCCCTGAAACAGAAATGGATACAGGGACCGCTCGCCAGTCTATACCTGCTAGCGGCCGAAAAAGAGCCAGCCGGTGGGAAGGGAGAGCAGGCCGTCTAAACAACCGCGTTCAGGAGAGATTTTCCTTTACGAAACGAGACCTTCTTTGTAAAATCAGTGTATGGAAGTACAGATCGCCATTGCTAAGACCACAAAATACGGATCCGAAGAGAGCGGCGATACCATTGAAGTGGTGGAGCGCCCGGCCGGGGGAATCTCCGCTGTGCTGTGCGACGGAAAAAACTCCGGTCATACCGCGAAAACCATCTCTTCGATGGTCGTCCGGAAAGTGATCAGCCTGCTGGCTGAAGGCGTGCGGGATGGGGCTGCCGCCAGGGCTGCGTCTGATTTTCTGTTCACCGAACGGGAAGGCAAGGTGGGTGTCTATTTGAACATCCTCTCGGCAGACCTGCAGACTGGCACCCTGGTTCTCACGCGGAACAATCCGGCCCCGGTGTTTCTGGCTCAAGGGGACCGGGTGGAATGCCTGAACGTCGGGGGCGAGCCAATCGGTCTGGCGCGCAACATCCGCCCGACGATTTCCGAAGTGCCCCTGGAAAGCGGGACGACCGTTGTCATGTACACCGACGGCGTCGCCAACGCTGGCCAGGAGGTGGGCGGGTTCATGGATATCTGCACCATGCTCGAAGCGCTGCTGGATGAACAGCAGCCCTCCGCGCAGTGGATTGCCGACAACCTGCTGTCCGAAGCCATTCGCCTGGACCAGAACCGCCCCAGCGACGATATGAGCGTGCTGGTGCTGCGCGTGATGCCGGACGAAGTGGACGACGTCCGCAGGATGGTGGTGCGCTACCCGATCCACCCTGACAAACAGACCATCAATTGATGCAGCACACACCTGTGTCCCGGTCAGCAGCGATGAGGTGAGCCGGGCCGGTGTTTGGTAATGCATAAAGGTTGAATTTCAGGATGAACGCCCCGCAGGAGAAGCCCATCGCCCTGGCCGTGTTTATCACCTCGCACGGGTTCGGCCACGCCGCGCGTTCAGCGGCGATCATGAACGCGCTGTACGAGCGTATTCCCAATCTCCAATTTGAAATCTACACCCAGGTGGATCCCTGGGTGTTTGAGGACACCCTGACCGGCTCCTTCCGCTGCCACCACACCTGGACCGATGTGGGCGTGGTTCAGCACTCGGCCATGGAGGAGGACCTCCCCGCCACCCTGGCAGCGCTGCAGGAACATTATCCTCTCAAACCTGAGGTTGTTCAGCAGCTGAGCAAGCAAGTGCTGGCGGCCCGCTGCCGGGCGGTCATCTGCGACATCTCGCCGCTGGGGATTGCGGTGGCGAAGCAGGCCGGTCTGCCTTCCTACCTGGTGGAGAACTTCACCTGGGACTGGATATACGAGGGTTATCTTAACCGGGAAAAGCGGCTGGCGCAGGTGATCCCATACCTGCAGCGGCTGTTCGATCAGGCCACCTACCGGATTCAGACTACGCCCTTCTGCAAGGCAGACCCGGATGCCAGCCTGGTTTCTCCAGTGGTCAGCCGGCAGCCGAAGACTTCACCCCGCGAGCTGCGCCGGAAGATGGGCATCCCGGAAAACGCTCACATGGCCCTGATCACCACAGGCGGCATTGAAACCCATCATGGCTTTCTGGACCGGTTGAAGTCAGTGCGGGAATTGTACTTTGTCGTTCCAGGCGCGGCGGAATCCTTCACCTGCGATCAGAATTTGATTCTGCTGCCGCATCACACGCCTTTCTATCACCCGGACCTGGTAAACGGCGCGAATGTGGTCATCGGAAAAGTCGGCTACAGCACCATGGCTGAGGTTTATTGGGCGGGCATCCCCTTTGTCTATGTGACACGCAAGAACTTCCGCGAATCCGAAGAGATGGCGCGCTTCATAGAGGAGCGAATACCCGGGTATGAGATCACGCAGGAAGAGTTCGAGCGCGGTGACTGGGCCGAAGATCTGCTCGATCTGATCGCCCTGCCCCGGATCCGGCGGGACGGTGAGAATGGCAGCCGGCAGATCGCCCGCTACATCCAGCA
>DGEO01000044.1:19945-29170 GCA_002385985.1 Anaerolineaceae bacterium UBA3924 | reverse complement strand
CTGGCGCTTGACTGGATTGAATTCAGTGAAGCGGTAGCTGGCGATACCGTGAAGGCGGTAGGGGTCCTGCTCAAAAAAAGCTTCCAGGGCGGCCTGCGATTCCGCCCGGGCGATCACAATCCCGCCGTCACGGGAGGATTTCGGACCGGAGAGCAGCAGCAGGCCCTGATCGTAGCCCTTCTGTAGAAACGCGCGGTGGTCAGGCGTGACTTGCGACACCTGTTCAAAGGGGGCCAGATAAATGATTTCTACCAGGAAATGTTTCATGACTGCCGTCCAGAGTTGTGGTATTTTGGGATCCGGGAAAGTATACTGAGATCATATCACGACAGGCTGCCCGATGAAACGTTATCCAATTCCAGCTGAGAAAACCCGTGCTGAAATCATGGTGGTGAACTCCAGGTTTATCGCCACACTCGCACCGACCTTTTCGGTCGAAGATGCGCGCGAGTTCATCAGCCAGATCAAAGCGGAGTTCGCCGACGCGACACATAATGTACCGGCGTTTATCATCGGGTACGGCGCGTCGGTAATTACCCACAGCTCCGACGACGGCGAGCCGTCCGGGACGGCCGGCAGACCTGCGCTGGCGGTGCTCAAGGGCAGCGGACTGGGCGATGTGACCGTGGTGGTCACCCGGTATTTCGGCGGGACCAAGCTGGGCACCGGTGGGCTGGTGCGCGCCTACGGAGACGCGGTCAAAGCAGTGCTGGAAATCACTCCTGTGGCGGAAAAGGTGCCCACGCACACCGTAATGCTGGCTATTCCGTATACTTATTACGAACAGGTGAAGCTGCTGGCGAAGGATCACCTGGGCCGCGTGCTGGATGAGGATTTTGGTGTGGACGTCACCCTGACCATCCAGTTCGCCACCGACTACTTGCCGGCGTTTCAGACGGATTTGAGCGAGCTGACCCGGGGGGAGATACAGGCGGAAATTATCGAAACCAACCCCGAAACCATTTTTCCTCTGGGAACACTGCCACGACAGGATTAAGTAATTCACAAATATGGAGAGGATAGAGATGAACACGAACCGGACCGGGCAGATCATTCCCGGAGTCATTTTGATCCTTATCGGGCTGGCCTTTCTGGCGGTTCAGGTCATTCCCGGACTGGCGGAGGTCATCCGCATCGGCCAGCTCTGGCCGCTGATCATCGTCGGGGCGGGGCTGGTTTTCTTCAGCGTGGCCATCTTCACAAAGGATTATGAAGCGGCCATCCCGGGCAGCATTATCACGGGCGTCGGAGCGCTGTTGTTCTACCAGAACCTGACCGGCGACTGGGCCAGCTGGGCATACGCCTGGACGCTCATCCCGGGTTTTGTGGGTATCGGTATTCTGATCACCGGGCTGCTCAGCCCGGGCCGGCCGGAGAAATTCCGGGCCGGCGGGACGCTGATCCTGATCAGCGCGGTGATGTTCGTGATCTTCGGGGCCTTCCTGGGGCCGATCAACCTGGGCGGGTTCCTGCTGCCTGCGGTTCTGATCCTGGCCGGCCTGATCCTGCTGGGGGGAGCCCTGTTCCGGAGGGCCTAGCCAAAATACGGAATAAGGTGGCCCGGTCAGTAGACTCACCGGTCTACTGACCGGACAGGATTTTCGGGAAGCGGTAGACGGCTTCGGCTGCCTTTTTCACCTCATCGGCCGGACCCAGGTAATAGCGGTCGACCGGACGCTGGTTTTGGTCCAGGTGATAGACCAGCGGGTACCCGGTCGGCATGTTGTAACGGGCGATTTCTTCTTCGGAAATGTCTTCCAGGTGCTTGATCAGGGCGCGAAGGCTGTTGTGATGTGCCACAATCAGAACCTCTTCACCTGCCTGCAGGCGGGGGACGATTTCTCCGGTCCAGCAGGGGAGCACGCGCTGGAGCGTGTCGTGCAGTGATTCGGTGCTGGGCAGCAGCGCAGGGTCGACATCCGCATAGCGCGGGTCGAAGCGCGGGTGGCGGGGATCGTCCAGGGTCAGGGCCGGCGGGCGCACCTGATAGCCGCGGCGCCAGTTGAACACCTTTATCTCGCCGACCTTGGCGGCCATTTCATCCTTGCTGTAGCCCTGAAGCGCGCCGTAATGGCGTTCGTTGAGACGCCAGCAGCGGTAAACCGGCAGCCACATCATGTTCAGCTCGTCCAGCGCGATCCAGAGCGTGCGGATGGCCCGCTTGAGACGTGAGGTAAAGGCCACATCGGGGGTAATGCCGTTTTCATGCAGCAGCCTGGCGGAGCGCTGCGCCTCAAGGATACCTTTTTCGGTCAGGTCTACATCCGTCCAACCGGTGAACCGGTTTTCCAGATTCCACAGGCTCTGACCGTGGCGCAGCAGGACTAGGCGGTTTTTCATTGTTACAGGAAATCCTTTGCATGGGTGATGCTTCTCCGATATTGTACGGGAAAGTCGACGGTAAAGCCAGAGCGGTCCGGAGGACACGCGCTTCGCAGAGATGGAGCAAGTCGACGGGTGTGGGAGAAACCCCGGCGAGGTTCAGGGAAAACCCTGATTGATCGACCATGTTGTGGTGTGTTAACCTGAGACTGAAGAAATTCTTAAAGGTGGAAAGGAGAGGTGAAATGGGCAGATTAATCGCCTTATTCCAGGGACAGGCAGAGGCGACACACGCCGTGGACGAGCTGCACAGGTTGGGGCTTCCCGGTCTGGACACCGCCGTGTATGAAGGACCACGACTCGATGAAGACCGCGGGAGAGATGTGCTGGCCGGTACCGGGGGACCTCCGGGATCAATGGTTATTCCCACAACCGGGGGAATGGTTCCCCTGGCTCCGCTGCCGAAGTGGAACATCAAACTGGATCCCGCCGATGAAGAGTTCCTGCAGCAAGGTTTTTCGAGAGGCGGGACGATCGTCGTGACCGAGTTTAACGACAACTTCGAACCGCAGGTCCGCAAGGTGATCATCAAACACGGAGGACGTTTCTCCTAGAAATATATGCTGCATCGTCTTACGCTCAGCCTCGGGTTGGTGTCGATATTACAAGGCTGTTTTGAGCAGCGACATCAAAAATTCCGGCTGAATCCCGGCGACTTCCCATGCTTCCGGGATGGATTGGGGGTACAATGGACGCGGCTGTCACCGGATTACAAGTGGTGAGCGCATATACCCCAGCGCCTGGGATGGGTGAAATCTGAACGAGCAACCTTTATCCAAACGAAAAGTGCTGCAAACCTGGTGGCCTCTGGCCGCCAGTTGGCTGTTAATGGGTGTTGAAGGCCCGGCGATCAGTGCGATCATCGCCCGCCTGGCGGATCCAGAGATCAACCTGGCGGCCTATGGCGGAATTGTGCACCCGCTCATGCTGCTGATCGAATCGCCCATTATTATGCTGTTGTCCGCTTCGACGGCGCTCAGCAAGGACAAAGCAACCTACCTGAAGCTGTACCGGTTCATGATGGGCTTCTCCGCCATCCTGACGGCGGTGCATTTTCTGGTGGCGGTCACCCCGCTGTTTGACTGGGTGGCGCATACCCTGCTCGATTCACCGCCCGAGATCATCGACCCGGCCCGGATAGGCATGCTTATTATGACCCCCTGGACCTGGTCCATCGCTTACCGGCGTTTTCACCAGGGCGTGCTCATCCGCTTCGGGCACCCCAGAGTTGTCAGTGTGGGCACAATGGTCCGCCTGGGAACGCTGGTGGTTCTGCTGCTGGCGGGGTACGCCATCGGCGGGATGGCAGGGATCGTGGTGGGGACGATCGCCGAAGCCTGCGCGGTGGTGGCGGAATCCGCGTTTATCGGCTGGCGGGTGCGGCCGGTGCTGCGGCAGCAGGTGTTCCTCCAGCCGGAAGCCGAACCGCTGCAGTGGCCTGTTTTCATCCGCTTCTACGTGCCGCTGATGATGACCTCGTTCCTGACTCTGGTCTGGAACCCGATGGGCAGCGCCGCCATGGGCAGAATGATGGATCCGATCTCCTCGCTGGCGGCCTGGCCGGTGGTGTTCGGCCTGATCTTCATCTTCCGCTCGGTGGGGAACGCCCTGAACGAGGTGGTCATCTCCCTGATCGACCAACACGGCTCCTCCCGAGCGCTTCGGGATTTCTCACTGTACCTGGCCCTTGGTGTGCTGCTCTCTCACCTGGCGATCGCTGTCACCCCTCTGTCAGAGGTCTATTTCCGCGTGATCTCCGCGTTGAAGCCTGAACTGGCGGATCTCGCGCAGCTGTCCTTCCTGATCGCTGCGCCCATGCCGGCGATGAATGTGCTGATCAATTACTTTCAGGGCGCAATCGTGACCGGAAAACGCACTCAGGGCGTGACCGAGTCCGTGGCTGTCTTTTTGGTCACCGCCGGGGTTGTGCTGGGTTACGGCATCTGGCGCGGGGACATCACCGGCCTGTACGTCGGAATGGTGGCCTTCACCCTGGGAAGCCTGACCCAGATGCTCTGGCTGTGGTTCCGCAGCCGGCCGGTGCTGGAGCAGGTGCGCAGCCGGGATCAGGCCTCGCTGGAGCTGCCCGCCTAAAGCAGGAGCAGGAACTCGTCTTCCAGCGGCGGGGGTTCCATGCCGCGCAGGCGTTCGGCCAGGCGGGTGTTTCGCTTCTGGATCTGATTGTTGCGCACCGCCATGGCGATCGCCTTGCGGCTGCCAGCTATTACGACCATCTTCCTGGCCCGGGTGACAGCGGTGTAAAGCAGGTTTCGCTGCAGCAGGCGGTAGTGCTGCGTGAGCAGGGGGATGACCACGACCGGGAACTCGGAGCCCTGCGCCTTGTGGATGCTGACGGCGTAGGCGTGGACCAGCTCGTCCAGCTCGTTCAGGTCATAGGAGACCCGCAGGCCGTCGATGCTCACCTCAACGGACTGGTTTTCCAGGTCGATCGACTCGATGATTCCCAGGTCGCCGTTGAAAACGGCTTTATCGTAGTTGTTCCGGATCTGCATAACCCGGTCGCCTGTGCGGAAAGTGCGGTAGCTGTGGGTGTACTCCACTTTGCCCCGGCCCGGGGGATTGAGGGTCTGCTGCAGGCGCTGGTTGAGTTCGACCACACCGGCTGCACCGCGGTACATGGGCGAGAGCACCTGAATATCCTGCGGAGAGAAGCCAAACCGGTTGGGGATGCGCTGGCTGACCAGGTCAATGACCCACTCGGCGACCTTCTGCGGATCGGATTCGGGAAAGAGGAAGAAGTCGCGGGCATCTTTAGGGAAAACGGGCATCTCTCCTTCGTTGATGCGGTGGGCATTCAGGATTATGTAGCTGTCACCAGCCTGCCGGAAGATGGTGTCCAGCCGGGTGACGGGGATTTCCTCGCTGGCGATTAGATCTCGGAGAACGTTCCCCGGCCCGACCGACGGCAGCTGGTCCACGTCGCCGACCAGCAGCAGGTGGGTGCTGGCCTCGACCGCGTTGAGCAGGTGGTTCATCAAGAGAATGTCCACCATCGAGGTCTCGTCGATGATGATCATGTCCGTGTCCAGGGGATTCGCCCGGTCGCGGGCAAAGCCGGCCGCCGACCCGGGGGTGAACTCTAGCAGGCGGTGGATGGTGCGGGCCTCCAGCCCGGTGGTCTCGCTGAGACGCTTGGCGGCGCGACCGGTCGGCGCGGCAAGCAGCACCGATGCGCCGTTCCGCCGCACCAGCTGGATCAGGTGGCCCATGATGGTGCTCTTGCCCGTACCCGGACCGCCGGTCAGCACGCTGACCTTGCTGGTAATCGCCATCTGAATGGCTTTCTTCTGAAGGTCGGTCAGCTGGATCGGGTTTTCCTGGTCCATTCTAGCGAACTCGCGGGGCCAGTTCAGGTTTTTGAGCCTGCTCAGGCGGTCATCCGGAGAGGACAGCATCCTGCGCAGCTTGCTGGCGACGCCGTGCTCGGCGAAGAAGAACGGCGGAAGGTACACTGCATCGTCCTCGGCGATCAGGTCGCGCTGGCGCACCATGATGTCAATCTGCTCCAGGCACTGCTCCCGGGAGACCTGGAGCAGTCGGGCGCCTTCCGAAGCCAGGTGATCACGGTTTCCGAAGCAGTGACCCTCGTCGCTGAAGCTGCTCAGTGTGTAAACCAGCCCGGTCTGAATACGGGCCGGGGAGTCCGGCGGCAGGCCCATCTGGCGGGCGATTTTGTCCGCCGTCTTGAAGCCCACGCCGTAGATGTCCCGGGCCAGCCGGTACGGGTCAGTACGGACAACGGGAATGGATTGGTCCCCGTACTGCTTGTAGATCTTAACTGCCAGACTGGGGCTGACTCCCTGCGTCTGCAGGAAGAGCATGATCTCCTTGATCTGCTTCTGGTCCTGCCAGGCCCGGCAGATCATGTCGATGCGTTTGCGGGCAATGCCTGGCACCTCGGACAGCCGCTCGGGGTGGTTTTCGATGATCTCCAGCGTCTCGGCGCCGAACTGGTCGACAATCCGGGCGGCGGTCACCGGCCCGACGCCCTTGATCAGCCCGCTTCCCAGGTATTTACGGATGCCATCGACGCTGGCGGGGAGCTGGATGGTATAGGAGTGGACCTCGAACTGGCGGCCGAACTGCGGGTGCGTGGTCCAGATGCCGCGAAGATGCAGGGTCTCGCCGATGTTGACCCCGCCCAACGGGCCAACCACGGTGACCTCGTGCTGCTTTCCCTGCGGTATCAGGCGGGCGACGGTGTAGCCGTTCTCCTCGTTCTGGAAGGTCAGGCGTTCCAGTACACCAACCAGGTCCGTCAGCAGCAGGTTATTGGCCTCGGGCAGGATGGTACTGTTCACATTAACGAATTATACCGGGAGTCTCCAATTTCACCGGACAGGAGGTCAATCCTTTGCCGGATAACCGGTGATCTCCCGGATTTCTTCGTACAGTGATTTCAGCCGTGAGTACATCTTGAGGTAGACCCGCCGGTACAGCTGGTTGTAGATCTCGTGGTTCTTCGGATTGGGCTCGTAAGTGCGGCTGACACGGGTCATCTCAGCAACGGCAGTGGGAAAATCGGGGTGCAGCTTGAGCCCGACAGCCGCATCCATGGCCGCGCCCAGGCCGGAGGCTTCGTAAACATGCGGGTTGGAAGCCGGCAGGCCGAAGATGTCCGCGGTCAGCTGCATGGCGGCCTGGCTCTGGCTGCCGCCTCCGGCGACGCGAACTTCGGTGATCGGAACCCGGCTGCGACGCATGGTGCGTTCCGCGCCTTCGCGTAGCGCATAGGCCAGCCCTTCAAGGATGGAGCGGTAGAAATGCGCCCGCGTGTGCACGTCCCCAAACCCGATGACCGCGCCCTTGGCCTCCGGGCCGGGAATCTTGACACCGGGGGACCAGTAAGGCTGCAGGATCAGGCCGAGCGAGCCGGGCGGTACCGAATTGACCAGGTGATCGAACAGCTCCTCGGGCTCGACGCCGCGCTCGCGGGCCAGGCGCTGTTCACTCTGTCCGAACTCGCGCGCAAACCAGCGCACCATCCAGTAGCCTCGGTAGATCTGTACCTCCACGCTGTACGAGCCCGGCACTGCGGAGGGATAGGGCGGGATCAGCGGGATGACTTCGATATATTTGTGATGGGTTGTGTTGATGGTTGCGGTGGTGCCGTAGGAAAGCGCGGCAATGTTCGGATCTACACACCCGGAGCCGATCACCTCGCAGGCCTTGTCTGCGGCAGCGGCGATCAGCGGCAGCCCGGCTGGAATGCCGGTCGCTTCGGCAGCCTCCGGGCTGATTTCTCCCAGCAGGCCGGTCGGCGGGACCAGGTCCGGCAGCAAAGAAGGATCCATGGGAACGGCCTGCCACTTCCAGTCGGACGAGCCTGCCCACTGCAGCCGCTTATAGTCAAAGGGCACATAACCGACCTGGCAGCCGACCGAATCCACGAAGCGGCCGGTGAGCCGGTAGGTCAGGTAGCCGGAGAGGAACAGGTACTTGTAAGTGTTTTTCCAGATCTCCGGCTGGTGTGTGCGGATCCAGTTGGCTTCCGCCTCCGCCTGGAGATAGCTGACGGTCTCCGTCATGTTGGAGAGCGTAAAGGCCAGCCCCCACAGCCCGCCGATGCGCGGCAGGCCGGAAGTACGGCGCTGGTCCAGCCAGACGATGGCGGGGCGCAGCGGCTTGCCGTTCCGGTCCAGATTGATGACCGTGCCGCGCTGGGTGGTGAGCGCCACACCTTTCACCGCCGATTTGCGGGCCCCGGGCAGGGTCCAGAGCTGCTGGCAGGCGGCGACCACCGCGTTCCAGAAGGTTTCCGGATACTGCTCAGCCCAGCCAGGGGTGTTGGTCAGGTAGGGTTCAATGGGGATTCTGGATTTGACCACCAGATTTCCGCGCAGGTCGAACAGGCAGGCGCGCACGCTCTGGGTACCGTTATCTATGGCCAGGATCAATTCATCCGTCATGTCATCTCCATGATTGCCCGTCGGCTGCGGGGTGGATGGGATTGGTGAGCCTGTAGATCATACTGCTGTGAGACTTCGACGCCGGGATTGGCTCATGAGTATCTCCCTGGTCGGGTGTTCGGGTTTTCTCGAGATACAGGGCGCCAGAGCTTCTGGCGGTAAGTGGGTTAGCGTTCGATTGGGGTGGGACTGGCACCTGCTCGACTGGATGGTACCGGCTGATCCGATTCGTGCTGACGGATCAGGATGGAGGTTTATTAATTGGCGCTTTCTCCCTGGATGGGTATATAACAGTACCGATTATAGCCCCGTTCGAGGAAAGACCGGAGGTCTGTTTCAAATCTGGCAGCGGGTATACTTAACCAAAACAGGTACCGATGGGACGAGTTATGGAGGATAAAGAGAAAATCAGAGTACTGTTTGTCTGTTCAGGGAATATCTGCCGCTCCCCGATGGCCGAAGCGGTTTTCCAGCAGATGGTGAAAGAAAAAGGGCTGGAAGACCATTTTGAGATTGAGTCAGCGGCCACCACGCACTGGGAGGTCGGCAGCCGGCCGCATCCGGGCACGCGCAAGGTGCTGGAGAAATACGGCGTACCCCTGGATCCGGAGAAGCGTGCATGGCAGGTGCGTCCAGGGGACATTGACCGGTACGATTACATTATCGGTATGGACTCCGAGCATGTGGAGACATTCCAGCGCTGGGGGATGGAGATTCCCCGGCTGATGGATTTCGCCCTGGACGGCGGCCCCAGGGACATCCCGGACCCATATTACGAAGGCAACTTCGAGCTGGTGTACAAGATGGTCCGGCGCGGCCTTGAGGGCCTGCTCGACCGTATCATCAAGCGGGAAGGGCTGAACGGACGGAGCTAGACTTATATCGCCGGCCGGAAGGAGGGGAAAATGGGCCT
>DGEO01000044.1:8909-19676 GCA_002385985.1 Anaerolineaceae bacterium UBA3924 | reverse complement strand
GCCCCGGCCTACGAGCTGGAAGGCGCTCCGGGCACCGCAGCTGTGCAAGGGATGGGCATCCTCTTCGTGATGTGGAACATCCCCTACCTGGTGGCCCTGAGCGATCCGGCGCGGAGGCGCATTTCCCTGCTCGAAGCGCTGGCGATGCAGACAGTGGGTGTGATCGGGGAAAGCCTGCTTCTTGCCGGGCTGCCGGAAGGGCATACCTTACTGCGAGCAAGCATACAGCGGTTCATCCTCTTCGACGGCATCGGGGTTGCCCTGCTGGTGCTGGCTGCCGCGGCCGTTGTGCCCGTCTGGCGCGAGCAGCGGAGCGGCCAGAATCTGGTCCAGCCGGTCTAGAAATGCCTCCGGTGTGGTGCAGGTAAGCAGGGCGGAACGGTCTTCCCGGCTGAGCGGGTAGGGGCTGACGTAGCGAACCGCATGCTTGCGGAAGAGCACCAGGCCTTCTTCTTCGCCATAGAAATCCAGCATCATCCGCAGGTGGTGGCGCACCAGCCGGCGGACCTCATCGACAGGAACCTGCTCGTGGTCCATGCGGGCGAAGATCCACGGGTTGCCGATGGCCGCCCGTCCGATCATCACCCCGTCGCAGCCGGACTGCTGCTTGATCACCTGGATATCTGCCACAGATTTTACGTCACCGTTGGCGATGACCGGTATGGTCAGGCATTCTTTGATCTCGCGAATAGGCGCCCAGCGGGCCTGGCCGGTGTAGCCCTGCTGCCTGGTCCGGCCGTGAATGGCTACCAGCTGCCCGCCGCTATCCTCGATGCGCCGGGCGACTTCCAGATAATTCAGGTGGTCGTCGTCCCAGCCCAGACGGATTTTTCCGGTCACCGGAACAGGCAGCGATTTACTAAGGGTTGAGAAAATCTGGCTGATTTTCTCCGGCGTGCGCAGCAAGCCTGCGCCGGCGCCGCGGCCGGACACGTTCTTTGCCGAACAGCCCATGTTGATGTCGATGATGTCCGGGTTCCAGCGCATCACATTTTCCGCCGCCCTGACCAGACGCTCCGGATCGTCGTCAAACAGCTGAAACACCACGGGGCGCTCCTCCGGCAGGTAGCGCAGGCGCTGCTCAAAGCGGCCAGTTCCGCCGGTGACATCGATGGCGTTGACGAACTCGGTGTAGCTCATGGCTGACCCGAGCGAACGCGCCAGCGAGCGGAAGGGCAGGTCGGAAAACCCGTCCATCGGCGAAAGGATCAGGTCGCCGTAAACGGGGATTGGCCCGACATGGAAAGCCGGGCCGGGGTTATTTTCAGGGGGCTGATTTACCGGTATCATCACGTGGAATATGTTACCATATCTACTAAATCGGTCAATGATATCAGGATCTGGTGATCTTATTTCTTACCCGGGTACGTTCATTGATGGAGGGGGTACGGTATTTTGAAAGCCTATTGGCATTATCGCTGCTGATGTTTGGAAAGAAGGATTGTGAAGCCAGCGATGGAGACTCGCAGTCAGAAAGACATAATGGTTATGGAAGATCAAGACCTGCTGGTCGAGGATGAACACACAGACACCATCATACCAGAAAGGGAGCGGGAGTATGTCGACCGGCGGCGGATCGCGCTCGCGGCCAGCATGCTTTCGGGCATCGCGCTGACCCTGGCGGCCATTTCGCCGGAAACCCGCAGGCGGATCGTCACCGGCTTTTTCGAGCAGGGTCTGCTGGTCGGGCTGTCGATCGGCTTCCTGCTGGTGACTTTATCACTTCTGTTCTCCAGCGGGCAGCGCTGGGACGCGGAGCTGTTCCGGTCCTGGAACCGGCTGGGGCTGGAAAATCACCGGCTGAACCGGTTGATGATTCTTGTGACTCAGGTCGGGAACGGCCTGTTTGCGTTCATGAGCGCTGCGCTGCTGTATATCACCGGGCACAGGCGTCTGGGGCTTATCGTGATCCTGGGGACCCTGTCTCTGTGGCTGACGGTGGAGACGATCAAGTTCCTCACCGACCGGGCCAGGCCATACCTGGCTTTCGAAGAGGTGCAGGTGGTGGGCTGGAAAGCGCGCGGACGCTCCTTCCCCAGCGGGCACACCTCACAGACCTTTTTCCTGACTGCAGTGGCGGTGGACTATTTCCAGGTGGGGGCCATCCTGAGCCTGGGGTTGTACATCCTGGCCGTGCTGGTCGGGTTCAGCCGGGTATACATCGGCGTGCATTACCCGAGGGACGTGATAGCCGGCGCTATCCTGGGGAATGTGTGGGGCATCCTCGGCTCGCTGATCTCTACATATCTGTTCGGCGGGCCGGTGTAGTCAGGCGAATCAGCCGCTCAGCCGTCCTTGCGATGCCAGCCGCCGGATTCATCCTGGTCAAAATGCTCCATGACCGCTGACATGCCGGCGTGGTGGGCTATTTCCGGCCGGTTGCCGTGTTCACGAATGGCGTTCTGGAAGGCCGCCATATAGAGGTCGCGAGCTTCGTCAGGCAGGTTGTGCGGCAGGCTGTCCAGATAATCTGCCGATGGCTCGCTCTGCGGCCCGGGATCGGGTTTGTCAGGCTCAATCATCGTCCCTCCCTTCCGGGTAGAGGTCATCCACATCCACTGGTACAGGTCGATTGTACATTTCACGCTGAAGGGCGGGCAATCAGGACTTTCCCCCCGGGCCGTTAAAGGTCAAACGCCGGGGTGAGGGGGGCACCCAGGCGTTTGACTGACCGGAGTATACCATGTTTTTCCCCGTGCGCAAGGGTTTTGGTGAAAAATCATGGATTTTTCAGCAGATTCTTGAAACGCAGACCGTCATCCCACATTTCGGTGTTGTTAAATAAACAGAACACTGTATAGGGCTGGCGCACTCGACCGGCCAGCTGTTCCAGCTCGTTATCGGTGAATTTGTGCGTGTAGTCAGGGCCGCCGTGGACACGGAAGTAGTCCATCCCGGTGGTCACGGTGGCCCGGAGGAAAGGATCGACACAGTGAACCAGGTTCAATTCTGCACAAAGTTCGGCAACCTGTTCATCCGGCCAGTTGCCGCGCGGTTCCCAGGCGAACACCAGACCGGTCCGATCGATCAGCGAGAAAAAGCGGCGCATGTTGGCGATGTTGAATGGCGTGGGGCCAAACTGCGGCGGGCACTGGAACACGATCACCGGCGATTCCAGAATGCGGGCGAGGGTAAGGGTCCGCTCCCAGGCGGCCAGTACCGGCCGGGTGGGGCGAAACGAGCCGTACTGCTCCCATTCGGCGCGCGGAATGTCGATCTTGCCGCGCAGGTAGGTCGGCTGGTAGGGTTCGTGGGTGATCAGCTGCCAGGCTTTGAGCGTGAATATGAACTCCGCCGGAGCTTCGCGGCGCCAGCGTTCGGCGGTTTTCTCCTGCGGCGGGCGGTAGAAGGTCTGCTGGAGCTCGATCAGCCCGAAATGACGGTAATACTCTGCATGCGACTTTCGCCATCCGCAGCAGCCGACGATAACCTGATTACCCGGTTGTGCCTGCATACCTGCCTCCCCTGGTCCCTGCAGCCGGACGCCGCAACTTGCTCTCATTACTATAATAGATAATGATGACGTTTATGTTCACCCTGTAAAACATACTGGTATGAGTAACGATCACACCAGGGAACGCGAAGGTTTCCCGGAGGGATGCGATTGGAAGAAAACGTGTTGACGCCGGAAGCCGGCGACGAAACTGTAAAAGTTTTTGAAGAGAACAATAACCTGGTACCGGAAAGAGTGATTTCCCGGCCGTTGTGGGCCCGGCCATTTTCCTGGTGGGGCATGTCGATGGCCGGGGCTGTGGCCATCATTATTGGCCTGGGGACGCTGGCGTTGATCTACTTGCTGGGTGAGCCCATCGCCATGCTGATCTTCTCCATCACCATCGCCAATGCAATGGCGCCCGTCGCTGATTTCTTCGCTAAAAAGATGCCCCGTTCCTACGCGGTCGTGCTGTCATTCCTGCTGGTGATCGCGATTATTCTGGCCCTGGCCGGGATGGTTGTGCCCACGCTGGTCAACCAGTTCGGCCAGCTGCTGGCCCAGGTGCCGCAGTGGATTGGCATCATCAACGAACAGCTCGGCCAGCTCGAATGGCTGGATCTAAATGTGCTGACACGCGAGCTGACCAGCACTATCACGACCATCACCGGACGGCTGCTGTCGGTGCCGATGCGGGTGTTCAACGGACTGTTTACCGTTCTGATGATTCTGTTCGTTGCGCTGTACTGGCTGCTGGCCATGCCGAAGATGAAGGCGTTCTTCCTGTCGCTGTTTGCGGATTCGGAAAAGAATGAGGTCAATTCCATACTGACCGAAATGGGCCGGGCGATGGGCGGTTTTATGCGCGGCTCAGCGATCAACGGGGCGGCTGTGGCCGTGCTGACCTACATTGGGCTGCTGATCATCGGTGTACCGTTCCCGCTGGTGTTGAGCATCGTCGCCGGCCTGCTGGAAATCATTCCCACCATCGGGCCGGTTATTGCGACAGTCACGTACAGCCTGGTGGCTTTCTTCGTATCACCAACCACGGCATTGATTACGCTGGTATTTGGCTTTGCTGTGCAGCAGCTGGAAAACAATATTCTGGTGCCGTTTATCATGCGCAGCCAGACGGATATGCCTTCGCTGCTGGTTCTGATCGCAGTGATCGCTGGCGGCGCAATCGGCGGGGTCATGGGCGCTCTCGTCGCCATCCCGCTGATGGCCGCGCTGTTCGTGTTCAGCAAGCGGGTGCTGGCGCCTGCCCTGCGCCAGGCCAATCAGCGCCGGGCGGAAGAATCGGCGGGAAGCTGACAATGATCACAATACAGGCAATACAAGCAGGGCGACCTATGGTCGCCCTGCATTATCTTTATCCACTATGCTATCTTCTTGTTGATCTATCCCAAGGTTCGCCTTTGTTACTCACCGGCTGCTAGGAACCCTCATGCGTTTCAGTCGGAAGTGCGGTGGGTGTTTGAGTCGGCGTCCACGTCGGGGTGACAGTGGGGGAAGGCGTCGATGATGGGGTGACGGTAGCAGAGGGAGTCAACGTGGCGGTTGCCGTCGGTTTAGCTGTCGGCGAGGTAGTAATCGTCGCTGTTGCCGTAGGAGAGGAGGTTACAGTCGGGGTAGCAGTGGGAGGTGGCGGGAAATTGCGGATCGCCGGAACGAACCAGAAGGCATCCACTGCCGAGCCGCCTTTGTTGGTTACTCCCAGAAGGAACTTGACATCCTGACCGGCCAGGAAGGACAGGTCGATGTCCACTTTGACGATCTTCTCGTCGTACTTCTCCTCCCACTTCTTGATATTCACCGGCTTGTTGTTACCGATCTGGTAATCCAGGCTGAAGACCACATCGCAGTCCTTGCTGTTGTACATGCAGCCAATCCAGCCGGTGAAGTGGTCGTTCGTCTGGACGCGGTAGGGAGTGAACACACCCTGCAGCCAGCCCTCTTTTTCAGCTTCCAGGTGGATCCAGATAGTGCGCTCATCGTCCTCACGACCGGTCTCGAACTTCGGCTTGCTGGTCACCGCGGCCCAGGTCTGCTGCAGGGTGTCGTAGCCGGTGCAGGGCAGACTGATCTTGTCGAAGCTGTGCAGCCAGCGGGCAGAGCACAGGCTGGCGGTGAAGTCATACGGGTATATGCTGGCGGGAACGGTTTCGCTGCTGTAAGCAGTCACCTGAATGGACACCACCAACGCCTCGTTTCCGTTGGAGCCGTACCCGAAGTTGACACCGCTGGGGTTGCGCAGGTACCACAGGCCTTTGAACGAACCAGCTGTAGCTGGAGCGGTCAGTTCGATGGACAGATCCAGCATCTCACCGGGCTTGACGGATGCCGGCAGGTTGTATGCGGCTTTCCCGCCCATGGCATTGCCGGAGTAGAACACCAGCTGGTAAGAAGTGGTCCATGTGGAGGTACCGGTGTTCTTGATGCGCCAGGTCTTGGTGAATTTGGAGCCTGAGGTCAACACGGTCCCGTCCGGGATGGTGACATCCTTGACGAACTCCATCCGGTCTGCCGGTGGGGCGATCGTGCTGGCTGGCACGGTCGGGACCGAGGTCGGCGTGCGGGTGGGCACAACCGGCGTCCGGGTCGGGATGACGGAAGTCTGGGTTGGGCCGGCAGTGGGCGGCAGCACGACCGATTCGGGCGTGGTCGTCGCGGTGGCTGTGGCTGGCGGAGGCTGGGTCGACTGCGCCGCCTGAGTGGCCTGCGCGACGACGGTTTCAATCACCTGTTCGGTCAGGCGGGCCTGAATGGTCTCCATCACTGCGGTCTGCTGGCGGTCTGCATCGGATAACCCGTCCGGTGATGGGGCGAACACACTGCAGGACGCGAGGGCAAGTGATAGGATGATCACCCAGGATAAGATACTCCAGCATCGGGCTTTCATGATGGGCGCTCCTTGAGGACATAAATGAGTGCAATAATAAGACGCTCCGCGAGCCGGACAAGTTCCAGTATTTACCAACCGTTAACCGGGTATATCAATAATGTAACATGCCTGGCGAGAAATTGCACGCAATTTTCGCGAATGAATGGGAAATGCGAAAAATGCCAGGCTGAAGTACAATCGGTACAGCCCATGACCCGATTGATTTGTGCGCTGCTCCCCTGCATTCTTATTCTGACGGCTGCCTGCCAGCCCGCCGGACCGGTCATCTCAGGCCAGCTGGAATCCCCTCCACCAAAAGCCGATTTGTCCGAAGCGGAGACCGTCACACCACTCCCGGCTGAAACCGCACCGGTGGCTGAGCCTTCGCCAACGCCGACAAATGAACCGGAAGCGCCGGTGTGCTCGCCGTTTTCCGACTGGGATCAGGCCGCGCTTCGGGAGCACATCTCCAATCCTTTCAGCCCGCCACCGTTCGGGTCGGACGACCCGCACCAGGGGATCGACCTGTCGGAATATGACCCCGCCAACGGGTACGCCGTGCCCGGTAAGCCGGTGCAGGCGGTGCTGGCGGGTACAGTCGCCGGGGTCTGGGCAGACCGCTTCCCTTACGGGAATGCGCTGCTGGTTGAGACACGCCGGGAAGATCTTCCGGAAGAGATCAGGGCGATCGTACCGTCGACCCTGCCGGCGCTTGAGTTCTATCCCACGCTGAGCTGCCCGCCGGCCGAGGATGAACCGCCGGACGGGCCGTTTTCGGTCTACACCCTGTATGCTCACCTGCAGGAAGTGCCTGTGAATCAGGTCGGCGATGCGGTTACCTGCGGAGAGCAGGTCGGGCATATCGGGCAGAGCGGCAATGCGCTTAACCCGCACCTGCACATCGAGATTCGCTACGGCCCGCCGGGGGCAAAAATCGCCTCCATGGCACACTACGACAATTCCGCCACGGGTGAAGAGATGGCGGCTTATTGTGCCTGGCGGGTCGGCGGGCAGTTCGCGCTGCTCAACCCGCTGGACGTGCTCGCTCTCCTCCCGTGAACAGTTACGACGATCAATCCTGCGTCACCGGCTCCGGGGTCAATGTGGAGCGCAGGTCCGCATAACCGACCTCCAGCATCCAATCGCAGATGATTGGGCCGCCGTGACGATCCGCCACCGGGATGCCGTTTTCACGCGGCAGTCCGTCATACCCGCGGAAGTAGCCGGAGGCGCCGGTCAGTTGGTTCTCGGCGGCCGGTGAGAGATGCCGGTCGCCAATAGCAATCGCGTGGATGTGGATGGGCGAGCCGGGATATAGTTCATCCAGATCGCGCAGCCAGGCGGCAAAGCCAGCCTGCCGCAACGCCAGGACCAGCGGTTCGATTTCGGCATAAAGGACCTTCCAGGTGCCCGGTTGGATCACGGACAGGTCAACGGCTCCTCCGCCGGCATGCGTGCCAAAGCTGGCTGAGACGGCATCTGTGTAGGATCCCTGGGTGATCGCCGCGCCGGCGACGTCGATCTCCCCGCTGTACAGCTCCGCGGCGTACTCCAGCATTGACAGGGTGCGCCGGTTGAGAAGGAAACCGTAGTGCTGGACAAGGGTGTAATCCTCTTCGGGCTTCCGGCAGTAGTCAGGTTCCGGCGTGGGTGTGGGTGTAGGGGTTGGCACCGGCGTTTCGATGGGCGGATCCGGCGTCACCGCAGTGGTGGCTGTGGCGGTCAGCCGGGTCTCCATAACCGGCGGTGTTTGTGTTCGGGTATCAACCGGTGATTGTGTTGTAAGGTTAGCGGGTACAGGGGAGCAGGCAGCCGCCAGCCACACCGCGAAAAGAGCGATAGTTAGCCTCATGGATGGGGGTGGGGTTGAGGATTTGCCTGAAGAAGTGATCATCCTGTCTATGTATGATTGGTGTTTTCTGCCCGACGACACAGAAAATGCGGACAATGACCACTGGATAAAAGTAAGCTCGTAAGCTAGGTGAGGGGGGCACCCAGCAAACGAGCTAATTGATTATTGCACATTCGCAGCCCGGATTCAAGCCTTATTCATGCGGTTAGAATGGTCGCAGCATCATAACCATTCGTCCCACGTGTCCGGCCGGTATAATTGGTACGGGAAAGGAGAATGCCATGGAATATCGATTCTTGGGGAAAACCGGGGTTAAAGTCTCCCAGCTGTGTTTTGGAACCATGTCCTTCGGAGGGGATGCGGACGAGGAAACCTCTGCCGCGCTTTACCACCGCTGCCGGGAAGCAGGCATCAACTTCTTCGACTGCGCCAATATGTACCAGCGCGGTATGGCAGAGGAAATCCTCGGCCGGCTGATCCACGATGAACGCGATCAGGTGGTCATCACCACCAAAGCCTATTTCCCCATGGGCGAGGGCGTCAACGACCGCGGCGCGTCGAGAAGACACCTCCGACTTGCCCTGGAGGCCAGCCTGCGCCGGCTGCAGACCGATTTTGTGGACATCCTGTTTATCCATCGCTTCGACGAGTACACAGATCTGGCGGAAACGCTCAGCACGCTCAACGACCTGGTGCGGCAGGGTAAGGTGCTGTATCTGGGCGCCAGCAATTTTGCCGCCTGGCAGGTGGAAAAGGCGCTGGGCCTTTCGGCGCTGCACGGCTGGGAAGCGTTCAGCGTGCTGCAGCCGATGTACAACCTGGTGAAGCGGCAGGCGGAAGTGGAAATTCTACCCATGGCGCAGGCCGAAAACCTGGCGGTTATCCCGTACAGCCCGCTGGGCGGCGGTCTGCTGACCGGGAAGTACGGCATGGACCGGCCGCCGGAGTCCGGCAGGCTGGTGACGAACAAGATGTACCAGACCCGCTACGGTGAACCGCTGATGCACGAGGTGGCGGAACGCTTCACCGCTTTCGCCCGGGAACGGGGCTACCATCCGGCCTCGCTGGCGGTCGCATGGGTGGGCAGCCACCCCGCGGTGACTGCTCCCATCATCGGGGCGCGAAACGTCGAGCAGCTGGAAGACTCGCTGCGATCGGTCGATATTCCCATGACACCGGAACTGCGGGCGGAAATTTCCGCCCTGTCCCCGGAACCTCCCCCGGCGACTGACCGGACGGAAGAGCGGACGGCCTTCCGGCTGGCCGGACGGTAAGCCTGGAGAATCAAAATGCCAGCGGATCAACCGCTGGCATTTTCTTGACTGCCGGATGCCAGTCAGTGCCCTGATGAGAAGGTGAGAACACCCCGCTCACCAGTCTTTCCAGATCCTTCTCTTCCCAGGATTTCATCCAGCAGGTCGAGCGCGTTCGGTGCATCCTCTGCGGGATGCGGTTCCGCGGGAGAAGCCCGGTAGGTCCCAGACGGGATGATCCCGCTGCCGCCCCAGTGGCACATCAGCAGGTTCTGCACCAGCCGCTCTTCACCGTAATGCTCCGGCTTGAGCAGGCCCCAGAATCCGAAGCCGCCAGTATCCTGGAGCTTGCGGCGGTCGTACAGCACGCAGCCTTCGATCCAGGCGACCTTGAACTGACGGATCTCTCCGGGCGGGATGCGCTGAGCGACATGGTAGGCGTTGGCTCCCTGATGCAGCTCGCCCCGGCTCCATTCCCGGGAACCCGGTTTGATGGTCTCCGGGCGGATTTCATCATCCCAGAGTTCGATGGCCTGCTGATGCGGGCGAAGGTCATCAACATAGGCCAGCGAGGTGGGAAATGCACCGACGAATCCACTCTGGTCTTTTTCAATAGACTCTACCAGGGTACGCAGCACCCAGGGTTCCATCAGGACGTTGTCATCGATAAAGAGCACGTAGTCACCGGTCGCATGGCCTAGCAGGAAGTCCTTCTGCTCAGCGATGCCGTGATTGTCCCGGCGATGAAACCAGTCGACTGTTTCGCAGCGGACCTGGAAAATTTCAACCAGCGATTGGATGGCGCTCGAGTTCCGGGCCGGCGTCTCGCCACCATCGGCGACAATCAGCCTGAAGCAGTTCAGGCTCTGCGTGGCGATACCGCTGAGGGTCATGATCAGCGATTCGAGGTGATTTCCGGCGGGTAGGAGAACATCAACGCTTGACATAGCTACCTCTTCTTCCAACTCACAATGTCTCATACCGGAGTAAATGATTTTCTCGGGTCACCTCCTTTCCTTCCAGTATTTTCAATTTCACATTAGCTTTTTAAGGTTGTTCAAACAATGGGGGGGCTCCCTAAGGGTGTAAAGGACTGACCCTGGATATTAAAAGGGTCTGGATAACACCAATAAGGTTTTCCAAATGACATGAAAAAACGCCCGGGCAGGGATTACATGCCCGGGTGTTTCTACTGGCTTATCTGCGATCAGGCGATGAAGGTGGGCGGTTCCAGCCCCTTGATATCCCCGACCAGTTGAAACAGCGCACCATCCAGCGGGCTGCGGGCGCTGCTGGCTGCCGTGGTGATGAACAGGGTGCACAGGTCCTTGCCGCCGAAGGCGCA